>CANQEH010000022.1 GCA_947594835.1 uncultured Acetatifactor sp. | reverse complement strand
ATCTATGCGGATCTGATAAACAGCCATATGCCGCTCTTGGAGGCGATGCAGACGGCATCCCGCAAGGCATTCAAGAGGGCGTTCATGGGATAAGCCCTGTTGTCTGCCAGATACAGAATCAGCAGACGACAGATGTGCAGATGGCAGTATTGATTGCATGAAAAACGAGAACTCATAAAGAAAACAGGAAAAGTGCCAACGAGTACTTGACACATACTTTTGTGCACTGCAATATTGACAGTATTTGGGAAAGCGGATAAGATAGAATAGTTAAAACAGGAAGTGAGCTGCCGCAAAATACGGCAGGGGAGGAAGAATATGGCGCTGTGCAAGAAGCCCACGACGGGCATGAGGGATATCCTGCCGGAGGAAATGCAGATTAGGGATTACTGTATCCGGGTGATCAAGGAGACTTACGGGCAGTTTGGATTTACGTCCATTGAGACGCCCTGTGTGGAAAATATCGCAAACCTCACAAGCAGGCAGGGCGGGGACAACGAAAAGCTGATCTTTAAGATTTTAAAGCGGGGCGAGAAGCTGGATGTGGCCCAGGCCCTGACGGAGGAGGACGTAGTGGACGGGGGATTGCGCTACGACTTAACGGTGCCCCTGGTGCGGTACTATTCCAACAACGCCGCCCAGCTGCCCTCCCCCTTTAAGGCGCTGCAGATGGGCAACGTGTGGCGGGCGGAGAGGCCCCAGAGAGGACGGTTCCGCCAGTTCATGCAGTGTGATATCGACATTCTTGGCGAGCCCTCCAATCTGGCGGAGATCGAGCTGATCCTGGCCACCACCACCACCTTGGGACGCCTGGGTTTCCAGGGGTTTGAGATCCGTATCAACGACCGTGAGATCTTAAAGGCCATGGCAGCTTACAGCGGCTTTCCGGAGGTCTCTTACGACAGTGTGTTCATCACCTTAGACAAGATGGACAAGATCGGCCTGGAGGGCGTGGAGAAGGAACTTCTGGAGAACGGCTTTGAGAAGGCCTGCACAGAGAAATATCTGGATCTCTACCAGGGGTTTGCCCGGGCAGAGGACGGCCTGGCTTATCTGGAGGAGAAGCTTGCCGGGGTGCTGGATCCGACGGTCACCCGGAATCTGAGAGAGATCATGGACAGCGTGGAAGCCACAAAGGCGGCGGATTTCCGGATGATATTCGACGCTGCGCTGGTGCGGGGGATGTCCTATTACACGGGTACCATCTTTGAGGTCGCTATTGCGGGGCTTGGCGTCAGCTGCGGCGGCGGCGGAAGGTATGATAAGATGGTTGGGAAGTTTACGGGAAACGACGTGCCGGCCTGCGGGTTTTCCATCGGCTTTGAGCGGATCGTAATGCTGCTTTTAGAGAGCGGCTTCCAGATACCGGGCAGACCCCGGAGGATTGCTTATCTGGTGGAGAAGGGCGTGGCTGGGGAAAAGCTGTGCGAGGTGATCGCAAAGGCCCAGAAGGCCCGGGAGGACGGAAACCAGGTTCTGGTGGTGCGCATGAACAAGAATAAAAAGTTCCAGAAGGAGCAGCTGACGGCAGAGGGCTATCAGGAGTTTGCAGAGTTTTACAGGGAGGCGCTGAAGAACTGAGATCTTCGGCTCCGGCATCCCCAGCGGGAAGAAAAGAGCCGCTTAGACGGCGGGAAAGAGGATAGTATGGCAGAGTCAATGAAAGGGCTTAAGAGAACCCATCGATGTGGGGAACTGTCCGCAAAAAATGCGGGGGAGACCGTCACGGTTATGGGCTGGGTGCAGAAGCAGCGCAACAAGGGCGGGATTATCTTTGTGGATCTGCGGGACAGATCCGGCATCCTGCAGATCATTTTTGAGGAGAGCGACTGCGGGGCGGAGAACTTCGCCAAGGCGGAGAAGCTGCGCAGCGAATTTGTGGTGGCAGTGGTGGGCCGGGTGGAAAAACGCGCCGGGGCGGTGAACGAAAACCTGGCAACCGGCCAGATCGAGATCCGTGCCAATCAGGTGCGCGTCCTGTCGGAGGCCCAGACGCCGCCTTTCCCCATCGAGGAGGATTCCAAGACCAAGGAGGAACTGCGGTTAAAATATCGGTATCTGGATCTGCGCAGGCCGGATCTGCAGAAAAAACTGATCCTGCGCAGCAAGATCACGGCAACGATCCGTTCCTTTTTAAGCGAAGAAGGGTTTTTGGAGATCGAGACGCCGATTCTGAACAAGTCAACCCCCGAGGGAGCAAGGGATTACCTGGTGCCCAGCCGTGTGCATCCCGGCTGTTTTTACGCGCTGCCCCAGTCTCCCCAGATCTTCAAGCAGCTTTTGATGTGCTCTGGGTATGACAGGTATTTCCAGGTCGCAAAATGCTTTCGGGACGAGGATCTGCGGGCGGACAGGCAGCCTGAATTTACCCAGGTGGATCTGGAGATGTCCTTTGTGGACGTGGAAGATGTGATCGACGCCACGGAGCGGATGGTTGCCGCTGCGTGCAGGGAGGCCATCGGGCTTGAGGTTGCCCTGCCCCTGCCGCGGATGACCTGGGTGGAGGCCATGGACAGGTTTGGCTCCGACAAGCCGGATCTTCGCTTCGGCATGGAGTTAAAGGATGTGTCTGAGACGGTGAAGGGCTGCGGGTTTGGCGTGTTTACAGGCGCCCTGGAGGCAGGGGGCAGCGTCCGCGGCATCAACGTAAAGGGCCAGGCGGAAATGCCCCGGAAAAAGATCGACGCCCTGGTGGAATTTGCAAAAGGGTACGGCGCAAAAGGGCTGGCGTATCTGTCCGTGATGCCGGACGGGAGCTATAAATCTTCTTTTGCCAAATTCTTTTCGGAGGAGGAACTGCAGCGCCTGGTGGAAAAGATGGAAGGAGAGCCGGGGGATCTGCTTTTGTTTGCGGCAGACAGGGTAAAGATTGTCTGGTCCGTGCTGGGTGCGCTCAGGGTGGAGCTGGCAAAGCAGCTGGGGCTCATTGACAACAGCCGGTTCTGCTTTTTGTGGGTGACGGAATTCCCCCAGTTTGAGTGGAGCGAGGAGGAAGAGCGGTATGTGGCCATGCACCATCCCTTTACCATGCCCATGGAGGAAGACCTGGGGATGCTTCTGACGGATCCGGGGAAGGTGCGGGCGAAGGCCTATGACATTGTGTTAAACGGCGTGGAACTGGGCGGCGGCAGCGTGAGAATCTTCCAGAGCGATATTCAGGAGCAGATGTTTGAAATCCTTGGCTTTACGAAGGAGAGAGCCCATGAGCAGTTTGGGTTCCTGCTGGACGCTTTCCAGTACGGGGTACCGCCTCATGCCGGGCTGGCCATCGGGCTTGACCGATTTGTGATGTTGTTGACCGGGGCGGAGAGCATCCGGGAAGTGATCGCCTTCCCCAAGGTGAAGGACGCCTCCTGCCTGATGTCAGAGGCGCCGGGGACGGTGGAGCCAAAGCAGCTGGAGGAGCTGGGGCTTTTGCTTGCCGGGCAAAAAGAATAGACAGGGTTTGGGAAGCAGTCAGGCCGCCATGCGGGAAATCCAGGCATGGCGGCCAAGATTTATGGCACATTTTTTGAAAAAAACGGGGGCGGACGGGATGGAAGAAAGATATTATCTGCTCTCCCTGGAGGCCCTTTTAGAAGGAGAGCCGGGGCTTGTGGAGGAGGCGTTTGAAAAGGTGGATCCCCACAGGCAGGAAAAAGCGGCAGGGATGCGCTGCGGGGCGGCCAGGGCGGCCTGTCTGGGGGCCGGACTTTTGCTGCAGCTTGCAGCCCGGGAAGCCCTGGAGGGCAAAACGGAAAAAATTCTCCGGCCCTGCAGGCTTTTGGGGGACGGCCTGGCGGAGTACGATCCGGCCCGGGTGATCGCGTGCCTGGGAAAGCCGATCCCGCTGGGAATGGAGTACGGGAAACATGGAAAACCTTATCTGGCGGGGCGTCCTTTTTATTTTAATCTGTCCCACTCCGGCAGCTATGTGTGCTGCGGCGTGGCCGGGGAGGAGATCGGCGTGGATATCCAGCGCATGGAGAAGGTATCCGGGGAGCGTCTGGACCGGATCGCCGGGCGTTTTTTTTGCAGGCGGGAGCAGGAGGCGCTTTCCGCCTGCCCGGGGGAGGAAGAAAGGCGGGAGCTGTTTTACCGTCTCTGGACGCGCAAGGAGGCCTATGGAAAGCTGACCGGGGAGGGGATCCTGGCGGTATCCGGGTCAGATGTCACAGAGAAAGGGATGGAGGGGCTGCGGTGGCGGTTCTGGGACTGCCTCAAGGGGTATCGGATGGCGGCCTGCACCTGGGAGGGGAAGTGTGATGGCGCACAAAGCCCATGCTGATGCAAGAGCCGCTGAAGCGGCAGAAACGTTCAAATTCTAAAAAGAGGGGTGTGTGCTGAAGCACGCCAGGGGTATAAAGATGAAACGGCTGAAAACATTGCTTCCCTATTTATCGGATCATCGCAAGGAGACGGTGCTGGCGCCGCTCTTTAAACTGCTGGAAGCTGCCTTCGAGCTTTTGGTGCCTTTGGTGATGGCGGCGATCATCGACCGGGGGATCCAGAACCGGGACATGGTCTATATCGGCAAGATGGGGGCCTGTCTCCTGATTCTGGCGGCGGTGGGGCTTGCGGCCTCCATCACGGCCCAGTTTTTCGCGGCAAAAGCGGCGGTGGGTTTTTCTGCCAGGCTGCGCCAGGCGCTGTTTGACCACCTTCAGAGCCTGGACTTCACTGCCATTGACAGGCTGGGCACTTCTGCCATGATCACCCGTATGACCAGCGATATCAATCAGGTGCAGTCCGGGGTAAACCTGGTGCTGCGGCTGTTTCTGCGTTCCCCCGTCATCGTGTTCGGCGCCATGGCCATGGCCTTTGCCATCGACGTCAAGAGCGCCCTGCTCTTTGCAGTGGCCATTCCGCTGCTTGCGCTGGTGGTGTTCGGCGTTCTGGTCTGGACCATGCCCCTCTACCGGAAGGTGCAGGCACAGCTGGATAAGGTGCTGAGGCTTACCAGGGAAAACCTGACGGGCGTTAGGGTCATCCGGGCCTTTCACCGGGAGGAGAAGGAGGAAGAACGGTTCCGGGAGAGCACCCAGACCCTGTTTTCCGGCCAGGTCTTTGTGAGCAGGATCAGCGCCATCATGAATCCTGTCACCTATGTGATCGTAAATGCCGCCATCATGGCCCTGCTGTATACGGGAGCCATTCAGGTCAACCTGGGCAATCTCACCCAGGGCCAGGTGGTGGCCATCTTAAATTATATGTCTCAGATTCTGGTGGAGCTGGTGAAGCTGGCAAACCTGATCGTCACCGTCACAAAATCTGTGGCCTGTGCAGACCGGGTGGCGGCAGTGTTCGAGATCCAGGGCACGCCCTGGGAACAGGAGGGGAAAGGGGAAACGCCGTCCGCCGACGCGCCTTTTCTGGAGTTTGACCATGTGTCCCTCACCTATCAGGACGCGGGGGCGGAGACTCTGCGGGATATCAGTTTCCAGGTGGAGAAGGGCCAGACCGTGGGCATTATCGGCGGCACCGGATCCGGCAAGACCTCCCTTGTCCATCTGATCCCAGGCTTTTACCCGGCAACAGAGGGCACGGTGCGGCTGGAAGGACGAGACATCCGGCAGATACCGGAGCAGGAGTTAAAGGGCCGGGTGGGGATCGTGCCCCAGGGGGCAGTGCTTTTTCAGGGGACGATCCGCAGCAACTTACAGTGGGGCAAGCCCGACGCCACCGAGGAGGAGATGTGGCAGGCCCTCGGCCTGGCCCAGGCCAGGGAAGTGGCGGAGGGAAAAGAGGGAGGACTGGACGCAGAGGTGGCCCAGGGCGGCAGGAATTTCTCCGGGGGGCAGAGGCAGAGGCTGACCATTGCCAGGGCCCTGGTGCGCCAGCCCGAGATCCTGATTCTGGACGACAGCGCCTCGGCGCTGGACTATGGGACGGACGCGGCCTTGCGGGCGGCCCTCCGCAGTCTGGAAGGGCGGATGACCACGTTTCTTGTCTCCCAGCGGGCCTCCGCCGTCCGCCACGCGGATCAGATTCTGGTGCTGGAGGACGGACGGCTGGCCGGGATCGGAACCCATGAGGAACTGCTGGAGCGCTGCAGCGTGTATCGGGAAATCTATGATTCCCAGTATCCCGCTGATCGGTAACGGGAAGAGATGTGTTGGAATTTGTGCCGGAGCGTCACAAATTCCCCTGATGGCAGACGCGAATTTGAGATTCGCATCGCCCCGCCTAGAGAACGCTCCGGAATGAGGTTACGATGGAAACGGGACTGGATCGGAAGAAGACTTTGGGGCAGATGCTCCTTTACCTGAAAAAATATCGGCTCCTGGCGGGCCTTTCTTTGATGCTGGCGGCGGTGACCGTGGGGCTTACGCTCTATGTGCCGATCTTGACGGGGAATGCGGTGGATCTGCTCCTGGGGAAAGGAAGGGTGGACTTTCCGGGCCTTTTTGCCATCCTCTGGAAGATCGGGGCGGCTGTTTGCGCTACCGCCGCTGCCCAGTGGGTGATGGATCTGTCGAACAGCTACATTACTTACCATGTGGTGAAAGATATCCGGGAGGACGCCTTCCATAAGCTGCAGCAGCTTCCCCTGCGCTATCTGGACGCCCATGCCCACGGGGATCTGATCAGCCGTGTCATCGCCGATGTGGACGCCTTGGCAGACGGGCTGCTCATGGGCTTTACCCAGCTGTTTACCGGCGTGCTGACCATCATCGGCACGCTGTTTTTCCTGTTTGCCGCCAATGTGCCCATCGCCCTGGTGGTGGTCTGCGTCACGCCGGTGTCCTTTCTGGCGGCCCGATTCATCGCTTCCAGAACCTATTCCATGTTCCAGCTGCAGTCCAGGGCCAGGGGAGAGCAGACGGCCCTGATCGAGGAGACGGTGGGAAATCAAAAGCTGGTGAAGGCTTTCTCCCGGGAGGACGCAGTGAGGGAGCAGTTTGCGGAAGGCAACAGACGGCTGGAGGAATGTTCGCTGCGGGCGATCTTTTATTCCTCCATCACCAACCCCGTCACCCGGGCCGTCAACAGCTTAGTTTATGCGGGGGTTGGCGTCTTTGGCGCCTTTGTGGCCATCCGGGGCGGAATCAGCGTGGGAAGGCTTTCCTGCCTCTTAAGCTATGCCAACCAATACACAAAGCCCTTCAATGAGATTTCCGGGGTGGTGACGGAACTGCAGAATGCCTTAGCCTGCGCCGCCAGAATCCTGGAGCTCATTCAGGAGACGCCCCAGGCGCCTGATGCGCCGGGTGCCAGGGTGCTGGAGCAGACAGCAGGAGCGGTGAGCCTGGAACAGGTATCTTTCAGCTATGTGCCGGGACAGAGGCTGATCCAGGGATTTTCCCTGGACGCAAAGTCCGGCCAGCGGGTGGCCATCGTGGGTCCCACGGGCTGCGGCAAGACGACCCTGATCAATCTGCTCATGCGCTTTTACGATGTGGACAGCGGTTCCATCCGGGTGGACGGCACGGACATCCGGCAGATCACCCGGGGCAGCCTGCGCACCAGTTACGGCATGGTTCTGCAGGAGACCTGGCTGCGGTGGGGCACCATCCGGGACAACATCCGCATGGGGAAGCCGGAGGCAACGGATGCGGAGGTGGAACAGGCCGCCAGGGCCGCCCATGCCCACAGCTTTATCAGACGTCTGCCCCAGGGGTATGACACGGTGATCTCGGAGGAGGGAGGCGGCCTGTCCCAGGGGCAGAAACAGCTTTTGTGCATCGCCAGGGTGATGCTGTGCCTGCCGCCCATGCTGATTCTGGACGAGGCCACCTCCTCCATCGACACCAGGACGGAGTTAAAGATCCAGAACGCCTTTGCCAGAATGATGGAGGGGCGGACCAGCTTTATCGTGGCCCACAGGCTCTCCACTATCCGGGAGGCGGATGTGATTTTAGTGATGCGGGACGGCAATATCGTGGAGCAGGGGAATCATGAGACGCTGCTCTCCCAGGGAGGATTTTACGCACAATTGTATCACAGCCAGTTTACGGGGTGAGGAGAGGATTCTGTCAGGCCGGTGCGGCAGGGGACGGGATACTGTTTTAAGTACGGTTTATAGGACTCGTAATGTGCTATAGTGGATATCACCAGCAGAAAACAGATCTTTCTTAAGGAGGGCAGAAAAATGTATCTGGCGCATAGATCGGCCGATGGGAGAGAGCAGGCACTGAATGAGCATTTATACCGTGTGGCGGAACTGGCAGGAGGGTTTGCGGAAAGATTCCACTGTAAAGACTGGGGCTATGCCTGTGGGATGATGCATGACATCGGTAAATATTCCGAAGAATTCCAGAGGAGGATCCGCGGGGAGGAGTGCAAGACAGACCATTCCACCGCAGGCGCAGTCGAGATGCAGGCGCATAAATGTCTCCCTGCGGCGTACTGTATTGCGGGACATCACGCGGGTCTGCCGGACGGGGGAAGCCCAGCGGACGAAAGCGGCTGTCCTAGCCTGTGGGGGCGGTTAAAAAAGAAAATATCGGACTATGGATCCTTCCGGGAAGAAATTGCCCCTGTCACTCCGGACATTCCCAAACTGGAAGTACTAGATGGGAAAGAGAAGTTTTTTGGCGTGACGTTTTTTATCCGTATGCTCTATTCCTGTCTTGTTGACGCTGATTTTTTGGACACGGAGCATTTTATGTCAGGCCAGGGACGGGAATATCCCTATGTATCCATGGGTGAACTGTGGAACCGCCTGGAAAAGAAAATCCGTCCCTGGCTGGATTGCAGGGAAGCGGGGACGCTCAATGCCCATCGGACCGAAATACTGAGAGCCTGTATCGAAAAAGGGAGAGGGAAGCAGGGCATTTACCATATGACGGTGCCCACAGGCGGAGGAAAGACGGTTGCTTCTCTGGCGTTTGGACTGCAGCATACACAGGTACATAAGCTGGACCGGATCATTTATGTGCTTCCTTATACCAGTATCATTGAGCAGAACGCGAAGATATTTGCCGATATCCTGGGCGCTGATCAGGTGTTGGAGGATCACTGTAACGCGTTGTACAAAGACGGGGAAGAATTGGCTCTAAAACAGCTGGCATCGGAAAACTGGGATGCACCTGTGGTGGTCACCACCAATGTCCAGTTTTTTGAATCTCTTTTTTCAAACAAGCCATCCCGTTGCAGAAAACTGCACAACATCGCGGGAAGCGTACTGATTTTTGACGAAGCGCAGATGCTTCCGGCAGATTATCTAAAGCCTTGTATGAGGGCAGTCAGTGAGCTGGTCTTAAACTACGGATGCACGGCGGTTTTGTGTACGGCAACCCAGCCGGCATTGGGACAGATACTGCCTGGCAGGCTGTACAGGGGAGAAATCTGTCCTGATGCGGGGGCGCAGTACGCATTGTTCCGAAGGACGCAGTTCGTCAAAGAGGGCGAATGGGAGGAGGGGGAATTGGTCGGCCGGTTAAGCCGGGAGCGGCAGGCGCTTTGCATTTTAAATACCAGAAAACGTGTGCAGGAAATATATGAGGCACTGGAAGGAAAAGACGGTCTGTATCACCTGTCCACCTACCTGTATCCCATCCACAGACGAAAAAAACTGCAGGAGATCAGGATGCGGCTGGAAACGGGGCAGGACTGTGTGGTAATTGCCACCAGTCTGGTAGAGGCGGGTGTGGATCTGGATTTTCAGACAGTATACCGGGAACTGGCAGGGCTGGATTCCCTGCTGCAGGCGGCAGGACGCTGTAACCGGGAAGGCAGGCGGGATCCATCGGCCAGTCAGACCCATATCTTTCAATTTGCCGAAGGAGAAGGAAATGGCAGCAATGACATGAGGCAGGCAGTGGCCGTCTCGGAACAGATCTTGCGGGAATTTGAGGATATCGCTTCTCCAGATGCCATCCATGCGTATTTTGAACGATTGTTTTATTTAAGAGGGGAGGGGTTAGACAAAAAAGCCATTCTGGACAGATTGAACGAGGCGAAATCGGATAACATACCTTTCCGGGCAGTGGCGAAGGATTTTCATCTGATTGAGCAGAGCGGGAAAATGATACTGATCTGTGATACGGAGGAAGGGAAAGAACTGGAAGAAGCACTGCGGTATGGGATGCCGGGCAGGGATCTGATGCGCAGGATAGGGCAGTACAGTGTAAACGTATACGACAGTGTCTACGAAAATCTGAAAGGGGCAGGCTTGATAGAGGAAATAGACGAGGAAATAGCAGTTTTGCGCGATCTTGGATGCTACTCGGAGGAAGTCGGACTGAAAGCGGATGCCGGACAGGGCGCAGGGGTGTTCTGGTAACGGACAGGGCCGCTGTATCGGCGTACAGCGGCCCTATGACACAAAGCAATAAATATTTCAACCCACGACTACAAAATGTAATCGACACAAATAGAAGAAGCTACTACATTATAGCATAGATGAAACATTTTTACTCAATTTTTTAAAATTTGATTGACATATCAGAAGACGAATTGTATTATATAACTTATAGGAAAAACGGACACAAAGCAATAAATGAATATGGAGGTGAGAGCGTGGCATATGGAGTAAAAATAAGAGCATGGGGGGAGTATGCCCTATTCTGCAGACCTGAGATGAAAGTGGAACGATGCAGCTATGACATCATAACGCCATCGGCTGCCCGGGGATTGTTGGAAGCTGTTTATTGGCATCCTGGCTGCAGATGGGTTGTGGACAAGATTTATCTCAGAAAGCCGATTCGGTTTACGAGCGTGCGCAGGAACGAGGTAAAGAGCAAGGTTTCAGGCAGCCGTGCGCTGGGCGTCATGCAAGGGAAAAGGGAAGATTTAAGCATCTGCAGCAAAGCGGAAATCGTGCAGAGGGCGTCCATGATACTGCGCGATGTGGACTACGTTATTGAAGCGCATTTCGAGATGACCGACAAGGCCAACGACACAGACAACCCGGGAAAGTTCAAGGACATTGTCATGCGCAGGCTGCGGCGAGGCGAATGTTACCACCAGCCCTATTTCGGATGCCGCGAATTTCCGGCCAATGTGGCGCTTTATGAAGAAAACGAAGTAGAAACAGCTTATCCGGGAGAACGCAAGGATCTGGGATTTATGCTGTACGACATGGATTACACCGATCCGGAAAACATACAGCCCACATTTTTTAGGGCTGTGCTGGAGGACGGTGTACTGGATCTAAAGGATTGCGAGGTGATGAGATGATCTTACAGGCGTTGGCCGATCATTATGAGAAGCTGGCGGAACAGGGAAAAGTGGAGCAGCCGGGCTGGTGCAAGGCGAAAGTATCTTATGTGCTGGAACTGGATGCGGAGGGGCATCTGCTCAATGTCATACCGATAAAACGGGAGGAACAGAGGGGGAAGAAAAAGATGTTTCTGCCCCAAGAGATCAAAGTGCCGGAGATGGTCATACGGTCTTCCGGCATATCGGCCAATTTCCTCTGTGACAATTCCAGCTATATGCTGGGAATCGACCAGAAAGGAAAGCCGGAGCGTGCGATCCAGTGTTTTCAGGCCGCGAAGGAAAAACATATTGAGATACTGGGAAAATGCGGCAGTCCTGCGGCCCGGGCGGTAACGGCATTTTTCGAGCGCTGGGATCCGGAGACGGCGGAGGAGTTTCCGTGTCTGCAGAGGGATAAAGAAGATATTCTGACAAACAGCAATCTGATTTTCCAATATAAAGGCCGGTATGTCCAGGAAGACGACGAGATACAGGGAGCCTGGGAAAACTATAGAAAAAGCGGCACAGAAGAAACGCGGAACGGGATCTGCCTGGTAACGGGACGGAGAGAAAGCATTGCGCGGATCCATACGCTGATCAAAGGCATCCCTGGAGCGCAGTCCAGCGGGGCGGCCCTGGTCTCCTTCAACGCTCCGGCGTTTGAGTCCTACGGCAAGGAGCAGAGCTTTAATGCACCGGTGAGCGGCAGAGCCATGTACGCTTATACCACGGCGTTAAATGATCTGATCGCGGACAGTGAGCATCGGAGTATTTTGGGAGATACCATGATCGTCTATTGGGCAGAAAGCGGCGAACCGCAATATCAGAACATTTTTGCCGACATGATGGAAGCGCGAAAGGACGCGCAGAATGTTTTGCGGGGTGTTTTCCAAAACCTGGAGCAGGGGAAAGGGATAGATACAGATGCGCTTGGAGGATTCAGCCCGGCGGAGAGATTTTATATCTTAGGGCTTTCCCCCAACGCCGCCAGGCTTTCCGTCCGATTCTTTTATCAGGACAGCTTTGGCAATATATTGCGGCACCTGACGGAGCATTACAGCAGAATGAAGATTGTAAGGCCGAAATGGGATCAGGAGGAATATAAGGGGATTTGGTCTATGCTCCAGGAGACGGTGAATCAAAAATCCAGAGAAAAAAATCCCATACCCCATATGGCCGCAGCTGTTTATCGCGCGATCCTGTCGGGGGAGAGGTATCCTGCTTCGCTGTACAGCACCCTGTTGGGCAGAGTGAAAGCGGAGCAAGGGAATGTAACACCTGGCAGGGCGGCAATTGTGAAGGCATTTCTAATGCATAACTATAAGGAGGAGGTCACTGTGGAACTAAACGAAAACAACCAGAATGTCGCGTATGTGCTTGGAAGGGAATTTGCGGTGTTGGAAGGAATCCAGGAAGCCGCCAATCCAGATATCAACGCAACCATCAAGGACAGGTACTTTAATTCGGCCTGCACAACGCCTGCCCTGGTATTTCCCCTGCTTTTCAGGCTGAAGAACAGCCACATGAGGAAGATTGGCAATAAAGGCCGGGCTTTGGAAGATGAAAAGCTGCTTGGAAATTTACAGGCAAAAATAACTGTGGGAGATGGTCAGACATCGGCGTATCCAAAGCGTTTGAACCTGGAAGAACAGGGAATGTTCATTCTCGGGTATTATCATCAGACACAAAAAAGATATGAAAAGAAAGAGAAGGAGGATTGAAAGATGGCAGCAGAAGTAATTAAAAACAGGTATGAGTTTGTTATTTTGTTTGATGTGGAGAACGGAAATCCCAATGGGGATCCGGATGCGGGCAACCTTCCCAGGATAGACCCGGAAAGCGGTTATGGGCTGGTGACAGATGTATGCCTGAAAAGAAAGATCCGCAACTACATCCAGACGGTCAAGGAGGATGAACCGGGCTATCGGATCTATATCAAAGAGGATATGCCCTTAAACCGCAGCGACAGCGAAGCCTATCAGTATTTAGGGGTCGATGAAAAGACCGTAAAGGAAAAGAAGAAAGAGAACCCGGACATTGACAGGCAGATACGGGATTTCATGTGCCAGAATTTCTATGACATCAGAACCTTCGGCGCAGTCATGACGACTTTCGTAAAAGCGGCGCTGAACTGCGGCCAGGTGCGGGGGCCGGTGCAGCTGGGCTTTGCAAGAAGTATAGACCCCATCGTCAGCCAGGAAGTGACCATCACGCGGGTGGCGATTACAACGGAAAAAGATGCTGAAAACAAGAACACGGAAATGGGCAGAAAAAATATCGTGCCCTATGCGCTGTATCGGGCAGAGGGCTTTATCTCGGCGAACCTGGCCAGAAAGACCACAGGGTTTTCAGAGGAGGACTTGGAACTTTTGTGGGATGCTATCATCAATATGTTTGAGATTGACCACTCTGCGGCCCGGGGGAAAATGTCGGTGAGGGAGCTGATCGTGTTCAAACACAGCAAAGAATTGGGGGACTGCCCGGCATACAAGCTGTTTGAAGCGGTAAAAGTCCAGAAAAAGGAAGGGGTGGAATACCCCAGGCAATATTCCGATTACCTTGTAGAAATCTGTCAGGAACAGATCCCCGGTACCGTGCAGGTTTCGAGGAAAATATGATGGAATATGACGAAGAGGACTTTCTGCTGCTTTCCGGTATCCAGCACTACGCCTTCTGCAAAAGACAATGGGCATTGATCCATATTGAGCGGCAATGGCAGGAAAATGTACATACGGCTGTGGGCGAAATCTTTCATAAAAGAGCCCATGATAAATTTTCCTATGAAAAAAGAGGCGATGTGCTGATCACCAGAGGACTGCCCATCCATTCCCGGACGCTGGGAATATGCGGAGAATGTGATGTCGTAGAGTTTCAAACAGCGGAACAAGGCATTCCTCTCTTTGGACACAAAGGGACATATCGGCCCTTTCCTGTGGAGTATAAGAAAGGGAAGCCAAAAGGGACAGAGGCAGATGTGATCCAGCTGGCAGCACAGGCAATGTGCCTGGAAGAAATGTTTTCTGTCCCTGTCTTCGAGGGAGCGCTGTATTACGGTGAAATACGGCGTAGGGAGCCTGTGACAGTCGGACAGGATCTTCGGTGCAAAGTGCAGGAAATGACAGCGGATATGCACCGCCTTTATGAAAAGGGCCGCACACCGCAGGGAAAGTGGACAAAGGGATGTCCGACTTGTTCCCTAAAGGATATCTGTATGCCGCGTCTTGGGAAAATGCCGTCTGTAAAGACTTATATAGAAAACAGGCTTTCAGGGGGGATGGAATGAAAAAGCTTGCGAATACTCTGTATGTAACTTCGTCAGGAAGTTATCTATCTCTCGACGGCGAGAATGTGGTGGTATACGATGGAGAAACGGAGATAGGGCGTCTGCCGCTGCACAATCTGGAGAGCATTGTTTCGTTTGGTTACAGGGGAATGAGCCCGGCGCTGATGGGGGCGTGTATGGAGAAAAACATTGCCGTCAGCTTCCTGACGCCCCAGGGCAGATTTTTGGCCAGGGTGAGCGGGAAAGTGCAGGGGAATGTGCTGCTGAGAAAACAGCAGTACAGGGACTCCGAAAACACGGATCGGAGCATGGCCATTGCCCGAAACTGTATTTTGGGGAAAGTGTACAATTCCCGATGGGTGTTGGAGCGGGCAATCAGAGACCATGGTATGCAGATAGACACGGAAAAGGTAAAAAGAGTTTCCTCTTTTCTGCAGAAGTCCCTGACAGAGATCCAGAAGTGTTCTGATCCAGCTCTGCTCAGGGGGCTGGAAGGGGAGGCGGCAAGCCTTTATTTCAGCGTTTTGAATGAGCTGATCCTGCAGCAGAAAACGGACTTCTGCTTCCCGGGCAGGAACCGGCGGCCGCCGCAGGATCGTGTAAACGCGCTGCTGTCTTTTGCCTATACGCTGCTGACAGGCATGGCAGGCGCTGCACTGGAGACTGTTGGATTGGATCCCTATGTCGGTTTCCTGCATACGGATCGTCCGGGCAGGATGTCGCTTGCCTTGGATATGATGGAGGAGCTGCGGCCTGTTGTGGCGGATCGGTTTGTCTTGACGCTGATCAACCGGCGGATTGTATCAAAACGTGATTTTACAGTAAAAGAGAATGGGGCAGTGCTGCTCAATGACGATGCGAGGAAGCGGGTTCTCGAGGAATGGCAAAGCAAAAAAAGAGAAATGATCACACATCCATTTCTGGAAGAAAAAGTGGAATGGGGTATGGTGCCGTTTGTGCAGGCTATGCTGCTGGCCAGATATCTGCGTGGAGATCTAGACCAATATCCAATGTTTCTATGGAAATAGGAGAGGCCAATGTTAGTTTTGATTGCTTATGATGTAAACACAGAATCTGATGCGGGGAAAAAACGGCTCCGCAAGGTCGCAAGAGAGTGTGTAAATTATGGACGGAGAGTGCAGAATTCCGTTTTTGAATGTATCGTCGATCATGCTCAAAGCGTAATGTTAAAAGAGCGGTTATGCGAAATAATAGACGAGAAACTGGACAGTCTGAGATTTTACTATCTGGGGAATCATTATGCGACAAAGGTTGAGCATTTTGGAGTGGAGAGGGGAATGAAGGCAGATGAGTTTCTCATCTTATGACAGTGCGAATGACATATGGTCATAAAAAGCATGGGCATTTCGCACCGCAGTATCACTTGGCAGCTGTCCGAAATGGATCGGCAAGCTGCCAGATTGATGGAAATATTTGGTTCATTTTGACAATTTCCGAGAGAGACTGATATGTTTTTTGTTGGAAATTGCTGTCACTCCCCACGCGGGAGTGTGGATTGAAATCTCCAGAATCTCATAATCACTTAAGCCAGACTTTGTCACTCCCCACGCGGGAGTGTGGATTGAAATATTGTGTTTGCGCCGTAATTGCCATATCCGCTGTGTCACTCCCCACGCGGGAGTGTGGATTGAAATCAAAAACTGTTTGGATGTGCTGATGATGAAAAAGTCACTCCCCACGCGGGAGTGTGGATTGAAATACAGAGATCGTCCTGGTTAATACAACGGGCCCGCGTCACTCCCCACGCGGGAGTGTGGATTGAAATAGTAAAAATGCACAAAAGATATACCCTCTAATGGTCACTCCCCACGCGGGAGTGTGGATTGAAATTGAAGAAAAGCCGTAAAACGGATCAAAATTCCAAGTCACTCCCCACGCGGGAGTGTGGATTGAAATAAAATAATAGGGTTTACCACCGTCCCCAGCGCCGGTCACTCCCCACGCGGGAGTGTGGATTGAAATTCTGCATATTTTGCATTTACCTCTTGCAACTCTGTCACTCCCCACGCGGGAGTGTGGATTGAAATACTCTCCCTATGTCTGCCCGGCATATGAGGCCGTGTCACTCCCCACGCGGGAGTGTGGATTGAAATAGTAAAAATGCACAAAAGATATACCCTCTAATGAGTCACTCCCCACGCGGGAGTGTGGATTGAAATGGTGTCGCTGGACGGCCACAGGATCTCGATCCGAAAGGTCACTCCCCACGCGGGAGTGTGGATTGAAATCCCATCGAGTGGACGGACAGAAAGGGCAAAACGCGTCACTCCCCACGCGGGAGTGTGGATTGAAATAACATAGCCGGGCAAGGCGGATGGAAACCGTCTGTCACTCCCCACGCGGGAGTGTGGATTGAAATCGCTTGTTAGGCAGAACCTGTTGCCAGCCAAACAAGTCACTCCCCACGCGGGAGTGTGGATTGAAATTCGACATCAGAAAAGTTAGAGAGGCGATTGACGGCGTCACTCCCCACGCGGGAGTGTGGATTGAAATAACTGTATAACTGTCCAGGCATGACTCATACAGGTCACTCCCCACGCGGGAGTGTGGATTGAAATTTTCTGTTGGTGTGACTGTTACTGGTTATGAGTGTCACTCCCCACGCGGGAGTGTGGATTGAAATCTATGATGGCGTGGCACCCTATGTATTAGCCACAGTCACTCCCCACGCGGGAGTGCGGATTGAAATATTTATTTTGGCGTTGTAGAAGGCTATATCCTCCTGTCACTCCCCACGCGGGAGTGTGGATTAAAATTTATGTTGAGTTATAGACAGTACGGGAAAAGGAAAAGTACTCTTATTTTGCACGCATATTTTCTATTTTCGGGCATCTTCAATACAATCATGAAAGATTCTATTTAATAAATAAATCATATATGTATTCAGCCTATCAGGATAAGAATATTGAAATGGAAGACTTATGAAATGCTGCAATTTATTTGTACGCCATTGGAGACACACTGAAAGATATGTTTTCCAGGAACGATTCTGGCATTGGGAATTACCTTTAAAATAGCTGATTGTGGGACATGAGGACTTTGAAGATGGGGGATATCAAAAAGTTTTGATATTGACAAAATACCTTTAAAAGCGTATTTTTATTCTGAGGTAGAATCATGTGGAAAAATCTTGGAAAAAGGAGAATCATTGTCATTGCCGTGCTGGCGGCGCTGCTTGTGGGCCTTGGCCTGG
Organism: uncultured Acetatifactor sp.; assembly: GCA_947594835.1. Classification (GTDB taxonomy): domain Bacteria; phylum Bacillota; class Clostridia; order Lachnospirales; family Lachnospiraceae; genus Acetatifactor. Next base: position 24,707 of record CANQEH010000022.1, on the reverse strand, counting down.
GCGGGTGGTTTTATGTTGACTCCCTGGCATACAAGGTCTGCCGTGTGGAAGCAGGTGTGAATGTGACGCCCTCCGATTTTTTGAAAAAATCGGATCCGGAGGCAGTGTTTGCGGAGGGAACCCAGTTTGACGTTACGGTACCCGGAGAGTATCAGGTAAAGGTAAAGAGCGGCTGGTTTACCCATGACTGCCGCCTGATCGTGGCGGATACGGTGCCCCCGGCTGCGACGGCAGTCTCAAAAAGCATTATGCTGGGAGAGAGCTGCGGGCCTGAAGATTTTGTGACAGGGATTTCGGACGTCACGGCGGTGACCTGCGCGTGGGGGACGGCTCCGGATTTCGGGAATCCGGGCTCCCAGACTGTGAGCGTGGTGCTGACAGACCTGGGAGGAAACGTCACGGCGCTGAGCGCGGAACTTTTTATTTCCAGCGTGGTGGACGTGGTCGTCATGGAAGTGGGAGACCCGCTGCCCGCCGTGTCTGATTTTGTGCTGACAAATGAAGAAGCGGCTTTTGTGACAGACGTCGAAAATCTGGATGTCACCACAGTGGGAGAACATCGGATCCGCCTTAAGCTGGGCGGAGAGACGTATGACTCGCTGCTCCGGGTGGAAGATACCGTGCCGCCGCAGCTGGAAGTGCAGGATCTGGAAGGGTTCTGCATGACGCCGCGGGAGGCAATGGATTTTGTGACCGATATCAGGGATAAGACGGACGTTACGGTCGCCTTTGAACAGGAGCCGGACTGGAGCCTGGAGGGGCAGCAGGAGGTACGCCTTCTGGCCAGTGACGCTGGAGGCAACCAGACGGTGGAAACGGCGTTTCTGACACTGAAAGCGGATACGGAGGCCCCCGTCATCCATGGCGCCTCCGATCTAAGGGTGTATCTGGGAGATAGCGTCTCCTACCGAAAGAATATTTCCGTCACGGACAACAGTCAGGCGGAGCCTGCCCTTGCTGTGGACACGTCAAAGGTAAATCTGGCGGAGCCCGGAGTGTACCCGGTGGTTTACACTGCCACGGACAAAGCGGGCAATGTCTCCAGCGTCACGGTTTCCCTCACCGTAGCGGCCAGAGCATATACGCAGGAAGAGGTGGATGGTCTGGCCGACCAGGTGCTGGCAGGGATCATCACGGAGGGGATGACCCAGAGGCAGAAAGCGGAAGCGATTTTTACATGGGTCACGACCAATGTAGCGTATATCAGCCATTCCGACGGGGATGACTGGATCAAATCCGCCTATGAGGGGCTGGCGCTGCGAAAGGGCGACTGCAGGGTGTTTGCGTTTACGTCAAAAGAATTGCTGACCAGGGCGGGCATCACCAATATGGATATTCAAAAGATACCCGCCAAAACCATGCATTACTGGAATCTGGTAGACGTGGGGGAAGGATGGCTTCACTTTGACACCTGTCCCAGACAGGGAGGCCCCAGGGGATTTTTCCTGTGGACGGATGCAGATCTGATGAACTATTCCGCTTCCCACCACAATTCCCATAATTACGACCACGACGCTTACCCCCAGGTAAACTGACGGATCATCGGAGTGCGCGGGAGGCGCGGATTGGAGTGCGATGTGAAAAAGCTGGGTGTGATCGGCGGTCTGGGTCCCATGGCCACGGCATATTTCCTGCAGCTGCTGGTTCAGATGAGCGATGCGCAGACGGATCAGGAGCACATGGAAGTCCTGCTGCACAGTATGCCCCAGATACCGGACCGGACGGGATACATATTGGATAATAGCCGGGAAAATCCGCTGCCTGCCATGATCAGGGTCGGCCAGGGGCTGGTCAGTCTGGGGGCGGAAGTCATTGCGATCCCCTGCATCACCGCCCATTATTTTGAACGGCAGCTGGAGGACGGGATAGGCCGCCCGGTTTTAAACGGTATTGAAAAGACCGTGCTTTATTTAAAGAACGCGGGCGTAGAACGGGCAGGACTGATGGCCACGGACGGCACCGTGCAGAGCGGCCTGTTTCAGCGTTCCCTGGAGGATGCGGGCATCAGTTGTGTGCTCCCGCCTAAAGAGGGCCAGCGTCAGGTCATGCACATGATCTACGACAATGTGAAGGCCGGAAAGCCGGTGGAGATGCCGCTGTTTTATGATGCGGCCCGACAGTTGTCTGGGGAGGGCGCCCAGGTGATCCTGTTAGGATGCACGGAGCTTTCCCTGATCAAGCGGGACTACAGGCTGGAACCGGGTTTTCTGGATGTGATGGAGGTGCTTTCCCGGGAAGCGGTGCTTGCCTGCGGCAGGCTGAAGAAGGAATACGATCAATTGATAACGGAGTAGCAAGATGCAGAACAATGTGCTGGACTATCTGAATGATATCGTCCGTGTAAAACCGGATAAAACAGCTTTTGCGGACCCCAGGCGGGTGATGACCTTTGCCCAGGTTTACGGCCAGAGCCGGGCCATTGCGACTTTTCTCCACCGAAAAGGGATAGAGAAACAGCCTGTGGTGGTGTTTATGGGCAAGTCCCCGGAGGAGATCACGGCTTTTTTCGGCGTGATCGCCGCCGGGAATTTCTATGTTCCCATTGATGAGGAAATGCCGTCCGTGCGCATCGACCTGATCCTGGAAAACGTCAAGGCCGGGATGCTGATCTGTGATGCCTCCACAGAGCAGGCGGCAAGGCAGCTTCGGTTCCAGGGAGAAATCGTGCTCTATGAGGACGCCTGCGGGGGGGATGTGGACGAGGAAGCCCTGCAGAAGATTTACGACAGGGCCATCGACACGGATCCTGTCTACATTGTGTTTACCTCCGGCTCTACCGGGGTTCCCAAAGGGGTGGCGGCCTGCCACCGCTCAGTGATCGACTACATCGAACAGCTTTCTGAGGTGATGGGATTTGACGAGAATACGGTGTTTGGCAATCAGACGCCGCTTTATTTTGACGCCTGTCTGAAGGAATTATATCCAACCCTCAAGTTTGGAGCCACGACGTGGCTGATCCCCCGGGAGCTGTTTACCCTGCCGGTTAAGCTGGTAGAGTTTTTAAACGAGCACAAGATCAACACCATCTGCTGGGTCGTGTCGGCGCTGACGATGGTCTCCGCGTTTGAGACCTTCCGCACCGTGACGCCGCAGTATCTGCGCAACATAGCCTTTGGCAGTGAGGTGTTTCCCTTGAAGCAGTTCAGAAAATGGCGGGAGGCGCTTCCGCAGGCGAAGTTCACCAATCTCTACGGCCCTACGGAAGGGACGGGGATGTGCTGCTATTACAGAGTGGAGCGCGAGCTGCAGGACGGGGAGCCAATCCCCATCGGACGACCCTTTAAGAACACGGAGATTTTGCTTTTAAACGAGAAGGATGAGCGGGCAGCCGCAGGCGAAGAGGGAGAGATCTGTATCCGTGGGACTTCCCTGACGCTGGGTTACTATAATGATTTTGAGCGGACAAGGCAGGCCTTTGTACAGAATCCCCTGAACACGGCTTATCCCGAAATGATCTATCGGACGGGGGACATCGGACGGCTCAACGAGCAGGGAGAGCTCGTATTTGTCTCCCGCAAGGATTATCAGATCAAGCATATGGGCCATCGGATCGAGCTGGGAGAAATCGAAGCCAATGTGAATCTGCTGGAGCCCGTGAAGATTGCAGGCTGTGCCTATGATGAGGGAAAAGGCCGGATCATGCTGTACTATGTGGGGGAAATTTCGGAGAAGGAGCTGGCGGAAGCCCTAAAGGACAGACTGCCGCGGTATATGATGCCGAATCGTATCACGCGGCTTGAGAAGATGCCCTTTACCGCCAACGGAAAGATTGACAGGGCGGCGCTGCGCTCAGGCGTTTCCCAGGAATGGAAAGGAAGGTGAGAGAGATGGAAGAACTGTTGGAAATTTTGGAAGATCTCCATCCGGAGGTTGACTTTACGACCTGTGACAGGCTGATCGACGACAAAATACTGGATTCCTTTGACATTGTATCCGTCATTGCCGAGATCAACGAGAGGTTTGACGTGGCTATTACGGCGGAAAAGATCACGCCGGAAAATTTTAACTCGGCAAAAGCTTTGTATGCGCTGATCCAGAAGCTGGAGGACGGAGAGTGACCAAATGCTTTTTACATCTTACGGCTTTATAGGCTTTGCGGCCATTCTGTTCCTTCTCTATTATCTGGTGCCGAAAAAGTGCCAGTGGCCGCTGCTTCTGGCTGCCAGTTACCTCTTTTATTTCTTTGCGGGGCCGGAGTATCTTCTGTATATCATGACGACTACCGTTTCTGTCTGGCTGACTGGCCGTGCCATACAGGCCAGAGGGGAAAAGACGGCGGCTTATGTGAAAGAGTGCGGCAAGACCCTGACCAGGGAGGAGAAGAAAGCCTGGAAGGAGAAGGGAAAACGCAGGCAGCGGCGTCTGCTGGTGCTGTGTCTGCTGTTAAACCTGGGCATCCTTGCGGTGGTGAAGTATGCCGCATTTGCCATTGCTAATGCGAATGCCCTGCTTGGGGCGGTGGGATTGGAAAGGCGGCTGGATGTCCCTGATTTTGTCCTTCCTCTGGGCATTTCCTTTTACACTTTTCAGGCGCTGGGGTATCTGATCGACGTTTACAGGGGGACGGTTCCGGCGGAGAAGAACCTTTTCCGGCTGGGGTTGTTCGTGTCCTTTTTTCCCCAGCTGATCCAGGGCCCCATCAGCCGGTTCGGCGACCTGGGGAAGAGCCTGTATGAGGAACATCCCTTTCATGCCAGGACGGTGGCTCTGGGCCTGGAGAGGATCCTGTGGGGATATTTTAAAAAGCTTGTCATCGCGGATCGGATCCTGACGGCGGTGAACGCCATCATCCGGGAGCCCGAGATCCACAGCGGCGCGTGGGTGCTGGTGGGAATGCTCTTTTACGCCCTGGAGCTGTACGCGGATTTTACCGGCGGGATTGACATCACCATAGGCATCGGCCAGGCGCTGGGCATCACGGTGAAGGAAAACTTCATACGCCCCTACTTCTCAAAATCCATCAAGGAGTACTGGAGAAGATGGCATATTTCCATGGGAACCTGGTTTACGGATTATATCTTTTACCCCATATCGGTGAGCAAGCCCATGCTGAAGCTTTCCAAGTGGTCAAGGGCGCATCTCGGCGAGACGGTGGGAAAGCGGATCCCGGTCTATCTCTCCTCTTTTGCGGTCTGGGCCGCCACCGGTATCTGGCATGGGGCCAGCTGGAATTTTATCGTCTGGGGCTTGGGAAACTGGGTGGTGATCATGGTGTCGCAGGAGCTGGGCCCGCTGTACGGTTTTTTGCGCGGCAGGTTTCCGAAAGCGGAGGGACGCCTGTGGTTTCGGGCATTTCAGGTGATACGGACGGTGCTTCTCATGAGCTGTCTAAGGATGTTCGACTGCTATCGGAACGTCCCGCTGACCTTTCGAATGTTCGGCACCATGTTTACGGAGTTTAACTGGTCGATTTTGTGGGATGGCTCCCTGCTTGGGCTGGGGCTTACCGCTGTGGATTACGGCGTGCTTGTCCTGGGGCTTGCGCTGCTTTTTGCAGTGAGCATGGTTCAGAGAAGGGGGAGCGTCCGGGAAAGGATTGCGGCGTACCCCTATCCTGTCAGGGCAATCCTTTGGTACGGGCTGTTTCTGATCGTACTGCTGGCAGGGGCCTATGGGAACGGCTATGACGCCAGCCAGTTTATTTATAATCAGTTTTAAGACAACGGTCTGACGCCGGGCCGGTCATGGGGGCGCTGTTGGCCGGCGGCCGCGCTTTGGGGCTTCGGACGGGAGGAAAAGGTTGAAAAAGCGGAAACTGTGGAAAATCCTTGGCACGGCTGCGGCGGTGGTACTGTCGCTGGCGCTGCTGCAGGAACTTTTAATGCCGAAATACATCTACGATATCACGGAAGGCGCTATGATCCGGGAATATTATGGGGAAGAGAAGGATCATGACGTGGTCTTTATCGGAGACTGCGAGGTCTATGAAAATTTCTCGCCTGAAGTCTTATGGCAGGAGTATGGAATCAACAGTTATATCCGGGGCAGCGCCCAGCAGCTGATCTGGCAGTCCTATTATCTGCTGGAAGACACGCTCCGCTATGAGACGCCGGACGTGGTGGTGTTCAATGTGCTTGCGCTGCAGTATGACAGACCCCAGAGCGAGGCGTACAACCGTATGACGCTGGAGGGAATGCGCTGGTCGGGCTCTAAGGCAAAATCGATTCTGGCTTCCATGACGGAGGGGGAAAGCTTTCTGGAGTATGTGTTCCCGCTGCTGCGGTACCATTCCCGTTGGAGCGAGCTGACTGTGAAGGATGTACAGGGGATGTTCCGGCGGGAGCAGGTGACCCACAACGGCTACTATATGCGGGTGGATGTGCGGCCTGCGGAGAATGTGCCGGAGGGCAGGATTCTGGCAGATTACAGCTTTGGCGACAATGCCTGGACTTACATGGACAAGATTGCAGATCTCTGCCGGGAGAAGGGGATCCGGCTGCTTTTGGTGAAAGCGCCCAGCCTGTATCCCTACTGGTATCCCCAGTGGGAGGAACAGGTGGAGGAATACGCCCGCAGGCGGGAGCTGCCCTATCTCAATTTTCTGGAACTCACCGAAGAGACAGGACTCGACTTTTCATCGGACACTTATGACGCTGGGCTGCATTTGAATCTGTCGGGTGCGGAAAAAATCACGCGCTACCTCGGGGAATATCTCCGGGAGGATATGGGGCTTGCGGACCGCAGGGGAGAGGAAGGGCTTACAGAGCAGTGGCAGGAGAAGACTGCGGCCTATGAGCGGGATCGGGACGCCCAGTATGAGAAGTATGGCATGACGCCGCAGACTCCATAATCGGAAGAAGAACCTATGGAACAGACAGGGAGGAGAAGAAGCTTATGAAAAGAAATGATCTGGGACGGGGATTGGCGCTGACCGCAGTGTGCGGTATACTGCTTACAGGCTGCGGGGAGAGCGAGCACATCATCCAGGGGGACGGAGGGAGCGCTGCCCCCGTGGTGAGTACTGCCGAACAGGCCGGCACCGGAGAGGAAGAGCAGCAGAGCACGGACAGCGCTGTGGGATTTGTGTTTGCAAGCGGCGGCGTGACCATTTCCATGGATGCGGACGCTTCGCCCATTGTGGATGCCCTGGGGGAGCCCAATTCTTACTACGAGGCCGCAAGCTGTGCCTTTGAGGGCTTGGATAAAATTTATACTTACAGCGGCTTTGAGATGGAGACTTACCCCACGGACGGGAAGGATTATGTGTCTGCCGTGGTCTTGAAGGATGATTCCGTGACGACGCCGGAGGGTGTGGCCATTGGAGATTCCAGGGCAAAGGTGGAGGAAAAGTATGGTACGGATTACCAGGAAAACGGCTCTTTGCTCACCTATGCGAAGGACGGCATGAAGCTGAACTTTATTCTGGACGGCGACCAGGTCATCTCGATCCAGTACCAGTCTGGCGCGCTGGAGTAACGGGCGGTTCCTTTTGCGTGGACGGATGGCCCTGCCTGGTCCCATGACTAAACCTAATTCCAAGTATGGACATAAACAAGTATGGATACAAAAAAGAGAACATCTATTGTTTTTCCAAGGGAAAGCTGGTTGAATTATAAGCTTAGACTGAATAACTATAAATTTATGTTTGCAGAGGCAAATCGTATTATCTGTTTCAGCAAAAGGCTGTGAGATCAGCATGGCGTTTCTCTCCTGACGAAGAAAGCGATGAGATACGGTGCATCCTTTAAATACGCTCACCTAGTTATGTATGACACTCGGCTGCGGCCGGGTGTTTTTTTGCAGATGAGCGGTTGAAAGCCAGGAGTGTTTTTGATACACTCAAAGAAAATCTACATTGGCAGGAGGTATCAATCATGGGATTTTTATTTGTCTCTCTTGGTGGTGCGCTGGGTGCAGCAGGAAGATATGCGATCAGTCTTTTGCCGGTTAAAACAAGTTTTCCAATCTTAACATTGCTCATAAATATCACAGGCGCAGCGCTGATAGGATTTATTGCAGGCATTGCGGGCAATCATAACGAAGTATCTCCGAATACCGTCTTGTTTTGGAAAACAGGTGTATGCGGCGGATTCACGACCTTTTCTACCTTTTCGCTTGAAGCGTTTACTTTGTTTGAAAACAAGGCTTACCTGTCTGGAGGAATATACATATTTTTAAGTGTTGTATGCTGTCTGGCAGGTGTTTTTTGTGGGAAAAAACTATCCATGCTGATTCACTGAAAAATCTCTCGCTTCGCCGGTCAATTCCAGTCTGACGGGATGTAAATCGAAACAACCAATCGTAAATTTGACAGGACAGATCATATCCGAAAGGGGGCGTCTGTTGGAATGATAAAATCAGCAAAAGGCGCTTTGACGCGGCTTTCAGAGGACTCTACGATACATCGGTTGAAAAATTCGGAAGTATCCTATAATCTGGTTATGCAGAAGGAGGGAGAAAACGATGGACAGCAAAAGGTTTGGGGAATTTATTGCCGCGGTCAGAAGGGAGAAAGGATGGACGCAGGCAGAGCTGGCAGGGAAGCTGGGGGTGACGGATAAAGCGGTTTCAAGATGGGAAAGGGGATTGGGATTTCCAGATATTAACACGGTGAAGCCGTTGGCGGATGCCCTGGGGGTCAGCGTATTAGAAATCATGCAGTCTGAAAGAGAACACAAAGGCGAAATCTCTGCGGAGAAAACGGCGGAGGCACTGGACAATGTGATTTGCCTGGCCGTCCATCAGCGCCAGATAGAGCGAAGGAATCTGGTGATTGGCGTTGTCTCTGCCGCCGCCATGGTGCTTCTGGTATTTCTGATTGACCTGATGCAATGGGAGGGGTTCTTTTTTGTATGTATGCCATTTCTATGCCTGGCAGCCGGGATGGTGCTTGTGGGATTTGGAATCCGCCGGCGCAGGAGGAAGCAGGGTTATACTGCCGCGTGGATCGTGGGAATTGCCGCATTGCTGTTTCCGATCATCCTCTGCCTGGTGCTGTTTCTATCGTTTGCCCTTGGAGGCCCCGCGGCAAACTGAGAGGCGCCGGGCGGGAGAAATGGACGCCCAGACATCTTTACAAATCGCCCCCGATCCGATATAATAGACAAGAATAAGCCCGCAGGAAGCGGGTATAGAGGGGCAGAAGCCTCTTCATCAGATATTTTGGAAGAAAGACCGTTTCACTGTTTCCGGGAAACACGGGAACAGGCTTATGAATTGTGCGCAGAAGGCATATGGCTTTTCAGAAGAAAAGCAGGATGCCTTTTTTGTGTGCGGAGAGTGCGGGCCCAACAGAGCAGCCCTTTGCTGGGAAGAAACGGTGAAGAAAGGGAATACGATGAAAAAGAACATGGCATTTTTCCTGGGGATAGCACTGTCCCTGGCGCTTTGCGCCTGCGGGAAGGAGGAAGGCGCTGTCAGGGAAGGGGCGGCAGAGGAAACGTTGGTGTACGGCAGCGGGGACTATACCCGCATCAACCCCGCTATGGACGAGCACGGCGAGATCAATCTTTTGCTTTTTAACGGCCTGACCGCCCATGACGGCGAAAACCAGGTGACATCAGGGCTGGCGAAAGACTGGGACTTTGATGAGAGCACCGACACATATACGTTTTATCTGGAAGAAAATGTGACCTGGCACGACGGGGAGCCCTTTACGGCGGAGGATGTAAAGTTTACCATCGAAGCGATTATGGATCCGGAGAACGGATCCGAAAACGCGCCCAACTATGAGGATGTGCAGGAGATCACGGTGGAGGATCCCTATACGGTCTCTTTCCGGCTCTCGGCCCCCAATGTGGCTTTTTTGGATTACATGGCCATACCCATCCTTCCCAGACATCTGCTGGAAGGGGAGGATATGCAGACCTCTGCGTTTTTCAGGCACCCGGTGGGCACCGGCCCCTATATGCTGGAGGACTGGGCGGAAGGCCAGGCCATTACCCTGGTAAAAAACCCGGATTATTTTAAAGGGGAGGCAAATATTGACCGCATCCTCTTTAAGATCGTGCCGGACGACAATGCAAAGGCCCTGCAGATGCAGGCGGGGGAACTGGATCTGGCGCTGCTGACTCCAAAGGACGCGGAGCGGTTTGAGGGGAAAGAGGGCTACCGGGTCTATCGCATGGAGACCTCCGACTACCGGGGGATTCTGTTTAATTTTCGGAACAGCTACTGGGTGGAAAACCGGGATCTGATCCCGGCCATCTGCTACGGTCTGGACCGCCAGGCAATTCTGGAGGCTGTGCTTTTAGGGCATGGCATTACAGCCTACGGCCCGCTGCAGAGAAACGTTTACAACAACGAAGAGATGGAGCATTACACCTATAACCCGGAGAAGGCCAGGCAGCTTTTGGAGGAGGCCGGATGTACCATGGGGGACGGTGGCTATTACGAGCGGGACGGGCAGGAAGTGGGCTTCGTGATCAGCGTGGGGGCAGGGGATCAGGTGCGCCTGGACATGGCCCAGGCCGCGGCCCAGCAGCTCGGCCAGATTGGGATCCACTGCACCGTGGAAGTCCCCGCCCAGGTGGACTGGGGCGGCCAGATGGCATACCTGATCGGCTGGGGCAGCCCCTTTGACGCGGATGACCACACCTACAAGGTGTTTGGCACGGACAAGGGGGCCAATTACTCCGGCTATTCCAACCCGGAGGTTGACCGCCTGCTGCAGGAGGCCAGAAGGACCGGCGATCCGGCCCGGAGGGCGCAATATTACGACCAGTTCCAGGAGGCTCTTGCGGCGGATCCGGCCTTTGCGTTCCTCTGCTATGTGGACGCGGATTATGTGGCGGTTTCCGGCCTGGAGGGCATTGCGCCCGACACCGTCATGGGCCATCACGGCGTGGGTATTTTCTGGAACGTGGCCCAGTGGGAGATGAACAGGCAGTAGGGATGGGGAAATGGCAGACCATTTGGAGGAAAGGGGGTGCAGCCATGAAAAAATGCCTGAATTTTTTTGTCAGCCTGTGGGCGCTTTCCATGGCGGTCTTTCTGGTGGCTCGACTTGCCCCCGGGGATCCTTTGACGTCTTATTACGGGGAGCGGGCGGAGAAGATGAGTCCGCAGGAGCGCAGCTGGGCGGAGGCAAAACTGGGGCTGGACGATCCCCTCCCCGTCCAGTATGCCCGCTGGCTGGGCAATGCGCTTCACGGCGACCTGGGCATTTCCTATAAATACAAGACGGATGTGGTAAGCGTGATCGGCGGGCGTATCGGGAATACGCTGCTTTTAGGGCTTAGCAGCTTTGCGCTGATCTTTGTTTTGTCTCTGGGGCTGGGCGCTTTCTGCGCCTGGAAGGAGGAGCGCCTGCCGGATCGGCTGATCTGCAGGGTGGGCACGATCCTTGGCTGTCTGCCGGAATTTTGGCTGTCCCTCGTCTTGCTTTTGGTGTTTTCCGTCTGGCTGAAATGGTTTCCCACAAGCGGCGCTTACTCCATAGGGGGAGACGGGGGGCTGTCTGACCGGCTCAGGCATCTTGTCCTTCCGCTGGCGGCGTCGGTGTCCGGCCACCTGTGGTACTATGCCTATCTGGTGCGCAACCGTCTGCTGGAGGAGGTGCGGGCGGAGTATGTGCTGCTTGCCAGGGCAAAGGGGCTGGGGAAGGGGCGGGTCTTTTTTGGGCACTGCCTGCCCAATATCCTTCCCTCCTACATCAACCTCATGGCCATCTCTGCGCCCCATTTCCTGGGGGGCACTTATGTGATCGAGACGGTGTTTTCTTATCCCGGCCTGGGAACATTGGCTTATGAAAGCGCCCGGTATCGGGATTATCCCCTGCTGATGGCCGTCTGCCTTCTCACAGGGGCCTTTCTGATGTCCTGCAATTTCCTGGCCCAGGGGATCTGCAGACGGATCGATCCCCGGCTGGGCACAGAGGACGGGGGGCGCACAGGGGAGGTGACGGAGTTTGGATGAGAGGTTTGTGCAGGTGGGCATCCTCCCCGCCCCGGAACAACAGAGGACAATACGCCGGGCAAAAGAGAAGAAACCCGTTTGCTCCGCCGCCGTGCTTGGTCTGATTCTGGCGGGGTGCTTCCTCGGCGGATGGTTCTGGGAAGGCCCGCCGTATATGGATCTGTACCGGGCCAACCTGCCCCCTGGGCGGGACGCCTGGTTTGGCACGGACGCCATGGGGCGGGATCTTTTTTCCATGATCTGGCCCGGCGGCAGGGTTTCTTTAAGCATCGGCCTTCTGGCCACGGCGCTGTCCACTGCGGCGGCGGTGCTCCTGGGCACGTTAAGCGGGCTGGGCCCAAAGTGGCTGGATCGTCTTCTGATGCGCTTTACGGAGCTGTTTCTCAGCGTGCCGGGGCTGCTTCTTGCGGTCTTTTTCCAGGCCATTCTGGGAAAGGCCAACGCAGCCACCCTTTCCCTGGCCATCGGCGCCACGGGCTGGACGGGTATGGCAAAGGTGATCCGCACGGAGGTAAGGCAGATGCGCCAGAACGGTGCTGTCCTGGCGGCCCGGTGCATGGGGGCCGGTTTCTTTTGGATCCTGCGGAAACACTTGACACCGAATTTTATGCCAGCTATTCTGTTTATGGTGGTCATGAATATCCGCAATGCCATGGCAATGGAGTCCACGCTAAGCTTTATGGGGATCGGCCTGCCCCTGGAAACCATCTCCTGGGGCAGTATGCTGTCCCTTGCGGAAAAGGGCCTGCTCTCCGGCGCCTGGTGGACGGTGCTTGTGCCAGGGGCGTTTTTGGCGGTGACCATCCTCTGTATCACCGATATCGGCAATTATCTGAGAAGGAAAAATAATCCCAGGAGCAGCGGCCTGCCGGGATAAAGAGAGGAGTATGTTCAGTGGAAGGACAGGAAAGACAGATTCTGGAGGCGGTGCGGCAGGGAGAGCTGTCCGTGGAAGACGCCCTGCATCAGCTCAAGACCAAGCCCTTTGTTGACATCGGCTATGCCAAGGTGGATCTGCATCGGAAACTGCGCCAGGGCGCGGCGGAGGTCATCTACGGCGCGGGAAAGACCCCGGGACAGATCCTGGGCATTCTGGAAGCCATGGGCCAGAACGGGCAGAACGCCGTCCTCATCACCCGGCTGGGGAAGGAGGCGGCCCAGGCGGTGGGAGAGGTATTTCCTCTTGCTTACCATCAGGAGGCGGGCATCGGCATCGTGGGGACGATCCCGGAGCCGGACGGGCTGGGCACCATCGTGGTGGCTACCGGCGGCACCAGCGACGTGCCTGTGGCGGAGGAAGCGGCGCTGACGGCAGAGTTTTTAGGGAACCGGGTGCTCAGACTCTACGACGTGGGCGTGGCGGGGCTGCACAGAACCCTGGCCCATCTGGACGAACTGACCCAGGCCAGCGTGGTCATCGCCATCGCAGGGATGGAGGGAGCCCTGGCCAGCGTCATCGGCGGTCTGGTGGATGCGCCTGTGATTGCAGTGCCCACCAGCGTTGGGTACGGGGCCTCGTTCCACGGCCTGTCGGCGCTTTTGTCCATGTTAAATTCCTGTGCCAGCGGCGTCTCCGTGGTCAATATCGACAACGGATTCGGGGCCGGATACCTGGCCAGCAGGATCAACCATATGCAGCGAAGATAGGCGGTCTGGACTGCCTGCGCGGGCGCGGCGGGACAGGCGGCCCGGGCGGCAGACGCGCGGAAAGGGGAAACATTGAAGATCTTATATTTGGACTGCGGCATGGGGGCGGCGGGGGATATGCTGACGGGAGCGCTGTTGGAGCTTCTGCCCGATCCGGACGGATTTTTGGAAAAGCTGAACCAGATCCTGGGGCCCGGGATCGTGACCCGGCGGGAGAGGGCCGTCAAGTGCGGCATCACGGGAACCCATATCCGCGTGCAGGCAGACGGCGCAGAGGAAGATGAGGAAATGCACTCCGGCCATGCCGGGGAGGACGGCCAGGAACACAGCCACAGCTATGAGTACGGCCAGGGGCACAGCCAGGAACACGGCGAGGAATACGGCAGTGAACAGGGACACAGCCATGAGCACGGTGCGGAATATGGCCGCAGCCATGAGCACGGCGAGGAACACGGCAGTGAACAGGGCCATAGCCACGGGCACGGCCAGGAATACGGCCACAGTCATGAGCACGGCCATGAGCACGGCGCGGAATACGGCCACAGCTATGGACACGGCCAGGAACATAGCAGTGAATCTGGCCATCAACACACCCATGAGCACAGCAGTCTGGCGCAGATCGAGCATATCCTGGACGGCCTGGCCCTGCCGGGGAAGGTGCGGGAGGACGCCAGGGCGGTCTATCGGATTCTGGCGGAGGCGGAGGCCAGCGTCCACGGCACAGAGATGTCCCAGATCCATTTCCATGAGGTGGGCACCAAGGACGCCATCGCGGATATCGTGGCGGTGTGCCTTTTGTTTTACGAGCTGGCCCCCCAGAGGGTTGTGGCGTCCCCTGTCCATGTGGGGAGCGGCTATGTGAAGTGCGCCCATGGGATGCTGCCGGTGCCCGCCCCCGCCACAGCCCGGATCCTGCAGGGGATCCCGATGTACGGCGGAAGCGTTCAGGGGGAGCTGTGCACGCCCACCGGGGCGGCGCTTCTGGCGTATTTTGCAGACCAGTTCGGGGAAATGCCCCTGATGCGGACGGAAGCGGTCGGTTACGGCATGGGGAAGAAGGATTTTCCCCGGGCAAACTGTGTCCGGGCCATGCTGGGGGAGAGCGGGGAGACGGCGGATGTGGTGCTGGAACTGTCCTGCAACGTGGACGATATGACGGCGGAGGAAGTGGGCTTTGCCATGGAGCAGCTATTTGCGGCGGGGGCAAAGGAGGTCTACACCGTCCCCGTGGGCATGAAAAAATCCCGCCCCGGCACGCTGATCCGGGTGCTGTGCGGGGAGCAGGACAGGGAGCGGATGCTCTCCCTTTTGTTTGGCCACACCACCACCCTGGGCGTGCGGGAAAGCCGGATGCAGCGGTATGTCCTGACGCGGGAGACAAAGACCCTGGATACGCCTTACGGGCAGGTGCGGCGCAAACTCTCTTCCGGGTTCAGCGTAAGCCGCAGCAAATTTGAATATGAGGATCTGGCCCGCATTGCCAGGGAGCAGGGCAGCAGCCTGGAGCAGGTGCGGCGGCAGCTGGACGAGCTTTTTCCTGCCGATCAGGAGGGAAAACGCCTGTAAAAGGGCAAAGGAACAAAGGTGCGAAGACTCAAAGAAGCAAAGTCCCAAAGCCCGTCTGCTTATTCAAAAAATATTAAGGAAAACCACAAAAAAGCCGATATCTTTCACAGAGGTATCGGCTTTTTAGCCGGGTAGAAAAGCCAGGGAAGGCGTACAAAACGCACAGGGAGGAGCCGCTATGAAGATTGGGAAGGATATCACTGTTTTCTCCGGGGAGACGCGGGAGAGTGCCGGGCTGGAAAGGGCCCGGGAGGAATCTGGCCGGGAGGAGAAGAAAGTGCGAAAGACGGTCTATGCCGGGGCGCTGCAGGGAAACCAGACCCTGCGGGAGCGGATTGCAAACCGCAAGGAGCAGGCAAGGCAGCAGGCCATGAAGATCATCCGGGACGCCTGGGAGGGAGACCGGGCCATCGACCGGGACGTCGAGGAGCGCAGGGAGCGGCGTGCCGAACTTCTGGAGGAGGGAAAAGCAGCCAGGGAAAGCCTGGAGGAAGTGGAGAAAAGGAAGCAGGAACTGCAGGCCTCCTATGGGATTACCGACAAAACGCCTCCCGGGGAACAGCCCGAGGAATACCAGAACATGATGCGGGAACTGGAGGACTATGCCGGACACAACCGGGAAATCCTGGCCAAAAACCAGAATGAACTGCGGGCGGAGAATGCCGCCATCCGGGAAACCTCATTGATGCGCCTCAAAAAGCCCTTGATGGTAAAGCCCAAAGAACAGGCGGAAGAAGTGTTGGAGCAGGCAGAGGACGAGATTGTGGGCATGGTCATGGAGGACGCCGTGGAGCGTCAGGAGGAAGAACAGGAAAAACGGGAAGAACAGGCCCAGAAGCTTCAGGAAAAGAGGGAAGCCACAGAAGAACTGCAAAGAAAGCGGGAAGAAAAGCAGGAGAAGATGGAAGAACTCCTGGAGGAGACTCCCGTGGAGGAGATGGTTCAGCTGGAACAGACCAGGACGGACGTCAGGCAGGAGGTGCAAAATCTGATATCCCAGCTGCAGCTGACGGCGGAGGATATCAAGGGCGCTATGATCGACCGGGAAATCTGAGGGAGTTTTCAATCAATGATTCATAGGGGAATGCTGGCCATACCAGGCGGCGTCCGCACAGTTTTTATGTCGTAAGCGGCTTGGACAGATATTATCGCACACAAAAAGACGCCTGCTCCCAGGCGTCTTTTTGATGTTGCCTATCTTCAGTTACTCCTGACCGTCCCGCTTCTCATTATCCAGAAGTGATCTTAGCAAATTCACCTTGTCGGTAAATTCGCGGTTACATTGGCGCAGCAATACAGTCAGCTCCTTCGGATGATCCAGTCCGCCCCGATATGCGTCTGGATGCTCCTTCCAGTAGGTTTCTTGAATCTTATCCCGTTCTTCCCAGTATTTTTCGCGCAGCTTCACATATTCAGTTTCTATCTGCTCCCTGGTCATTCAGTCACCTCCTGTATGAGATTCCTGCTTTTTCCGCCTTGCTGATCATGTCCCCATGTGCTCTGTCCTCCGTAAGGACCAGCGCCAGATCCTTTTTGCTGTGTACTGCCATTTTTTCAAATGTCTGGAAGGTGTTCCTCACCGCCTCTGCAAAGCCGATCTCCACCAAGGAGAATCCCCGCAGAGCCAGCAACAGAACCCACACGCTTCCTGCCGGACGGAAGCCTACCGACCATTCCAGGATGAGAAGAACCAGCTTTTGTCTGGAAATAGAAAACTGTTTTATATTTTTGAGCATAAAAAATGCGCCATCCTTTCTTTGTCGTCATAAGAAAATAAGAAAAGGATCGGCGCGACCATTTACTGTGACCCGTAGTCACCTGAAAAAGGGCGCACTGATCCCGTGGATAGCCATATCGTAGCCAAGAAAATGCAGGATTAAGCCTTTCTGCATCCACCGCATCGTTGCACCCTCCCTTCCTAAGATGCAAAAAATATAACATGAACGGAAATGGAATGTCAAAAGGTTTTCCACCAATCCCAGAAAAGCGGGGATAGTCCTATATGGATTCGGCTTTGCCTGGCTCCCGGCTTGTAAAATCGGGAGGTATATGGTAGTATGGAGATACGAAAACAGAAGGGAAAGCAGGTGGGACGATTGACAGTGACGGAACAGATAGACCAGAAACATCAGGAAGATTTACAGAGATTAAGAGGTTTTCGCCTGCTTGATGATGATTTCCTCACAAAGTGTTTTGAGGGAGATACGGCAAGCATAGAACTGGTATTACAGATTGTACTGGAAAAGCCGGATTTAAAGGTGCTGGACGTCCGCACCCAGGTATTTGTGGAGAACCTGCTGAACCGCTCGGTGAGGCTGGATATCCTGGCTACGGACAGCACAGGGGCAAAACTGAATGTGGAGGTACAGCGCTCCGACAAAGGATCCGGGAAAAAAAGAGCAAGGTACAACAGCAGCATGATGGACGCAAACCTTTTGAAGAAAGGCGAGGACTTCGACAAGCTGCCGGAAACGTGGGTAATCTTTATCACAGAGAATGACGTAATGGGAAAAGGGCTGCCGCTCTATCCGATTGAACGGTGCTTTGTAGGAACGGGGGAAAGATTTGAGGACGGTTCGCACATACTGTATGTAAATGGCGCTTACCGCAGTGATACGCCAATCGGGAAGTTAATGCATGACTTCTCCTGCACAGACGCAGCGGATATGTACTATGGGACACTAGCGGACAGGGTGAGATTTTTCAAAGAGAGTAAGGAGGGAATCGAAATTATGTGCCGGGCTATGGAAGATATGAGGAATCAGACATTGAAAGAAGGAGCAATCAATTCTGCAAAGAGAATGTTGGCGGATGGGATTTTGACACTTGAAAAAATTGCGGAATATGCAGGGCTTCCGCTTGATGAAGTAAAAAAATTGAAAGTAGAGCATACAGCATAAAATTTTGTTTATAAGTTTAGAAATTTGGAAATATATTTCCAATATGCTTTGCTGGTGAAACAAAATCAATCAAGTGAAATCAAAAAAGCAACCTAACTTTGGCTGGGGCGGTTGCTTTTTTGATGCCTTTTATTTGTCCTGGTTTGCCGGATACGGAGTATCGCAGACTTATGCTCCAAATCCTGTTGTCGCTTCCTCGTACAACGCCAGAAACCTGTCGCGGTCTTCCCGATACAGCTTTTCAAGCATATGTGGAAAGTTATCGTCCTGCCATTCGAGATCGTGGAACACATTGGGAATGTAGCGGTACAGATCCCCGGCAATCCGTTTTGCCTGCCCAATATCGTTTACGTCACAATCCAGCATTTTTTCCCGCGTAAAGATAATCAGACGGGCGTAATACGGCCCTCCCTTATAGCCTGTCTGGGCGCCAATCCACAGAATCCGGTCACAGGGAATCGCCTTTATTTTTTCCATGCTGTATCCGATTAACAGCAGATAGGAGGGAGTCAGTAAAACCCGCGTGTCATGCTTTATGGGGGTATGATAATCCCGTGTCCCCTCATACAGAATTTTTCCCTCGGCCACTTCCCGGTTGATGATCTCCGCCGCCTTCTCCGGCGTCGTTTCCGCTAAAGGAAGCAGCAGATTTTTTCCATTTTTAGCCGGCCGCATGGTGTGGATCAGGGTGAGAAGGGTAGAAACCAGCATGATTCCTATTCCGCCAAGCAGCACGGCGGCGATCAGTTTCGTCCTCTCGTCGCTGAAATCAAAAAGTTCGTCGCCCGCCCCAAAATAAATGACCGCAAGGGCGGCGATAAAAATTGCAATAAAAATCAACAGTAATCGGCGCAATTTCTTGTTTGCCGCTATCGATTCTTTTTCCAAAAAATTTGTGGCCATCAAAATTTCCCCTTCTAACAGATGCCTGTCACTTTTCCGCTGCAACGCTGTTTCTGCGTCAAATCGCTGCTCTGCGATGTTCAATACTCTATCATATGACAACTGAAAAATCAATTCGCCTTTTCTGTCAGGTTAAAACCTACACCTTTTCTGTCAGGTTAAAACTTTCTGTCAGGTGAAAAATTTATGCCGGGTCAAAATTTTCGGGCAAAAGGAGGAACCAGACAAACGCCCTCTGCATAGTATGGCAGGAAAGAAAAACGGGGGGAATTTGGATGCCCTTGGTAGTACTTGACCCGGGACACGGCGGCGCAAACCCCGGGGCCGTTTATCTGGGACGACAGGAGAAGGACGATGCGCTGAAGCTGGCGCTTGCGGTGGGGGAAATCTTAGAGCGCCGGGGAGTGGACGTGTATTACACCAGGACGGACGACAGGTATGAGTCCCCGGTGCAGAAAGCCCTGGAGGGAAATGCGGTGGGGGCCGATTACTTTGTGTCCCTCCATCGAAACGCCAGCGCCTATCCCAATCAATATTCCGGCGTGGAAACCCTGGTTTACAGCGCTTACGGAGAGGCGGCCCGGCTTGCCGCAAGGATCGGCGGCAGGCTCGCCCAGGTGGGGTTTGAAGACCTGGGAATCCGGCCCCAGCCCAGCCTGGCGGTGTTAAATCGGACAAAGATGCCCGCGGTGCTGGTGGAGGTGGGGTTTCTCAACACGGATGCGGACAACCAGATTTTTGACCAGCGCTTTGAGGAAGTGGCCCAGGCGGTGGCGGACGGGATTTTAGAGACGGTGGGGGCGGTGTGATTTTACAAAAATCTTACATACTTCTTACCAATCCGTGATATTTTCCTGTCTGTTTTCCTGTTATGCTGATAAGCGAAAGAGGAAAACAAAATTTGTGTTGGAGCGTCATAAATTCTCCTGAGGGCAGACGCAGATTTGGGATTCGCGCCGCCCCGTCGCGGGAACGCTCCGGAAAGGAAATGATCATGAAGAAAAAGAGTACGACGATACTGGCGCTGGCGGGAGCGGTCATTCTTGCGGCGGGGAGCCTGGCGGGCTGTGGAAGCAATGCCGCGGCCAGTTCCGGCCAGACGGATGTAACGTCAGAGTCTGCTTCCCAGACTTCCCGGGCGGATGCAGCGTCTGCGCCCACAGACCAGGCTTCCCAGGCGGATGCTTCCGGGCAGGAGGAGTCTCTCTCCGGCTCCATTCTGATGGTGGGGAGCACTTCCATGGAGACCCTGGCCACGGCGCTGGCGGAAGGGTACATGGAGCTCCATCCCGAAGTGACGGTCAGCGCAGAGTTTGTAGGCTCCGGCGCCGGGATTGAGGCAGTGCTGGGCGGCACCGCCGATATCGGGAATTCCTCCCGGAATTTAAAAGAAGAGGAGAAAGCGGCAGGAGCGGTAGAAAACGTGGTGGCCATCGACGGCATCGCTGTCTGTGTGGATCCAGCAAACACCGCGTCCGGCCTCACCAAACAGCAGCTCATCGACATCTACACCGGGAAGGTGACCAACTGGGCCCAGGCAGGGGGCGCGGACGTGCCCATCGTGGTGGTGGGACGGGAGGCCGGAAGCGGCACCAGGAGCGCCTTTGAGGAAATCCTGGGCATTGAGGATCAGTGCGCTTACGCCAACGAGCTGGACAGCACTGGCGCAGTCATGGCAAAGGTAGCGTCTACCCCCGGAGCCATCGGCTATGTGTCTTTGGACGTGGTGGACGATACCGTGACCGCTCTGCCCCTGGACGGCGTGGAGGCCACGGCGGAAAACATCAAGGCGGGAGGCTATTTCCTGAGCAGGCCCTTTGTGATGGCCACCATGGGGGACGTCTCCAGTCAGAGCCCTCTGGTGCAGGACTGGTTTGCCTATGTGCTGGGGGAAGAAGGGCAGGCCATCGCCTCCTCGGTGGGCCTGATCACGGTGGAGTGACATTTTCCCATACCCTGCGGCAAGTCCATTGACGCTTTGCCCTGCGGCGCGCGCCGGATGAAATCGGCAGATCGGTCAGGCCGGCGCATACCGTGGGAGGAAAGCGTCTGCATCGGAAAGGAAATTCGCATGAAGGCTGAAAAAAGCATTTTACCCGGGGCGGGAAGCCTGATCGGAAAAAAGAGCGGGGCTGCGGCAGAGCGTGCGGCGCAGATCGTCTTTACCGCCTGCGCCTCCTTCGCCATTCTGGCAGTGGCTTCCATCACCCTGTATCTGGTCTTAAGCGGCACTCCGGCCATCTTTCAGGTGGGGTTAAAGGAAATCCTGTTTTCCACTGTCTGGGCGCCGACGGCGGCCCAGCCCAGATACGGCATTCTGTATGTCATCCTGACCTCTGTGGTGGGAACCGGGCTTGCCATCCTGCTGGGAGTGCCGGTGGGGATCCTGACGGCCGTCTTTCTGGCGGAGGTGGCGGATGAGAGGGTGGCGGCGGTGGTGAAACCGGCGGTGGAGCTCTTGGCCGGGATCCCGTCGGTCATCTACGGGCTTTTGGGCATCTATCTGTTAAACCCTGCGATGTACCGCCTGGAGCGCTGGCTGTTTCGGGATTCCGCCACGCACCAGTTTACCGGCGGGGCCAACCTGCTCTCGGCGGTGATCGTGCTCGCCATCATGATCCTGCCCACGGTCATCAACATCAGCGAGACCGCCATCCGGGCGGTGCCGCCAAGCATCAAGGCGGCTTCCCTGGCCCTGGGCGGCTCCCGGATACAGACCATTTTTAAATCCATCCTTCCGGCGGCAAAGTCCGGCATTGTGACCGCTGTGGTGCTGGGGGTGGGCCGCGCCATCGGGGAGGCCATGGCCATTACCCTGGTGTCGGGCAGCAGCGTGAACGCCCCGCTGCCGTTTCGTTCCGTGCGTTTTCTGACCACCGCCATTGTCAGCGAGATGGGATATTCCTCGGGCACCCACAGGCAGATGCTGTTTACCATCGGGCTGGTGCTGTTTGTGTTCATCATGGTCATCAACCTGATCCTGACCCGGGTTTTGAAAAAAGGAGGGCAGACCCCATGACGGGCGACACCTTGTACCACAAGAAAAAAAGGCCCCTGGAAGCGCTCCTTCTGGGCGCGGTCTACGGCGCGGCCTCCGTCTCGGTGCTGCTGCTCTGCGGCGTCATCGGGTATGTGTTTGCAAAGGGGGCAGGCACCCTCTCCTGGAGCTTTTTGACCACGGTGACCAGTGCCTTAAAACAGACGGTAGGCATTGCGGGGAACCTGGTCAACACACTGTATATCATCGTGCTGACGCTGCTTGCGGCCACGCCCATAGGGGTGGGGGCTGCGATTTACTTAAACGAATACGCAAAGCCGGGCAGGCTGGTCAGACTGATCGAGTTTACCACGGAGACCCTCTCCGGCATCCCTTCCGTCCTCTTTGGGCTGTTCGGCATGGTGTTCTTCGGCGAGGTGCTGGGGCTTGGCTATTCCCTGCTCTCCGGCGCTTTCACCCTGACCCTGATGGTGCTTCCGCTGATCGTGCGAAACGCCCAGGAAGCCCTGCGGACGGTGCCGGACAGCTATCGGAGCGGCGCCCTGGGCATGGGGGCCTCCCGGTGGCATATGATACGGACGATCCTCCTGCCGTCGGCCATACCGGGGATCCTGACCGGCATTATCCTGGCGGTGGGGCGGATTGTGGGAGAGTCGGCGGCCCTTTTGTTTACGGCGGGCAGCGCCCGGCTGCTGCCCAGGCTGGGGGGCGGACTGTTGGAAAACGTCAAAAAACTGGGCGGCAAGGCGCTGGAGTCCGGGGGCACGCTGACCATCGAGCTGTATCTGCAGATGCAGAACGGAAAGTACGACGTGGCCTTTGGGGCGGGCTGTGTCCTGATCGTCATCGTGCTGTGCATCAACCTGTGGATGAAGCTGCTGGCCGGGCGCTGGAAGACCCGGTAAGAGGAAACAAAGAAGTATGGAAAAGAGCAAATTACTGGTAAAAGACTTAAATCTCTACTATGGGGCAAACCGCGCCCTGAAGGACGTGGAGATGGAGATCCGGGACAAGGCCGTCACCGCCCTCATCGGCCCCAGCGGCTGCGGCAAGTCCACCTTCTTAAAATGCATCAACCGCATGAACGATCTGGTGGAGAATGTGCGTATCCGGGGACAGGTGCTTTTAGACGGGGAAAACATCTACGACAGACGGGTGGACACCACGCTCCTGCGCAAAAAAGTGGGCATGGTGTTCCAACAGCCCAATCCCTTTCCCATGAGCATTTACGACAATGTGGCTTACGGGCCCAGGCTCCACGGCGTCAAGGCAAAACAGGAGCTGGACTCCATCGTGGAGGAGGCTCTGAAAGGAGCCGCCATCTTTGAGGAGGTGAAGGACCGGCTGAAAAAACCGGCCCTTGGCCTCTCCGGGGGGCAGCAGCAGCGGCTCTGCATCGCCAGGGCCCTGGCGGTACGCCCCGAGGTGCTTTTGATGGACGAACCCACTTCCGCCCTGGATCCCATCTCCACCTCAAAGGTGGAGGAACTGATGGAAGCCTTGAAAAAGAGCTACACCGTGGTGGTGGTGACCCACAATATGCAGCAGGCGGCCAGGGTTTCCGACGACACAGCCTTTTTTCTGCTGGGGGCGGTGGTGGAATTTGGCCCCACGGCGGCGCTTTTTTCCAGGCCCCGGGACAAGAGGACGGAGGATTATATCACAGGCCGTTTCGGTTGAGGGGACGGCGGAAAGGGAGAGAGCATGGCAGCGAGGATCCGATTTGAGCAGGAGCTGGAACAGCTGAAGCAGAGGGTGGCCCAGATGGGGGAGTGCGTCCAGATCAGCTATGAGAAGCTGTGCCTGGCGGTAAAGGGAAACGACAGGGAGGGGCTGGAGCAGCTCCTGGACAGGGGCAGGGCCATTGCGGACACACAGCGCAGCATCGAGGCGGGCTGCCTGGCGCTTATGACAAAGCAGCAGCCCATCGCCAGGGATCTCAGGCTGGTTTCCGCGGCCCTGAAGGTGGTCTCCGACATCGAGCGGGCGGGGGATCATGTGGGCGATATGGCGGAGCTGTTTTTGCGTCGCAACCCTCCCTTTGCCGGGGAGGGGGACGGGCCCCTGCAGGAGATGCTGCAGGAGGCGGGGGCCCTGTTTCAGAAGGCGGTGGCCGCCTTTACAGAGGGGGATGTGGACAACGCCCGGAGAGTGATCGAGGGGGACGATACCGTGGACGGGCTGTTTAACCGGGTTAAAGAGGAGATGATGGAAGCCATCCGTGGGCAGCTTCTGGACGCGGACCGGGTGGTGGACGATCTGATGATCGCCAAATATCTGGAAAAGGTGGGGGATCATGCGGTAAACATCGGCCAGTGGGCCATTTTCCGGGTGACCGGCGACATGGAGGGCGCTTTTTCCTCCTGAAAACCGCGCCGTCTCCCCCAAAGGGAGGGCAGAGCGGGGGCAAAAAATCCACTCAGTGCAAAAAGTGATACACAAGGAAAGGAAATTGTGATAGAATAAACTTGTCTGCGTTTGAAGGGGCGTTTGGGCTTCCTTCGGCGCGGCAGGGAACACTGTCCACAAGGCACTGAGAGGAATTTCATATGGATTTTTTTGATTTACTGACGATGGTAGGCGGTCTGGCGCTCTTTTTGTACGGGATGAGTATGATGGGGGACGGCCTGGCCCGGGTCTCCGGCGGACGGCTGGAGAAGATTTTGGAGAATCTGACCAGCAACCGCCTGAAAGCGGTTCTGGTGGGCACGGGCGTCACCGCGGTGATCCAGTCCTCCTCGGCGGTGACCGTCATGGTGGTTGGCTTTGTCAACTCCGGCATCATGAAGCTGGAGCAGGCGGTGGGCATCATCATGGGGGCCAACATCGGCACCACC
>CANQEH010000021.1 GCA_947594835.1 uncultured Acetatifactor sp. | reverse complement strand
ACTAAAATATAACACAAAGGCAGCGTCTCTGCTTTTTAAATATTCAGTTGTAACATATGTATTGTAATCCTACAATTAAATATCACGAATACAAGATATATTATTGAAATTTCCCGACGGGTATACTATAATGAGTCATGTATTTTTATAGTTACGTTTCAGCGGAAGGAGTGCCCATGACGTACAGTTACAACCGCTTGTGGAAACTGCTGATAGACAAGCGTATGACAAAAACTGATATGCGAAAGGCGGCAGGTATCAGCACGAACATTCTTGCCCAAATGGGCAAGGACGAACCCGTCGCTATGGACAGTTTGGCAAAAATCTGTGTTGCCCTTGATTGTGGACTTGACGACATAGTGGAGATAAACAGCGACGCAGAGAAAGGCGGCGAATGAAATGGCAAAAGCCCATATATACGTTATGTTCAAGTTGGAATCAGACGTGAACGATTATGTAAAGGCGAAACTAACTGCCTTAGGATTAAAAAAGCTAATTGACTTCAATGAAGAATCGGGAATGTCCGATTATATGAAAGAGGCATTGAAAGGGTCGGCAAAAACAAAGGATAAAACCAGTTTTGGCAAGCCTGATTTTCATATTGAAAAATACAGTGTCCCTATTGTTATTGAGGATAAGCTAGGCATAAAGCACCATATAGCGGAAAACAAATCCGGCATACGCATGGATGAAAAAGCCGTGCGAGAATATGCCGTTAATGGTGCGATATATTATGCAAAGAATATGATTGCGTCAAAGAAATATAATGAAGTAATAGCAATCGGCATTTCCGGCGATAATCAGGATAATGTCAAAATATCTGTCTATTATGTTTTTTCGCCGTCTATTCCGCCTAAAGAAATGACTGATTATGTAACACTTGATTTTGTACAGAATCAAGACAGCTTTAATGCCTTTTACAAAGCTGCAACTGTCACAGATGAGGAACGGCACAGAATACTTGTTAAATCAAGGGAAGAAATCTTAAAACACGCAAAAAAGTTAAACACTTTGATGAATAACCACAATATAGGCGTTGACCAACGTGTGGTTTATGTTTCGGGTATGCTTTTGTCAATGCAAGATATATATGATGAAAGCGGAAGTGTACTTGATTTAGGATTGACCCCAGATGAACTTAAAGGAATTCAGACAGAGCAAAAGCGCGACAGTATAGTAATTGTAAAACACCTTGAGGAATACTTAGACCAAAAGGACATAGCGGCGGACAAGAAACGTATAATGCTTGATTCGTTCAAGATGTCTATTTCCTTAGACGCTGCAAGGGATGCGGTTACTGAAAACGACAAAATTGTTTCAAAACTGCTTAAAAAGCCCGCGTCTATCACAAAGCAAGTGTTTGTCTATCTTTATGAGTATGTTTATAGAGTAATAGACCTATCGAATGGTGCACTTGATATAATGGCGGAAATGTATTCTACTTTCTTAAAATACGCTTTGAGCGATGGCGCGCCTTTAGGGAAAGTATTGACACCCCCCTATATTACTGCTGTGATGGCAAAAATTCTTGACATTGATAAGAATTCAAGGGTTATGGATTTAGCTACAGGTTCCGCCGCTTTCCTTGTGGCGGCAATGGATTTAATGATTGCTGACGCTAATAAGTCTTTTGGTAAAGGAACGGAGAAAGCAAAGGAGACTATTCAGAAAATCAAGTATACACAACTGCTTGGAGTTGAAGTTGATGCAAAAATGTACACGCTTGCGGCAACAAATATGATTTTGCGCGGCGATGGAAGCACGCAAATAAAGAAAGCGGATACTTTCAAAACCCCCGCTTCGCTTTATACGGATTTCAAGGCAGACCGTCTGTTATTAAATCCGCCGTTTTCCTATACAGATTATGGTATGCCGTTCTTTGAGTTCGGACTTGACCATATGGCAAAGGGCGGAAAAGGCGCGGTTATTATACAAGATTCGGCAGGGGCAGGAAAAGCAATTATGACAAATCAGAGCATTTTATCAAAGCATAAAATGCTTGCAAGTATAAAAATGCCTGCTGATTTGTTTAATCCGAACGCGATAGTGCAAACAAGTATATACGTTTTTGAAGTCGGAACACCCCACAACTTTGATTATGACGTTGTAAAATTCATAGACTTTAGGAATGACGGCTATAAAAGAACAGAAAGAACAATAAATGATGTAGACCATCCGGCTGAAAGATATCAAGATTTATACTTGATATTCAAGATGGGGCTGAACGCACGGAATAATGCTGCTTTTCATTCTCAATTGTGGGATTTAGAAAATGTCTACTGTGAAGATACGATAACAGACAGCGGAAAAGACTGGAATTTTGAGCAGCATAAAAAGGTTAATACAGAACCCACAAAGAGCGATTTTGAAAAAGCTATTGGTTCGCATTTTGCATGGGAAACTGGAATAATTACTGAACAGTTAATTCATAACCTTGCAGACAATTCGCGGGTTACATCAAAGAAGAAAAAAGAATTCATAGTAGGCAATTTGTTCGATATTGATAAGACACCGAGTTATAACAAAGATAGTTTAACAGAGGTAACAGGCAAGGAATATGACTATATAACCCGCACGGCGACAAACAGGGGCATTTGCGAAACAACCGGATTTATAAGTGATAAAGGCTTGAATGAACCCTGTACATTTAGTCTTGGATTATTACAAATGACATTCTTTTATCGGGAACGGGAATGGTATGCAGGACAGTTCATGCGGAAAATTAAGGCAAAGTTTGAACTGAATCAGTATACAGGGTTATACTTTGAAACTATCCTTAGTGGGCTTTCCCCGTATCTGTTATCGGGGCTTGTTCGTGACGTGGATGAAGCGTTTTTGTCGTCAACAATCGTCTTGCCTGTGGACGAACAAGGGAATATAGATTTTGCATGGATAGAACAATTCGTGAAGCGGCAAAAGAAAGACTTGTTAGACAAGATTGTAGCCATTTACAGGAAAGAACTTGACGGATAAGGGGGATATAATGAGCAGCAAAGAATACACTATTCCCTTTAATACGCCGTTGAACCCGCTTGACACTGAAAAGCAAACTTTCGGGTGCAGGCAAAATAACCCCGATATTTGCGAGAATAATAATTTGCCGGATGTGTGCGCGTTTTGCCGCCCTGACCATGTGTGCAAGAAACCGTCACGGGCATGGAAAAACAGTTTCTAAAATTGCCGGGGAAGGATTCGCAATAATAAAATAGCCTTGTATCGTCTGCTATCGTGTAGTATGCAGATTTAAGTGACAAATAAGCGACAAACAGGCATAAGAAAACAGCGGAAATGTTTATTTTTCAGGGTTCCGCCGTTCTGAATATACTCCTTTACCAAAACTATATGGATATAGAAACTAAAATGAGATAAGCTGTCCGCCGCCCTGGTCAGATTCCATAGTCCATACTTGAGTTGGGACTACAGCGATCCCGAGACGGCGGTGGCAGCAGTGGGACTTCACGCACTTGAGTGGCTGTTTGTCAGAATCGCGCCGTTTGCACTGCTCGGGGCGATTCTGGGAATTTTCCTGACCCGGAAGGGCTCGTCGGACACATAGGGAAAAGCCTCGCCCAGCCTTGCCCCGGAATCAGTTCGACTTCCTGTCTGCCAACAGGTTGTAAAGGCACTGGAGAACGGCAAACAGTAACCCGGCCAGGGGCCAGACGATCCATGTGGTTCCCCAGTCGTTCGTCAAAAAGTTCCATCCCAGATAGATGGCGGTGGCAGTCAGCCAGTAAGCCGCCGCCATGTTTTTTCGGATGCGTCTTTTCCTTTGCACCTGAGGATCCCGGAGCACCTCATAGTCGCCCTCTTTTAACAGCTTCTGCATACTGGCCCAGCGGACGCCTGCCAGGATAAAAAGAACCGCGCCGATGCCTGCAAAGAACAGGGTGACAGTCGTCGAGACGATGGCGAAAAATTCATTTTCCGTGAAAGCGTTGAAAAAAAGAGGAAGAGCCGAAAGGATGCACAGGCAAGTGGCAAGGATATTGTACTTGACATAGGAAGGTCTGTACGCATTCTGCCTTTCCCTTACCATTCCGTCCACACCATACTCCGTTTCAAAGGGCTCCTTCTCGAGGAACTCGAAGGGCGCATTTTGGAAGCCGCAGAGGAGAAAGGCTGCCACCGCAGGTACAAGAAGGATCAGCAGCAGGGCAAGGCCGATTCCGCCAGCCATATTTTCGGAGAGAGGGAATCCCGGCAGCACTGCGGCAGTGCTGAGGAGCAGAAGCGGAATCACGGCGATGATACACAAAAAAGTAGCTGCGGCAATGCGGCGGGCCGCCTGTTTTCTCAATTCCAGAAATTCATTTGCCTGTGCAAGAGAAACCCGTTTTACAGGCACACGGTCCTGGTCTGTATCGTCCGTAACTTCCTCTACCTCTATCTCGTCCTTGAGAAGATAGTCTGTGGTGACGCCAAAGAGCCTGCTGAGCGCCAGAATTTTCTCCAGGTCGGGTACAGTCTGTGCGCCCTCCCATTTGGAAACCGCCTGTCTTGACACCTGCATTTTCTCCGCTAGTTCTTCCTGGGACCAGCCGTTCTTTTTCCGTAAATTTGTTATTTTGTCCGCTAAGATCATATTTCCACTCCTTCTGCCGCTTCAGCGGCTCCTGTATTGTGCTGGAGGCATTTGTGCCCTCCGCAGGGAAAGCATAGCTGTTTTTGCGGTTGCATACCACCAAAGGACGGTTGGAAATTTGTCAACCGGGGATTGCGGCAAGCGGATTTTTGGTATTTTCCGTCTAATGGTTCTGATTCATCTCCTGGACAAAGGAAGCGTCCTTTGCCGTCATCTCCACCCATGCGGGGCGAAATCCGCTTTTGATGGCGTTTCGGACAGATTGGAGATTCGACCATGCGGCACAGTAAAAAGGGACTTTTCCGCGTTTTAAGATCTCAAGGGCCAGACGGCTTGTGAGGGCGGAGGCAATGCCCTGTCTGCGGTAGGCGGGCAGCACGTCCACGCCGATCTGCCACATGGTCTCGCAGTCGGCGGAGCAGGCGGCCAGACCGACCAGAGCCTCGCCGTCATATGCGCCCACCCCTAAGACATCCAGTTCCCGGCGCTTTTCACACAAGGCATTGCTCCACTGGGGCACATAAAGCGCCTGAAAGTCTTCCGGGTGCAGCAGCCTGGTTGGGTACGGGCAGTCCAAAGGCTTTAATTCCGGAAGATCCGGCAGGAAATACTCCGCCATAAAGCAGATCCTGAGACCATCCTTCTGCAGGGCGTCGTTTAAGACGTGCAGATTTGGCGTCTCAAAGCAGTGCGCAGTCGAAAAAGTGTTGATATAGTCTGATACAAGGGTATGGTATTTTTCGTTGATGGATGCGACGATATTGTTCCCGTAAGAGATCAGGCCACAGTCCAGGGGGAGTTCCAGATATTTCCTGGCCATGGGATTGGCAGCGGATGGGACGATGACATTTTCCTTCTTCAAAAAATCTTCCGCGCTGCAGTTTGCGTCTATGGCGGACTGCTGCATGGCAATCCGTAAGATATCAGTATTGGTAATATTCATAAAAACCTCCTGAAAAAATGCTCCTCTCCCAGGTCACGGAGATTTCCCGTCCTTGTCATTTCGGACGGGCTTTCAGGTGCGGCTGGATGAGCATGACAATACTATATCCCATTGAAGGGACAAAATCAATAGCAGCCCTTGACATAGTGCCGTGGCGCAATTGGTTGCTTTTATAGTGGGTTAGAGTTAGAATAGATCCGAACCCTTTGCTGTATGCGGCAAATTTTTGGGGTTCAACGAGCGGGCGCCAATACAGGCAAGCGGGCTGTAAGAGGGGCAGCTTCGGAATAGGAGAGAGGATAGGATGGACGATAAAGAAAATCTGGTATGGGAAGAAATCCGGACGGAGCATATTGTGCAGGATGAGTGGATCGACTTCAGGCGGTCTGCGTACCGCTTTCCGGACGGGCGCGTGTTAGAGCCTTTTTACAGCTTCAGCCGGAAAGATTATGTTGTGATCGTGGCGTCGGACACAGAGGGGAGGTATCTCTGCGTCAGGCAGTTCCGCCAGGGGATTCGGAAAGTGACGACGGAATTTCCGGCGGGCGGCATTGAGCGGAAGGACGGCGGAGAACAGGGCTCGGAGCCCGGCCCGTCGGCGTTGGAGGAGGCGCTGGGGGCAGCCCGGAGAGAGCTTTTGGAAGAGACCGGGTATGAATCGGATGACTGGCGGTATTTGCTGACTGTGCCCTCAAACGCCACAATAGCGGATAACTATGCCCATATTTTCGCGGCGGGAAACTGTCGCAAGGTGGGAGAACAGCATCTGGACGAAGCGGAGTTTTTGAATGTGGAAAAACATTCTGCGGATGAAATTGAAAAAATGATCGCGCAGGGCAATTTTCAACAGGCAATTCACATTCTTGCCTGGATGCTGTCGCAAAGGGGATAAAAGGAGTGAGGGACAAATCTCCGCGATGTTTTTCCCGAAAGATTTTCCTGTTTTTGACGGAAATTTGACTTTTTTGGCGTACAATAACAACTGGGCCTTTGGGAAACGCGGCGCGATCTAAAGCCGCGTTTCAAACAACAGACGGCCGAGGTTACGATGAGACATAAGATTTTGATTGTAGATGACGAGAGAATGCTGACAGAGCTTCTGGCGGCGCACCTGCAGGATTGCGGATATGATGCGCTGGTGGCAAACGACGCCGCGCAGGCGGTGGAATTGCTGTCAAAGCAGCCGGATCTGATCCTGCTGGATATCAATATGCCTGGAATGGATGGGATGGAACTGTGCAGGAGCATCAGGGAGCATATCGGCTGTCCCATCCTTTTTTTGACTGCGCGGGTGACGGAGCAGGATATGATCAACGCCCTTGGCTATGGCGGGGACGATTACATCACAAAGCCATTCCGCCTCAATGAGCTGACGGCCCGCATTGCGGCGCATTTGCGCCGGGATGAGCGATGCAGGAAAAAACAGGCCGTTCTGTCAGACGGGCTGCTGCTCGTGAATCTGTCCCAGCGGACGGTATTCTACGGAGAGACCTGCATCCCGTTTTCGCGCCGGGAATTTGACCTGATCGAATTTCTCCTCACCAATGCAAACCAGGTGTTTGACCGGGAGAAGCTCTATGAATCCGTCTGGGGCTATGATGCGGAAGGGGACAGCGCCGTGGTCAAGGAACACATCAGGAAGATCCGCGGCAAGCTCAAGGCGTACACCGGGAAAGACTACATTGAAACAGTCTGGGGGGTGGGGTATCAATGGAAACGCTCATGAAAAGGGGAGGTTTCAAAAAGAAATATCTCGACCTTTCTTTCCGCAAGGCATTTATCCTCACAGTCCTTGTCACATTTGCCGTCGTAGCCGTATTGTCTGCGGCAGGCATCTTTGGCTGCACGGTTTTTAGGAACTATCTGCTGCCCGATCCCAACTCGGTGATGCTGAAAATGGAATACAGGAATGAGGACGGCACGCCTTGTACCGTGGAAAACAAGATCGTCCTGGGAGAGGAACCGCTGCTGCTTCCCCGGCTACTTGCCGTCACAAAGGAGGGGGATCTGAAGCCGGAGCTGGCGGATGTCTCCTCCCTGCGCGTTTCCGCTGTTAAGATGGAGCGGGGGATTGATCGGATCGGCCCTCGCCGCAGGCTGGCATATCAGGCTTGCGGCGTCCTCATGATCTGCTTCCCGGTCTGTCTGTCGGTGACGGGGATCCTTCTCTGCGGCTTTATTTTCTACCGGCAGAAGATGGAAAAGCCACTGGCCCTTCTAAACCGGGCTATGGAGGATATTGCGTCCGAAGATCTGGATTTTACTTTTGTCTATGACAGCCGGGACGAGATGGGACGGCTGTGCGCTTCCTTTGAAAAGATGCGCCGGGTGCTGTCGGAGAACCATAAGGCCCTGTGGAGGATGGCGGAGGAACGCAGACTGCTGCAGGCTTCCGTGGCCCATGATCTGCGCAATCCCATTGCCATCCTGGCAGGCTATATCGAATATCTGCAGATCGGCCTGGAAAAAGGAGAGATGCCCAGAGAGCGGCTTGCGACGATTGTGCGGCGGCTGGACGATACGGTAAACCGGCTGAGCCAGTATACGGAATCGGTCAGGTACTTAAACCGGATGGAGGATATGGAGTTGTGCCGGGTTCCGATCAATGTCTGGGAATTTGCCGGGAAAATGACGCAGGATTTTAAGATACTGGCGTCCGATGCGGATATCCGGCTGGAAGCGGCATACCAGCTTCCGCAGCGGGATGCCGGGCAGCCCGAATCCCAGACGGTGGCGATCGATTCGGATGTGGTGTACCGCATTGCAGAGAACCTGATGCGCAATGCCCTTGGGTTTGCCCGGCAGAAAATCAGGCTCACCTTTGGCCTGGAGGATGGGCTGGCGGAGGATGCGCGTTATTTTACCATTGAAATCTGTGACGATGGGCCGGGCTTTTCCAAGGGGCCGCAAAAGGAAAGGGGCCTGGGACTGACCATTGTGAACCTTCTCTTGCAAAAGCACGGCGGATATCTGCAGCTTTCTGACGGCGGCGGGGATCTCCCCGGCGGCGCGTCAGCCAAGGCTTTTATAAAATCTTAAGATTCCTTTGACCATAATTTGACCTTTCTGATCTATGATCTCCCTGTCACCATCAAATGTTTCCGGCAAGCCTGCCACAGGGCCCACAAAATGGCCTGGCTGCTTGCCTGAAGGGATAGGCAGGGAGGTTTTTATGTGCAGGTTTTTGGGAAAAGCACGTTTTTGCAGAGCGGCTGTGGCCGCAGCGCTGGCAGCGGCGGCCCTGGCGGGCTGCGGCAGGGAGGAGATCCGGGAAGGAACGGTTGTGCTGACCTATGCCACTTTTTCCTTAGATTTTGAAATGGAAGAATGGATTGGCCAGTGGAATCAGTCCCAGGACGACTATCGGATCGAGATCCTGGAGTATGAAGACAGCGATGTGGGACGGGCCAGACTGAACAACGAGATCGTATCCGGGAAGGCGCCGGATCTGTTTGACCTGTTGGATCTGAATGTGAGCAGCTTCATCCAAAAGGAGCTTTTAGAAGACTTAAATCCCTATCTGGACGCAGAGGGGACGATATCCAGAGAAGACCTTCTCTTAAGTGTCCTGCAGACCTATGAGGAGAACGGCTGTCTCTACGGGATCATGCCCCAATTCCGTCTGGAAATCCTGGCGGGGAAAAAGGCCCTGGTGGGCGATGCATCCGATTGGACGGTGGAAAAGCTGGCTGAGCTGATAGAGAACCTTGCGCCGGGGGAAGTTCTGGTGGAGGGGCTTGCCCCGATGGGGATGCTGCGGGCAGTCCTCGCCGCGGATATGGGCGATTTTGTAGACTGGGAGGAAGGCGTCTGCTTTTTTGACGGGGAAAAGTTTCACAAGCTGCTTACCACTGCCAATGCTGTGGAAACAATTTATATGGAAGAAAAAGAATGGGAAGCGGGATTAAAGGAAGGGAAAGTGCTGCTCTCAAGGCTTTATGTCACAGAGCTTGCGGAGTATGTGGAGAGCGTGAAAGCCTTCGGGGAGGGGGAGATCTCCCTGCTGGGTTTCCCTTCGGCGTCGGGCGGAAGGGCCGTCCTCACAGCGCGGATGCCTGTGGGCATTTCCCGGATGAGCGAAAACAAGGACGGCGCGTGGGAGTTTGTGCGCTCCCTGCTGGGAGAAGAATTTCAAAAGAAACACGTCAACTTCTGCCTGCCGGTCAGACTGGATCTCCTCAGAGAAGAATTTGAAAAGGTGATGACCCAGAACCCTTACGGGGACGATCCGGCTGCAAAAACCTGGGAACCCGCTGAAAAAGAGGAGATAGACGCCTTATATAACGGCCTCTGCCAGATGAAATACAGCGGCATCTTTGACGAGACCGTCTGGAATATCGTGTCGGAAGAAGCGGAAGCTTACTTTGAAGGGCAGAGATCAGCGGAGGAGGTCATGGATGTGATCCAGAGCAGGGCGTCGCTGTATGTGAGCGAGCATTATCGATGAGGATGAAGGCTCAAAATGTAAGAGCCGCTGAAGCGGCGGAATGAGAGAACGCATGAAATACAGTGAGAAAAATTCAGAAAAAGAAACAACACACTTTTTTAAAATTTGGCGGGTCTGCCTGTGCTTGATGGGCCTGGCCTGTGCGGGCTCTCTTGCGGGCTGCGGCGCGCTTTCTTCTTTCGACAGCCCTGCGGCGAAGCCGGTAAGCCCTGTGGAAATCAGAGAGGGGCAGACAGACGCACCGAAGGATCCTGCGGCCCCCCGGGAGGGCGCTCTTTCCGGGACTGACGGCCAGGCGGGAAGCGCCGGGGGGACTTTTTCCGGGAGGCTGTTTGACGGCAGCAGTTTTGCGGGCAGCGTCACGTCCGTCCTGTATGCCGGGGCCGGAAAGCTTCTGGTGTGTGCGGATTCCCTTTCCCTCTACGATGCGGCGGTGGACAAAATTGTGGGGGAGTATACGTTTTCCCAGCCGGACGTTTCCATCTGGGGGATTTATCCTCTCTCCGGCGGATACGCGCTGTTTGGAGAATTCCCGGAGAGCAGCGCGGGCGGCTCAAGCGATGTCCCGGAGGGAGAGGGCGGGGACACAATGTATGTACAGGGCAGCGCCGCCACAGGCCTGACGGCCACTGCCGGGAATGAGGAAGGTCTCAGATGCTGGATCTTCGACGAACAGTTTGTCTTGCAGGACAGCCTGGATCTGCACCGCCTCCTGAAGGAACAGGGGTATGAAGAGACAGAGCTCTCTGCCGCGATCTCTTGGGACGGGACGCAGATTGCTGTCTGCGGGATCAGGCGCACCTACCTGTATCAGGTAGAGGACAATGTCTTCCAGGTGCTGCTGGATATGGACTCCGGGAGGCAGAGCGGGAGCCTGAGATATGTCCAGGCCTCCAAAGTTCACTTTATGGGGCGGGGCAGCGGCCCGGAGGAGATACTTTTCACCGGGATTGCGATCCCGGAAGGGAAAACAGATTCCGTCCCCGTCTACGGCGTCATGAAGTCGGACGGCAGCGCTCTGGAATGCTATGCCCTGTCTGACTATGTGCTGTCCGGCGATATGATCCCTTATCAGGAGGAGGTCTTCTTTCCCGAGGATTTTCAAAACGCCACGGGAAGGCTGCTGGTGACGGATCTGTCCGGGCATAGGCTGCGCGTGGTCGAGCTGGAAGGGGAGGATACGGGAGAAGACGGCGTCTTCGGGTCAGACACGGGGAAGTATGTTGCGACGGCTGCCATTTTGGGCGATATCGACCAGTGGGAGGGCGGCTGGAGAGTGCGGATCTACGACGCCGGGAGCGGAGAGATCGTCTGGGAGCAGGATGTGGGAACAGACAAAGAGGCCTATGAGGGCTTGGGCTGCAGCGTAAAGATCCTGGACGAACTGCGGGAGTGCATCGTGATCTGCGGGAGAGGACAGGAGCGCGTCATCACGTCTTATTTCTTTTGAAATGGAAATCTTCTGACGGGCGCTCTTTGCGCATTGTATCTTTCCGCCTTTTTGTGTATACTTAGGTTAAACCGAAGATGAGGAGGCGGCCATGATAGCTCTGAGCGAAAATATCATCCTTGTGGAAGAACAGCGCAAAAAGCACATGAAAGCATTGGAAGAATATGTCCATGTCAGGTTTGTCTATCCAACGGGAACCTGGGACGGATGGGTTCCGATAGAATACAGAAGGACGGGTGTCTCCATCAAACCAGACGAGACAGACAAGCTGGCCGCATATCTGAAGCAGGTGTATGAACAGATGGATCCCAGCCGTTTTCAGCCGTGGCTGGAAAAACAACAAAAGTTCTGGAGAGAAGAAAAGCCCCATGCAAGGACAACGAAAGCTTTTTTTGACAGTCTTGTGAAAGGCGGATGGCAGTGTGTGTCGTGTACATTGCCCAAAAATCCAAATTGGGCGCGCAGAATTCAGGATTTAAAGGAATTTGGCTATACAATCGCCACAGATACGAAAAGGTACTGCCCGGTCTGCGGGGAAAACAAGACGCATCTGATTTTGCTTCCCATTGAAAGGTGCAGCATAGAGGGCAATGGCTATGAGACATGGTCTCCTGCGCTGCGAAACAGGATCATCCGTGTGCTGGGCAGCGTGGATGTATATGAGGGAACCGTTTCCGGGCACTGCCTTCCCGACCACAAGTTTTCAGAGGTCAGGTGGGATGAAAAGACGAAAGCGGAAAACCCGGAGACTATGTCAGACGACGAGATCCGGGCCAAATTCCAACTGCTGACGAATCAGAGAAACCAGCAAAAGAGGGAGGTCTGCAGGACTTGCTTTCAGACGGGAAAACGCGGATGTATCTATGGTATCCCATTTTACTATGAGGGCGGAGAGAATTGGGATCCGTCTATTCCGCCAAAGGGGAAAGAAGCAGAAAAAGGCTGTGTCGGGTGCCCGTGGTATGATATTGCACAGTGGAAAAAACAGTTGTTAGAAAGAGTGGCGTTCTATGACGCTCATATGGAAAACAGCCGCGGATCAGGGAGGACTTGCCCATGACGCTCAGAACTGTGGGAAGTGTCTGCTCAGGGATTGAGGCGGCCTCGATTGCATGGCAGCCGTTGGGCATGGAATTTGAATGGTTTTCGGAAATTGCGGAATTTCCGTCGCTGGTTTTGGCTGAAAAATATCCCGCCATACGGAATATAGGAGATATGAGGGAGATTCCCGATCAAATAGACCGCGGCGAGGTTCCGGCCCCGGATCTGATATGCGGCGGAACCCCGTGCCAGGCGTTTTCCCTGGCAGGGTGGAAAAACGGCCTGAATGACGACCGGGGAAACCTCACCTTGAAGTTTGTGGACATTGTCAATGCAAATGATCAGAAAAGGCGCAGGGAAGGCAAAGCTCCGTCTATTGTATTCTGGGAAAATGTGGAGGGAGTCCTGACAGATAAGACCAATGCCTTTGGCTGTCTGGTGTCTTCTCTGGCAGGCTTCGACAGTGCTATCGAAGGGAAAAGATGGCCCAATGCGGGTGTGATCCACGGCCCTCAGAGAAATGTGGGATGGAGGGTTCTGGATGCAAAATTTTTCGGCCTGCCACAGCAGAGAAGAAGGCTTTATCTGATTGCCGGAGGGAAGGATTTTTTCCCGGAAAATGTGCTGTTTGAACGCCATACGCGGAAACTGGCCAAATACCCTTCCGCTAATCTGACCTTTGAAAAAGAGGGGCACAGTTTTGAGGTATTCAGACCGTATACCGACTGTCTTTATTCGGCGTATGGGACAAAGTGGAATGGGAATGCCGCCGCCTATAACGGTTCCCTGTTTATTGTCCAGGACGGCAGGATCAGAAGGATTTCGCCGATGGAATGTGAAAGGCTGATGGGTCTGCCGGATAACTATACGGATCTGCCGCAGGCAAAAAAGACCAATCGCTATCAGGCGATTGGCAATTCATGGGCTGTCCCGGTGGTGAAGTGGATCGGAAAAAGACTCATGGAATATCGCGGCGATCTCTTGTGCCTGGAGGAGAAAAAGGATTTTCTGTCCGCCAGATTCACGCAGCTCTCTGAGGAAGGATTTTTCCTTGATTTTGGAAAGGATCTGGTAAAAGTCGATACAGATTTTATCCTAAATTGCACAGACACCCCGGAAATATGCGAATTCCGCGATATGAGCGCTATCGTTTCTCCAGACGCGCAGGAGGATATCTATATTTCCCCGGTGGGTTGCTTCGGCATCATCCGAAGGAAGCGGGAGAGAAACCTCAAGATCAATGCAAGGCTGGAAGAGATATTGCTGGCCATATCTTCCCAGATGTCTGTGGAGGAAATCGAAAAGCGTTCCCGGATCCAAAAGCGGGGCAGGTTCAGCGACCCGTGGAAGGGAGCGGAGCAGGTATCCGCGCTCCAGGCGGCCTGCGATTAGAGGAAGCGCGGTTTTGCGGGCAGCGCGGTATCAATACGGTTCTATGCGGTGTGCGGCTTTGGGATTTTCAGGGCCCGGCGCCGTAGAAACAATTACACGAGGAGGTTATTTATGTTACTGGTACATTACCCCAAATGCACGACCTGCCAGAAGGCAAAAAAATGGCTGGACGAAAACGGTGTGGCTTACCGGGAGAGGAACATCAAAGAGGAGAATCCCACGGCGGAAGAACTGAGAGCCTGGCACAGCCAGAGCGGGCTGCCGTTAAAGCGGTTCTTTAACACCAGCGGCCTGCTCTATAAGGAGCTGAAGTTAAAGGACAGACTTCCCTCCATGCAGGAGGAGGAACAGATCGAACTCCTCTCTTCCGACGGGCTTTTGGTAAAACGCCCGATTCTGGTGGGAGAAGATTTTGTCCTTGTGGGATTCCGGGAAGAAGAGTGGAAAAAAGCCCTGGGAAAGGGATGAAACAAAAAGGCAGGGGGCAGTTTATGCCCCCTGCTGCAGAATATCCGCAATGACTTTTAACAGCTGTTCTACGTTGATTGGCTTGGCAATGTGGGCGTCCATACCGTTTTCCAGCGCCAGCTTCCGGTCTTCCTCGAAAGCGTTGGCGGTCATGGCGACGATGGGGATGCGGGCCAGAGCCGGTTCCGAAAGCGCCCGGATGGCCTTGGTGGCTTCGTAGCCGTTTAAGTGGGGCATCTGGATATCCATCAACACCAGGGCATAATACCCGGGTTTTGAATTTTTCACCTTGTCTACGGCGATATTGCCGTCTTCTGCCGTTTCTATGAGAAATCCCTTTTCTGTGAGCAGCTCCGATGCGATTTCCCGGTTCAGCTCGTTGTCCTCCGTCAGCAAAAGCCGCATTCCCCGGAAGCGGGCCTGATCCTCCGAAAGCACTGTGCTTTCAGGAGATGCAGACGGCTGGCCGGAGATGGCCGATACCAGCATATTCCGAAGCTCTGAGAGAAAAACGGGTTTATTGCAGAAAGCCGTTGCGCCTGCCGCCCGGGCGTCCTCCTCAAACGCGCTGGCATCGTAAGCCGTGATGACGATGATCGGGGCTTGTTTCCCCACAGTGGCACGGATCTGCCGGATGACTTCCAGACCGCTTAAGTCGGGCAGGAACCAGTCTATGACATAGGCGTGGTATTCGTCGCCGAGCTCATGCGCCTGCCTGACGTGGAGCACCGCTTCCTTTCCGTGGAGCACCCACTCGGGGCGCATCCCGATCTGCAGGAGCATCTTGACGATGCTGTCGCAGGAGGAAAAGCTGTCGTCCGCCACCAGCACACGGAGGCCCTGCAGCTCCGGTACAATCTCTATGGGCTGCGCGTCGGACTGGAGGCGGAAGTCCAGGCAGATGATAAATTCCGTACCTTTTCCCTGCTCCGAGTGAAGCTCGATGGTGCCGCCCATGGCGTCTACGATATTTTTGGTGATGGCCATGCCAAGCCCTGTGCCCTGGATGCCGCTGGCGGTGGTATTGCGCTCCCGCTCAAAGGGCTCAAAAATGTGCTGGGTAAATTCCTGGCTCATGCCCATGCCCGTGTCCTTTACGATGATTTCGTAGGAACCGTACCCCTCGGGCGCATTGGGCTTTTGCCGGATCGTCAGAGATACGGTGCCGCCGGAAGGGGTAAATTTGATGGCATTGGAGAGCAGGTTTAAAAGAACCTGGTTCACGTGCAGCTTGTCGCAGTAGATATTTTCGTTGACCACGTCAACGGTGTCCATGAAAAAGTTGAGCTGCTTGGACTGCATCTGCGTCTGGATGATGTTGCGCATATCCTTGAAGATCTCGGACAGGGAACAGGGATTTTCCTCAATATTGAGCTTGCCGGATTCGATGCGGCTCATGTCCAGGATGTCGTTAATCAAGGAGAGCAGATGATTGCTGGAGGAGAGGATCTTGTTCAGATACTCCTCCGTGCGCTCTCTGTTCCCCAGATTGGCCTGCGCCAGGGTTGTAAAGCCGATGATGGCGTTCATCGGCGTGCGGATGTCATGGGACATATTGGAGAGGAAGACGCTCTTGGCTTTGTCCGCCGCTTCCGCTTTCTGCAGCTTCTCGGTCAGCACCGCCCTTTCCACCGCCTGCTCCGTGAATTTCCTGGCAGTGCGGTTCACCCACAGATAGTACAGAAAGATGACAAGGAGGATCAGAACGCCCAGGCCGATGCTGATTCTCCGAACGGCAAACACGCTGCTGAACGCTTCCTTTTCGGGAACCGACACGGCGATGGCCCATCGGTTGATGCCCGCAGGGGCATAGTGCATATACTCCCAGCCGCCTGTGTTCGGGGCGCGGAAGATCACATAACCTGTGCCGAGGTTGACAAGATCCTCGATATAATCGTCCCAGTCCAGCTTTCCCTTTGTCTTCCAGGAGACCGCGCCTGCAGAGTAGTCCGCGATGTTTTTGAGCCCGCTGTGCAGGGTATCCAGAAGGAAATTTCCGCTCTTCGTGTCGATGATGTAAATGTTGGCGGTGGCGTTGTAGATGTAGTCGATATTCAGGCTCTGACGCAGATCCGCCAATCTGGTAATTCCGTACAAAAGCGCGACGGTATTCCCGTCCCGGACGATGGGGATGTAATGCCGCAGGATAGAAGGCTCGTCATTGTCGGAGAGATAGCTCTCAATGTGCTCTCCCAGAGGGGCTTCCTGGGCGAAGGTGATGCCGTCCTGTTTTGCGGCGGAAACGACAGTGCCGTCCGACAGGAGAAGCCGGTTGTCCGGCAAAAGCACCTTAAGCTGTATGTTGGGAAGCAGGGGAGCGGTGGTGTAGAGAGCCGCAAAGACCGTCTCCTCGTCCATGCTGTCCGCCTGGGAGATGACGTCCGCCGTTGCGTTTAAGACAAGGCTGTCCCGTGAAAGCTTTTCCGTGATTTCTTCCACCACCGTGTTGACGCCTTCCTCCAGGCGGCGGAAGGAGCGCACCCTGAGCACTGCTGTGATGCTGAAATAAGCCAAAAACAGCAAGGCCACGATGATGACAAGCACGATCAGCGTGACGAGCAGGCTGCGATTTCTCGTTTCTTTTCCGGCTTCTGTTCTGGCAGGCTGCGGTTTTTTGAAATGAACCATGCGCCCGATCCCCCTCCCTGTGGCAGATACTGTTTACGATACCGATAGATTTTCGCAAAATAGTTTAATTCTTTTATATTATACCAAACATCCGGGAGAATGTAAACCTTGCGTTTCTATGGAATAGCGTTTGACGGCGGGTGCTGTCCCGTGATAAAATAAAAAAGTAGTTCTGTAAGCATAAAAATAAGCCCTGTTTTACCCAAAAAGGATGTGGATTCTGATGAAAAAGAAAGGGGATCGGCTTTTTGCATTTGAGATCGTCTTTACAACGGCGCTGCTGATCTTTGTGGCATTTTCTTTTTATATGTTCCTGCAGGATAACCGCGAACGCATTCTGGAACAGAACAACCAGTTTATCGAAGCCGCCACCCAGAGCACCGCCGCGCGGATCGACGATATTCTGGTCAGCTCGCAGCAGAACATAGAGACGATGGCCCGGCTGTACAGCCAGGCCATGTCGGAGCCGGAGGTAGACTCTGCCCTGCTGCAGGACATGACAGAAGGGTCTGCCTTTGACTATGTGGAATTTATCTCTGCGGACGGGATCGACCTGACGGCGGACGGGCGGACGGCGGATCTGTCGGACCGGGAGTACTTTATCCAGGGGATGGCGGGAAACAGCGGCCACTCCGTGATCTACCACTCCAGAATCACCGACGAGACGCTTTTGATCTTCTACACGCCCTTTTACTATAAGGAGGAGATCCTCGGCGTGCTCAGCGGGATCGTGCGCAGCGATACCATAGACGCGATCCTGTCAAGCAACGAGGGACAGAGCTTTGTGCTGGACCGGGAGGGAAACGTGGTTCTGACCAAAGGGGGCGTCGGCGGGGATATCAACTTTCTGCAGCACTGGCAGATCAGCAACCGGCTCGCCAAAAGCGATCTGCGCAAATTGGAGAACGCGCTGGAGGAAGGCACTGCCGTCAATTTTCACTATCAGGGCACGGACGGCGTCGGGAACGCTTATGTGATGCCTCTGGCGGGAGGCGACTGGATGCTGATGCAGAGTTATTCCTCCCAGCTTATCAATAAGATGGCAGGCGAGGCAAATTCCGTGGGCATCCGGCTGGAGGCAAAGCTGGCCGCAGTCTTTCTGCTCTACATCCTGTTTTTGCTGTTTAAGAGCCACAGACAGAAAAAACAGCTGGTGGAGGAAAACCAGCAGATGTACAACATCGTAGGCGCCGTTACCAAGCTGTTCTCCCGGTTTGCGCTGATCAATTTTGAGGACAACACTTACGAATACGTGGGGGACAAATCGGTCGAAGCGCCGCAGCACGGCACATACACCGACTTAATCAGCTATCAGGAGGCCCGGTATGTGCCCGGGGACGACGGCAATAAGAAGATGGCCTCCGTCATCACCCAGGAGTACATACAGGAGCACTTGACGGAAGACGTAGATTATCTGCAATATGAGTACCAGATCGACTTAGACAGGCGGAAATGGGAAAATGCGTCGATCCTGTGTCTGGAGCGGGAGGAGGGGCTGCCCACCCGCGTCCTGATCGCAATCCAGGATGTGACGTCTCTCAGGGAGCAGGAGGAGCAGATCCGGCTGGCTCTCAAAAATGCAATGGAGGCGGCGGAAGCGGCCAACCACGCCAAAACGGAATTTCTGGCCAGAATGTCCCATGATATCCGCACTCCCATGAACGCCATCATGGGCATGACCACCGTGGCAGGACTGCACATGGACGACAAGGAGCGCCTGGCGGACTGCTTAAGCAAGATCACGGTCTCCAGCAACCATATGCTGTCTCTGATCAATGACGTGCTGGATATGTCAAAGATCGAGAGCGGCAAGCTGACCCTGTCCGAGGAACCCTTCGACGTGGGGGAGCTGGTGGACAGCATCGTCGCCATTATCCGCCCTCAGACCAGCAGCAGGCGTCAGCATTTCGAAGTGTATGTCTCCGACCTGATGCACGAAAAAGTGATAGGGGACACGCTGCGTCTCAGACAGATCTTTGTCAACATCCTTGGCAACGCGGTGAAATTTACCCCGGAGGGAGGAGAGATTTCCTTCCTGATCCGGGAGGTGGATTCCCGGATCCACGGCGTGGCAAACTACAAATTCGTCTGCAGGGACACGGGCATCGGAATGGATCGGGAGTTTCTGGATACGATCTTTGAGCCCTTTACCCGGTCTGAGACCTCTGTGAAACAAAAGATTGAAGGCACCGGCCTGGGTATGTCCATCACCCGCAACATCGTCCGAATGATGGAAGGGGATATCCAGGTGGAGAGCGAGCCGGGCAAAGGCTCCACGTTTACCGTTCAGGTGAGCCTGAAAATACAGGAGACCGAGGCGGACGACGTACACGATCTGTGGAACCGCCGCATCCTCATAGCGGACGACGACCAGAACTCCTGCGTCAATACCTGCGAGATCCTAAAGAGCGTGGGAATGCAGGCGCAGTGGGTATCGAGCGGCGACGCGGCCATCGAAAAGGCAGTCAGCGCACATGAGAGCGGGGACGATTTTTCCGCCGTGATTCTGGACTGGAAGATGCCGGGGAAGGATGGCATCGAGACGGCCAAGGAGATCCGCAGGCGGCTGGGGGATTCGATTCCCATCATTATTTCGTCTGCATACGACTGGTCGGACGTGGAAGAACAGGCCAGGGAGGCAGGCGTCCAGGTGTTTGTGGAGAAAACGCTGTTCCGCTCCAGGCTGATTTATGCGCTGCGCACCGTGCTGGCGTCGGATACCCCCAAGCCCGGGCTGGACGACAAGGGCTTCCAGGCCGGCGGTTATGAGGGCAGGCGGGTGCTTTTGGTGGAAGACAACGAACTAAACCGGGAGATCGCCATAGAGCTTTTGGCCTATGCCGGCGTCGAAGCCGAGTCGGCGGCGGACGGACAGGAAGCGGTCGACAGGATGCAGGAGAAGCCTGCCGGATATTATGACCTGATCTTTATGGACATCCAGATGCCTGTGATGAACGGCTATGAGGCGGCAAGGCAGATCCGGCTGCTGGGAAGAGAGGATACGGACAAGATCCCGATCATCGCCCTGACGGCCAACGCATTTGCGGACGACATCCGGGAGGCTTTGGCATCGGGCATGAACGA
The DNA here is from genome assembly GCA_947594835.1 of uncultured Acetatifactor sp. GTDB lineage: Bacteria > Bacillota > Clostridia > Lachnospirales > Lachnospiraceae > Acetatifactor. The sequence goes on along the minus strand of CANQEH010000021.1, from coordinate 23,496 downwards.
CCACCTGGCCAAGCCGGTGGAACTTTCCAAACTGCTTCAGGTTTTGGGCAAGTGGCTCTGACCGCGTGAAATCAATCATTCAGAAACGAGGTTTTTATGTCATACGAAGATTATAACAACGCGCTGAAGGTGGGGCAGAGAGAGTACCGCACACGCCTGCAGAAAGGCGCTTATCCCTATCTTCCAGCGCTGGATGAGATCTTATCTTATGTCAACGTGGAGTATGAGATGAATCTGGGGGTGTGCGAGATCCCCATGGAATTGATCGTGGGAACCCGCACCAGAGGAAGAACCAACTCCTTTGCGGCAAATTTTATGCCGCTTCTGGCGCCCCAGACGGAATTTGCGGGGAAGTGGATCAACCTGTGCACGTCCCTGCAGGAGGACGGGCTGCGCGACCCTGTCAAAATCTATGAATTTATGAACCGCTTTTACGTTCTGGAGGGGAACAAGCGGGTCAGCGTCTTAAAATATCTGGACGCTTACAGCGTGCCCTGCTCTGTGATCCGGGTAGTCCCCAAGCGGACGGAGGCAAAAGAGAACGAGATCTATTTTGAATTTCTGGACTTTTACAACATCACCCGCCTCAATACGGTCTATTTCAGCGAGAAAGGGCGTTTTGCCAAACTGCTGGAGCAGATTGGCACGCCGCCTGGGGAAGTCTGGACGTCCGAAGACCGTCTGGAGTTTAACTCGGTCTATTACCGCTTCCGGAGTGCTTATGAGGCAAAGGACGGCGGAAAGCTGCCTATCACGGTGGGCGATGCGTTCCTGGCTTTCATCACGGTATTCGGCTATGCGGAGACGAAACAGAAATCCATTCAGGACATCAAGAGCGACCTGCCCAAGGTGTGGGATGAGTTTCTGGTGCTGACGCAGGATCGCTCTATCGAGCTGATGATGGAACCGCCCAAGGAGACGCCGGCGCCACCCCGCTATAAAAACCTGCTGAACCTGATCCTGCCGGAGAACCCTTCCAGAATCAAGATTGCCTTTTTCTATGAGAAGACCCATCGGACTTCCAGCTGGGCGTACACCCATGAGCTGGGGCGGCTTTATCTGGACAATGTCTTCCCGGGCCGGGTGGAGACGAAGGCCTTTGAAAATATCGTGGCGGGAGAAAATGACCTGGAGCAGATGGAACAGGCGGTGCAGGACGGCTATCAGATGCTCTTTACCACCTCCCCTGTGATGTGCCCCGCCAGCTTAAAGATCGCGGCCACCCATCCGGACGTCAAGATCATGAACTGCTCGCTGAATATTTCGCACCCTACGCTTCGGACGTATTACGCCAGAATGTATGAGGCGAAGTTTGTAGCGGGCGCCATTGCGGGTTCCCTGACAGAAACAAATAAGATTGGCTATATTGCAAATTACCCGATCTACGGCATGGCGGCCAACATTAACGCCTTTGCCCTGGGAGCCAAGATGGTGAATCCCCACGCCAGGATCTACCTGGACTGGAGCACCTTAAAAGACAGGGAAGTGGAAATTGACAAGGATCCTGAGATCAATTACATCATGGGTCAGGACATGAAGACGCCGAATGAAACCTCCCGGCGCTTTGGGCTGTATCGCTTAAACGACGGAGTCCCGGAGAATCTGGCCATGACCACCTGGCACTGGGGAAAGCTGTACGAAAAGATCATCCGAACCGTTTTAAACGGCACCTGGAAGGACGACGATGTGGCCATCGGGAGCCGCGCCATCAGCTACTGGTGGGGAATGTCCGCCGGGGTGATCGATCTGATCTGCTCTCAAAACCTGCCGCAGGGAACCAAACGGCTGGTAGACCTGCTCCGCAACAATATCTGTTCCGAAACCCTGACCCCATTTTCCGGGGAACTGTGGGCCCAGGAGGGGATTCTGGTAAACGAAGCCGACCAGATTATTTCTCCCATGGATATCATTACCCTGGACTGGCTGGCGGACAACGTGGTAGGAACCATCCCGGCCTTAAACGACCTGACGGAACAGGCCCAGGCGGTAGCCAGGATGCAGGGCCTGGACAAGGTGCAGATGCCGGAAGCTTAAAAAGCAAAAGTGGCGCTTCAAAAGCGGGAAAAGTGAGAACATCCGATGAAAATACTGGCGATTGCAGATCAGGAATCACCCATACTGTGGGATCATTTTGACAAACACTATCTGGAGGGGGTTGATCTGATTCTCTCCTGCGGGGATTTAAAACCGCAATATCTGTCTTTTTTGGCTACTTTTACCCATGCGCCGGTGCTGTATGTACATGGCAACCACGACGGCACCTATGAAGAGACGCCTCCCGACGGCTGCATCTGCATCGAGGATGATATCTACGTTTTCAAAGGCATCCGCATTCTGGGGCTGGGGGGATCCATGCGCTATAAACCCGGCAGCCACCAGTACACCCAGCGCCAGATGAGCCGCCGGGTCAGGAAATTGTGGTGGAGGCTGTGGAGAAGGAAGGGGTTTGATATCCTGTTAGCCCATTCCCCCGCCTACCGGGTGAACGACGGGGAGGATATGCCCCACAATGGCTTCCAGGTCTTCTGCTATCTGATGGAAAAATACAAGCCGTCGGTTTTTGTGCACGGCCACGTCCACATGAATTATGGGAGGAATTTCCCCCGCGTCTCCACCTACCGGGAGACGCAGGTGATCAACGCCTACGAGAAATATATTTTTGAGCTGGATGCTTAAAGCCCGGAGCAGGCCCCAGGGGATGCCCCGGGCCTTTTATATCTTTCAGAACAACCGACGGGCAGCCTCCCAGGACATCTGGAAAGCGCTGGAGAGCACAAATGCGCCGGAAGCCATATACTGCCGGATGCAGGACAGAAGCTGCCGGGTGGGAAGATCCGGCTGATCCAGGTCAAAACCGCAGAACAGGAACCGCCCTTTCCCCAGGCAGAACTCAAACAGTGGGGAACTTGGGATACTGTCCACAAAATTCGGCACCACTTCCACCAGCGGCTGCAGGCCCGTCAGCCCGGACAGGTCGGCGCAGACAGCGTGATCCAGAAGTTCTTTCCACTGGTAGTCGGGATATTTGTCCGTGGGAAATCCTGAAAACAGAGGATGGGTATGCCGGATGATCTCTCCGCTGGGCTGTTTTGTGGGAAACCATGCCGGAGACCAGAACACAGGGAGGAAGCTGCCCGGGATGGGCTGGGACAACAGGCTTCCGTCGACGACTGCCTGCCCCCCATGCTCCGATATTTCTTCCAGTTCCTTCCAGGCGCTGATCCGCCGCAGGGGCGCATCCTGGGACGGGGCGTCCGGGTACACATAAATGCGCCAGGTGTTGCGGTGCGCTCCCACAGACAGCACGACGCTCAGCATTGCGGCTTCTTTTATTTCTGCCAGGGGAATCCGCACGGCTCTCTCACAGGTTGTCTCTTGATAAAACAGCTCCTCCCCGCGGTAGAGCGAAAGCTCAAACACGGGGTTTTTGATTTTTTCCGGCCCGAAATCGTACAACTCTAATTCCGCTTCCAGCACCTCTGTATTCTGATAGATCCGCTTTGCCCGAAACAGCGGCACCACGCTGCTGCAAAACTGCCGGAACTGCCTGGGGGAAAGAATCCCCTTGCTCTCGTAAAAGATGTTCAAAAGCCCCACTGTGGCGGTGTTCTGCCCGGTGTAATCCACGAGGGAGAGAAGCTCAAAGCCGCCCAGATCTCTTGTCCGCAGGGCCGCTTCAATCTCCTCCTTGTACAGTTTGGCGGCCAGGTCGCCCGATGCGGCGATGTATTCCTTCAGGCGGGGATAGATTCCCTGTTTCACCATGTGTTTCCGGATGACGTCAAAATTGACGGGCGTCATGTTCCCCGTGTAGCGCTCGCAGATATCCACGTCCGGGTAAGAGCAGTACTGTCCCGTCTCAAAGGAAATGACGGGCACCGGGCAGGCGTCTACCGCTTCCCGGTAGTCCACAAAGGTGCCCTCCGCCACCAGTTCCTGCAGGCTCTGGATGCGGACGGGCTTTCCGCCTGCGGTCTGGGCGCACAGGTAGTCCTCGCAGTCCATCACGGGATGGTCGAAATTGGAGGTGAGGGTATAGAGCCTGCGGGGATCGTAGGGCCTGATCTGGGCGGTGATATCCGACAACAGCTCAAAATTCCCCAGGGTTTCGTTTCCGTTGGAAAAGAAAAGGAAGCTGGGGTGATTCCCATACGTCTTGGAAATGATGCGGGCTTCCCGCGGGTAATACAGGTCGTGGGCGGGGTCGTCCCCGTAGGCCAGGGGCGTCACGTCCCGGTTGATCCAGAGGGGCATTTCCACGGAGAGATACAGGCCCAGCTCGTCCGCGGCGTCAAACGCGCACTCCGGGGGACACCAGGCGTGAAAGCGCACATGGTTCAGCCCGTAGTCCCTGATCGTCTGAAAATGGCTGCGCCACACCTGGATATCAAAGGAGGGATACCCCGTCAGAGGGAACTGGGCACAGTCAATCGTGCCCCGCAGAGAGATCTGCCTGCCGTTTAGCAGAAACTGCTTCCCCTCCCGGCGGAAGGTGCGCATCCCGAAGCGGATCTGCTTTGTGTCGGTATTTCCAAGCGACATAGATGTCACATTTAACGTGTACAGATGGGGCGTAAACTCATCCCAAAGGAGGGGGCTCTCCAAGGAAAGGGAAAACTGCTCTACCTGTCTGGCGTTGTAAAGCGTGCAGTCAAAGCAGGATTCCGCACACAGCGCCTGATCCGGCCCGTTTACGGACAGGCGCACCCTGGCGGACTGCCTGTCCTCCGGCCTCCAGATCTCTGACATAAGCGTCAGTTTAACCAGGACGGACTGCTCCTGGGGATAGATCTGGATGTTCTCCGCGTGAAAGGGTTCTTCGTATTGCAGTTCGATCCGGCCCACGGCGCCGTTCCAATAGCCCTGGGTGTCTATGCTGTAACCGCTGGCCATGTCGCCGCAGTTTAGGAGATTGCGGTTGTCGAGGCGCAGGGTCAGGGTATGCGTCCCTGGGGTTAAGCGCCCCAGCTCGTAAATATGGGGGGCCGACAGCTCCACGATCTGCCTGCCCGCCCTTGTTCCATCCAGCCAGAGCTGGGAGGCCATGTTCACCCGCTCTAAGAACAGGCGGGCGTATCTGCCCTCCATCTCCTGGGGCACGGTAAACTCCCGCTGGAGCCAGAGCGCTCCCAGGTAAGAAAAGCGCTCTCTTGGCGCCCTGACCGCTTCTTTAGTCAGTTCCGGGTAATCCTCCTGTTTTTCCCCCACGCCGTTTTCACAGGCGGAGCCGGGAAGGAGAAAGCCCTGGCCCCTCAGCCGCCGGGAAAAGAAGCCTTCCCCGACGCCCTGGTCTTTTTCATCCGTCTCAAAGCGCCATGCGCCGCTCAAATCTGTCCTGTACATACCCTTCCTCCCTGAAAAATTTCCGAGCTGCCGCTCTATCTGTCTTTCTTCTATAATAATAAATATAAACGCAGATTACTAAAAAAGCACGAACTTTTTTACCGCCTGACATAATTTGCTGGACAAATGGATGATATATGTTATAATGTGCGAAAAAGGGCAGAGTTTTCTGCCCGTGAACTATGGGGGTCGACGCGCGTCATTTTGGAGGAATGGCTGCCGTCATTTGGGGAGAAAGGCATATATCATGAGTTTAAGGCAACGGAAAATGACGGGCATCGGGATTGTGTTTGCCCTCTTGACTTTGTTGGCAGGAGTTTCCTGCGCATTTTTGATCCATGGGCAGATTCTGGCCAGGGATGTGTTCTACCGCAAGGACGTAGATATGTTTTTTGCGGAACTTGTGCCCTGCGGCATCCTGATGTTCGTGGGCGTAGGCGCCGCGTTCTGCTTTTTTTTGAGCGGCAGCAGGCTGGCTGTGAAAAAGGAAGGGGAGAACCAGTGCAGGGAGTATCTTTTTGAAATGATCACCCGCAGTCCCAAGCACACGTTTATTTTATTTTCGCCGGAAACCTACCAGGTGGAATACATCAGCCCCAACTTGGAGCAGGTCGTGGGCATCAAGCCAAAGCTGATCCAGAAGGATGTGCGCAGGATGACCCGGGTGTTAATCAGCAGTCAGAGCATGGTTCCGGAGGATTTGCTCTCCACCCTGCCGCTGGGACAGTACCACGAGATGGAGTGCCAGATCCTGCACAAAAGCTCCGGGGAGCGCAGATGGTATAAGGAAGTGCTCTGCCACATAGCGTTAGAGGAAAGAAACCGGTTTGTCATGATCCTCACCGACATCACCCAGGAGCACGAGATCAACGATTCCCTGGAAAATGCGCTGTATACCGCCGGTGTTGCCAATATGGCAAAGAGCAATTTCCTGTCCAATATGTCCCACGACATCCGCACGCCCATGAATGCCATCGTGGGTTATACCACCCTGCTTGCCAGGGATGCGGATCAGCCGCAGAAGGTGTTGGAGTACACCCGCAAGATCGGCGCGTCCAGCGAGCATTTGTTAAATCTCATCAACAATGTGCTGGACATGAGCAAGATCGAGAGCGGGAAGACCACGCTGAATATCACGGAATTCCACGTTCCCCAGCTGTTAGAGCGGATCAACACCATCATCCTCTCCCAGATCAAGGCCAGGAACCAGTCCTATGAGATGCGCCTGACGGGAGACATTCCGGAAGTTTTGATGGGAGATGAGGTACGAATTAACCAAGTACTCTTGAATCTTTTGTCCAATGCTGTAAAATATACACCAGAGGGCGGACGGATTGAATTTCACATCCAGAGCCTGCCCGCCGTGTCCCCCGACAGCGCCCGGCTGCAGTTTACGGTGCAGGACAACGGCTACGGCATGAGCGAGGAATTTTTAAAGGAGGTCTTTTCGCCTTTTGTCAGGGAGTCCAACTCCAACATAAGCAAGATCCAGGGCACGGGCCTGGGGCTGTCCATATCCAAAAACATTGTGGAACTGATGGGCGGCACCATAGAAGTCCAGAGCAGACAGGGAGAGGGGAGCCGGTTTGTCGTCCAGATGGAATTTGGCGTGCCAAAGAAGGAGCGGGACAGGGACTTTTGGCGGCACAGTTCCATCTCCAGGATTCTGATCGTAGACGACGAAGAAGATATCTGCCAGATGATCCAGAGTACCATGGAGGGAACCGGCGTCAGCGTGGAATATGTCACCGCAGGCCCTGACGCAATCGACATCCTGCAAAAGAGCGTGGACAATAAGGAGAGCTTCCATGTCATCCTGCTGGACTGGAAAATGCCGGAGATGGACGGCCTGGAGACTGCCCGCCGGATCCGGGAAAAGGTGGGCAAAGACGTGCCCATCCTGATGCTCACCTCCCATGAGTGGGGCGAGATCGAGGAAGAGGCGAGAGAGGCGGGCATGGACGAATTCCTAACAAAACCGTTTTTCCTCTCCTCCTTCCAAAACGTCATGGGGAAGCTTCTGTGGAAGGACGGGACGGAAGGGGAACCCGCAGGCGAGGGGCAGCAGTACTCCCTGGAGGGCCTGAATTTTCTGGTGGCGGAGGACAACGAGCTGAACGCGGAGATCCTGCAGGAGCTTCTGGAGATGGAAGGGGCAAAATGCAGGCTGGCGGTCAACGGCCAGGAGGCCGTGGAAATGTTTGAGGAGTCGCAGCCCGGCGACTTTGACATGATTCTGATGGATGTACAGATGCCGTTAATGGACGGCTATGAGGCCACCAGACAGATCCGCGCCTGTACCCATCCCCGGGCGAAAGACATCCCGATCGTGGCCATGACGGCCAACGCCTTTGTGGAAGACGTGAAAAACGCGCTGGATGCGGGCATGAACGCCCACATCGCAAAGCCCGTGGACATGAAGGTGCTGCGGGAGACCTTGGGCAGATATCTGAAAAAAACATAAGGAGATCCGAAGGGAGAAAAGGAATGGCAAAAAGACAATATTCGCTGGAAGCGTACGCGCAGACGGCAAGAGAGGCAGCGGCGGAAGGCGCTGTCCTTTTGCGGAATACAGGAGGCGTACTTCCGCTTGCAAAAGGCAGCAGGCTCGCGCTGTTCGGGCGCAGCCAGTTCCATTATTACAAGAGCGGAACGGGTTCCGGCGGATTGGTGAATACCGCCTATGTGACGGGCATCGCGGAGGCGCTGGAGCAGTCCGGGGATTATGTGCTGAACGAAACAGTAAAGGAGCGCTACCTGGAATGGCTCAAAGACCATCCCTTCGACCAGGGAAGCGGCTGGGCCCAGGAGCCCTGGTTTCAGGAGGAGATGCCCCTGGAGGAAGCGTTTGTCAGGGAGGCGGCGCGGGACTCCGATATCGCCCTGATCATCATCGGCCGCACCGCAGGGGAAGACAAGGACAATGTGGCGGCGGAGGGAAGCTATCTGCTCACCGGCCAGGAGGAGCAGATGTTAAAGACGGTCTGCGGGATCTTCTCCAAGACCGTGGTGCTTTTAAATGTGGGAAACCTCATCGACATGAAATGGGTGGAACAGTATGAGCCCTCGGCGGTGCTGTATGTATGGCAGGGGGGACAGGAGGGCGGAAACGGCGCGGCGGACGTGCTGAGCGGGCGCGTCTCCCCTTCCGGCAGGCTGTCGGATACCATTGCACGGGACATCAACGACTATCCCTCCACGGCATATTACGGCGATGCGAAGCGGAACTTCTATGCGGAAGACATCTATGTGGGCTATCGGTATTTTTCTACCTTTGCGCCGGAGAAAGTGCTCTATCCCTTCGGGTTCGGGCTTTCTTACACTACCTTTTCCCTGAGCACGGAGCTGTCCGGCCTGCCGCCCTTTTTCTTTGGGGACAGGGCTCTGGAGAACGGGGCCAAATTCCGGGTCGGCGTCAGGAATACCGGCGCTGTCCGGGGCAAAGAGGTGGTGCAGGTCTATTGCCAGCCGCCCCAGGGGCTTTTGGGAAAGCCTGTGCGCAGTCTCTGCGGCTTTGCCAAGTCCGATGCGCTGGAACCCGGGGAGTTCCAGGAAGTGACCATAAACGTGCCCTGGTATCTGCTGGCTTCCTATGACGATACGGGGGTGACGGGAAATAAGTCCTGCTATGTGCTGGAGCCCGGCGACTACATTTTTTATGTGGGGGAAAATGTGCGGGATGCAGCCGAAGCGGGCCGTCTGAAGCTGCCGGAACTGGTGGTGATGGAGCGTCTGGAGGAGGCGTTGGCGCCCACGGTGGAATTTTCCCATATGCGGCCCGGAGAACAGAAAGAAGACGGCACTTACTCCGTGGCATGGGAGAAGGCCGCCCTGCGCACGGCAGATCCGGCCGGCCGGAGGTTGGAACGTCTGCCCAGGGAATATCCCTACACGGGGGACAAGGGCTATGTTCTGGGGGATGTGGACGCCGGAAAGGTGAGTATGGGCAGCTTTCTGGCCCAGTTTACGGACGAAGAGCTCTGCTGTCTCACCCGGGGCGAGGGAATGTGCTCCCCCAAGGTGACTCCGGGCACAGCTTCCGCCTTCGGCGGGCTGACGGAGCGCCTTCAGGGCTTTGGGCTTCCGGCAGGCTGCTGCGCGGACGGCCCAAGCGGCATCCGCATGGACTGCGGCACGTTGGCTTTTGCCATGCCAAACGGCACCTGCCTTGCCTGCACCTTTAACCTGGAGCTGGTGGAAGAACTGTATGAATGGGAGGGTATGGAGCTTCGGAAAAACCAGATAGATACCCTTTTGGGGCCGGGGATGAACCTGCACAGGAACCCCTTAAACGGGAGGAACTTCGAATATTTTTCGGAAGATCCGCTGTTGACGGGAAAGCTTGCGGCGGCGCAGCTTAAAGGAATGCAGAAATACGGCGTCACCGGGACGATCAAGCACTTTGCCTGCAACAATCAGGAATATAACCGGCACTTTGTAGAGACGGTCGTCTCAGAGAGGGCGCTGCGGGAACTTTACCTGAAAGGCTTCGAGATTGCCGTAAAGGAGGGCAGAGCCCGCTCCGTCATGTCTACCTACGGCCCGGTCAACGGGTTCTGGACGGCCAGCAGCTACGATCTTCTGACCACCATCTTACGGGGCGAATGGGGATTCCAGGGCATCGTGATGAGCGACTGGTGGGCCAGGGGCAACGACGAGGGAGAAGAAGCCACCACGAAGAACACTACGGCCATGGTGCGCAGCCAGAACGACTTGTATATGGTGACGGCGGACGCACAGGCAAACGCAAACGGGGACAATTCCCTGGAGGGACTCCGGACCGGCCTTGTGACCCGGGGCGAGTTCCAGCGCAGCGCCGCAAATATCTGCCGGTTTTTGATGGCCTCCCCGGCCTGGCTGCGGATGCAGGGCGTGGAGACAGAACTGGACAGACAGCTGAAAGCGTATGCCCAGCAGGAGAACGCTGTGATAGGGCCGTTTGTGGAAGTCGAGGTGGACGGGGAGACCTGGGTGGATCCGGCCCTGATCTCCACGGGAAAAGAGAGGAACACCACCCTGCAGGTCTCTGTGAAAAAACAAGGCGTCTGCAGGATCGCATTTACCTGCAGAGCCTCGGAAAAAACAATGGATCTGGCGCAGCTTCCCCTCTCCTTCTTCCATGACGGGCGGCTGGTGGCCACCGTGAGCATCAAGGGATCCCAGAAGCAGTGGGAGCGGAAGGTGGTGGAATTTCCTGACCGCATCACCAGCAGCACTTTTTATGTGAAGCTGTTTTTTGCCCAGTTTGGGATGGAGGTCAAGGATTTCAGCATTGATATCCTATGACGGCAGCTTCCTCTTAAGCAGACGGCGGATCAGCAGCACAATGGCTGTGATGATTCCCGCGAAAACGGCCAGCACCGCAAGAACCACAAGCACGATGATAACGGCGTACTTGTTGGGATGCCGGATCAGATCAAACAGGGAAGTGCTCTCTTCGATCACTTTCCGGCCGTGGGTGGAGGCGTAATATGCGGGCATATTGGAGATCCCGTCGCCGTCGGTGTCGGGAAAGCTCTCCATGTACTCTGCGATGGCGGCCCAGGCTTTGATCTCCTTTCCTTCAGAAGTGATGATGGCATCCTCAATGTTCTCGATGGGGGTGCCATCTTCAAATTTGGGCTGGATGGACAGGATGCCGTAGGAGACGTCCGTCACGGCGCCCAGCATCTGGCCGCTGTAAAGGTCGCAGACCACCCGGTAGAGTTGATCGTCCTCCAGCTCCACCCGGCTGCCTGCATCATCCGTCAGGTAGCAGTCGGTGATCTTGTTTAAGATCATCCGATGGGGGTTGAAGGAATAGTTTAATCCGCTGGTGTAGAGCCGGGCCGTGTTCATAAATTCCGAGACGGTGGCATCGATCTCAGCGCCGATCTTTAATTCTTTTCCCGTCAGCCAGATGCTGATCAGCGGATAGCCGGGAATCCCGTCAACGCCGATGCCAAGGGAGTAGGCGTTAAAGACATCTTCCACCGTGATGTCCTCCGGGGCAAAGGTGTCCCGGACACAGCCGGAGGGCACGATGCTCACATCTACGGGGTGCCCGTCAAAATCCGGGGCGGACTCCACCGCATAGGTAAAGGAGTCGCTTAACAGGTTCCCCAGATCATATTCCCCGGCCTTGTCGTACAAAAGCGCAGAGGGCGTGAAAGCGATGTCGTTCTGGGCCAGCACAAGGTCCGCTTCCCAGCCAAATTCAGACAGATACCGCTCGTTTACCGTTTCCATGAAGCCGTCGATCTTTTCCTGCGTAGGCATATCCTGGGAAATTTCCGGGGTAATGGGGATCAGGCGGTAAGCCTCCATCTCCCATCTGCCGTCCTCTCTCTGGCGCATGGACAGACTGCCTAAGTTTTTCCCATACTCGCCGCAGGAGACAATATAGGTATCCCCATGCCGTAAGGGCTCTTCCAAAACGGAGTGGGTGTGGCCGCTGACGATCAAGTCGATATCCGGCACAGCTTCTGCCAGGATTTCATCCTCAGACTTGTCCGGATTGGAGCTGGTGCCGCTGTGGGAGAGGCAGACGATCATGTCTACTTCCTCGTTTTCCCGTATCTTTTGCACGGTCTGGGCCGCCGCTTCCGAGATATCCTTAAATTTCAGCACACAGGTGGGCGCGCAGGCCAGGGAGTCTTCGCCGAAGACGCCCAGAACGGCGACTCTTACGTCCCCTTTGTTGAGGACGATATAATCTTTCATGCCGTAAGCGTCGAACGCATCTTTTAAGAGCTGCTGATCCGGGGTCAGCCCTTCCGCCTCCATGGCTTCCCAGTCAATGTTGCACAAGACCAGGGCGGGGACGGGATCCCCGCTCTCCCGGGCGGCGTCCAGGGCGCCTGCAAGTCCGGCGGAGCGGTAGTCAAACTCGTGGTTTCCCAGGGTGCTCACCTCGCACCCCAGCGCGCCCAGCAGGCGCAGCTCCGGCGCATCTGTGTTGAAAATGGTCTGTACCAGGGTGCCCATGGAGAAATCTCCGGCGTCTACTACCAGGGCGTCGGGGTTTTCGGCCCTGGCCTGCCCGATCAGCGTCTGGATCCTGGAGAAACCGCCCTGTGTCACCGTGCCCCCGTCTTCCACCGTGACAAAGCTGTCCAGATGGGAATGGGTATCGTGGAGAAAGAAAAGATCCAATACCTTGCCGCTTTGGGCGGCTTCTGCCTGCAGCGGAGCCGCAGGAAGCGAAAGAGCCAGCGAAACAGACAGGGCCAGCGAAGATACAAGATGTTTCATTCCATATTTCATGCGTTTTCCGATCCCTTTCTTTTGGCGTAGGCGGGACGCTGCCCGCCCCTACTGATATTATATTCTTTTATGGGGGCCGGGACAAGCGGATCGGAAGATATTTTCTGTTGAACTCCCCGGAAAAGTATACTAAAATAGAAAATAGATAGAAAATAGAAGGATAAGATCCCTGCTATGCAGGGGCCGCTTCAGCGGCAGAATGAGAGGAAAGATGGACGTAATCGTGCTGGTATTTGTAGGGGTCATGTGTATGTACCAGGGCGTGGTGACTTTTCACGCAAAGGAGAGAAACAGAGTCTTTACCAGACTGCCCATTGAGGTGGTGGATGTGAAACAATACAACCACTTCTGCGGGGGGCTGATCATCGGCTTTGGCGTGGTGGCGGAGATCACGATTTTCTTTGTGTGCACAACCCAGGGGCTGTTGAGCATTGCATTTACCCTTTTAATCATCGTGGAAGCCTTTTTGACCGTGGCTATTTACCGCAAGGTGGAAAAGAAAATGTTGAAGAAACGGTAACCGACAGCGCTGCGGGCGTACCGACAAGCAGCAGAAAGGTCATCAGATTGAAAAAGAAATTGTTTCCATGGCTCTTGGTCTGCGTTTTTCTGTTCCTGCTCGCCGCCTGCGGGGAGGAGATCCCGCCTGTGGCACAGCCTGCGCCGGTTCCCCTGAAAACGCCCCTGGAGGAGCCGCAGGAAGAATCTGTTTCCGCGGGCGAACCTTCCCTGCCGTCTCCGTCGGCAGAGCGCAGGGTTTCCGTCACGATCTCCGCGGCGGGAGATGTGACGATGGGCACCTACATCGGGCAGGAATATTGGGGGACTTTTCAGGCTGTCTATGACCAGGAGCAGAATCCGGCGTACTTTTTTGAGAATGTGTATGATCTCTTCAGCGCTGACGACATGACGCTTGTCAATCTGGAGGGGCCTCTGACCCTGGCCCAGGAGCACCGGGAGGGGCAGACCTACTGCATCAGCGGCAGCCCCGATTATGTGGACGTGCTGACGGCAGGGAGCGTGGAGGCCGCCGGAATGGCCAACAACCACCGGCTGGACTATCTGCAGCAGGGCAGCGACGACACGGCGGCGGCGCTGGAAGAAGCGGGGATTGTATACGCTTACGACGGAAACGTCGGCATCTATGAGACGAAAGGGATCCGCATCGGCTTTGTGTCTGTGAATGAAGTGGAACAGGGGGCAGGGGTGGAGTCTTATCTGGAGGACGGCATCGCAAGTCTCAGGGAGCAGGGCTGCCAGCTGGTGCTGGCAAGCTGTCACTGGGGGACGGAGCGGGAGAATTTCCCGGAGGAGTATCAGAAAAGCCTGGGACGGAAATGCATCGACTGGGGGGCGGATCTGGTCGTCGGCCATCATCCCCATGTGATACAGGGAATCGAGGAATACAAGGGGAAATACATTGTCTACAGCCTGGGCAATTTCTGCTTTGGCGCCAATCGGAATCCCGAGGATAAGGATTGTCTCATCGTCCAGCAGACCTTTGTGCTGGAAGACGGTGTGATGCAGGAGGACACGCAGTTTCGGGCCATCCCCTGCTCGGTCAGCTCCCGATCGGATCGAAATGACTTTAAACCCACCCCCGCACAGGGCGCGGAGGCCCAGCGGATTCTGGACAGGCTGAACGAATACAGCGCGGGATTTGGCCTGCAGTTTGACGGGGAGGGATATCCCATAGAATGACCAAAGCATGGCCATTCTTCTGATGGAAGGTTTGTGCGCTGCAGGCAGAATGGGGGTCAGGATGAAAGGAATCTATTTTGACGGGAAAGAGGCCGCTTACCGGGAAGATCTGCCCGTGCCGGTACCCGGGCCGCAGGAGAGCCTGGTCAGGATCAGACTGGCGGCTGTGTGCAACACGGACAAAGAGATTTTAAAGGGTTACAGGCCGGATTTTCAAGGAGTCATGGGGCATGAGTTTGTAGGCGTGGTGGAAACCTCCCCGGAACCTTCCCTGGTGGGAAAGACCGTGGTGGGAGAACTCAACGCCGCCTGCGGCAGATGCATCTACTGCCGCACAGGCAGGCCCACCCACTGCAGGGACAGGCGCGTCCTGGGGATGCACCAAAAGGACGGCTGCTTTGCGGAATACATGACGATCCAGACCTCGCTGCTCCATCCCGTGCCAGAGGGGCTTGCGCCGGAGAAAGCCGTATACACGGAGCCGCTGGCAGCAGCCTTTGAGATTATGACACAGGTGTCATTTGAGGACAGAGAGCCCATTGCCGTTCTGGGGGATGGAAGGCTTGCCTACTGCGTGGTGCAGGCCTTCGCCTCAAAGGGGCAGCAGGTGACGGTGCTGGGGAAGCATCCGGAAAAGCTGGAGCTGTTTGCGCCCTATGCCCAGGTGAGCCTGGAGCGGGAAAAAGAGGCCTATGAGGCGGTGATAGAAGCTACCGGCTCTCCCGAGGGGATACGGCAGGCTCTCTCGCTGGTGCGCAAAAAGGGGATCATCGTCTTAAAAAGCACTTTTGCCGGGGAGGTATCGCTTCCTTTGAGCGAGGTGGCGGTGAATGAGATCACCATCGTGGGCAGCCGCTGCGGCCCGTTTGTGCCCGCGCTGGAGGCGCTGTCTTCCGGGAAAGCGGTCTTCCCGCCCCTTACTTTGTTTTCTCCGGCAGATTTTAAAGCAGCTTTTGCCTACCGTGGGTTTAAGGCGGGTTTTGAGTTTGGGTAACGCAGGCGGACGTCCGCGCAGCGGGCAGAAAGGATCTGTGCGATCAACGGCGCAGGAAAGAGGTGTCAGATGGAAAAAAGAAAGATGGAAAAACTGGGGATCGAGACTTCTCTGCTGGGATTTGGCTGTATGCGGTTCCCGGTGACGGCAGACGGAAAGATTAACGAGCCGGAAGCGGAGCGGATGATGGACTATGCCATTGCTTCCGGCGTGAATTACATTGACACTGCTTACCCCTACCACGGCGGGGAAAGCGAGCCTTTTGTAGGTCGGGTGCTGCAAAAGTATGACAGAAAGCAGCTTTATCTGGCCACGAAGCTGCCGGTGTGGCAGGTCAAGACCCTCTCGGATGTGGATCAGATCTTTGAGGAACAGCTGTCCCGTCTTCAGACAGACTATATCGACTTTTATCTGCTTCACGCGCTGAACCGCGACCGCTTCCATTCCATGGTGCAGCTTGGCTGCATCAAACGGCTGGAAGAGCTTCAAGCTCTTGGAAAGATCCGCTATCTGGGCTTTTCCTTCCATGACGACTACGATGCGTTTGCAGAGATCTTAAATTACAGGCAGTGGGATTTCTGCCAGATCCAGATCAATTACATGGACGCCCAGGAGCAGGCAGGTCTGCGGGGCTGTGAGCTCGCCCAGGAAAAACAGGTGCCGATGGTCGTGATGGAACCCTTAAAGGGCGGTACGCTGGCCTCTTACGCGGAGGACATCACCGCCAGGTTCCGCAGCCTGGATCCGGAGGCTTCCGTGGCATCCTTCGCCCTGCGATGGGCGGCAAGCCTGCCGCCTGTGAAGGTGATCTTGAGCGGGATGTCCACGATGGAACAGGTGGAGGACAATGTAAAGACCTTTGCCGATTTTCATCCTCTCTCGGAGAAGGAGAAGGAACAGATCGACGAGATTGTGGCGCTGATCAACAGCCGGGTGCAGAATGGCTGTACCGGGTGCAGGTACTGTATGCCCTGCCCTGCGGGAGTGGATATTCCCGGAAACTTCCGCGTCTGGAATACCTACCATATGTATCAGAACTACGGATTGGTCAAGAGGGAATGGGAAAGGGAACTGGGGGAGAGCAGACAGGCAAAGTGCTGTATCAAATGCGGCAGATGCGAGGCCCTCTGCCCTCAGAAAATTTCGATCCGGGCAGATCTGGAACGGGTGCAGGCCGATATGGATGCCCGGGAGGTGCCCTGTGGAGAAAGCGTTTAAACTGGATTTTGAGAATGACAGGGCGGGGAGCCTCTATGTCAACTGCTGCGGGTGCTCCCAGACGGAGGGCCTGCACAGTTTCGGCCCTGCGTCCAAGCCCCATTATCTGATTCACTATGTGCTAAACGGCAAGGGGATTTTCCGCTTTCAGGACAAGGAGTACCGATTGGAAGCGGGGTTTGGGTTTTTGATACCGCCGGAGGAGCTGGTCTTTTACCAGGCGGACGAAAAGGAGCCGTGGAGCTATCTGTGGGTCGGCTTTGGGGGCAGCCGGGCGGAAGAATATCTGACAGCCATGGGGCTTTCCCGCAGACATCCTATCTTTTCCTGCAGCCGGGATCAGGAGTTGTATTCCCTTGTGCGGGACATGATGGAGCACAACACATACGGCGTGGCGGACGATCTGCGCCGCAATGGCCTGCTGGGCGTGTTTCTGTCCATACTGGCCGAAAGCGCCGGCGTGGTGGCAAAAGACGAAAAAGACAAGGGAAATCAGTATGTGAAAAAGGCGGTGTCCTTTATCCAGAGCAATTACTGCAATCCCATCAAGGTCACGGATGTGGCGGATTATGTCTGCATCAACAGAAGCTATCTGTACACCCTCTTTCAGGAGTATCTGGGAATGTCGCCCCAGCGGTTCCTTACCACCTTCCGCATCACAAAGGCCCGGGAACTGCTGGATTCCACTTCCTATCCCATTGAGAGCATCGCTCTCTCCTGCGGTTACAGTGACGCCCTTGTCTTCACCAAAGCATTCCGCTCCATGAAAGGGATGTCGCCTTCCCAGTACCGCAAACAGAGCCATCGGGAAAACTCCAGGGAGCAGCTGCAGGAAGTGGAAGGCCTGATCGCAAGGTTGGTGCAGGAGGGGAAAAACCGCCAATAGGGTAACGCCAGAGAAGTTTTCCTTGACAAACCATGAGAAAATACTATACTAATAGTAAAGGAGCAACCGCCCACAAGGTGGGTTGGCCAAGTTTTTGAGATAGAAAAATCCACCCCATCGCTCGGTCAAAGTTTAGGGGTGGTTTTTCTATTGTGATATATATTGCGATATATGTAGCTGCCAAGTATTAAGAAATGGCTCCAAAGAGCCGATATACTAATAAAGTTTATCAACACCAGATGGAATGGGATTCCGTTAAAATTGCAGGGAGGCAGCTATAGAGATGATCAGGTTACTTGTTTTGACCAAAGAGCGATAAGCGTGTATATGAAAAATGTACACGCCTATTTTGTTGCCTGTTTATAAGGGATCATTGTCACAGACTGGTTTGAGGTTACCAATATGAGAAAGATGCACCAACAGCAGGCGCTGGAATTTGTGAAACTGCTGGAAGAAGCAAATAAAGAGATCAGGACATCCATCGAGAAAAGAGATATTGCCGGCGCACAAGGCTTGCTTGCCGACTGTCAGGACGGCGCGATCGAACTGGGAAATCTGATAGAAAAGACAGAGGGTGAAGGGTTTCCGGGGATCCCTTTGATAGAAAGGTATTGCGAACTTTTGTATCAAGCCCATGAGGGGCTTGGCCTGGCGGAAGATCATGCGGGCAAGCTGTACAAAACCCTGCGCCAGCAGCTGATCAAGATTGAAAACAGCATCAAATATGACGTGAAGATTCGAAAAGAGGTTGTGTTCCTGCCGTACAAAGCGTCTATGTGGGACAGTTTAGAAAGCGTATGGCGTGCAGCCGATGCCGATCCAGACTGCGATGCGTATGTGATTCCGATACCGTACTATGACAAAAACCCGGACGGAAGCTTTCGGGAAATGCACTATGAGGGGACACACTTTCCGAAAGATGTGCCGGTGACGTTTTATCAGGATTACGACTTTGAAAAGCGCAGGCCGGATGTCGTCTTCATTCATAATCCGTATGATGAATTTAATTTCGTGACCAGCGTAGACCCCTTTTTTTATTCCCGGAATCTGAAGCAGTATACGGACAAGCTGGTCTACATCCCGTATTTTGTGTTGGCAGAAATCGATCCGAAAGATAAACAAGCCGTTACAAGCATGGCACACTTCGTGACGAAGCCCGGCGTATTCAATGCGGACAGGGTCATCGTACAGTCCGAGGCCATGCGGCAGATTTATATTGATGTACTCTCCCAGGCCGTGGGCGAGCAGACCCGGAAAACCTGGGAGGAGAGGATCTTAGGGCTGGGATCGCCAAAGTATGACAAGGCGGTCAGCGCTGCGGTAAGCGATGAAGAGATCCCGGAGGAATGGAAAAAGATCCTCTATAAGGCAGATGGCACCAGAAAAAAGGTCGTTTTGTACAACACAAGCGTAACAGCACTTTTGCAGTACTCGGATCAGTATCTTGCCAAGCTGCGCAGCGTATTGGATACCTTCCGGCAAAATCAGGAGGAGGTGGTGCTTCTTTGGAGGCCCCATCCGCTGATGGAGGCAACGCTGCGCTCCATGCGGCCTGAACTCTGGGCGGAGTATGAAGCATTGGTGCGTGACTACAGGCAAGAAAGCTGGGGCATATACGATGACACTGCGGAGTTAAATAGAGCCATCGGGCTTAGTGACGGGTATTACGGAGACGGAAGCAGTATGGTGAATCTGTGCCAGAGGGCAGGGATGCCGGTGATGGTGCAGGATGTGTAAAAGCCTACGGTGTATGGACGTTAGGAGACGAGATGGATTCCATAATGTTGTTCAGGATGTGTGCAGCCCTAGAAGGGTATTTGTATTTTTTTACAACAGGGGGCGGCGCCTTTGCCAGGATGGACATGGCAACAGGTGATGTCCAACTGATAGGGAATGCTTCCAAACATATCTTTGGAAAAGACGATGCGTCTGGATGGATGATGACGATTGACAGAAGCATCTATGCATTGACAAATGACGGCAGATATCTGGTAGAGTATCAAGCAGATTCAGGACAGATGAGCGAAACAAAAATAGATTGCGATTATTATAAATGGGGAAATATAGCAGGATGGTTTGAAAAAGATAAAAAAATATATATCTATCCACGGGGGCAGAGGGAAGAGGTCATCTTTAATCGAGACAACAGAAATGTTTCCCGGACAGAATTTGCTACAAATTTTCCATTCATGCCTTTTCGGATCTGTAAGATAGAAAACAATGTGTATTTATTCGGGGAGACAGGAAATTGTGCCGTAAAGAGGACACTGGATACAGGGAAGGAAGAAAGCGTCATCTTAGGGGAGAGGATCGAAGATGTACGGCATATAGTGCCAAGAGACGGTGTCATGTATATCTTGACGGCTGCGAGACGCATATATGTATGGGATTATCGGATCAACCATATTAAGCTGCTCTGTGATGCTGTAATAGATGATAAAGCATACAGTATGGCGGTTCTTGAGGATAGAATCATCATTCCGCCTTTCCATTCGGATGAGATTCAGATTGTGGATCGGGAAAGCGGCAAGATTTTCTTTGAAAAAAACAAACCGAATGATTTTGCATATTATCCAAGAGCAGTTTGGGGGAAATATATTGATTACTGTGAAAATGACGATTTCTTTTTCTTTGCAGCAAATACGACCAATTATGTATTAGCCATATCAAAGAAAAATGGCGCTATTTCGTGGATACATCCCTCGATCTCTAGTGAAAAACTGATGCAGTATATGTTTGAGCAGGGGATTGACTGCTTTCAGGAAGCTTATTACAGTTTGCCGGATTATATTTCTTGTATTCAAAATCATTCTTGCCTGCAGCAAGGGGCGTGTAAAGAGGCGGGGCATGAAATCTGGATGAGGGTAGTTTGAAGGGGAAAGAGACATAATTAAAATAGCATTGTTTATTGTAACTTGAGGAGGTATATATGGAAACTGTGAAGCAGACCGTTGCTATCTGGGGTGTAGGAAAGTGTATGCAGGATTGTTATGGCGATATTGCTGCAGATGAGAAAATATCTTACTTCGTAGATAATGCATCGGAAAAATGGGGACAGCGCTACACGGATGACAGGATAGAGTGTATCTGCCCGGACGATTTATTGAAAAAAGAAGTCACATTAGTCTATATTGCCATATATGATCTGAAACAATATGCAAAAATACAGCAGCAGATCAAGCATTTACAGATAGGATCAAGGCACATCTATGAGGTATGGACAGAAAAAAAACAGAGGAAAGAAATTCTTTTTCTGGAAAAGACAGGATATCTGGAAAGGGAGATTTATCGGAGAAAATCGGATGAGAGGTTGGTAAAATATTTTTGTTACACGCTTCCGACCAATATCTGCAACTTCCGATGTGACTACTGCTATATGAAACAATTGGCCGGTGAATCTGTTTTTGAAACGGCTCCCTGGCAAAAAAAGATGCCTCATGCGCCGCAGTATATGGCATATTCGCTGAGGAGAGAGCGGATGGGGGGAATCTGTTTCGTTTCATTGGCAGCAGGGGGGGAAACTTTGCTGGTGGAAGGTGTTGAAGAATTGGTTTGTGAGCTGTTGAAAGATGGGCATATCGTGAAGATAGCAACCAATGGTGTTATTACTGAAACGCTGGATAAAATTTTGGAAATCCCTTCGGATTTATTGAAAAACTTGATTATTTGCTTTTCCGTGCATTATCTGGAGCTGATAAAGACGCACACGCTGGAAATCTTTTTAAGCAACATTGAGAAAGTAAGGGACAGCGCTGCATCTCTTTATACGATCATTGTTGCCAGTGATGTATACTATCCTTATGTGAAGGAAATTAAGGAAAAATTTTGGGACAGGCTGGGAATTTATCCGCAAGTGGATGTCATGCGGGATGATTCCGACCTGTTACACCCTGTTATACTGACTCAATTGTCTCAAGAAGTTTATGAGGATACATGGGACAGTTGGGGGTCTGAAAAATTCCGATTCCGGCGCACAGAAGGCTTACAGGAAGTTCATCAGTGCATGGCGGGAAAAAGTTACTTTTATGTAGATGCCTTTGCCGGAGGTGTAAGATATTGCTCTGCGTTCCGAAATGAACAGGAAGATCTGACCAATATCTATCAGAATCTGGACAAGGACATTGCAGTCCAGCCGGTTAAAGAATGCCCGGCAAAATGGTGTTTTGCAGGAGCTGATATTTTTCCCCTTCGTATCTTGGGTGATAAAGTGAATGCGCCTGCGTATGGAGATATGTATCAACAGGTTGATAAGTGGGGGAAAAGCTATATCAAACCATCTTTGCTGGAATTGTTAAACCGGGATTTGGGATAGAAGCCGGATTCGGAGAAAGAGGAAAAAGATGATAGTGTTTTGGGGCGCAGGAAAATATCTGAACAGTGTAATTGATAAGGAAGAAAATAGAAATGTGGATAAAATAGTAGATTCAGATATTGCCAATTTAGGGAAGCGTATTGGGAAGTACACTGTGGAAAGCCCGGAAATCATCAGAAATCTTTCAAAAGATGATGTTGTTTATATCACAACAGGCAAAGAATATAGAAAAGAAATTACAGAAGCAGTACACAAGTTGAATCGTTTTGTCCCGGTCTGGTATTATACAGGAAAACATTTCTTTGAGACAAGTATGCCTGAACTGCAGAAACGAAAGCAGATTAGGAAAAGATATTCCGGTGCAACAGAAAAAGATATTGAAGATTGGATAGATGATTTACGGATGGAAGAAGCTGCTTGGTGGGACACCAGAATGAAGGAAATAAAAGTCCATCTTCAGGGTAGATTCCGGGAGCGTGAATTTCAGTATTCTTATAACGATATTGACCCCAAAGACGGAGACATCGTACTTGATGTGGGATGTGGGCCCATACCAAAGTACGGAACGATCGTCAGAGACGGAAAAGTGCGCTATTATCCGGTAGATACGTTGGCTTTTCAATATAACAGATTGAGCGAAAAATATGATTATGCGCTCCCTGTCCGGCCGGAATTTGCAATTATGGAAACACTGACTGGCTTTTTTGGAGAAAATGTTGCAGATTACGTCATTGTCAACAACGCAATGGATCATTGTGTAGACTTGTTACGGGCGTTTATCGAAGCAACCAGGGTTTTAAAGATAGGGGGACAGTTGTTACTGCAGCATCATGAGGCAGAGGGAATGGTCAATTCCTATGCGGGTGTCCATCAGTGGGATTTTACTACAGACGATGCCGGGAAGCTGATGGTGCTCAGAAGAAACGGCGAGTCTATCAACTTTACAGAAATCTTTGGCACTTGTCTGGAAATAGAAGTCCAAAGGGAAAAAATGGAGACGGCGCATTCGCTTTATGTACAGCATCAAGACTACAGAGAGGATATCCTAGTGAGAGTAACAAAAAGAAATGATATATCTCCCGAGATTATTTGTCAGTATGACGACCCAAAATACGGGGGGGCACTGACGAAGATATTATTTTCTAAACTTATGGGATAAAAATGATTTAGACGAGTAGGAAAAGCCTTATGAAGCTTCCAGTGTCACAATAGCCCATCCCAGATGAAGACAGGAGTTTTCTTGTATGAAAGCCGACAACTTGCGATATGCAGTTTTTGCGACAGGCCATTATATGCACAGCAAGATAAAATACTTGGACGCAGGATATACTATTGTGGTTTTTTCGGACAATGATCCCAAAAACTGGTACACGGAGCCTTTGGAAGACGGGAGAAAATGTGTCCCCCCTGCAGAATTGACGAAATGGGAGTTGACCGCAGTGATTGTCGCAGTGCAGGATGTGCAGGCTGCTGCAGAGATCCAAAAACAGTTGTCGGATATGGGGATGCAAGTGCTGTTAGCGGATGCTGTCTTACAAGACTGCATCCGAACATGGGATCAGCTTCAACTGGAAAGTATTGGTGCAGAGAAGGATTCTCCTCTGCTGGAAAACAAGATAACCCGGTATGTGGAGTGCTATGTTAATCGGCAGGCCTGTAACCTGCGATGCAGTTACTGCTATGTCAGCCAGCATGAAGAGATCGCATCAAAGATCATCCCGTTAAGCCATTCGCCTGCGTACATTGCCCGTGCACTGTCGGCTAAACGGTTGGGCGGAAGATGTCTGATCAGTATTT
>CANQEH010000020.1 GCA_947594835.1 uncultured Acetatifactor sp. | reverse complement strand
GGATTCGTCAGCGTCATGGCGGCGGTGGCGGCGGTGCCCAGGTGGCCGTAAATGCCCGCATACACGTTTTCGCCCAGAACCCACAGAAATTCGCTGACCAGCAGTGGCAGCAGCATGGAAAGATACTGGCCCCAGGCAAAGGGAGCGGCCGGGGCTATCTCCGCCCGCTCCCGGTATTTGGCATACATCCCAAGAATGACCATGAAATAGACAAGCTGCGAGATCAGCGTCGCCAGCGCCGCTCCCCTGACGCCCAGAGCCGGCGCGCCAAACTTTCCAAAAATCAATATCCAGTTGAGTCCCGTGTTTACTGCTGACGACGCGATCCCCGCGTAGAGCGGAAGGGCTGCCTTCGACCTGCACCGCAAATGGGTGGACAGTATGGTGACCCCCGCCGCGGGCAGGAAGGTGCCGGACACGATGGCGAGATACCGCCCCGCCGTTTCCGCTGTCGTGCGGTCGTTAATATAAAGGCCCATGACCCGCTCCGGGACGGCGACGCCAGCCAACATGAACAGTGCGGCCAGGATGAAGCATACCCGCAGATTGACCGTCAGGCTCCGCCGCGTCTCGGCAGCGTTTTTCTGGCCTATGTACTGGGAGAGCATGATCCCGGCCACCGCACCCACGGCGGATATGACCACGTTGAATATCCCCGTAAATTTCCCGGCCAGTCCCACCGCCGCCACCTCCACAGCGCCCAGCTGGCCGATCATCACCTGATCCACCACGCCGAAGGACGCCTGAAGCATGGACTGCAGCGCCACAGGAATGGCAAGCGCACAAACGGAGCGGAAAAAAGACTGTTCTTTTGAACGCATCATTTTCTGTTCTCCTTTCTGTTCTCCTCGATCCATCTGACCGCGAAATCTACCAGCTCCCTTTGGCGCATGAAGGTCACTGTCCCATTTCCCAGGATGGCTTTGGAGACCGGACAACTTGCCTCAAAAGCCTGACCGATCTGGTCAAAATCCTCTCCGTCCACAAAAAGTGTCTCATAGGACTTCCAGACACGAATACCGTTTTCCATAATGGCGCTGCTCTCCACGGTGTTGTGTTTGCCAGGGTAATCAGCCCGCACATCGGCCAGGTGGAGGGATGTGTTTTTGTCATAGCCCACGCCGATCAAAAGCACATGACCGTCCAGCTCGTAAAGTTTGCCGATGGGTGAGCCGTCCCCGAAGATGTTGGACAGGTCGTGGCTTTCCGTCAGGTAATCGGCGTACCGGCCCCAGGCCGCCACAGATCTGGCCGGATGGCCGCTGCGGACCGTCCCCGGCCATCGGCGGAACATCTCCGCTACGGCACCCATAGTGTTGGTGGGCGTGATGTCCCTGTCGTAGGCCGGCCAGTTGTCCCGGATGAGCTGCCACCATTCCTGGGGCTCCTGCCAATGGACGCCCGAGGTAGGATCGAGGTTTTTCCAGGATTGAGTGGGCATCATAAGGGTTCCGTCCTCCCCAACGCTCTCCATCAGGGCCTCGATCACCACCTGCGCCCCGCCGCAGACGAAGCCCAGAGATCTCAGGGAGCAGTGAACCATGACCGTCTGCCCAGCCTCCACTCCTATTTTTTTGAATGTGTCCAAAAGTTCTTTTTTAAGTACGATTTTTCGTTCCATGTCAGCCTCCATCATTGTAAAAATTCCTCCATAAGCCCATTATAAGCTGATGGAGGAATTCTTTTCAAAACTTAAATCTGTAAGCTGTGACAAAAACGGAACGTAATTTTTATTGAAAATGACAACACAATGTCAAAATCAATCCGTTGAACAATTCCTTGTGCTGTCCCGGATCACCAGGGACGTGGAGAGGGTAATGACCGGTTCCACCGGCTCACCGGCCCGCATTTTTGCGATAGCGTCCAATGCCGTCTTTGCACGTTCCGCATTGTCTTGGCGCACGGAGGTAAGAGACGGATAAACCAACCCGCAAAGAGGCGTGTCGTCAAATCCGGCAATGGAGATTTTGTCCGGTATATCGACGCCGTTGCCTTGCAAAAAATGGATGAGGTCAACCGCATAGTAATCCGATACAGCAAAAACAGCCGTGAAGCTCCTGATCTTTGGCAACTTCTCCCGGTAAAAGGCCATCCGCTCTGCCTTGATCATCGGGATCATCATAAATTCCGCGCCGCTCCCGAAGCCTTCCCGAAAGCCCTTCCAGCGTTCCAGATCCATGTCAATATCATTGTCGGACAGGCACAGGGCGCGCCCGTGCCCACAAAGGCGGAAATACTCGCCCACCTGAAATCCCCCGTGCCAGTCGTTGATGTTTACAGCGCAAACACGTTCCGCTGTGACTCCGCAGGCGTCATAAACCGCAAAGGGTATGCGGACATTCTCCCGCAGGTGCCCGTAATCCGCACTGCAAAAGCCGATCAGCACCAGTCCCTCCAGGTTCCACATGGTGGCGAAGGAAACAATTTCGTCAAGGGCGTTCACAACCTTCACCATCATCTGTAATCCGCGTCTGGCCGTCTCCGCACTGAGGGCGTTGAGCGCCGAGGCAATAAAGGCATCCTCCATGACGTGAGATTCATATTTCTCATGGGCATTGATGACCACTCCCACAATTTTCGCCGGATTTTCCGCTAACAGCACTTCCGCCGCCCGCGGCAGATACCCCCGCTCCTCTAAGGCGCGGCGCACCCTGACAGCCGTTCGCTCCGACACCATGCCGGTCTTGCCGTGGAGCACATACGACACCGCCGCAGTACTGAGTCCCAGTTCCGAAGCAATATCCGAAAGCCGCACTTTTTCTTCCATGTCACACCTCGCACATCTCATTTACACCAGGCTCTTTATGCGCAAAATCGATAATGGCACGCATCGCTTCAGTGCAATGTCTAAACTTTATCCAATCAACCGTTTGGCTGATATTGGCATTTGTAGTGACATATACTTTGTAACTCTTTCATCGCTGTTCCAGCCGTAACAGGCTTCCATTCTATCATCCACTCTCCGACAAACAGGAAGTTATCGGCGTGCAAGAATGGTGTAAGTAGCTTCCCAGTTTTGCATAATTTGCACATCTGAAAAGCCTGCTTTCTTTAGAACTTCAATCTCATGCTCCACTGTCAGCGGCGTGTCATAGTGATAAAACGCAGTTGGTTCAAGTCCCTGCTCGCTTTTCATCCTTTCCAATTCAGAAAAGTAAAAATGCTCTGCTTCCTCCGACTCCGCAAAATAATCTGTCAGGACGAAATATCCATTGTCGGTCAACGCAGTATTCAGCTTCTGGTACAGCTTCAGCTTTTGTGCGGCGGTGAAGTGATGGAGCGATTCGACTGACACGGCGGCGTCAAAGCAGTTCGCTTCCAAAGGAACATCGAAATAAGAACCGCAGATCAGCTTGATGTTACAGTCTGCAAATTTCCGCTTCAGCGCTGCCAGCATATCGGCTGACAAATCGATCCCCACTACCGACGCACCACTGTTTCGGGCAAAGTAATATTCCAGTTCAAGCCCTGTACCACAGCCCAGATCAAGCACATTTACATCATGCTCCAACGGCAGCAAGGCTGCTGTATAGGGATAAAATTCCTTCGCTCCTTCAATTTCCGTCATCATATGCTCGTCATATCCGTTCAAACGGGCGGTAAAAAAAGCATCCATTTTTTCAAGTTTCATATTATCCTCCTTTGATACAATCGAAACGGGAAAGAAAAAACGTATTGTTCTCAGCAAAAAATTGGAATCTACCGGGCCAGAGTCAGTATACCCGCACAGCATGAAATTTGTGCAAAAAAAAGATTCGGAAATACGCTTTTCAGTTCATCGACAACAAAATATATTTCTTCATCATCCCATTCATCGCCAGCCGCCTCCCGACATTGATTCAGTTTCTCACGAGTCTCAAAAGCAACGTCGCCGATCAGTATTTTCCTATTCTCTTTCAGACAGTCTTGCAAAGTGTGGAGAGATGCGATCTTTTGGTCGTCTGTCAAATGGTGCAGAGAGTATGTGAAAGATGCGTCCAGGCACATCCTTGTATCCAATCCCGAGTTTTCTTTGAGTATACCAAAACATCCCCTGCTTTCAATCGCACAAATGCAATCCCCAACATCAAAAATGAAAAATTCAAGAAAAAACAATCTGGCATTCAAGATATCTTCTAAAATATTCATTCCCCGGCAAACACCATACCATGAATGATTCTTTTCATGACTCAGAATTGCCTTGTTGTTCGGCTACATTTTCTTGAAAAGCGGAAAAATCATTGTAAAATATGATATCATATTATATCCCGCGTGTGCTGCTATACAGCAGATAAGAGAATCCGTTCGTATATATAACAAGCCAAGTACCATGCCGCAAATCAATGCCGAGAGTGTTTGAACCATGTTAAAGTGAAGCAGCGCAAAGAGCGCCGATGATATAAGGAGTGCAGTTACTTTGCCATAGTTTACAGATAATCCGTCAAGGAGGAAACCACGCATTAAAATTTCTTCCATAACCGGCGCGAGGATACAAACCTGAATGAAACTAAGTATCGGCGCTTCCCTTAAGTGCCCGAGCGTCTCCTGATAGCGATCCTCGCTCCCCGGAAGTATCCCCTCAAAAACAGAATCTAAAAATTGATCCAGAAGAAAGTACATCATCACCGCACAGCCTATTGCCAAAAAGATTCCTTCCATGGGAACTCCGTTCACAAGGTCAATTTGAATATGAAATTTTGATGTTAACAGACTGAGAAAGCCACCCATGCAGAGAGTGATTGACATGACATTCAGCAGTTTCGCATGGCTGGGTTTTATTTTTCTCCACACCGCTACATCAAAAAATGTATACAACAGCATAACGCCAAACCAGCCAAGAACCCACAAAACGCCCTCGCCGACAGATATCCCTTTGTCCATTTTTGTTCCCCTCATCAAGCAGGAAACCCGATTTATCTTTCCAGTATACGTCCAAACAAACGTGGATTTATCGTATAAACCCATGTAGTGCCATTTTGACTGGCTCAATATCCATTACGCTATCCTTCATTGTTTGCTGGTACAAGCGGCGTTCGATTCCCAGAACATGATGTGGATAAGGAGTCCCCTCAAACCATTTTTCAAAACACCTTATGAAATCTGGGGATTCTTTTTTGCTCCCATAGACGCCGATGATAAAAAGTCTCTCCACAAAAGATATATATTCATTTTCATGGTGCATGAAAAAGTCTTGGCCTCTTTCATTAAAGCCAAAATATAAGGAGGAAGGATTTCCGCAATACATCGGAACGAGTAGAATTACTTTTTCGTAGCTCTCAAAACTGCTATATAGGCGATAAACATCATCGTCTCGATATCGGCATTGTGTTTTGAAACACTCATAACTGCAATTACTGCACCCGTGTGTGTTCAAATCCTTATAATAAATCACTTTATCTTGCGGTGTCTTTATAAAATCAATAATCTGAGCGCAATTACCAATTTTTCTTGCTGAGAAAGAAATAAATAGTTTCATATCATACCTCGTTAAATCCCCGTTTGTCAGTCTATACTAGCAAAAATTATACCATATCCATTCACGAAAAACAAATCCGCATTTCGCCCCCGAAAGCGGCGTTTGACCTTCCACAGGGCGCATTTTAGACCCTTTTCCCTGCCGGTATCGCCCGCCCCGGAAAGAAAATGCGTCCATAAACAAAAATCCCACTTGACAAAACGCTTCATGTATGAATCTCTCTGAATCTCCACAACACCGCTCCTCGTTTTTGTGCATTGCACGAATTTTAGTAACATTATTTTGCCGCTGAATTATTCTTACTTTAATTGTCATTCCTATTTTTATGTATTTTCACTTCTTTATGTAGCGATTATAAAAGATATGCAAATATGCAAAAAGGATACCTGCACCATGTACTGTAACACGATGTAAGTATCCCTTTTTCTTGACAGCTGCAACACAAATAGATAACCTGTCAGAAATACATCACTTCAATTTTCAATTGTAATGCTTCCCATTCTTCCATCTATCCGTCAAGCTCACCTCAAAGTGCGCCGATTTGGGCTGAAACTTCACTCAACCTTACATCATCCGAAGCAATATCTGGATTCTCGGACTCTCTCACAAACTCTGCGATTTTCCTGTCATTTTCTGCAGTAAGCGCCTCGACCTTAGAATGTCGATTCCCATAAGTCAGGTTGTAGGTGCTTTGCTATGGTTCACGCCTGCGCCTCCCCCGCATCGGCGCCTGTCTGGTCGGTCTGGATCGGAACGACGCCATCCTCGATCATTTCCAGCATGATCTTCACGATCTGAGGATCAAACTGGGTTCCGGAGCACCGTATCAATTCCTCTTTTATGACCTCCTTGTCCAGGCCTTTTCGATAACAGCGGGCACCGGACATGGCGTCATAGGAGTCGGCCACACAAATGATCCTGGCTAAGAACGGGATCTCCTCCCCTTTCAGACCTTCGTTATAGCCCTGGCCATCGTAGCGCTCATGATGATACCTGGCCCCTTCGCTGATGCCGGGCAGCGAAGTAAAGTCTTTCAGGATATCGCCGCCGATCCTGGGATGGCTCATGATGATCTCCCTTTCCTCCGGCGTCAGTTTCCCCGGCTTATTCAATATCTCATCCGAGATGCCGATCTTTCCGATGTCGTGGAGCAAAGCGATGTAATAGATCCTTTCCTGTTCCTCCTGGGGCATCTTCAGACGCTTTGCGATCTCCAGGGAATAGGCGGCCACCCGGATCGAGTGTCCCTTTGTATATTTATCCTTTGCGTCGATCGTATTGGCAAATGTCTGCAACGCCTGGGAAACGATACTCTGGTATTCTTTCTGCCGCTGCTTTAACCTTCTGGTCTTGATCTGCATAAAGACAAAAAACAGAAGCAGAAACAGCAGGATACCGAGGATACCGGCCAGGATCCAGAACCAGGTATGTTCCCAAAGCTTATACTCCTTATGGACGGCCATCCTGGAGACGCCTGTGATGGTTTCGCCGTCGTCTCCCAGAACCTCCAGCACAAACTCGTAGTTTCCGCCGGACAGATTGGTGTAGCTGGCGCTCATGGGCTGATCGTTGGTCAGATAATGCGGTTCGTCGTCAAAGCCCATCAGCTGATACTTTACCGTTACCGTCTTCTCCGAATAGGACAATGCGGCAAACGAAAAGGTCAGACGGGTGGCGTTGGGCTCTAAAGGAACCGTTTCCTGCATCCCCTCGTATATGACGTCGTCCACCATCACCTGATTGATCACGCCGCGGATCGGTATCTGTTCTCCGTCCATATCCGAGATATCCAGAATGGACAGGCCGTTGCTGGTACACAGATACAAGACATTATCCCGCACCGTGTTCCATGTATTTGCGTTCAAAGTGCCGCTCAGGCCTTCCGATCTCCCGATCACTTCTACCGCCGTTTTCTCCCCGGATAGAAGCCTGCTGCGATCCAGCACATTGATTCCGTTGCTCTGCATCAGCCAGAGCTCGTCGCCGTTCAGGTACAGATCAAAGATACTGCCAGGGCTCTTGTCGTAGTTATCCAGCAGCCGGAAAGAAGCATAATCCCAGTAATATAGACTGTTTCCCGCACTGATAAAGATCCCCTGTCCATCCTGATCCGGAAGCATCCGCAGAACGACTCCGGAATCCAGCCCCTGGTCAAAGCCATACTGGGTGACGGTATCCCCATCAATGGCAAAAACCCCTTTTCCGTCACTCCCCGCATATAAAATCCCGTTTTCATCCTCGCACAGGCAAAGGATGGCGGGATATGTGATGCCGTCCTCTGCCGTGTAAGTCCGTACCACCTCATGTCCCTGCAGGATGCTGACGCCGTTTTGGGAAGCCACCGCGATCCTGCCGTCCGAACACTCCAGGATCATCCGGATCTGGGCGTCCGACAGGCCATCCTCTTCCGTAAAGGCAGTGATCGTCCCATCCTTTGGCTCATACAGCAGCAAACCGTGCTGATAGTAGGTGCCGATCCAGAGATTCCCGTCCCTGTCGCACAGGATGTTCCGGATCCGCTCTCCCTCCAGAAGTTCTGTCAATTCATTTTCTACCGGCTTTAACCCGGCGTCTAAGATCAATAACCCGGTGTCGGTTCCCAGATAATATCCATCGCCGCAGACAGCAGCCGTGTTGATAGAGATCTGCGCCAATCCCGCCTGGTCGTTCACATTGTAATAAAGGCCGTCCACCAGATGAATGATCCCGTAGCTGGTGGAAGCAATCCACACATTTCCCTCATAGTCAAAGTCTATTTTATTGGCCGCGGCCACGTGCTCCTCCGAGATCAGGTTCCATCCCTTTTTTTCATCGAGATACCCGACCCCATTCAGCGCGGCAACCCAAATATTCCCCTTTTCATCTTCCGCGATATCATTTACCGTAGAAAGCGTGTCGATCGTATATTCCTGAAAGGAAAAAGAATCCTTGTCGTACTCTGCATCCAGACAGCGGACGCGGTAAACCTGATTTTCGCTGGTGCCCAGATACAGGCTGCCGTCTGCAGCTGTGCTCACGCAATACAGGGGCGCATCCAAAAAGGCGCTGGAGTCAAAGGTATAGATGACCTCATCCTCTGCCAGCAACATTGCCAGACCGTCATCTATACAGGCCCATAAGACGCCGTTCTCGTCTACAGCCATACTGTAAATCGTCATTCCATATGCGTCTTCGTCTGTCAGAACCAGCGCTTCTCCCTCTACCTTCGCAAGCCCCGAGGTAGTCCCAACATAGATCGTCCCATCGCTGTCCTCCGCAAAGGAGCGGACGGACAAAAAGTCCTGCTCATTCTCATAGCTGTACGGCTTGAATCCATGATCCTCATAAAGGTAAACGCCTTTATCGTTTGTGCCGACCCAGAGCCTGCCCTGGCTGTCTTCAAAGAGGGAACGGATACTGGAGGAGGGAAGCATCTCTTCTTTAGAGTAATTCCAAAATGTGGTGCCGTCATATCGGATCAGCCCGCCGTAGCTGCCGATCCAGACATAGCCGTCGCTTGTCTGCAAGACGGTATTGGCCTCTCCCGTGGGCAGCCCATTGGACTCGTTGTACTCATACACCACCCAGTCATTCAGGCCAGAGGGCACCTTCGCCGAAACGTATGACGGAATCCCTATCCATGCGGTCAACAGACCAATCCCTGACATGATTTTCTTCACTGCTGTCTTCATTTCTACACTCTCCGCATCTCTTTGTCTTGTCGTTTTGGGTCTCCATAGAACTTTCGCCCCGTGCAGTACCGAATAGTCCCAGACGCAATTTGACACATTATAGCACAAGCCAGCCACTCAGGACAACCATTTTTGATATTTAAAGAGCGTATCTTCCATCCAAAATCGGAAACGAAGATACGCTCTGATTGTATGATGTCATTCCTGTGCAGGGAGCCTCTTACTTTTTGCTCAGTGCCTTGTATGCCACTGCCGCCAGCGATGCGCCCACAAACGGGCCTGCGATGAACACCCAGAGGCAGGCCATGGGAGCCGTGTTCCCATTGATTGCGGCAACGAGAGCCGGTCCAAAGCTTCTGGCCGGGTTGACGCTGGTGCCGGTCAGGCCGATGCCAAGGATGTGCACCAGGGTCAGGGTAAAGCCGATCACCACGCCTGCGAAAGAGCCGTGGCCCGCTTTCTTGTCCGTCACGCCCAGGATCGTCAGCACAAAGAAGAAGGTCAGGACGATCTCAACGATCAGTCCCGCCACTGCGCTGCCGTTCACACCGCCCAGGCCGTTGGAGCCGAAGCCGCCAGTCAGATCCGTCACGCTCCCGGTGGTAAAGACTGCCATCAAAACCAGCGCTCCGGCAAATGCGCCCAGGCACTGGGAGACCACATAGCCCACAAAATCCTTTCCGCTCATGCCGCCGCTTACCAGCACGCCGAGCGACACCGCAGGGTTGATATGGCAGCCGGAGATATTGCCCACACAGTAGGCCATCCCCACAATCGTCAGGCCAAAGGCAAGCGCCGTCAGAAGATAGCCGCTCCCGGATGCCGCATCGCAGCCAACCAGCATGGCTGTACCGCAGCCGAAGATCACCAGGGCTGCCGTTCCGATGAATTCTGCAACATACTTTTTCATGTTTGTTTCCTCTCTCTCGGAAATATTTTTTCTCGGCAGCTTCTGCCGATACGAAATCATTATATCGGAAAAACAGAAAATTGCAAATACTTTACAGCCTATTTTGGGGAATATTTTGCGTCTCTAACAGACCAATCGGCAACAGCCGTTCCGTTGGTGTATGCTTGTATTGGGAGCACGACAGTTCACGACCAGAAAACCCCTTAACTCATAAAAATTCCGGTTCTGTAAACTCCACGCCCTTTTTCAGCAGATACCCGACAAACAACTTGTAATACTCCGGGAGCATTTCCTCCGTTTCGTCATGGGCGTGCAGAAGGATGATGTGGCGTCCCCCGTCCGCAAGCAGGGGCGCCCCCGTTTTCGGCGCCTTATCGCAGATCCTTGAGAACACATCCTCTTTCGTAACCCCGCTTCCTGGCCGGATCATGTACTCCCCAAAGTCAAAGGTCCAGAATGTGTCTATGTCCCGATCCAGCCCGTTCTCTTTCCACCAGGGGTACAGGATCTGCCTGTCGTCTAACTTATCAAAGCCTCTTTCCGCCAGATATGCCTGCAATGCAGCTTTCTGTTCCCCGCCCTTGTCCCCATACGGAAAGCGGAACGGACGGAACCGGCGCTCCACGCCTGCGGCACGGTACAGTTCCACCAGCAGCTCCTCGCACCGTTCGATCTCCTTTATGCCCTCCTCCAGGGACAGGGAAGAAAAGGCCGGATGGGAATAGCTGTGGTTTCCCACAATGACTCCGTGCCGCAGCGCGTACAACGCCTCTTGGGGATACCGCTCAACGTTCTGCCCCACGGCAAACAAAACGGCCGGTATTCCCTTTTCCTGCAGATAATCCACAATCGCAGGCGTATTTTTTGAAGAGATATCATCAATTGTGAGAACTGCCTTAATCATCTTTACCTTCCCCGCTTTCTTTTTTCAGATACCAGTTTACTCCTCAAAATGCTCCGACTCAAGGTCAGGTTTCCTAAAATGGACATATTGATTCACCAACGCATCAAGGCAAAAAATGTAGTTAGCGGGAGTTTCTGCAGCAAGTTCATAATGATTCTCAAGCATCAATTCCTTTATGCCCTCACCTTTTTCTATAGACCATACTTTTACTTGATATTTGTTAAAATCAAAATCTTTTAATACTTCTAATTCCAAGCCTTCGACATCAATAGATACAAAATCTGGATTGCTGATTTTTAAATCTATAAATATTTCATCCAGGCTCTTGCACTCTACTTCTAATATTTTCTCTATCTCAAATCCCTGTTCCAATCTTACATCTAAAACTCTTTTGCTAAAAGTATTCAACGCATCACTGCCTTTGATACAGTAAAATGGCAGGATTTTCCCTGAATTATTTTTTCCGCTCACCCCCATATTCATCACAACATCTCTTTTTCTCGTCTCTTTCAATGTTTGATATGCTTGGGGATTGGCCTCGATACATATACCTTTGCAATGACCATCATAAAAGTATCGCGTATTACTGCCATCAATACTTGACGGAATACCAATCTCTATGTATTGCGGGTTCGTGATATTGCACTTTCTGAGTATCCTGTAGACTATAATGTCTTCACCATATTCCGCATGGCTTTCACGCCCAAAAATATCACTATATTTTATGATTTGAATATTATCGCGATGGCGTTCTTTCAAGGAATCGT
The DNA here is from genome assembly GCA_947594835.1 of uncultured Acetatifactor sp. Taxonomy (GTDB): domain Bacteria; phylum Bacillota; class Clostridia; order Lachnospirales; family Lachnospiraceae; genus Acetatifactor. Next base: position 42,022 of record CANQEH010000020.1, on the reverse strand, counting down.
AAATAGACTCCTCATACAGTAAAGAGGAGATGATAACAGTAACCTCTTCCGTCTCGCGGAATAAATAATCCGGATTTTTTACTTCAATACCGTGCATCATCATTCCCCATTTTTGAGAATCTATATCAACAATATAATGAATGAGAATCTGTAATTTTGTATATAAATTTATAACCTTTTCAGCGTTGCCCCCGGCTCCCCATACAATGTTTTTCATGCTTGCCTTTACCTCCTACTCGGTTTTTCAAATTGTATCACACATATATGATTTCACACAAGCCACTTCTTTTTTCTTAAATCTACCTCCCCCGGGCCCACTTCCTCACGGCAAAGGGCATACACAAAACGCCTGCCAGAACAGGGACGGCAAGGAGCAGATAGGGCGACCACACATACCTCCCAAAGAGAGAAAAGGTATTCGTGCGGAGGAGATCCGTCCCGCTTCCCACCAACGGGATCAGATCCATCGCCTTTTGCGCCCCGTAGGGAAGGTACTGGGCCGCGACCGGCGGCACATAGGTCACGGCAAGGCACAACAGCAGGGCGAGCACATTGTTTTTTGCCGCGGCGGAGATCAGCATGACGACCCCGGCGTATCCCACTGCGCCAAGCAGGGTGAAGGCAAATTCATAAATTTCCGCCTGCAGCATATTCATGGGCGCCACGGCCAGCATCTTGATGTTCTGGACAGAGGCGTCCCAGCCCTCCGTCCCCAGGAAAAACAGCTGCGCCGCCAGAATGCCCGCCGTAAGGAGCACGGACAGCTCGATGGCAAAAGCAATGCCGGTACAGATCTTGGCGCGGGCGATCCCCCGCCGTCCGTTTTTCGTGGTCATGACCAAAAATCCTGTGTGGTCATGCCACTCCCCGGAAAACACGGGGGATAAGGCAATGGCGAGAAACAATGCCATCACCGTCCCCATGTCCCCGATGATGTTGCACAGCAGGATCGACCAGCCCCGCGTCCAGGCATATCGGAAAGGCTTGCCTGCTTTTTCCTCCAGCTTTAAGATTGCTTCCTTTTCCCTGCCGCTCTGTCCATTGTTTTCCAAGAAAGTCTCCAGCGCCTGTGTCCTTCTCTCATACAGGCCCGTCAGCTTTTCCGGATCCACATAGTAGATCATCTGGCGGTAATCTGCGCTGTCCTCCAGCTCCGGCCAAAGCGCCCGCAGCCACAGGTTGACCGTCAGGTAGTCCGTCCTCTGGCTTTCCTCCTCCAGCCCTTCGCGGTACATCCTCTGGTAATCCCTGACCAGCTGCTGTATGGTTTCATCCGTCAAGTCTCCCGCAAAGGGCAGCGTATATGCCTGGCTGTCCCTGATGACCGAGTACCCGTCAAAATTGTTTCCAAATCCAGTGGAATAGCCGCTTAAGCTCCCCAGCGAAAACCATTGGAAGGACAGGACACTCCCAAACACCACAACGTAGGTAAAGCACAAGAGGACGCTTATCTTCACGCTGGCCCTCCGCCACAGCTTCTTATGCTCTGACCAGAACAATTCCCTCTCAACGCGCTCCATCTGTCTCTCCTCCTTCCATCGTCCCGAAATAATACAGATAAAGGTCTTCCAGCCCGGCTTTGCAGGGCACGGCGCTCTCTAGCGGTTTTTCGTCGGAGATCACGCGCAGCACGGCCATATTCCCCTCGTGGCGGAAATTTGCCACCGTCGCCCTGTCTTCCCACCTTCCCGCCTCTTTCTCCGGCACGGTAAGCTCCCACACCTTCCCCCGGGCCCTCTCCACCAGCTGGGGAACGCTCCCCTGCAGGATCACCTTTCCCTCCTTCATCAGCAGGACTTCATCGGCGATGGCTTCCACGTCGGATACAATGTGGGTGGAGAGAAGCACGATCCTTTCCCCGGCATAATCCGCCAGCAGGTTGCGCAGACGCACCCTTTCCTTGGGATCCAGCCCCGCTGTGGGCTCGTCCAGGATCAGGACTTTGGGGTGGTTTAACAACGCCTGGGCGATCCCCACCCTCTGTTTCATTCCGCCGGAGAAGGTTTTAAGTTTTCTGGAAGCCGCATGGCTTAAGCCCACCAGCTCCAGCAACTCCCCGATGCGCTTTTGCGCGATCCTTCCGGGGATCCCCTTTAGCGCCGAGATGTACCGCAAAAATTCCTCAGCGGTGTAATTGGGATAATACCCGAAATCCTGGGGCAGATATCCCAGGATGTCCCGATAGTCCGCCCCCATGGCCGTGACTTCTCTCCCATTGAAGGAAACCTCCCCAAAAGTCGGCGCAAGGATTGCGCAGAGCATCCGCATCAACGTGGTCTTTCCCGCGCCGTTTGCCCCCAGCAGCCCGTATACCCCGGGTTTTAACACCGCGCTCACACCGTCTACCGCGGCCTTGCTTCCATACCGCTTTGTCAGGCGCTCAAACGATAGTTCCATACAGTTTCCCTTCCTTTCCCATTTTTGCGATATAACAGATTTCTCTTGCAAAAAACAGCGAAAACAGAACAGCCGCAACGACCCATATCCCCGCCGCAGAGGTTTCGTACAGCCAGGGCACGGCTTTTGCCAGGCTGCCCCAGAACACGCAAAAGCCAAGGAGCACCGCAATGCTTCCCCATATGCCGCCTCTTTTGTTCCATCGGGTCATCCGCAGCAGCGCGACCATACAGGTCAGATACGGGACGACACAATACAAAAGCATCCGTCCCAGCCCTTTTCCCAAGCCGTGAAGGGAAGCAGACACGCCCAAAAGTCCCGTGATGCAGAGTAAGTCCGCCCCGCCCGCCAGAATCAGCCGGGCAAGCATCATCTGTGCACCGGAAGTCCTTGTAGCCGCTTCCATTTCGCTCATCCCATAATACTGCCCTCTGAAAACGACTGGCAGAAACGCTAAGACAAACAGCGGCATACAGCCCGGCAGGTTTTCCGGCCCGTCCGCAAAGCTCCAGAGGAAAAGACAGACCAGAAGAAGCGAAACGGCCTGTAAACCCAGGATCGGTATCCCGTCAAACCGGAATACCTCTGACAGATACCCCCAAAAACCCAGGCGTAGCTCTTCCTCCTGCGTCTTCTGCTCCCGCAGGCTTTTGATACAGCGCCAGACGGTTTCCTCCAGCCTGGAGGGATCGACGCAGGCCTCCTGCCGCAATGACCGCCTCAGAAACGTTTTTAACTCCCTATCTCTCATTTTCCCACTCCTTTCTCATGATCTTTAGGGCATTCCTGACCCTGCTCTGGGCCGTCCTCATATTGCATCCCATCACCTCTGCAATTTCCCGGAAGGTGAGCTGCTCTCCATACCGCAGAAGGACGGCCTCCCGCTGCTCCCACGTCAGCGGCCGGAACAGGCGGCCCAATTCCATGTTGTCCTCAATCTGCCGGATCCCCTGGCACTCGCACTGCGGTTCTTCTTCGTTTTCCAGCGGATAGAACCTCACCTTCCGGCTTTCGTCAATGCACAGATGGCGCGCTATCGTATAGAGATATGCCTGGAATTTCTTTTTTCCCCGATAGGTATGCAGGTTCTGAAACAGCTTCAAAAAGGTCTCCTGGGTCAGGTCTTCCGCTTTCTCCCGGCTGGGGCAATGCCTTTTACAGTAACGAAGGACAGGCAGATAATAGCGCCTGATCAATTCTTCGGCCGCTTTTTCGTTCCCGCATTTTATCTGTTCCACCAGATCATCGTCCTGCAAACGCCATCCGCCCCCTTTCTGGAAAAGCCGTCTATCTATTATAACGGGCCGGCTGCCGGAAAGGATCAACCAATTTTTTAAAAATTATGCCTGACCTTCAGAAAAGGAAGGCACGCCCCGGATCCGCCCCTGTTTTGCTTGCGCCTCCGCCCGAAAGCAGGTATAATGGACAAAAGACAAGCAATCAGCCCATCCGGCAAGGAGGTATCTCTCATGGGAAAAAACAACGATTATGACGCGGAAGAAATGACCGTGGAACTGGATCTGGAGGACGGGAGCAAGGTCAACTGCGCCGTCATCACCATTCTCACGGTGGAAGAAAAGGACTACATTGTCCTGCTGCCCTTAAACGAGGCGGGGGAAAATGAGGACGGGGAGGTATGGTTTTACGGCTACCGGGAAAACCCCGACGACCCCAACGAAGAACCGGAGCTGGATTACATCGAAGACGACGAAGAATACGAAAAGGTGGCGGACGCCTTTGACGAGTACTTGGACAACTGCGAGTTTGACGAGCTGGTGGACGAATAAGCCCCGCACAGAACTGCCAAAGCGTTTTTCAGACGGCCTGGAGTGCCTTCCTCTCCCCCGAGGAAGCGCACCTCCAGGCTTTCTTTTGGCCCAATCACCGTACAGCAGGGAGCCTGCTGTGTGACAGTTCAGCCCTCCCCGGCTGGCAGCATCCGACACGGCCAAGGGTCTCCCGGCAGACACGCTTTCGCTCGATACGCAGCGTAACGGTACTAGGCTCGACAGTACCTCGCCAAGTGCCAACGCTGCTTTACGGTCTGCCGGGAGGCCCTTGACCGTGCTGGCTGTATCCGCCAAAAGGGCTGAACGGTTACCCCTTCTGTCGGAAAAACATCATCCTGTGATTGCAAAATAGACCGATACATGATACATTTATTGATAAGTTTGACATCGCCCCGCAGCAGCAGACTGGGGGCATAGCAGCGACACAACGAGGAGGAAAACACTTATGACACGTCACTTCAAGTCCATGGACGGCAATACTGCCGCCGCCCATGTCTCTTACGCTTTCACGGAGGTAGCGGGCGTCTATCCCATCACGCCTTCCACGCCCATGGCGGACAATGTGGATCAATGGGCCGCCCAGGGGCGGAAAAACATTTTCGGCCAGACGGTAAAGGTCATCGAGATGCAGTCTGAGGCCGGCGCCGCTGGCACCGTACACGGCTCTCTGGCCGTCGGCGCGCTGACCACGACCTACACCGCTTCCCAGGGCCTGTTATTGATGCTGCCCAATATGTACAAGATCGCAGGGGAACTGCTGCCCTGCGTGTTTCATGTATCCGCCCGCACGGTGGCTTCCCATGCGCTGAGCATCTTCGGCGACCACTCCGATGTGATGGCCTGCAGGCAGACCGGCTTTGCCATGCTCTGTGAAGGCAATGTGCAGGAGGTCATGGATCTCAGCGCCGTGGCACACCTTGCCGCCATCAAAGGCCGCGTTCCCTTTTTGAACTTTTTCGACGGCTTCCGCACCTCCCATGAGATTCAGAAGGTGGCCGTATGGGAGTATGACCAGCTTGCCGAAATGCTGGATCAGGACGCCCTGCAGGCCTTCCGCTCCCGCGCCCTCAATCCCAACGCCCCTGCCATGCGGGGTTCCCACGAAAACGGCGACATCTTTTTCCAGCACCGGGAGGCCAGCAACAGCTGCTATGACAGAGTCCCGGAAATCGTGGAAGAATATATGGAAGAAGTCAACAAAAGACTGGGCACTGATTACCGGCTGTTCAACTATTACGGCGCGCCTGACGCTGACCGGGTTCTCGTCGCCATGGGTTCCATCTGCGACGTGACGGAAGAAGTCATCGACTACTTAAACGCCCACGGCGAAAAGGTGGGCCTTGTAAAAGTACGCCTCTACCGCCCCTTCCGTGCCGACAGGCTCCTGGAAGCCATTCCCGCCTCCTGCAAAAGCATTGCCGTGCTGGATCGCACCAAGGAGCCCGGCGCCCAGGGCGAACCCCTGTATCTGGACGTTGTGACCGCCCTCTCCAATGGGGGCCGGACGGATATCCGCGTCATCGGAGGCCGCTACGGCATCAGCTCAAAGGACACCCCGCCCAGCTCTATCTTTGCCGTCTATGAGGAACTGAAAAAAGACTCCCCCAGAAGACAGTTTACCGTGGGCATTGTGGACGATGTGACCCACCTGTCCCTGGAGGAGAAACCCGCCCCCGACACGGCTGCGCCGGGAACCATCGAGTGCAAATTCTGGGGGCTTGGCGGGGACGGCACCGTAGGCGCCAACAAAAACGCCATCAAGATCATCGGCGACCACACCGACCAATATGTGCAGGCCTACTTCCAGTACGACTCCAAAAAGACCGGCGGCGTGACCATCAGCCATCTGCGCTTTGGCAGCCAGCCGATCCGCTCTCCTTACTATGTCAACAAGGCTGATTTTGCGGCCTGCCATGTGCCTGCCTATATCCAGCGCGGCTTCCCCATCGTGCGCGACGTAAAGCCGGGCGGCATCTTTCTCATCAACTGCCCCTGGGACGAAGAAGGCCTGGAGCAGAACCTGGACGCCGCCTCCAAGGCCTATATCGCGAAAAATAACATCCAGGTCTATACCATCGACGCCCTGGGGCTGGCGCAGCAAATCGGCATGGGCAAGCGCACCAACACCATCCTCCAATCTGCATTTTTTGCCCTGGCGAACGTGCTCGACGCTGGCGAGGCAATTGCCTATATGAAGGATGCCGCCACCCGCTCCTATCTGAAAAAGGGCCAGGATATGGTGGAGAGAAACCACAAAGCCATCGACCTGGGCGCCACCGCCTTCAAGCGCTTTGAGGTGCCCTCCCACTGGGCAGACGCCCAGGAGGAAAAGGCACAGGCCGCTCCTTCTGCCAACAGTGCCACGGAAAAAATGGTTCGCTCCATCCTGGGGCCTGTGAGCCGCATGGACGGCGATTCCCTGCCCGTATCCGCTTTTACAGACTATGTGGACGGCACCTTCTGCCAGAGTGCTTCGGCGTATGAGAAGCGGGGCGTAGCCGCATCCGTTCCCTCCTGGAACGAAAAGACCTGCATCCAGTGCAACCAGTGCTCTTATGTCTGTCCCCACGCGGCCATCCGCCCCTTTGCCCTCACGCAGGCGGAGGCCCAAAACGCTCCCGAGGGTACCCCTGTGACAGAGATCAAGGCCGGCAAAGGCAAGGGCGTTTATCAGTTCAGCATCGCCGTCAGCCCGCTTGACTGCATGGGCTGCTCCGTCTGTGCCGGGATATGTCCTACAAAGAGCCTGACCATGACGCCCCTGGCCCAGGAAGTACATAAGCAGCCCATTTTTGACTATATGGTTTCCAAAGTCTCCGCCAAGGCGGACATGGGCGGTGCGGCAAGTGTCAAAGACAGCCAGTTCCAAAAGCCCCTTCTGGAGTTTTCAGGTTCCTGTGCAGGCTGTGCGGAGACTGCCTATGCCCGTCTCGTCACCCAGGTCTGCGGCGAAAGGATGTATATCTCCAACGCCACAGGATGCTCCTCTATCTGGGGCGGGCCTGCTGCCGCCTCCCCCTATACGGTCAACCAGGAAGGCCGCGGCCCCGCCTGGGCCAACTCCCTGTTTGAAGACAACGCGGAGCATGGGCTTGGAATGCTGTTTGGCCAGAAGGCCATCCGCGGCAGCCTGGCCGACAAAACAAGGGAACTGTTGGAGGCGGAAGGGCTCTCCCCTGCCTGCAGGGAAGCCGCCGGAAAGTGGCTGGAGACCATAGACGACAACGAGGCAAACCAGGCCGCCGCAAAGGCATATATCGCCAGCCTGGAAGAATTCCTTGCAGATTCTGATCCAGGCAGCGCCGGCAAGGGCTGTGACAACACATATCCTTTGGCAAAACAGATCCTTGCGCAAAAGCAGTATCTAAACAAAAAAACCGTCTGGATCTTCGGCGGAGACGGATGGGCATATGACATCGGCTACGGCGGGCTGGATCATGTGCTGGCCCTGGGAGAAGATGTGAACATATTCGTCTTTGACACGGAGGTCTATTCCAACACTGGCGGCCAGATGTCCAAAGCCTCCAACATCGGCCAGGTGGCGCAGTTTGCCGCCCTGGGCAAGAACCTCGGCAAGAAATCCCTGGCCGAGATCGCCATGCAGTACGGCCATGTATATGTGGCCCAGGTGGCCATGGGCGCCAACCCGAACCAGACCCTGACCGCCATCCGGGAGGCCATCGCCTACAACGGCCCGTCCCTGATCATCGGCTACTCTCCCTGCGAGATGCACGCCATCCAGGGCGGTATGGCCAACTGCCAGCAGGAGATGAAAAAAGCTGTCTCCTGCGGCTACTGGAACCTGTTCCGCTACAACCCGGCAAACAGGGCAGAGGGGAAAAATCCCTTCACCCTGGACTCCAAAGCGCCCGCAGGCGGCTATCAGGAATTTCTGATGAACGAGGCGCGTTACTTCAGCTTAAGCAATTCCTCCCCCGAGAGGGCGAAGATCCTGTTTGAGAAAAACGAGCAGGCTGCCATGGAGCGCTGGGATCACCTGCAGAAGCTCATCCAGTTCTACGCTTAAAGTCCTTTTTCGGATCCGTCCCAGAAAGGGGCGCAAGAAATCTGGACGGAGGCCTGGAGTGACCTTCCTTTCCCGAAAGGAAGCTCATCTCCAGGCTTTCTTTTGCCCTGGTCATGGCCACATAGAAGATCCTGCGCTCCTCCTCTATCTCCTGCTCCGACAAAAGCGTGCCGTGGGGAAACACGCCCTCGTTGCAGTCCGGGAGAAGCACATGGTCAAATTCCAGCCCCTTTGCCCCGTGGACAGTCATCAGGCGCACTGCCTCCCTGCCCGTCCTGCCGTCTGCCTCTGGGCGCTGCTTCCTGTCCAGTGCACGGGCGTAGGCCTCCTGTGCCTCCAGCCACTTGGAAAGGCTTTCGTACCCGCCCGCGTCCTCTTTCAGCCACGCGGCCTGCTCTGCCCAGCTCTTGGCTCTCTCCCGGTCCTCCCCGGCCAGTTGTTCCAGATATCTCCCATAGCCCGCCCCCTTCAGCACATAGGAGACGGCCAGTCCCGGGGAGAGTTTTCCGATCGAATCGAGCTGCCTGACAAACCGGGTTACGGCGCGGCAGGCAGGCGGATCCTGCTTACAGTTTTCCAACAGCTTCTGTGGAGAGGCAGCATTCCAGAGGGCCTCCCGGCGCACAAAGCGGTTGGGTCTGTTGATTACCCGAAACAGCAGCTCCCTCTCCCATTCCCCCGCTGCCAGCCGCAGATAAGCGGTAATGTCCTTTGCGATGAACTGTTCATAGAGACACATCGTCCGCTCTCCCATCTCAAAATCAATCCCCTCCTGAAAAAGCCCTGCCGCCAGCCTCTGCATCCCCCGGTTTGTCCGAAACAACACGGCGCAGGTCTTTTGATCCCCTGCCTTTGAGAACTCCTTCAGGCGCTTTACAATGCCCTGAAGCTGTGCCCCGCTGTCTTCATAGGCCGTAAGGCGCACCTCTCCCCTCTCCTTACTGTAAGGCCGCAGGGCCTTTTCAAACCGGGCCCGGTTTTCCCCGATGACCATCAGGGATGCGTTCACGATCTCCGGGCGGCTCCTGTAATTGACATTGAGCAGAAGCCGCCTGGCGTGGCATTCCCTCTCAAACCGCATCATGCAGGCCGGCTCGGAACCCCGGAACCCGTAGATGGACTGGTCGTCGTCTCCCACCGCAAAGAGATTTAAGGGACGGCCCGCCAACAGCTTTAACGCCTCGTACTGCACCGGGTTTACATCCTGGAACTCGTCCACCAGAATATGGGAAAAGCGCTGCTGCCAGGTGCTCCGAAAGGTCTCATCCGTCAGAAGAAGCTGCCTGCACCGAAGCAGGATATCGTCAAAATCCGGCCTTCCGTCTGCCTCCACCAGCGCCTGGTAGGCCGCTCTGATCTGCCCAAAGTCCGCCCTCCACCGGGCCGGCGCTCTCTGCGCCGCCTCCTTCTCCCGCAGCGTATTTTTGTAAAACCCCACGGCGTCCAGCAGACTCCCTGCGTCCTCCAAAAGGCTTTCCCGCAGGCCCTCCGCTCCTGCCTCCCGCTCCATCCCCTGTAAGACTGCAACCATCCACTCCCTCCTTTGGGAGAGGGGCAGCATCTGGGAGCAGGCATAGGGCGCTGTCTGTTGAAGCATTTGGAAAAAGGCGGCGTGAAAGGTGCCAAACCATACGGGCAAAGAAGCAAAAGACATTCGATAGAAGCGGCGCTTTAAGGACTCTGCGGCTTTTCTGGTAAAGGTGAGAACAAGGATTTTCTCCGGGGGAATCCCCTGGGAAAGAAGAAAAAAGATGCGGTTTAAGATGGTGTAGGTCTTGCCGGAGCCGGGGCCCGCCAAGAGAAGCAGCGGGCCCTCCCCGTGGGTCACAGCCTCCCGCTGCGGCCCGTTTAATTTTTGAAGGTCAAACATCCTGTGCTGTCCCCTCCCCCATGGCCTGGGTGAGCAGCCCGATGCCCTTTCGGATGCGGGACAGGGATTCCTCCCTGCCCAGCACCTCCATGATCTCGGTGGCCCCTGCGGGGGTCATCTGCTTTCCCGATACGGCGGTGCGCAGCGGCCACATCACATAGCCGTTTTTGCATCCCTTGCGCTCCACATAACCTGCCAGCACCTGGCAGAGCCCCTCGTTGGAATAATCCTCCCAGGCCTCCAGGACCGGCAGAAGCTCCGTTAAGATCTCCAGGGAGGAGGACATATCCGTCTTCATCTTTTTGTGGGCGTACATGGCCGGATCATAGTCCGGCAGTGTTTCAAAAAAGTCCACCAGGGCCGGGATGTCCGGGAACACCTCGATGCGGGTCTTTACCATGGCGGCAATCTTTTTTAAGTCCAGGGGTTTTGTGATGGCCCGCTCCAGATAGGGCTTCGCCATCTCATAAAAAGGCTCAAACTCCATGGCCTTTAAGTATTCCCCGTTCATCCAGCGCAGCTTCACCATGTCGAACACCGCCGGAGACTTGCTGATCCTGCGATAGTCAAATTCCCGGATCAGCTCCTCCAGGGAAAAGATTTCCCGGTTGTCCTCCGGGCTCCACCCCAAAAGCGCGATGTAGTTGACCACGGCCTCCGTCAGAAAGCCCTGCTCGATCAGGTCTTCAAAGGAGGAATGGCCGCTGCGCTTGGAGAGCTTTTTGTGGTTTTCGTCGGTGAGCAGGGGCAGATGCACATACACAGGCACCTCCCAGCCAAACGCCTCATACAGCCGCACATACTTGGGGGAGGAGGACAGATATTCGTTACCCCGCACCACATGGGTGATGTTCATGGTGTGATCGTCCACCACATTGGCAAAGTTATAGGTGGGATATCCGTCGGACTTGATGAGGATCATGTCGTCCAGCTCCCGGTTTTCCACGGTGATATCCCCGTAGAGCTCGTCGTGGAAGGTGGTGGTTCCCTGGGTGGGGTTGTTCTGCCGGATGACAAAGGGCATCCCCGCCTCCAGATTTGCCTTCACCTGCTCCGGGGACAGGGACAGGCAGTGTTTGTCGTAGACGGTGATCTCCTTGCCCTCCACCACCTCGGAGGTCAATGCAGCCAGGCGCTCCTTCGTGCAGAAGCAATAATAGGCCTCTCCCTTCTCCACCAGCTCCTTCGCATACTTCATGTAAATGCCCGTCTTCATCCGCTCGCTCTGCACATAGGGGCCGTATCCGCCGTCCTTGTCCGGGCCCTCGTCGTGGACAAGGCCCGTCTTTTTTAAGGTGCGGTAGATGATCTCCGTGGCGCCCTCCACCAGACGCTCCTGATCCGTATCCTCAATGCGCAGGATAAACTCCCCGCCCGCGTGCTTTGCAATCAAAAACTCATACAGCCCGGTGCGCAGATTGCCAACGTGCATCCTTCCCGTGGGGCTTGGCGCAAACCTTGTCCGTATCTTCTTTGCTTCGTTCTCCATTTCTCACTCCATTTCCCCGCTGCCATTTTCCATCCTGTCCTGGCAGCCGATTTTCATTTTGTCTGTTTTATCTTTTCCGCGGAGGCAAATCCCTGAAAATGCCTGTGCATCCCCCCGGAAAAAGGATCCGGGGTGCAGGATGCCCGCATTCCCAGCCGCCTGTCCTTCCAGGCAAAGTCAAGCTGCAGATTTCCAAGCTCCTCCCCCTGCACAAAACACTGGAGGATAAAATGCCCCATCTTCCAATATCCCCTGCAAAGACAGGAATGAGGGGTGTCCAAAAACGGCTGCAAGCCCTTTTCTTCCCCCGTGAAAAAGACAAACTCCTTTCCGGCCACGCAGAAAAAGATTTTCCCCTTCTCCCAGTCAAAGTCCACCCACTCCCACCCAAGACGGTTGGGATAAAACGCAAAGACTCCTGCTGTAGAATCCCTGGCTGCGCCAAAGTCCCTCTGCTCTGTCCGGGCCGTCCCCGCCCCTTCCTCTCCTGCCACATAGGGCCAGATGGAGCGGTAAAAGCAGTCGTGCAGAAGCTGTACCCCTGCCGGAACTCCCAGGGTGTCCGCCATGGTCAGATAGCATATCTCCTGCTTCGGGAAACACACCGCAAGCTGGCCGCCCATGCCAAAAAACGTAAATCCCTCCCTGCGGGGCATCCAGAGGAAATAGCCGTAGCCGAACTGCTCGTCCAGCTTGGGCTGTAAGTCCGTGGGCACCTGGGCCGTCAGCGCTTCCTCCATAAAATCCGCCGGGACAAGCTGTCTGCCCTCCAGGTATCCCCGCTTACAAAACAAGAGCGCCACCGCCGCCACATCCCGCAGGGTGCACATCAGGCCGCTGCCCCCCTGGGAGACCCCCACTGGATCCTCCATCAGATAAGCCTTGGGGGAGAGGGAAAGCTCCGGCAGCTTCTCCCGCAGATAGTCCATCAGCTTCCTGCCTGTCACCTTCTCCACTAACGCCCCCAGCACATGGGAGGAGGAGGTGTCATAGGAAAACACCGTCCCCGGGATGTGATCCGGCGTCACCCTGAAAAAAGACTCCGTCCAGTCGTTTCCGGGATAATCCTTATAGGTGGTGCTGCCGTGGCAGGTGCGCATGGTGAGCATATCCCGCAGGGTCATCTCCTCACACCAGGGATGGGGGCCCTCCTTGGGCAGCTTCTCTGGAAAATAGCTGCAGATCTTGTCCTCCAGGGACACAAGCCCCTCTCCCGCCATCACGCCCACCGCCAGCGCCACAAAGGTCTTTGCCACCGAGTACATCCGGTGCAGGCTGTCCTTGTCATACCCCTCGTAATACTGCTCTGCCAGGATGGCGTCGCCGGAGAGAAGCAGATATCCGTGTACCCGCAGGCCAAGCCTTTGATAGGAGCTCTCCAGCTCCTCCACCGCCTCTTTGGGGATCCCCCGTTCTCCCGGTTCTTTCTGCCGCCATGTGACCATGGACGTCCCTCCTTTCCCATCCGCCTCTCTGGCCTTAAGGCCGTACCTGTCCGCTTCCATAGACCGCGTACTTGTAGGAAGTCAGCTCCTTTAATCCCATGGGCCCCCTGGCGTGGAGCTTCTGGGTGCTGATGCCGATCTCCGCCCCAAAGCCGAATTCAAAGCCGTCCGTAAACCGGGTGGATGCGTTCCAGTAGACGCAGGCCGCGTCCACCTCCCGCAAAAACTGCTCCGCCGCCTCCCGGTTTTCAGTGACGATGCAGTCGGAATGTCTCGTGTTGTAGCGGTTGATGTGGGCGATGGCTTCCTCCAGGGAATCCACCGTCTTTAGGGACAGAATGTAGTCTAAATATTCCGTCCCGTAATCTTCCTCCGTTGCCCTGACCGCCTCCGGCAGGATCTGGCACACCCGTGTATCCCCTCTCAGCTCCACGTTCTTTTCCGCCAGGGCCTGCCTTAGCTTTGGCAGAAACGCCTCCCGGATATCGCTGTGCACCACCAGGGATTCGCAGGCGTTGCAGACGCCGATGCGCTGGGTCTTGGCGTTTTTGATGATGGAGACGGCCATGTCCAGATCCGCGTCCTTGTCCACATAGACGTGGCAGTTGCCCGTGCCGGTCTCAATCACAGGAATGGTACTGTTTTCCACAACGCTTTGGATCAGCCCTGCACTGCCCCTGGGGATCAGCACGTCGATATATTCCTTTAACTTCATAAACGCCACAGTGACCGCCCGGTCCCTGTCCTCGATCAGCTGCAGCGCATCCTCCGGGATCTGAAGCTCCAGAAGGGCCTCCCGCAGCACCTTCACGATGGCCGCATTGGAACAGAGCGCGTCGCTTCCGCCCTTCAAGATGACGGCGTTTGCCGTCTGAAAGCAAAGACCAAAGGCGTCTGCCGTCACATTAGGTCTGGCCTCGTAGATGATGCCAACGACCCCGATCGGCACCCTTATCTTTCGGATGCGCAGACCGTTGGGACGTTCCCATTCCTCCATGACTTCCCCCACAGGATCCGGCAGGGCGGCAATCTGCTCCAGCCCTTCCGCCATGGCACGGATGCGCTTTTCATCCAGCCGCAGCCGGTCTAACAGCCCCTGGGCCATGTCGTTTGCACGGGCCGCTTCCATGTCTTTTGCGTTGGCCCTTAAGATTTCCTCCTGCCGTTCAATAAGCCGCACGGCGGCAAGCCTCAGGGCATTTCCCTTTTCCTGGGGCGAAAGCGCCTGCAGGGCCGTCTTTGCGGCCACAGCCCGCTGCCCCATCTGCTGTAAATCCGTCATCTTCCCATCCAATCCTTTCTCTCTGCCCGGCCTTTTCCCTTTAGAACAAAAGCACCTGACAAGGCCGCACGTCCCCTTCCCTTTCCGGGATCCGCTCCACCAGCTGGCACCTGTGGCCCAGCGCAATGGTGCGGGCGGCAAGCTCCTTCCTTCCGGCCAGGAAGCGGTCATAAAACCCTTTCCCGTACCCCAGCCGGTTTTTCTCCCTGTCAAAAGCGGCCCCCGGCATCAGCACCAGCGTATGCGCCGCCGTCTGGGGCGTCCCGTCATAAGATTTCATGCCCCCGGAGGGCTCCGGGATGTTCCCGTAGCCGGGGGAAAGCTTGGAAAGATCCGTCACCTGGTAAAACTGCATTTCCCAATTCCCTGGCCCTTTTGCCACCTTGGGCAGATACAGCGCCTTTCCAAGCCGCAGGGTCTCCTCCATTAAGTCCCAGGTAGAGATTTCGCTTCCAAAGCTGGCAAACAGGAAAATCCGATCCGAGCCGTAAAACCATTGGTGCCCCAAAAGCCGCTCCGTCATCAAAAGGGACGCCCTGCGGCGCTCCTCTTCCCCCAAAGCGTCCCGGGCCGCCAGCGCCTGCTGCCTGATTCTGCACCGCAGATCCTCCTGCCCCTCTTTGTGCTCCCGCCCGTCAAACCTCATCCCGGTATTCTCCATCCTTCCCTGCCCGCTTACGTCCTGTGCAGGCTGCTCAAAAAACCGGGCAGGTCAAAGGAATCCTCCCGCCTGGCCACAAACAGCGTCCCCTCTTCTTCGCCGTCTAAAATCCGATGCAGCACGCCCATGTCCCGGCTGTTGGCGATGACCATATCCACGTTGGAGCTGGTGGCAATTCTGGCCGCCGTCAGCTTTGTGTTCATGCCTCCCGTGCCCACGCTGCTGCCAGTGCTCTCCTTGCCCATCAGGAGAAGCTCCCCGGTCAGTTCGTCCACCTGCCCGATAAAGGAGGCGTCCGGGTTTTTCCTGGGATCGTCCGTGTACAGCCCGTCAATGTCAGACAAAAGGATCAAAAGATCCGCCTCCACCAGCGCCGCCACCACCGCGGACAGGGTGTCATTGTCCCCAAACTCGATCTCATATGTGGCCACGGTATCGTTCTCATTGACGATGGGGATAGCCCCCAGCCGCAGAAGCTCCGTAAAGGTATTGTGCGTGTTGTAGCGGTTTAAATTGTCCAGAACCGTGTTTTTGGTCATCAAAATCTGGGCCGCCACCTGATTGTACTCCGCAAAAAGCCTCTGATAGGTCATCATCAGCCTGGCCTGTCCCACCGCCGAGCAGGCCTGCTTCACCGCCAGCGTCTCCGCCTTGCTGTCCACCCGCATTTCCTTTAAATTCAATGCGTTCTTGCCCGCCGCAATGGCCCCGGAGGTGACTAAGATGACCTCCCTGCCCTGGTTGCGGATGTCGCTTAACTCCCGCACCAGCTTTTCCATGCGGATGTAGTCCATGTCCCCCGTCTCGCCGTGGGTCAGAGAAGAAGACCCAATCTTGACCACAATCCGCTTTTTTTCCTTCATCTGTTCCCTCAAACCGCTCATCCTCTTCCCGCTGTGCCGCGATGTCTCTACCGCCCGGCGTGTCATGAAGCCTTAACATCCAAGCCCCATGTTTTTTTCACAGCATACGAAAATAGTATCATATTTCACCGGGCAGGGCAACTTTGATTTTCGATGGCTCAAAAGGCTGTACAAAAGGCGCGTACGCCCCGGCGATGGCCTCTGCCACCCGCAGGCCGTCCATGGCGGCGGAGGTGATTCCCCCGGCGTAGCCCGCGCCCTCTCCGCAGGGGTAAAGCCCCCGCACAGCAGACTGCAGGCTCTCATCCCGCAGGATCCGCACCGGGGAGGACGTCCGGCTCTCCACGCCGGATAAGATGGCGTCGGGCCGGTCAAAGCCCTGGATCTGTCTGCCAAAGGCTTCCATGCCTTCCACGATGTCCCTGTTGAGATGGGGCGGGAGGATCCGGCTGACGTCCGCCCAGACATACTCTCCCTTGCACTGGGGCAGAAAGGATGCCTCCCCCTGGAAGCCGTCCCCTTCCCAACCCTCCGTGCGGGCTTTAAAATCCCCGTAGCGCTGGATCGGGATCCTGCCCTGTCCCAGCTCATACGCCCGTCTCTCCAGCTGTCTCTGGAATGCCACTCCGGCCAGCGGGTGGGAGCCGCCAAAGTCCTCCGGCGTCACCGTGACAATAATGGCGCTGTTTGCGTTCTTTCCGCTCCTGCCGCTGTAACTCATTCCGTTCACTGCCAGATATCCCTCCTCGGAGGAGGCGTTGACCACATATCCGCCGGGGCACATACAGAACGAATATACCCCCCTGCCGTCCGCGGCCTTTGCCGTCACCTTATAGGAAGCGGCGCCCAGGGTGTCCGGCTGCCCTCCGCCGTACTGGCTCTCGTCGATCATCTCCTGGGGATGTTCCACCCGCAGCCCCACCGCAAAGGGCTTGGCCTCCATGGGGATTCCCTCCCGCAAAAGCAGGTCGAAGGTGTCCCGGGCGCTGTGGCCGCTTGCCAGCACCACCTGCCCGCAGGGAATCCGCTCCCGTCCGTTTACCTCCACTGCCTGGATCTGCCCGCCTTGCGTCTCTATGCCTGTGACGCAGCTTTCAAACCGCACCGTGCCTCCCAGCCGGATGATCTCCAGGCGCATCCTTTCCACGATCTGGCAGAGCGCGTCCGTGCCGATATGGGGCTTGGCCTCATACCGGATGCTCTCCTTGGCCCCAAAGCGCACCAGCGTCTCCAGCACCGCACCGTTTCGCCCGTCCTTATCCCTGACCAGGGTATTCAGCTTCCCATCGGAGAAGGTACCAGCCCCTCCCTCGCCAAAGAGCACGTTGGAAGCGGGATCCAGATGTCCCGTCTCCCAGAACCGCTCCACATCCCGTTTTCTCTCCTCCACGGCCTTCCCCCGCTCTAACAGGACGGGGCGATAGCCGTGCAGCGCCAGGTAATACCCGCAAAACAGCCCCGCAGGCCCCATCCCCACGATCACAGGCGGATGGGAGAGAATCTTTTCGCCAGGCTTTGGGAAGACGTATCCGCTTTGTTCCGAGAGGCTCACCAGATTCCCTTTTCCCCGGAACCGCTTTAAGACAGCCGCCTCCCGTTTCACCGCCACATCCAAGGTGTAGCTGTAAAACAGCTCCGGCTTTTTCCTGGCGTCTATGGACTGGCGCAGGATATGTACCTCCAGAATCTCCGACCGGGGCACCCCTAAAAATTCTGCCGCCTTTTGGGCCAGCAGTTTCTGATCCTGCCGGACAGACAGCTTGATCTGATTCAGCCTAAGCATCTTCCCTCCCCTTCTTTGCCGCCGCCATGGCCGCCACATACCCGCTGCACCAGGCCCAGTGCAGATTGTAGCCGCCGCATTTTGCGTCCACGTCCAGAAGCTCTCCCGCAAAATACACTCCGGGCATCTTCAAGGACTCCAGTTCTTCCGTCACCTCTGACAAAGGCACGCCCCCCGCGCAGACCTGGGCGTTTTCAAAGGAACCGCTTCCCACAGCGTGCACCCTGAAATCCCTGCAAAGACCGTACACCCTGTCCAGGCCTTCCCCCGGGGCCTTTCCCGCCGCCCCCACGGGAGACAGACCCGCCAGCTTGACAAACAGCACCATCAGTTTTTTGTGGAGCAGGCCCGTAAAGTATTCCTCCACCGTGCGCTCCTTCCGGAGAGGTTCCCGCAGGAGACGCAGCCGCTCCATGTCCTCCTCCCCATAGTCCGGCAGGAAATCCACCCGGATCTCCACTTCTCTCTGGCTCTTTAATATGTAATTTGCCACCCGGCTCAGCTGAAAGACGGGGATCCCCGACAGCCCGGTCTCTGTAAGCTGCAACTCCCCCCGCTCCCTGGCCACGCAGGCTTTTCCCTGCCAGAGGCTGACGGCGGCGTCTGCGCGCACTCCGGCCACCCCCTTAAAATACGGCTCCCTGCACTTTAGGGGCACCAACGCCGGAACCACGGGGATCAAGCTGTGCCCCATCCCTTCCGCCAGCCGGTAGCCGCTTCCGTCGGAGCCGGTTTTGGGGGCTGCCTGGCCGCCGCAGGCCAGGATCACCCGGTCAAAGGAAAACGTCCCCTGGCTGGTCTCCACCCGGATTTCCCCGCTGCGGCCCTCCCGCCGCACCCGCTCCGCTCTGCAGGAGAGAAGCTGGCGCACCCCTGACGCCTGCAATTCATACCGCAGCGCGTCCTGCACCGCCGACGCCTGGCCGCAGGCGGGGTAGAGATAATCCCCCTTTGGCCGGACAAGCAGGCCGATCCCCTGAAAAAAATCTATGGCGTCCCTGGCGCCAAACTGTCCCAGCACATCCTCCAGACGCCCTGGATCCTGAGTGTAATAAGACGAAGAATCCAGCTTCAAATTCCCCAGATTGCATCTGCCGTTTCCCGTCACCAGAAGCTTCCTGCCCAGCCGGGGGCCGCCCTCCATCAGCGTGACCTGGGCGCCCTGTCTGGCCGCCGTGATAGCCGCCATCATCCCGGCGGCCCCTCCTCCTATGACGCCGATCCTTTTACGGGCCATACCCATTCCTCCTTCCTGCCAAAGTGCAGGCTCCTCCCTTTAGGAGGAATACGTCTCCAGAAAATTGTAAAGAGACTCCTCCCCTTCCACAGGCATCATCTGTATCACCTGCAGCCGCACATCCTCCGGCAGGGTATCCAGCGGGATGTCCGTCTCGATGAACACCGTCTTCTGATCCTCCAGATACACGATGACCTTGTTGTCGTAGGCGGCCAGATAAAAATGGGAGCTGGGCTGCACATAGCGGTAATTCATCTGCACCACCACCCGCTCCCTGGAAAAGGACAAAACCTCCAGTCCCACAAACCCCCGCTCCAGTTCCGACAAGGGGGGAGAAGCCTGGTAAACCTCCATGGCCGTCAGAAACTGCTCCCTGTCCATCCCCACATACTTGTCCGGCAGATCCCAGGTCGTCTCCACCACCGTCTGGTTTGTGATATCCGTCTCCTCCAGCACATATTCGGTGCCCACATACAGCGTCTCAGAGGAGGCCGCCGCAGGCAGGGCCTCCTCCATCCCTTTCACAGCAGGCTCCGCCCCAGGCAGCTTTTCTTTCGCCGTCTTCCCGATCCCCTGTTCCTCTTCGGAAAAAAGGAGCGTTTCCTCCCGGGGCGTCTGCCTCTCTGTCTGCCAGACGATGCCCGGATAGAAAAACCGATACGTCTCCATCCCGATAAAAAATCCTGCCGCCAGCATGGCCAGGGGATATAACAAAAATAAGCCGATACCTTTTACAAATCTCATATGAATCTCCTGATCTTTGCAATCAGTATCGGCCGTTCTTCCCTATTTTATACCAGAATCTTTTTCCCTGTCCTCCCCGTCAGGGAAAGACCCGAAGCAGCTGCCCCAGGGAGCGCATCAGGCCGCCTCCGGGAAGCACCTCCAGCTCCTGCTCCTTGAAATTGCGAAGGAGGAGAAGGAGAACCCAGTAGAGGAGAAAGCCTGCCGCGCCTGCAATCAAAAGCGTCACAAGAGCGCCCAGAGGGGCGGTGAGCATCCTGCCGGACAGCGCGCACACAAAGCCTGCCACCGCCGCTGCGCCCACGGGAATCACCGCCGCCTGAAGCCAGTCGGGCTGCAGCTTAAACTGCCGGTAAGCCATCACGCCCAACAGCGCGTCCAGCACCAGAAGCCCCAGAAACCCTGCGTACACCAAGGCCGCCGCGCTGGCGTTTTCCGCGTTTAAAAAGACCGCCATCGTCACCACATAGACCACATCCGCAATCCCAACCGCCCCCAGCACCAGAAGCTTTGCCCCCAGCAGGGACAGGATTTTTCCAAAATACAGGGCCAGGGCCAAAAGCAGCACCGTCACGCCGCCTCCCCGCAGCATCTTCACCGCCGCCTGTTCCTGCCCCGGGCAGAACACTGCCGCAAGCTGTGGCGCCATGACGGATAAAAACACAGAGGCAAAGGCCCCCAGCACGACCAGATAGTGGACGCCGCCCTGGAAGATACTCCGGGCAAATCTCTGTTCCTCCTTCCGCAGGCAGGTCATGATCCGGCCGCACACCGGCAGAAGCAGGATCCAGAAAAGAGAAACACAGACGCCGCACAGCACTCCAAACCCCGCCGCATAGACGCCGTACCCTGTCACGGTTTCCCCTGCCCCGCTCTTTTGCAGGAACACAAGCCCCAGGGGAAGGGGCAGGAACACAAGAAGCTCCGTCACCCACTGCCATCCCCTGGCGGCCCAGAGGATGCGGATGCTGTCCCCCAGGGAATCCACGGCCCTCATCCCGTCCTGCCGGAAACCCTCCCTGGGCTTTCGGCTGAGCCGGCAGAGCACCGCCAGAAAAATCACCACAAACAGCTCCGACACGCAGTACGCCGCCGCCACGCCCACGCCGCCGTACATCGCGGTAAAGTTTTCCTGCGCCAGCAGCCTGCTCACCTTCTCCCCGTAATCGGAGAGCATCCGGCCAAACAGCAGGGCAAAGCCCAGCAGGAACACCTGTCGCAGGAGACAGGAGACAGCCGTTGGAAGCTCCGTCCCCTCCCCCTGGAAATAGCCCTGGAGCACGGCAGAAATGCTGCGCAGGAAAACGGCGGGGGAGAGGATCATCAAAAGCAGCGTGCTGTAAGGGATCCGCAGCACAGACCGGCACAGCCACTCCGCGCCGAACAGAAGAACCAGGCTGCCCGCCAGACCGAAAAAACCCTGCAGCAGAAAGGTATTCCGGCACAGCCTCCCGGCGTTCCGGTACTGCCCCTTGGCGTTTCGGGCCCTGAGCATCCGTCCCAGGCTGTCCGCCAGGCCGCCGCACCCGGCCAGCCACAGCACGCCGAAGGCTTCCGCTGCTGCCGTGACATAGGCGGCGCCGTGATAGCCTGTGAGACGGGCCACCACCGCCAGTGTCACAAGCTGCAGGATCACCGCCGCCATCTGTATCTGTCTCCGCTTTATCTCTGCCTGCTTCATCCGCTGTCCCTCATCTTAAAACTTCAATCCTCTCTCGTGATCCCCAGGCCGGTCAGCACCTGTTCCTGCTTTCTCTCCATCACCCGGGCCTGTCCCTCCTCCATATGGTCGTAGCCGCACAGATGAAACATACTGTGCGCCACCAGAAAGGCAATCTCCCGTCGCAGGCTGTGGCCGTACTGCGCGGCCTGCTCCTCTGCCTTCTCCAGGGAGATCATCATATCCCCCAGAAGAAGATGTCCCGTCTGGGGGTCAAAATAATCGGCCCGGCGCTCCAGAGCCCCGTCGAAAACGCCCGGCGTCTCAAAGTCCAGATTTGGAAAAGACAAAACGTCCGTCTCCCTGTCGATCTGGCGGCACTGCCTGTTTAATTCCCGGATGTTTCTGTTGTCTGAAAGCACCAGATTCACAGACGCCTCAAAGGGGCAATGCTCCATCTCCAGGACTGCCTCTCCCACCTGTTTTGCCAGTTCCTCCACAGAAAAGGGCAAAACCTCCTCCGTCTCGTTCTCAACGCAGAAAATCATAGTACAGCTCTTCCTCCTTGAAAATCCGCTGCATGGCGTAAAATTCGGAAAAAGTCAGATTACAGCAGCAAAAGGCCTTATCCTCCCACAGCTTGGAGAATATGGCGTCGATGGCCCTGCCAAAGTCCACCTTCCCACCGGGCTGTTTTTCTAAGAGATAGCTGACGGAGGCCACCACCAGATCGGAACAGATGAGCACCGCCGTCTCCTTGCGGGTCACCTTCTCCCGGCGGGAGAGATATTCCTCCAGAATCTTCCTGGCCGCAGGCGGAAACTTCTTTTCCTCCATCAGCCCGGGCAGATCCTCCCCCATCTTGTGATAATAGCCCGCGCACTTCAGCGCGTCCACATCCAGCCCCAGCTTTGCTCCGATGCGCTCGCAGAAATAGGCCGTGTGTATGCTCAGGCGGTACGCCTGCCTGTCCATCTCCCGCAGACTTGTGAGCATCGGGTTTTCCGTGTCGTTGATATCCAGATAGCGCTCCCGGTACCGATAGACCACCGCAGAGGAAAACAATTTCAATAACCCGGTGAGCAGGATGGCGCTGACGATCATATTTACCACAGGAATCACAAACAGTTCAAACTCCGGCCTGGCGTTTGCCGGGAGCACCAGACAGGCCGTCTCGCAGACCAGCAGGCACAGACAGGACAAAAAAAGAGGGATCGCGAAGCCAAAGTCGCTCTCCAGCCGCCGAAACAGCGTCACGGCAAAGGCGCCGCTGATCAGATACAGGGCAAAGCCTTCCACGCCGCTCCCCGAAAGCAGCACCGCCATCATAAGAAGGATGGACGCCGACAGGATCCCGATCTGCATATTGGCAAACAGGGCCAGCATCACAAACACCACCAGAAACGGCCAGCCCGCCACAGGAAGAAACCCGCAGGCAAAAGAGACCGCCAGCCCCACGCCCATACAGAGCCAGAAGCGCAGGAAATGGCCGCCGTTGTCGTAGTCCAGTTCCCCCCGCAGATATTCCCTGCGGAACCCAAACCCCGTCACCGCAAGCCCCAGCACGGTCATCACCACGGCGCCAAGGAGCCTGTCCGGCTCCATCTGCTTTAACGTGCCGAAAAACCACATTCCTCCCGCGCCCAGAAGGAGAATCAGGCCTTCCGCCAAAAAAAGTTTCCCGCTAACCCCGCGTCTGTCTTTTTCCATATTTTTCTCTGCTTCTGCCTTTTTCCTTCGCCTCATAATCGTCGTAAGCCTTCACGATCTTCTGCACCAGCGGATGACGCACCACATCTTTGTTTGTCAGGCTGCAGAACGCGATCCCCTCGATCTTTCCAAGCACCTTGGCTGCCACGTCCAGCCCGGATTTCGTCCCGGCGGGCAGATCCTTCTGGGAGGCGTCCCCGGTCACTACCACCTTGGAGCCAAACCCGATGCGGGTGAGGAACATCTTCATCTGCGCCGGCGTGGTATTCTGCGCCTCGTCCAGGATGATATAGGCATTGTCCAGGGTGCGCCCCCGCATATAGGCCAAAGGCGCTACCTCGATCAGCCCCTTCTCCATGTTTTTGGAAAAGCTCTCCGCCCCCATGATCTGGTAGAGCGCGTCGTAGAGGGGCCGCAGATAAGGATCCACCTTGCTCTGCAGGTCTCCCGGCAGAAAGCCCAGCTTCTCCCCCGCCTCAATGGCCGGGCGGGTGAGGATGATGCGGCTCACCTCATTGTTCTTAAACGCCGTGATTGCCATCGCCATGGCCAGATAGGTTTTCCCTGTCCCGGCGGGCCCTAGGCCGAACACAATCATGTTGTTCCGCATGGCGTCCACATAAGTCTTCTGCCCTAAGGTTTTCGGCTTAATGGGCTTGCCGCCTGCCGTATGGCAGATACAGTCGGTATCGATTTGCTCCAGAACCTGCTCTTTTTCTTCCATTCCCATTGCGATGGCGTAATCCACGCTCTGCTCCTCTATCTCGTTTCCCCGCTCCGAAAGGACGATCAGCTGCCTGAGCACCCCCGCCGCTTTCCGGGCCATCTCTTCCCTGCCTGTGATGGTGACGCCGCCGTTTCGGTCTACAATGGCCACCTGGAAATACCGCTCCAGCTTTTTTACATAGGCGTCCTGCATCCCAAAAATCTTCTGCATATGCTGGGAAGGCATATCGATCCTGATAGAATATCCTGTCTCGCTACTGCTCATCTGTCTCCAACTCCCCGTCCCCAGGCGGGGCCGTGGCAGTTTTTTCTCCCGCCTTCTCCCGTACCAGAAGTTCCCCTCTTAGTACCCAGGCGGTGCTGCCCGTCTCTATTTTAACATTTTTTTCAATAATTTGTACCCCTTTTTCCTCTAAACTTGTAAGAAAAGTGATAAATTGCCCGGTTAACAGCGTTTTGGCCTCCTCCGCTGTGTACACAAACTCCACGTCCTGATATTCCCGGCAGGTGCGGCTGCCCCAAAAAATGGGGATGGAAAGCTTTTCAAAGAGAAGGGGCCTGCTCTCCCGGGTGAGGCTGTCATACACAAAAAAGGGCTGCCCGGAGGGCAGCTTCCACTCCCTGTTTCCCACCCTGAGATAGTGTGACTGCTTCTCCCTGCCCGTATACACCTTTTTCACATAGTCGAAGGGAAGCCGTCTGGAAAAGGACGCGGCGTGCTCCAGCACAATGTCTGCGTCCGCCTCCACATAGCGGTACTCCCGGACGGTGGCGTCTTCGTTGTAGATGGGGATCTTCCCGTCCACCAGAACCGTGCCCTTCTCCACCGTGTCCCCGATGGAAACCTTCGGCGTGCCGTTTCGCACGATGATGGACACCACGGTGCCCTCAAACTCCGCCACCAGATCCGTGCCCCCGGCCCTCGCCGGTTCCTCTGTCTGGGCCGGGGTATCGTTTTCTTTGATGTCAATCTTTAAGCTGGTGCCGGTGAGTCTGGCAGAGGCCCAGGTGACCAGGGGAAACTGCCGCCGTATCCGCTTTTCCAGCTCCTGGATATCCAATCCGTCCTGCCGCATCCCGATGGAGACACCCTGCTCCTCCAAAAAGGTGTCGAACACATCCCGGGTGATCTGATAGTTGCCCGTCAGCTCAATGCGCCATATGTACATGGAAGACCAGATCCAGAAACCCACCGCCAGAAAAAGCCCCAGCACAAACACCTTGCGCTTTAGGAGCTTAGGCGCCAAAAAAGGCAGCCCATATCGTTCCAATACGACTGCCTTCGTCTGTGTTTTCCTGGCGATGGGACGCAGCTGCAAAAAGCCGTTTAAGGAAATGCACATCTCGTACACTTCGCCGTCCTTTTGGATGTCCCACAAAAGGATCCCCCGGTTGCTGCACAGGTTCATAAAGCGCTCCGGGGAGAACCCCTTCACGCGGATGCGCAGATAGCCCTTTACATATTTCAAAAACTGAATCATTCCGCCCCCAGCCCTCACCCATACCGCACACAGCTGATATTGCCGCTGATCTTCATATCCTCAGTGGTGTAGTAGTCGATGGAAAGCCGCGTCCCCTCAAAGGAGACCTGACAGGTCTTCCCCTGGAGCAGGATCTGGGTCTGCGTGTATTCCAGAATCCCCCGGTAATTCTCGATCCACGCCTCATGGCTGCCGGTCAGGGTCACCTTCATGGCGCCCATACAGATATCTTTGGGCAGTCTCAAGGAATCCACCAGCGCTTCTTTTTGCTGAATACGGTCTTTGTTCTTCTTCATACTCCATTTATATTCAGCGGGACGGAATCTATGCCTTGCAGGATTTTGCTTCAGACAATTCCCTTGATGAACGGTTGTTTCTCAGGAGCATCCTGGGACAGCGTGCAGGCTGACAAAAACCTTTCTTTCGCCTGGGCGGCCTTTTGTCCGTCGTTGGCGTGGAGGATGGCCAGAGGCTCTCCCGCCTCCACAAAATCTCCCACCTTTTTGCACAGCACAAGCCCTACCGACAGATCCACCCGGCTCTCCTTGGTCTCCCGGCCCCCGCCCAGAAGCAGGGAGCAGATTCCCACTTCATCGCAGGCAATGTGGCTCACATAGCCGCTTCTTTCAGCCGTTACCGGCACGGTGAGAGAGGCTTTCGGCAAGAGGGACACATCGTACACGGCCCTTGGATCCCCTCCCTGGGCCTCCACGAACTGGGCCAGCTTTTTTAGGGCGCTGCCGTCCCGGATGGACTGTTTTAGCAGTTCCCGGGCCTGCTCTTTGCTCTGGGCGCGGCCTCCCAGAAGCAGCATCTGGCTGCCCAGGGTAAAGCACAACTCTTTTAAGTCTTCCGGCCCCTTCCCCTGCAGGGTGTCTATGGCTTCCTTTACCTCCAGGGCATTTCCCACTGCGTACCCCAGGGGCTGGTCCATATCAGAGATCACCGCCACCGTCTTTTTCCCCGCGCCCGTCCCGATCTGAACCATCTCCCGGGCCAGGGCTTCCGCGTCCTCCTGGCGCTTCATGAAGGCGCCGCTGCCTGTCTTTACGTCCAGCACGATGGCGTCCGCCCCTGCGGCCAGCTTCTTGCTCATGATGGAGCTGGCGATTAAGGACAGGTTATCCACCGTGGCCGTCACGTCCCGCAGGGCGTACAGCTTCTTATCCGCCGGGGCCAGATCCGCCGTCTGCCCCATGAGGGCCACGCCGATCCGGTTCACCTGATCCAGAAACTGCTGTCTGGTCAAAGACGTGTGAAATCCCGGGAAGCTCTCCAGCTTATCGATGGTGCCTCCCGTGTGCCCCAGCCCCCTGCCGCTCATCTTGGCCACTGGGATCCCGCAAGACGCCGCCATGGGGATCAGCGCCAGGGAGGTCTTGTCTCCCACGCCCCCCGTGCTGTGCTTATCCACCTTGACGCCGCGGATGCCGGAGAGATCCAGCTGCTCCCCGCTCTGGGCCATAGCCATGGTCAGCTCATAGGTCTCCCGCCGCGTCATCTTCTGGAAAAAGACGGCCATCAAAAATGCCGAGGCCTGATAATCCGGTATTTCGCCCCTGGTATAGCCTTCCACGAAAAATCGGATCTCCTCCCTCGACAATTCGCCGCCGCTTCTCTTCTTTAAAATGACGTCATACATTCTCATGGGCCAGCCCTCCCTAAGACGATACGCCCGCTTTTTTGCACAGGCCCTCCAGACAGCACTCCCCGCAGAGGGGCTTCGTCCTGGCGGTGCAGACCGCCCTGCCGTGGTCCACCAGCCTGTGGCAGAAATCGTTTCCCTCCTGGGGCGGGATCAGCTTCCACAGCTCCCGCTCTACCTTGGCCGGTTCCTTGACGCCGTCCACCAGCCCCATCCGGTTGACCAGCCGGATGCAGTGGGTATCCGTGACAATCGCAGGCTTGTGGAAGACGTCCCCCATGATGAGGTTGGCGCTCTTCCTCCCCACCCCCGGGAGGGCTAAAAGCGCGTCGAAATCATCCGGAACCCTGCCGCCGTACTGATCCCGCAAAGCCTTCATGCAGGCGCTGATATCCCGCGCCTTGCTGTTTCCCAGCCCGCAGGGATGCACGATCTTTTCGATCTCCTCCACCGGCGCCTCCGCCAGCGCGTCCACGTCCGGGTATTTCTCATAGAGCTTTTCTACGACCACGTTTACCCGGGCGTCGGTACACTGTGCCGCCAGCCGCACGCTGACAAGCAGCTTCCAGGCCTGGTCGTATTCCAGCGTGCAGTCCGTCTCCGGGTATGCCTCCTTGAGTTTTTCAATGATTGCCAGCGCCCGCGCCTTTTTCGTCATCCTCCCGCTCCTTTGCCCGCCATCTGATTTTTCCGTACTTTGACCATCACGTCCGTAAAGAAGTAACCGTCCTCCGTGTAACAGCACAGCTCGCCCCCCATCTGCCGTGCGCGGTCCTGCACCGTCAGAAGTCCCAGCCCATGATCCAGCCCGCCCTTTGTGGTCTGGGGAAGGTTGCCCCGCTCTACTGACAGGGAATCGTCGCACTTGTTTTTCAGGCGGATCAGCAGATAATCCCGGTTATACCGCATCTGCGCGGAAAACTCCCGCTCCTCCTGGGGCAGCTCCCGGAGGGCGTCACAGGCGTTTTCCATCCCGTTTGCCAGGATCTGGCAGAGCATCTTTTCATCGGGCAGGGACTCGCTGCCCACCTGGATGTCCATCTGCACCGCCGCCCCCATTTTTTCCAGCTTCTGGCTGTAATGGCTGAATACCGAATCCAGATACGGGTTGCCGCAGAAATGACGCTGGGTCACGTCGATGTCGGCGCCGAGGTTTTTCAAAAATGCCTGGGCCTCCTCCGCCCTGCCCGCCGCCAGCAGGCCGGACAGCATCACCACATTGGCCTTCATGTCGTGGCGCATCTTCCGGATCTGAATCTGGGACTCCATCTGGGACTCCAGCCGCTTTGCCTGCTCCTGAAAAAGATACGCGCTCTTCTGGCTTAAGTAGAGCCGCATCTGGGTGTAGAGAAAGGCAAAGATGGTGATGTAGGTACAGGGCATGAGCAGCAGCAGCAAAAGGTAAGAGGGCAGCTCGCTCTTTCGGATCACAATGGACACAGGGAAACCGCTCATGGTCACAAGCAGCAGATAATAGATCAGCGCCAGCGCCGTAAACAGCCACCAGCCCTTTGGCACGCACTCCTGCAGCTCCAGATAGGGGGGCAGAAGCCATTTACAGATCCACCAGTTTAACAGTGGGAACAGGATCATCCTCCCGGCCAGCAGACAGACGCCGGAGCCGCCGCACAAATAGTGGTCCAGCAGTTCCGTCACCGCCAGCGTCCAATACACGATGGTGTTCACCGAACAGAAGGTAAACACAAACCTGGCCGACCGATCCTCGGCGATCAGGTAAAAAAAGAGAAGAAGCGGCAGCGTATTGGCCAGCAGGAACAGGGAAAGAGCCCTGGACTGTCCAAGGGTGAGGATCAAAAGAAAATCGGTCAGAAACAGCGGGCACAGAATGCCCACTGCCAGTACCGCTGTCTTGCCTTTGGAATAGCGCGTCTTAATCAATCGGAAGAGCAGGATCACCTCATACAAAAATCCCCATGCCAAAGAAATCAGCTGCATAATATGTAACTGCATCGGTCAATTCATCTCCTCAAATAGGATCTCCTGGTACCGCTTTTTCACTTCCGCCCCATACCGTCTGGAAATGGGGATCCGATACCCTGCAATGTCGAGTTCGTTGCCATCCAGGCTGTCCACATAGTACAGATTGACGACAAAGCTCTGATGTACCCGGCAGAAAGCGCCTCCGCAGAGCTGGTCGGCCATTTCATCCATCTTGCCGATACATTCCTGAATGCTGCCATCCTTGCAGTAGATGGACAGCTTATGCTCCCTGCTGCTCACAAAGAGTATCTTTTTGACGGGTATGGAGCCTAGCTTTCCCCTCCACTTAAAGCGTAAAACTCTCTCCGTCTCTTTCTTTTTTATGCGTTCCACTTGTTCCACCAGATGCTGTAGAGCCTCCGGCGCAATGGGCTTGAGCAGATACTGGATCGCATAAAGGTCGTAAGCCTCCCGGTAAAAGGCATCGCTGGAAGAAACAAAGCAGATTGCCGCCTCCTCGTCCAGAAGGCGTAGTCTGCGGGCCAGTTCGATCCCGTCCATCGCGCCAAGGTATATGTCCAGAAGATACAGGACATATTGGCAATACTCCTCCCCAACGGCCTGCAGGAGCTGCTCGCCGTTTTCGTAGACAGTCACGTTGTGGCCTTCCAGCTGGGCTTTCATCTGCAGGGCGTCCTCCCTGCAATCGTCGCAAATCGCAATTCTCATTCGTCTGGAACCCCCCCTCGCTTGTGTCTTATTCTATCGGTCTGATCTGATAGAGGTTTCCATGTTACCCAGTTAAAACTGTTTTGTTTTCAGTACATCTCAAGTCATGGGCAAAGCCCTGAAAAATTTTTTCCTCCTTCTGCCCATGTCTTTTTTAGGTATTCTATCATATTTCAGCATTTTTGTCTCCTAAAATTTGGAAAAACTTTGTAAAATTTTTAAAATCTGATATACTAGAAAACAGGACTTCAAAAAAAGGAGGCAACCGTATGACACCAAAAGTATTTTTTTCCAGGCAGATCACACCCGAAAAAGTGTTGGAATTGTACCGCGCCCTCGCCCTGGATCTCCCCGGCAGGATCGCCGTAAAGCTGCACTCCGGCGAGATCGGGAACCAGAACTTCCTGGGCCCTTCGTTCTGGAAGCCCACCATCGATGCGCTGGAGGGCACCGTGGTGGAATGCAACACCGCCTATGAGGGCGAACGGGACACCACCGAAAAACACCAAAAGACCATGGAGGCGCACGGCTGGAGCCGCCACTTCAAGGTAGACATTCTGGACGCAGAGGGGCCGGATCTGGAGCTGCCCATCCCGGGCGGAAAGGTAATCCACAAAAATTTCGTGGGAAGGAATTTGAGCAGCTATGATTCCCTTCTGGTTCTCTCCCACTTCAAGGGGCATCCCATGGGCGGTTTCGGCGGAGCGTTAAAACAGCTGTCCATCGGCATCGCCTCCTCCTACGGCAAAGCTTACATCCACGGCGCAGGCTCGACGGAGAATTTCTGGAACGCCGACCACGACTCCTTCCTGGAGTCCATGGCAGACGCCGCCTCCTCCGTGACCGCCTATTTTAAAGGCAGGGCCGCCTATGTGAACGTGATGAAAAATATGTCTGTGGACTGCGACTGCTGTGCGGTGGCGGAAGACCCCTGCATGAAAGACATCGGCATCCTCTCCTCCCTGGATCCCGTGGCCATCGACCAGGCGTGTCTGGATCTCGTCTACGCCGCCAAGGACGACCCCGGCCAGGCCCATCTCTTAGAGCGCATCGAGAGCCGCAACGGCGTGCACACCGTGGAAGCCGCCGCCGCTTTGGGGATCGGCTCCAGAACTTACGAGCTGGTAGAACTGTGACAAAAACAACAAAAAACAAAGGACAGCCTAATGCTGTCCTTTGTTTTTTGTCCTGCCGGCAGCGGGACTTGAACCCGCACGTTGTTGCCAACAACAGATTTTGAGTCTGCCTCGTCTGCCATTCCGACACGCCGGCTTTTACAGGAAGACCTGCAACGAATTTCATTTTAACACATCTTCCCCTGCTTGACAAGCAGATTCTTTGAGAAGTTTCCTCCTCTCACCTGCGGTGCATCTCCACCTTCAGATGATTGTCCTCCATCGTCACCTCCGCCAGACTGCCCACCACAAGCGGCATCATGGGAGGCCGGTGCCCGATGTCTGCGCCCAGCACCACAGGCACGCCCTTTTCCCCGGCCACCTCCAGGACAGCCTGGGCAAAGTCAAGCCCCATCATAGGCTCGCCGTTTGCAGGCCGCCCGATCAGGAAGCCCTTCACATACTGAAACCACCCCGCCTGCTCCATCTGCCACATGGCCCGGCGGACGCCGAACACATTCAGGTCGCAGGACTCTAAGAACCAGCAGATCCCATCCTCCCGGTAGCGCCCGATAAAATCTGCCGTCCTGTCAAAGCGCGTGCCGGTGAGGTTTACCAGCACGTCCATACAGCCGCCCAAAAGTCTGCCCTGCATCCGCACGCTGTCCGTCCGCTCCCGCCCCAGGTATGCCTCCAGGGCCAGGGGCTCTGTCATCTGATAGGGTGCCAGGGGGTTCTCCGGGTCGTGGGCGTCGTCCTTGTCCCACATCCCGTAGCTCTCCACACAGCGTTTCTCTCCTGTGCACAGCAAAAGCGCGTCTTTGACGGATTCGTGCAGAGGCTCCATGCCGAAGGAGGCGGCGCAGGGCCCGTACACGGAAGCGGTGTCCGCCAGGGTGGCCAACAGGAAAGTCAGGTTTGTGTTGTCGGAATACCCCATGAACCACTTGGGCTCTGCCTGGGCCAGCTTTTCAAAGTCCACATAGGGCAGGATCTCGCACATCAGCTCCCCGCCGCCGCAGGAGATCAGGCAGTCCGTCTCTTTGGAGAGGTACATTTCCATAAATTCTTCCCCGCAGGCCCGGGGCACATTGCTGATGCCGACCCCCTTGTCCGCCCAGGCGTTGGGGCCGGGCTTCGTCCCATAGCCCCATTCCTCCCACCGCTTTAGCGAATGGGCAAAAGCGCTGCGGTAAGGCTCGGTGGCGCATCCAAAGGAAGGCGCCGGAAAGCCCACCGTACCTCCCTTTTCCAGATTTTTCGGATATCTCACTGTACCCTTCCTTTCTGCGTTCTCTCTCCATCGCCTTCCTTTTCCAGGCCGTCCATGGCGGCCAGCTTTTCATAAATGTCAAAGCAGTCGAAGGTGGCGAAATAGTCCATGGGCGTCTCCGCCCGGCGGATGAGCTGCACGGAGCCGTCCTCCTTTAACAGAAGCTCTGCCGACTTTAACTTTCCGTTGTAATTATACCCCATGGCGTACCCGTGGGCGCCGGTGTCGTGGATGACCAGATAATCCCCGATGTCCACCTGGGGCAGCTTCCTGTCGATGGCAAATTTGTCGTTGTTCTCACACAGGGAGCCGGTCACATCATACAGGCAGCCGCAGGGCTCGTCTTCCTTCCCCAGCACGGTGATGTGGTGGTAAGCGCCGTACATGGCGGGCCGCATCAGATCCACCGCGCAGGCGTCCACGCCCACATACTCCTTGTAGGTGTGCTTTAAGTGGATGGCCTGGGTCACCAGATGACCGTAAGGCCCCATCATAAAGCGCCCCAGCTCTGTATAGATGGCTACGTCTCCCATGCCGGCGGGCTCCAGGATCTCCTGATAGGCCCTGTGCACCTCCCTGCCGATCACCCGGATATCGTTGGGCTCCTGCTCCGGCCGGTAGGGGATTCCGATGCCCCCGGAGAGGTTGATGAAGGCGATCTTCGCCCCGGTCTCCTTCTCCAGCCGCACCGCCAGTTCAAAGAGCTGTCTGGCCAGCGTGGGATAATATTCGTTGGTGACCGTGTTGCTTGCCAGGAAAGCGTGGATGCCGAAACGCTCCACCCCCTTTTCCTTTAAGAGGCGGAAGCCTTCAAACATCTGGCTTTCCGTAAAGCCGTACTTAGCGTCCCCGGGGTTGTCCATGATATCCGTGCCCAGGGAGAAATACCCGCCGGGATTGAAGCGGCAACTGATCGTCTTTGGCAGGCAGCCCAGTGCTTTTTCCAAATAGTCGATGTGCGTGATATCGTCCAGATTGATGACCGCCCCCAGCTTCTGGGCCAGCACAAACTCCTGGGCGGGGGTATTGTTGGAGGAAAACATGATGTCCTCCCCCTGGACGCCCATAGCGCCGGAAAGCATTAACTCCGTGTAGGAGGAGCAGTCACAGCCGCAGCCGTACTCCCGCAGGATATTGATCAAAAAGGGATTGGGCGTGGCCTTCACCGCAAAAAATTCCTTGTAGCCCTTGTTCCAGGAAAAGGCTTCCTTCAACGCCTTTACGTTCTCCCGGATCCCGTGCTCGTCATAAATGTGGAAGGGGGTGGGGTAGGTCTTTACAATCCCCTCTATCTGCTCTTTTGTGACAAACGGCAACTTATTCATCAGTCGTTTTCTCCTGTCTTATTTTTTGGGGACAGATTTTCGATCTGCCAGTCGATGGGCGTCTCCCCGTGTTCCTCCAAAAACCGGTTGGCCTTGCCAAAGGGCCTGCTGCCAAAAAACCCGCTGTAAGCGGAAAGGGGACTGGGATGGGGCGCCTCTAAGATCAGGTGGGCGGGATTGTCCAGCATCCGCTTCTTGGCCTGGGCCGGCCTTCCCCAGAGAAAGAACACAATGGGCCTCTCCTGTCGGTTTAAGGCCCGGATGGCCGCGTCGGTGAACTCCTCCCAGCCTTTGCCCCGGTGGGAGTTTGCCTGGTGGGCCCGCACGGTGAGCACAGTGTTTAAGAGAAGCACGCCCTGCTTGGCCCATTTGACCAGATACCCGTTGTCCGGGATGTAACAGCCCAGGTCGTCGTGCAGCTCCCGGTAAATATTGGCCAGGGAGGGCGGGATATCCACCTGGGGCTTTACGGAAAAACACAGCCCGTGGGCCTGTCCCACATTGTGGTATGGATCCTGGCCCAGGATCACGACCTTGACCTGGCTAAGCGGCGTCAGGTGGAAGGCGTTAAAAATATCGTCCGCCGGAGGAAACACCTGGGTCGTGTTATACTCGGTCTTCACAAACTCAAACAGCTTTCGGTAGTAAGGCTTGCCAAATTCCGCCTCAAGCTCCGTCAGCCAGTCATTTTGTATCATTCCCATGCTCTTCTTCCTCTCATGCGGCGGTCATGCAGGCTCAAAGCCGCACGCTGATGCCCCGCTGCCGCAGGTATTCCTTCACCTGCCGGATCGTCAGTTCCTTGTAGTGAAACAGGGAAGCCGCCAGCACAGCCTCCGCTCCTCCTCTTTCCAGCGCTTCGTAAAAGTGCTCCGGCTTTCCCGCACCCCCGGAGGCGATCACAGGGATTCCCACCGCATCCGTCACCGCTTTGGTCAGCTCCAGATCGTATCCCTCCTTGGTGCCGTCGCAGTCCATGCTGGTCAAAAGCAGCTCGCCTGCCCCCAGCTTTTCGGCCTGCACGGCCCACTGCACCGCATCGATCCCCATATCCACGCGGCCGCCGTTTTTGTAGATGTTCCACCCGGAGCCGTCCGCTCTTTTCTTGGCGTCAATGGCCACCACCACGCACTGGCTGCCGAACTTGTCCGCCGCCTGGGAGATCAGCCCAGGATTTGTGATCGCCGCCGAATTGACGGCAATCTTGTCCGCTCCCTCCCGCAGGATCAGGCGGAAATCCTCCACCGTGCGGATGCCGCCCCCCACGGTAAAAGGGATAAACAGCCTGCTTGCCACCTGCCGCACCCACTGAAGCTGGGTGGACCGGTTGTCCGCCGACGCAGTGATATCCAGAAAGACCACCTCGTCGGCGCCCTCCCTGTCGTAGGCCTGCGCTGCCTGCGCCGGTTCCCCCGCATCTTTTAAATTGACAAATTGTACGCCCTTTACCACCCTGCCGTCCTTGATATCCAGACAGGGGATCACTCTCTTTGTATGCAATGTTACCGCCTTCCCGCCCTATGGCCTGTCCGATTTTACCGGGCCGCAATCCCCACAAAATTGCGCAGGATGGCAAGCCCTGTTTCGGAACTTTTCTCCGGATGGAACTGACAGGCAAACACATTCCCCTGCTCCACGGAGGCGTGCACGCAGGTTCCGTATTCCGCGGTGGCGGTGACGATCCGCTCCTCTTTCGCCCTCAGATAATAGGAATGGACAAAATAGACGTACGCTCCCTCCGGGATCCCGCAAAAAAGCCTGCCGGGATTGGGAAAATGCAGGCTGTTCCACCCGATCTGGGGGATCTTTACCCCCTGATCCTCCGGCAGCCGCAGCACCTGTCCCTCCAAAATGCCCAGCCCTTCCACGCCGGGGCTCTCCTGGCTGCTCTCAAACAAAAGCTGCAGTCCCAGGCAGATGCCCAGAAAAGGTTTCTCTTCCCGGGCCAGCTGCCGGATGACGGGCACCAGCCCGAACCGATGCAGTTTTTCCATGGCGTCCCCGAAAGCGCCTACTCCGGGCAGGACGACGCCGTCCGCCCGAAAGAGCGCCTGTGGCTCTCTGGTGACGACTGTCTCCTGTCCCAGGGAGAGGAAAGCTTTCTCCACGCTTTTGATATTCCCGGCATCATAGTCGATGATCGCTATCATGGTCTTCTTCTCCCGTCACGGGTTTTGGATAAAGCTGCCCTGGCCTAACCCTTCCTCCTCCGGCAGCTGGTCTTCCAACGGCTGTGCCGGGGCGTCGGCTTCGGTATTCTCCCCGGGGCCTGCCGGGCCAGCGGTTCCGGCGCTTCCCCCGGTGTCTGCCGGGCTATCGGTTCCGGCATTTCCCCCGATATCCCCCGGGGCGTCCTGCCCTTCCCAGATCCTGCCCTCTACCACGTCCACCACCATCCTGGTGTACTCCAGATCGCTCCTGGCGTTTGCAATCTCCAGGGCCTGGCTCTCCGAGAGGCCATACTTGGTAGAAAGGATGGACAGGATGTCCTCGTAGCCGCTTTGCACCTGGCTGCCTGCATTCCATTTCTGGGCATACTCATACAGCTTAGGATAGTCCTGCACCGTCTGGATCAGGGAATCCAGCGCTTCTATTTCGCTTCCCGCAGCCACAAACATCTCATATTCCCGCAGCCACAGACGCATTTTCAGCATACTTTCCGACGTGCCGAACATGATCTGTTCTGTCTCGTTTAACTCTTTGCCGTAAAGATTTTCATAGCAGGCCTGGTAATCCCCGGAGTAATAGGCCTCTCTGGCCGCCTGCTTCCCGGAATAGTTGACGGAGGCGTAGGCAAACACAATGAGCAGGACGCCTGCGGAAGCCCCTGCCAGGAATACCGGGAACACCCGCTTGAAGGTCAGCTTCCGCTCCGGGATCAGAGGTTCCGGCTCCGAAATCCTCTCCTTTTTGACCTTCTCCGGCTTTACCTTTTTCGCCTTTTTGGGCTTCTTCGCGCTCTTTTTGTCCTCTTCCTCGCCGTCCTCCCCCTGGGCTGCGGCCATCTTGCCCTTCTTTTTCTTCTTTTTGCGGGCAGATTTTTCCTTGTCCAGATCGTTTAAGATATCCCGGTTCTCATCGGAAAGCCGAATATCCTCGTTTGACTCCTCCGGGTCCTCCTCCGTCAAAAACGCAAAGATTCTGGACAGCAATCCCTTCTTTGGCTTTTCTGCATTCTCCTTTTCTAACAGCGCATCCACGCTGTCCGAGTCGTCCAGATCCACAAAGTCAGGAAACGAATCGTCCCCTGCGGATCCCGCGCCTGCTCCCAGGTGATCGTCGCCGCCGTCTCCAAAAAGGCTCCCCATGTCAAAGCCAAGGTCGTCCAGGCCGTCAGATCCTCCGCCCAGATCGTCCAGACCGTCGGAATCCCCGCCCGGGTCGTCCATCGCAAAGCTGTCGCCGCCCAGGAAATCCTCCTCATCCGGCTCAGACGCGCCGCCCGCCGCAAATATATCCCCCAGATCTGCAGCTTCCTCCCCGCCGGGCAGATCCCCGCTGTCTGAATCTTTTGCCTGATCTGCGGCGGACACAATGGAATCCAGCAGATCCGTATCAAAAAAGTCATCCTCCGGCGCATCCGGTGCCGCTTCCTGAGCCGGGATTTTTTCGGCCTGTCCGTCCGTCAAGGCAGCGGAGTTTGCCCCTTTCGCCTGTCCCTTGGCGGCCTTGGCCTCCTTCGCAGCCGCTTTCGCCCGGGCCTTTGCCTCTTTGGCAGCCGCTTTCTGCGCTTTCCTTGCAGCGGCTTTCTCCCTGCGCGCCTTGGCCCGCTTTTCTTTTTCCGTCATAGGCGCTTCGCCGCTTTCATCGTCCAGGGGCAGAGCCGTCCGATCCTCCGCGTCAGGCTCCTGCAGCAGCGCCGCGATTTCCTCATCTACGGCCTCATTGTTGTCCGCTTTTGTCAAAAGTTCCTGGATATCCTGAAGGTCGCTGTCCTCTGTATCCTGAAGCAGCCCCAGCACATCCTGATCCCAGTCCCCCGCGTCGGCATCCTCCTTTGCAGGCTGATCCCCTCCCTCATCCTGGCCGGAGGAAAGCAGCCGCTCAATGTCTTCCTCCGACATCGAGGCCACCGCATCCAGATCCGGCGCTTTGTCAAAAACAGGCGTTTCCTCCGGCCCGCTTTCCTCATCCGCCGCCAGGCCGCCCAGAGATTCTTCCAGGCCCGCCTCGAAATCTTCATACCCAGACACAAAGTTTTCCAGGTCAAACGCAGCGTCTTCCGCTTCTACGTCCGCATCCTGCGACGCCGTCTCAGGCTCCTCAGATTTCCCGGCAAAGTCTCCGCTGTCCGCCCAGACGTCTCCCAGATCTGCGGCAAAATCGTCCAGCTGCGCCGCAGCGTCATCCAGATCGGTCTCAGGGGCTTCATAGTCTGCCATAAGGTCGTCCAGCTGTGTCACAGCGTCATCCAGATCGGTCTCAGAGGCCTCATAGTCTGCTGTAAGGTCGTCCAGCTGTGTCACAGAGTCATCCAGATCGGTCTCAGAGGCCTCATAGTCTGCCACAAGGTCGTCCAGCTGTGTCGCAGCGTCATCCAGACCAGTCTCAGGGGCTTCATAGTCTGCTGCAAGGTCATTAAGCTGTGTCACAGCGTCATCCAGACCATCAGGGACTTCATAGTCTGCCTCAAGGTCATTAAGCTGCGCCGCAATATCCTCCAGACCGGTCTCAGGGGCTTCATAGTCCGCCGCAAGGTCATTAAGCTGCGCCGCAATATCTTCCAGGCCAGCCTCAGGGGCTTCCTCTTCTGCCGCCTGCATCTTCTTTTGTTCTGCACCGACCCCTACATTGCGGAGCAGGCTGTCCAGATAATCTTCATTAGAAGGCATAGTATCTCCTCAATTTCATCATACTTTTCACACTATTTTATCACAGGTGTTCCAGCCAATCAATCGGATTCTGCGCAATCCCACAACCCTTTGCCGCCAGATCCTCCGGCAGCTGATACAGCCTTTCATGGACGCGGCACAGAAAAGCCTTCTGCTGGTATCTGGCTATTTTTTCAAAAGGCCACCGCACCACTGTGGGAAACTGCAGGCCCACGCCCAGTTCCAGCAGGAGAAGCTTTCGGTTCAACGTCCGCTGCACCCAGCCCGTGTATTGGCGCCAGCTGTCCAGATAGGCCGTTTCGTCATAATGCTGCGCATAGACATTGTTGAGTACCATCCGGCTTCCGCAGCTTTCACACCGCCCAAGATCCGGGAGATCCTCCGGGGTGAAAGTCCCCTCAAACAATTTCCCAAAGGCGCTGTCCAAGGCGTCCCGATCCGCTTCCACAAGCGGCGCCACCGTTCCCGTACAGCCGTTTGGGCACTGCTTGTCCCTGACCCCTCCGCAGGGCGTCACCAGGCGTCCCCGAAAGGCTTCCACACTGGAGACGGCGCTGTCCATGGACAACGAGACGACAAAATAATTTTTCCCCTCCAGAAGGGATGCAAGCCGGTCCAGCGCGTCGCCTGGCCCTTTTTGTCCCAGCCGTCTCGCGCCGTACTCCGTCCAGGCAGGCAGCAGCCCGCCGCATCCTGCTTCCCTTAGGCCGTCCCTGCCTCTGCGCCAGGCCGGGTCAGCCCGCAGCTGTCCCCAGCGCTCGAAGTCCTCTCCCAGCCCCACCAGCACCATATCCGCTTCCTGTATCCGCTTGAAAACCGTCTCCTGTTCCATACCCCCGCTTTCCTCTGCCCGGAGCGCCCCTTTCCCTCTCCATTTTCAGAAAAGCCGGGTCAATGCCCGGCTTTTTTGCTCTTGTCATCTATCCAGTTTTTTCTCGGCTACCAGGCCGTCAACAATTCTCACCAGATTTCCGATCTCCGGCTTGGAGAGCTGTGCGTCCGCTCCCAAGGCCTCCCCTTTGCGCTTCATCTCCTCATTTACCAGCGAGGAGAAAATGATGATGGGGATATGGGATGTGGTATCGTCCGACTTGATCAGCTTTGTCAGCCTGTGCCCGTCCATCTCAGGCATCTCGATGTCGGTAATGATAATGCGGACGTGCTCGTCCAGGGTACCGTCCGCCTTGCACTGGCAGACCACATCGTATGCCCGCTGGCCGTTTTCCGTATGGATCAGATTGTCGTATCCGGCCTTTTTCAGGGAATCGACAATCAGCTTGTTCAAAAGCGGGGAATCCTCGGCGATCAGGATCGGCACATTGCTGCGCTTTCTCTCCCCCAGTTCATAGATCTCAGATACCTTCAGACCCGTCTCGGGATTGATATCGCTGACGATCTTCTCAAAGTCAAGGATGATGATCAGCTTTCCGTCCCGCTTGATGATGCCGGTGGAAACGCTCCCATCCGTGGTGGACATGGTGGCGTCCGGCTTGATGATGTCCCTCCAGGACACCCTGTGGATCCCCAGCACATTCTCCACATGGAAAGCGATATCCAGCTTATTGAAATTCGTGATGATGAAAAGTCCGTTGGGCGACGACTCCCCCCGCCCAAGGCAGTTCTTTAAGTCGATGGCGGTTATCATCGTGTCGCGGGGCATGAAAATCCCTTCGATGCTGGGATGGGAATTGGGCACAGGCGTCACGGTCTGATAGGGGATGATCTCCCGGATCTTCGCAACGTTGATGCCATAAGAATTCCCCGCCAGGGTAAACTCCAAAATCTCCAACTCGTTGGTGCCGTTTTCCAATAAGATTTTCGTATCCATCTTCTACTCCATTTCCGCGCCGCTCCTGCACCCTGCCCGATACCCCGATGCAGAAGTATGCGGTTTCTGTGCAGCGGCCCTTCGGATGTCCCACGCCTAGAATAAAATTATTATAGCATACTTGTGCTGAAAATGAAACTATTATCTGAAAACTTTTTTGAGAGAAACTTTTTAAAACCGTTTTGGGGAAACCAGTCTACTCTCCCGGCTTCAGCAGTTCTTCCGCAGGCAGGCTCACATAGGCTCCGGCCTCGTCGCCAACCCGCATAATCACATTGCGGATCCCCGCCTGTACGATCATTCTGGCGCACATGGGACAGGGCTTGGCCTGATGGACAGAATTCTCCCCGGGATTCACCCCAGCCAGATACAGATCCGCCCCCAGCGTCTGCTCCCTGGAACAGTTTAACAGAGCGTTCGCCTCCGCATGAACCGCCCGGCAAAGGCCGTACCCCTCCCCCTGATGCAGGCCCAGCCTGATCCGCGGGCAGTCCCCGATATCGCAGCAATTCTCCTGCCCTCTGGGGGAACCGTTATACCCTGTGGAGACCACCGCGTCGTTTTTGACAATGACGGCGCCGTATTTCCGTTTCAGGCAGGTGCTCCGATAGGCAAAGACCTCCGCCACATTCAGATAAGTATCTATTTTTGAAATACGACTCCTGCCGTCCGGCTGTACCATTCCACACCTCCGTCATTTAGTTTAACAAAAATTCAGCATAGAGCATATAGTCCTTCCGGCCTTCTGCCCTCTGTTCTGAAACGCTTTTCCCCAGCCGGTAAGTGCCGGGAGGCAGTTTTCCGTACATCCACTCCCATCCTACCTCCTGTTCCAGAAGATAGTTGCCTGCCGCCGTTTCCCTGGCGGTCTTTGGAGACAGCTCATAGCCGATGCTATTAAAAGCAAAATTCCCCGGCAGGGGCTGTACGCTTTCCCATCCCTCTTCTCCGAAGACCTCCAGAGAAAACACCTCTCCCCATACAAGCTCCCCCTGGGGCGCCTGCGCGTCATAGAGCAGGAATACCAGCGTCGCGCCGGAGGACGTGATGTCTTTTAAGGAAAGCTTAAGCCCGATCTCCTCCGCCGTGCAGTCCTCCCCGTATAAACAGACGCCGCCCTCTTTGGTGTCCGGGTCAAAGGAGATGGTGTCTAAAACAGCATAGGTCTCCTCCCCGTACTCCTCCCACCAGTTTCCCACAGAAAACGTAAACGCCGCCAGACCTTCCTGTCCCTCCGTCATAAAGACAAAGTCCCAATAGGCATGGCCGTCATACGTCCCCACGCTGGCCTCTCTCCCGGCCAGCGTCCGTTTCGTCTGGGAAAGCCCGGTACCGCATACGCCAAAGCCGTCCACGTAGCCAGCCTCGATAAAGCCTTCCTCCGCACTCTCCGGGTAAAACTGGATCCCGTAGAGGCAGGTTCGCAGCCTGGGGCTGTCTATGGGACACAGCTCGTAGTCCCACCCTGCAGGCAGCCGCAGGGAAATCTCACCGTAAGGGCCTCCCTGGGTCACCAGAATTTCTTCTGGTTCCGATGTGGGAAGTCCTTCCGATTCCAGACCTCCGGGGGCTGTTCCCGCCCCGTATCGGCTTTCCTCCAATTCCAGACCTTCCTGGGCTGCGTCCGCCCCGTGTCGGCTGTCTTCCGTCCCCTCTCCAGGGCCCGTCCCCGGAGTTCCGACAGGGCTGTTCTCTCCCGTCCTTCCGCAGCCGCCCAGGGCAAGCACAGCAGAAAGCATACACACAGCAATCAGTTTTTTCCTTCCATCCATTTTCCCGTCCTCCCTTTGGGCCTCACAACAACCTTCCAAAAGAATAGACGGGAAATCTGTTCGAAAGTTTCAATAAATGGGTGCCTGGAGCAACAGGAAATGATATGGAAAATATCATCCTATGACAAAAAATAAGGAGCAGCCGCTCCTTATTTTTCCAGTTTTGTACCCTCAAAACCGAACATTGAATCAAGTTTCCTTTCCGT
Organism: uncultured Acetatifactor sp.; assembly: GCA_947594835.1. Taxonomy (GTDB): domain Bacteria; phylum Bacillota; class Clostridia; order Lachnospirales; family Lachnospiraceae; genus Acetatifactor. The sequence continues at coordinate 191 of CANQEH010000020.1, read as the reverse complement.
CTCTCTTGGTTAAGCACTCGGTCGATTAGTAAATGTCAGCTGAACACATTGCTGTGCTTACACCTCATTCCTATCTACCTTGTCGTCTTCAAGGGACCTTTTGACTTGCGTCCTGGATATCTCATCTTGAGGGGGGCTTCACGCTTAGATGCCTTCAGCGTTTATCCCTGCCGGACTTGGCTACCCTGCCA
>CANQEH010000019.1 GCA_947594835.1 uncultured Acetatifactor sp. | reverse complement strand
GCCTCCTTTTTGGTGTCTGATTTATTGTAACAGGTAGTGCATGATCGTGTCTACTTATTTAGTATAGATCCAAGTTCATTTACAGCTGGAAGTTAGAGCGTAACGATAAAACACCGGCAGGGAAAAAGATTGACCTGTCACTGAGAGAAAAAGAAAAGCTGATAGAAAAAGATTTGAGAGACGGCATTTCCTACAAAGCTGGCGGTGTAACTGTGCTTGAATTGGTGGAACACTATATCGGTTTGAAAACAAAGGTGCGTCCGACAACAAGAGCAGGATACAGGACGGTAGTCAATGTGTTAAAGGAAGATGCCTTTGGGAAAAGAAGATTGCGGACATAAAGACATCCGATGCAAAAAGGTGGCTGATAGGGTTGCAGGATGGCGGACGCAGTTATTCTTCCATACACAGTATTCGCGGCGTGGTAAGACCTGCCTTTGCCATGGCTGTGGAAGATGATTTACTCCGCAAAAACCCGTTTGATTTTGAACTGGCCAAGGTGCTGATAGATGATTCCGTCAAGCGTGACGCATTGACGGCAAAACAGGAGAGGGATTTTCTGAAATTCATCAGAGAGGATGAATATTTCAGCCAGTTTTATGATGGAATGTTTATCCTTTTCAAAACAGGCCTGCGTATATCTGAGCTATGCGGTCTGACAGTCCGCGACATAGATTTACAGGAGCGGACAATGGATATCAATAAACAGTTGCAATATACAGGGGGAAAGAAAGCGTATATTTAGCAGACTAAGACAACAGCAGGGACAAGGGTACTTCCAATGAGCGACGAGGTGTATGAAGCATTTAAGCGTGTTGTTTCAAGCAGGAAAAAAACCAAGGTGGAACGGATGATAGATGGCGTCAGCGGCTTTCTGTTTTTGGATGACAGAGGGAAACCGATGTTAGCATATCAGTGGGAAAAGAAGTTCCAGCATTCCGTTGAGAAGTACAATAAAACTTTCAAGGTGGAACTGCCAAAGATAACACCCCATATATGCAGGCATACCTATTATACCAATATGGCAAAGTCGGGAATTGCAGTGAAAACCCTGCAATATCTCATGGGGCACGCAGATATCGCAACTACCCTAAACATATATACGCACCTTAAATTAGAAGACGCCAAGGACGAACTGGAGCAACTGAAGGCGAGGGAGCAGTTAAAGAAGGAGATGGCATTGGTGGACATGGAGTATGCCAAGCGGGAATTAAAAAGAGTGAACGGAGTTTAAAAGAAGTCGGTGGGAAAAGGGGAGAAGTACACGTGGTAAATTTTACTTCCATTTGTACCTCTTTTGCCTACCAAGATGGGGGAAAATATGGTAAGATATACCGAGATAGGGTTCTAAGGGAAAATGGCTGGAACCCTGGTAAATACAAGGAAAAACGAGGTTATACTAAGATATGCAAGGAAAAGTAAGAGTGCTCTTCATCTGTCACGGCAACATCTGCCGCTCCCCCATGGCCGAGTTCGTCATGAAGGATCTGGCCGCCAGGGCCGGCCTCGCCGATTCCTTTTCCATCGCCTCCGCCGCCACCAGCAGCGAGGAGATCTGGAACGGGGTGGGCAATTCGGTCTATCCCCCGGCCCGGGCCAAGCTGGCGGAGCACGGCATCGACTGCGGCGGGAAGCGGGCGGTGCAGCTGACCAGGGCGGACTATGACAAATATGACTACCTCATCGCCATGGACAGCGCCAATGTCCGCAATATCCACCGCATGATGGGCGGCGACCCGGAGGGCAAGGTGCGGAAGCTTTTGTCCTTTGCAGGGTCTGAGAGGGACATTGCAGACCCCTGGTATACCGGCGATTTTGACGCCTCCTACCGGGACATACAGGAGGGATGCAGGGCGCTTTTTCAGGAATTGACGGGGCGGCAGCAGTCTTAAAGCCAGGGGCGGACGGCGAGGTGACAAAGGTTTCCAGGCGGAGAGGAGAGCGGATCTTGATACGGGCAGTGATTTTTGATATGGATGGGACGTTGATCGACACGGAAAAGTATTACCGAATCTTTTGGCCGCGGGCGCTGGCGGCATTCGGTTACCACATGACCGACGCCCAGGCCCTTGCCATGCGCAGTCTGGGCCGTCCCTTCGCCATCCGGCAGCTGAAGGAGTGGTTTGGGGAAGACTTGGACTATCAGGCGGTGCGGGAGGAGCGGAAGCGCCTGGTGGAGGAGCAGCTGGATCGGGACGGCATCGCCTTAAAGCCCGGTGCCAAAAAGCTGATCCAGACGCTGAGGGAGAGAGGAATCGTCACTGCCGTTGCCACCGCCACCGACATGGAGCGGACGGAAAAGTACTTAAAGAAGGTGGGACTCTACGGCGCCTTCGACAGATTGATCAGCGCCACCATGGTGCAGGAGGGAAAACCTGCCCCGGACATCTATCTCTATGCCTGTGAGCAGCTGGGGCAGCAGCCGGGCGACTGTCTGGCGGTGGAGGATTCTCCCAACGGCGTACTGTCCGCTTACCGGGCGGGCTGCAAGGTGGTGATGATCCCGGATCAGACCCCGCCGGGGCCGGAGCTGACGCCATATCTGTATGCCCGGGCGGACTCCCTGGAGGAGATCGTCTCCCTCCTGCCGCCGGGACAGCTCTGACCGCTCTGCCCCTCCCGTGGAAGGAAGGGGCCGTATGGCGCGGCTTTATCTGGTTTCCGCATCGTACACCTTTTTGGAGTAGATCACGGTGGCCGTGGAGGCCAGAAGGATATAGAAAAGCAAAAGGAGGACGCAGGCCGCCGTATCCGCAAGCGCTGTTGTAACGATGACGGCGAGCCCCAGGACGATGAGCGCGGCCCCGCCGAACCGATTGCTTTTCCGCCAGGTATTGTCGTTGTACATACTGTAGGACGTCCGCACGCCCATCACGCCGTTTTTCTTTGCCTTTGTCAGAAAGTTCCCGAGTACGATACAGAGGATACCTGTCAGGAGACAGGAGATTTTCCCGATGTCAACGGCGGCGTGATCCGTATCGGCTGCCGCTCCCACATAAGCGCTGTACAGGATAAAGCACTGCATTGCCCCGAACAGAACGGACATACTGACAGAGACGATTCCAAGAAGCTTTGCGTTTACCCTGGCTTCCGCCTGCTCTTTTTCCGACGGGGCGTTTCTGGTTTTCCTTTCAAAGAAGGAGAGGACAATGTGCCAGAAGCAGGCAAGCCCCAGGATCAGGAAAGGAAAGAGCAGATTCTCATACTTTGACCCGAAGCGGTCAACCTTTCCGGCCAGGTCGTAGTGCATCGGCACAGTGTCAGGCAGAAACGGCAGGACAGACGCCGTCACGATCAACGGGATACAGGCTGTCAGATACATCGCTTTTTTCATCTTGATACTCCTTTCTTTATACCCTTTGCGTGCTTTCACACACCTGCCAATCACAATTTGAAAGTTTCCACTTTTTTAACGCCGCTTGCCTCAACCGGTTTTCGCGCGCGGCCCCTATTTTCCCCCAAACTGTTTGACCCATAAGATCATCTCTTCCAATACAGACGTGTTGAGCTCATAATAGACATAATTCTTTTCCCTGTACTCCATGACAAGATCCGCGCTCTTCAACAGCCGCAGATGGTAAGAGAGGGCGGCGGGAGAGATTTTCAGCCTCTCCGCGATCTCCCCTGCATTCATCCGGCCGTCCTTGAGCATCACAAGAATGTCGCGCCGCTGCCGCTCCGACAAAACCCGAAAAAGATCGGTTACACTCATCTCCATGCACCTATTTAAAAATATTTTTGAATGCTTGCCATCATCATATAACAGGAAAGTCTTTTTGTCAAGCGAGATTGCTGCGGGCCCCTCTTGAGTTTTGAACCTCTCTGTGATATTATTTTAACGATAAAAACGGTTTTGCAGCAGAAAGAGAGGCAAAAAGATTACATGAAGCAGACTTTTGAGGACATTGTAGCAGAGGTAAAGAAGTGCGGGAAAAAGACGGTGTCCGTATCCGTGGCCCAGGATTCCGCAGTGCTGGAGGCCGTGCAGGAGGCGAAGCGGCAGGGCATTGCAGATGCCATCCTGGTGGGCGACGAGGAAAAGATCCGGGCGGTGGCCGCATCCATCGGCATGGATCTGGACGGGTACGAGATCGTCCATGAGCCGGACGACGTGCAGGCGTCCCTTAAGGCAGTGAAGCTGGCCCATGACGGCAGGGCGGATATGTACATGAAGGGGCTGATCGACACCAAGAATTTCTTAAAGAGCGTGCTGGACAAAGAGGTTGGCCTTCGGACCGGCGGCGTGCTGTCCCATGTGGCGGTGTTTGAGGTGCCCGGCATCGACCGCCTGCTGTTTTTGACGGACGTGGCCTTTATGACCTACCCCACCCTGGAGGACAAGGTACATATCATCAACAACACGGTGCCGGTCTGCAAGGCCTGCGGCGTGGACGTGCCGAAGGTCGCTCCCCTGGCCGCTGTGGAAGTGGTAAACCCCAAGATGCCCGTCACCGTGGAGGCGGCGGAGCTGGCAAAGATGTGCGAGGAAGGGCAGATCACAGGGTGCGTGGTGGACGGGCCCCTGTCGCTTGATCTGGCGATTGACCCTGAGGCGGCCAAGCACAAGGGCGCCACGGACAGAAAGATCCAGGGCGACGCGGACGTGCTTTTGTTTCCCGATATCCACGCGGGGAATCAGGTGTACAAGGCCATGGTGCATATGATCCCCGGCGTCAAGAACGGCTGTATTCTCACAGGCACGAAGGTTCCCGTGATCCTCACCAGCCGCTCCGACACCTTTGCGACCAAGGTAAATTCCATCGCCCTGGCTGCCGTTGTGGCGGAGGAACTGAAGAAGGGGAAATAAGCCGCCCGTTACACCAAAAGCAAAAAAGCATGAAAAAGGAGAGTTGACAATGTCCATCAAAAGCCTGATTATCAATCCGGGCTCCACCTCCACCAAGATCGGTGTGTTTGAGGATGAGACCCTGCTGTTTGAAGAGACCCTGCGCCACTCCACCGAGGAGATTGGCAGGTATGGCTCCATTGTGGAGCAGAAGGATTTCCGCAAGAAGATCATCACAGACCTTTTGGCGGAGAAACAGTTTGACTTAAAGGAACTGAACGTCGTAGTGGGCAGAGGCGGTATGTTAAAGCCCATCCCCGGCGGCACCTATGAGGTCACCGACGAACTGCTGCACGACCTGAAGGTGGGCGTACAGGGGCAGCACGCCTCCAATTTGGGCGGCATCCTGGCCCGGGAGATCGCCGATGCCATCGGCGTGCCCGCTTACATTGTAGACCCGGTGGTGGTGGACGAGCTGATGCCCATCGCCAGATACTCCGGCGTGCCCGAGCTGCCCCGCACCAGCGTGTTCCACGCGCTGAACCAGAAGGCGGTGGCAAAGCGCTATGCCAGGGAAGTGGGCAAGCCCTATGAGTCCTTGCGGCTGATCGTGGTTCACATGGGCGGCGGCGTTTCCGTGGGCGCACATCTGGAGGGCAGGGTGGTGGACGTATTCAACGCCCTGGACGGAGACGGCGCATTTTCCCCGGAGCGGGCGGGCGCGGTGCCCAGCGGCGCACTGATCAAGATGTGCTTTTCCGGGAAGTATACCGAGAAGGAAGTCTATGGAAAGATCGTGGGCAAGGGTGGCTTTAACGCATACCTTGGCACCAACGATATGCGGGAGGTCACCAGGCGGGCGGACAGCGGCGATGAAAAAGCGGCGGAGGCGAAGGCGGCGTTTTTACTTCAGGTGTCCAAGGACATCGGCTCCATGGCCTGCGTGTTAAACGGCAAAGTGGATCAGATCATCGTCACCGGCGGCATTGCCTACGGCGCGGATGTGATCGCCGTCTTAAAGGAGCGGGCTGGCTGGATTGCGCCCTTTACCGTATACCCCGGGGAAGACGAACTCTTAGCCCTGGCCCAGGGCGCGCTGCGGGTGTTAAACGGCGAGGAAAAGGCCTGCGTATATTGACAGAATTTTGAACCCGGGACCCCGCTGGCGCACAAAGGCCCTGCGGATGTAAGAACCGTGGAAGCGGCGGAAGGAGAGGGGTGACATGGAAAAGCGGCAGATTGCGGATGGAATTTCGTATCTCCCCGCGGTGGAGACGCCCCTTTCCGCGGACGTGGGGCTGGTGCAGTGCGAAGACGCCTGGTGGGTCTTTGACGTGGGCAGCCTGCCGGAGGCGGCGGAAGCCGTCAACGCGCTGCCGGGGCGGAAAAATGTGGTGCTGTCCCATTTTCATCAGGATCACAGCGCAAACCTGGACAGGGTGGCCTGGGACTGCCTGTACGGCGGCGGCTTCACCTGCAGGCGGCTGGGCAGGGGGACGGCGGTGACCGCTTCCCGCTGCTTTGACGGCGGCGTGCATCTCTTCCCCATACCCTCCAGCCACGCCAAGGGGTGTCTGGGCCTGGAGTATCACGGCTATGCGTTTCTGGGGGATGCGCTGTATCTGTCCAGAAAGGACGGCCGGGTGGCGGCAAACGTAAGCCTGTTAAACCAACAGATTTTATTCTTGAAAACACTGCGGGCGGACTGGTTTCTCCTCAGTCATGGGGAGCCCTTTGTCCGCCCGAAAGCAGAGGTTCTTGCCTGGCTGGAATCAATTTATGCACAGCGAAACGGGCAGGAACCTTTTCTCTATCTCACCTGATCAGTCCAGGTCAAATCCAAAGTAGTTCTTTGCGTTGTAGTAGGAGATGTTCTTTACGATTTCGGAGAGGGTCTCCATATCTGCGGGGAATTCCCCGTTTTCCACCCAGCCGCCGATCAGGTTGCACAAGATCCGGCGGAAATACTCATGCCTCGTGTAGGAGAGGAAGCTTCTGGAGTCGGTGAGCATCCCCACGAACCCGGACAGGTTGCCCAGGTTTGCCAGGGAGATCATCTGATCCTGCATCCCAACCTTGTGGTCGTTGAACCACCATGCGCTGCCCTGCTGGATCTTTGCCACCGCGGTGGAATCCTGGAAACAGCCCAGGATGGTGCCGATGGCCTGGTTGTCGTTGGGGTTTAAGCTGTACAGGATGGTTCTGGGCAGCTCGCCGGTCTCGTTCAGCGCATTTAAGAAATCCGCCATCTCTGCGCTGGGAGCGTAGTTGTTGATGCAGTCGTACCCGGTGTCGGGGCCAAGCGTTTCATACATCCGCTTATTGTTGTCCCGTTTGCAGCCGTAGTGGAGCTGCATCGCCCAGTTCCTCCTGTGATACTCCCTTCCCATAAACAGCATGAAAGCGGTCTTGAACTTCATCTCTTCTTCCCGGGAGAGGATCATCCTGTTGAGCCTCTTTAAGAAGATCTCCTCCACCTCATCCTCGGAAGCGGGGCAATACATCACATACTCCAGCGCGTGGTCGGACACACAGCAGCCCCTTTCTGCAAAATAGTCCATGCGCTTTTCCAGCGCCTCTCTTAACAGGGCGAAGGTGCGGATCTCGGATAGCCCGGACGCCGCGCAGAGCTTCTCCAGATAGTCCGGGTAATCGGGTTTTTCGATGTTCATGGCCTTGTCCGGCCTCCAGGCGGGCAGCACCTTTACGTCGAAGCTGTCGTCCCCTGCGATCTTCTCATGCCACTCCAGGGTGTCCACCGGGTCGTCGGTGGTGCAGATCAGGGTGACGTTGCTCTGCCGGATGAGATTGCGCACGCTCATGGAGGGCTGCGCCAGCTTTTCGTTGCAGAGGGTCCATACCTCCTCGGCGGTGTTTTTGTTCAACACTCCGTGGTAGCCGAAATATCTCTGTAGCTCCAGATGGCTCCAGTGGAACAGGGGATTGCCGATGGCCTTGCCCAGGCACTCCGCCCACTTTAAGAATTTGTCGTGGTCGGAGGCGTCCCCGGTGATGTACTTCTCGTCCACGCCGCAGGAGCGCATGAAGCGCCACTTGTAGTGATCCCCGCCCAGCCATACCTGGGTGATATTGTCAAACTTGCGGTCTTCTGCGATCTCCCTGGGATTGATGTGGCAGTGATAGTCCAGAACAGGTGTGGTCTCCGCATAGTCGTGGAACAGCTTTTTGGCTGTCTCTGTCTCCAGCAGGAAATCCTTGTCCATAAATGCTTTCATAATCTTCCTCGCTTTCTGCCGCCCGGGCGGCTGGTGGATCTATCTGGACGCCAAAGGTGCAATGCCCTCAGCGCGTGGTACCACGTTTGATGGTCTCGCCGGAAAAGACGGTCTTTTTTGGCATCTCGTTTCCGTTCAACACCCCCATGAGCGTGCCGATCAGGTGCTGGCAGAGGGTTTCCAGCTTGTTGTCGATGCTGGTCAGCTCCGGCTCGCTGCACATGGCCAGCAGGGAGTTGTTGTAGCCTGAGACGGAAAAGTCCTCCGGCACCGAAAAGCCCATCTGCCGGGCGTATTTGAGGGCGGCCAGCGCCAGGGTGTCGTCCGAGGCGATGACGCCGTGGAAGGAAACGCCTTTGTCGTGCAGCTTTTTTAAGTGCTCCGCCATGGCGGGGATGTCCTCGTGGGAGCCGCGGTAGAACTGGCAGGATTCTGCTCCGGCGGAGAGCTTTTGCTCCTCCATGGCCGCCACAAAGCCCGCCAGCTTTTTCTGGGCGCTGTAAGAGGTGGAGTTGTAAAAATAGACGATGTCCGAAATCCCGCTCTGGATCATCTCCAGGGTTGCCCCGTAGATGGAGGTGAAATCGTCGGACACCACGCTGTAAACGTTGGGCGCGTCCAGTTCGGCGTTTAACAGCATCACGGGAACCTGCAGGGCCGCGTCGGCGATGTAGCGATTGTCGGATTCTTTCTCGTAGACAAAATTGGAACCCACCAGAATGATGCCGTCCACCTTTTTGTTGATCAGCAGATCCATGGCTGCGGCCCGGGGCGCCAGCTCATAGCCGGTGCAGCACAGCAGGCTGTCGTAGCCGTTGTCGCGCAGTTTCTGCTCGATGTAATAGACTCCCTTGGCCAGGTACAGATCGGAGCTGTCCGCGCACATGACGCCGATGGTCTTCATCGTGTTCAGGCCCAGCCCGCGGGCGAAAGCGTTTGGCGTATATTCATAGCGCCGGATTACGTCCAGTACCTTTTTCTTCGTCTTCTCGCTGACATTGCTGCTTCCGTTCAGCACGCGGGACACAGTGGCAATGGAAACTCCGGCCTTTTCGGAGATGTCGTAAATTGTCATGAAGGGGGCCTCGTGTGGAAAAAATAAATGTAAGCAGTTACAAAGAACTTCAAAGCATTCATTTCGATTATAGCCGACACCACTGTTTTTTTCAACCGTTATTTTGAAATTATTTCCTTGTTTCATATTGACGAACCCCTTTATTAGAAGTAAAATAATCAGTGAAAGTACTTACAATTTTGCGCCTGCGGGCAGGAGGGAAACCACATGGAAGTTTTAAACAGGACAATGACCGGAAAGAAGGAACGGCCGATCAAAGTGGTGCAGTTCGGGGAGGGAAATTTTCTCCGCGCGTTTGTGGACTACATGATCGATATCGCCAACGAGCAGGGAAAATTCGACGGGGACATTGTTTTGATCAAGCCCATTGAATTCGGCAATCTGGACAACTTCCATGCCCAGGACTGCCAGTACACTGTGTCCTTGAGGGGCATTGTGGACGGCGAGCCCAAGGTGCTGAACCGCCAGGTCACCAGCGTGGTGGACGCGGTAGACACCTATCACGATTACGAGAAATACATGGGGCTGGCGGAACTGGACAGCCTCCGCTTTGTGGTTTCCAACACCACCGAGGCGGGCATCGTATTTGACGACACCGACCGGTTCGACGCAAAACCTCCCAAAACCTTCCCCGGCAAGCTGACCAAGTTTTTACACCATCGGTTTGAGACCTTTGACGGCGACCGCGCAAAGGGATTGGTGATGCTGCCCGTGGAGCTCATCGACGACAACGGCATCATGCTGAAAAAATGCGTGATGCAGCTCATCGACCTCTGGGGCCTGGGCGATGCGTTTAAGGCCTGGGTGGACGAGGCCTGCATCTTTACCTCTACCCTGGTGGACCGCATTGTCACGGGCTATCCCAGGGAGAACATAGAAGAGGAGTGGGAGAAGCTGGGCTATGAGGACCGCCTCATGGTCACCGGCGAACCTTTCGCCCTCTGGGTCATCGAGAGCGCAAAGGACATCAGCGGGGAGTTCCCTCTGCCGGACGCCGGGCTTCCCGTCATCTTCACTGACGACCAGAAGCCTTACAAGCAGCGGAAGGTGCGCATCTTAAACGGCGCCCACACCTCCTTCGTGCTGGCATCCTACCTGTGCGGCAACGATCTGGTAAAGGAGTCCATGGACGACCCCGATATCAAAAACTTTATGGTAAAGACGATCTTTGACGAAGTGATCCCCACGCTGACCCTGCCCGAGCAGGAGTTAAAGGATTTTGCGGAGGCGGTGATCACCCGTTTCAACAACCCTTATGTGAAGCACGCGCTGCTCTCCATCTCCTTAAACTCCGTGTCCAAGTGGCGGGCAAGGTGTATGCCCAGCCTGCTCCAGTATGTGGAGAAATTCGGAAAGCTGCCCGCGCATCTGACCTTCTCCCTGGCGGCGCTGATGGCCTTCTATCAGGGCACCGAGATCCGGGACAAGGCGCTGATCGGACACCGGGACGGCGAGGAGTACAACATTCTGGACGATATGGCGGTGCTGGAATTTTTCCGGGACAACTGCGGGAAGGACGCCCAGGCTTTCGTGAAAGCGTTCCTGGGCAATGAGAGCTTCTTCGGACAGGATTTAAACCAGGTGAGCGGACTCACGGACGCGGTGGCAGGCTATCTGGACGATATCAGGAAAAACGGGATGAGGGCGGCAGTATGCAGGATTTCATAAAGATCAACGAAAACGACAACGTGGCGGTGGCTTTAAAGGAACTGCCCAAGGGCACTGCGGTGAAGGTGACGGTGCAGGGGGAGGAAACCTGCGTCACCGCCCTGGAGGACATCCCCGCAGGCCACAAGATGGCCCTCTGCCACATCCCGGCGGGAGCTCCCGTCATCAAGTACGGCTGTCCCATCGGAAACGCCAGGGAGGACATCAGCGCGGGAAGCTGGATCCACGTCCACAACGTAAAGACCGGGCTGGGGGATCTCCTGGAGTACACCTACCAGCCGGTGGAGCCAAAACAGCAGACCACCCCGGATGTGACCTTTCCGGGCTTTGTGCGTCCCGACGGGAAAGTGGGCGTGCGCAACGATATCTGGGTGATCCCCACCGTGGGCTGCGTGAACAATGTGGCCACGGCCATCGCCAGACAGGCCAACGCCTTTGTCAAGGGGACGGTGGAAGAAGTCATCGCCTTCCCCCACCCCTATGGCTGTTCCCAGATGGGGGACGATCAGGAAAACACCAGAAAGATCTTAGCGGATCTGATCGGCCATCCCAACGCCGGGGGCGTGCTGGTGCTGGGGCTTGGCTGCGAGAACAGCAACATCGACGTGCTGAAGCCCTATCTGGGGGACTACGACGAAAACAGGGTCAAATTCCTGGTGTGCCAGGAGGTGGAGGACGAGATTGCCCAGGCGGTGGAGCTCATCAAGGGCCTGATCGACTATGCGGCAGGGTTTGAGAGAGTGCCCGTCAGCGCTTCCAGGCTGGTGATCGGCATGAAATGCGGCGGAAGCGACGGCCTCTCCGGCATCACGGCCAATCCCTTAGTGGGGCGTTTCTCCGACCTTTTGATCTCCAAGGGGGGCACCACCATCCTGACGGAAGTGCCCGAGATGTTCGGCGCGGAGACCCTTCTGATGAACCGCTGCGCCACCCCGGAGCTGTTTGAACAGACGGTGGCGTTGATCAATGATTTTAAGAATTACTTCAAAAGCTACAACCAGACCATCTACGAGAACCCCTCCCCGGGCAACAAAAAGGGCGGGATCTCCACGCTGGAGGACAAATCCCTGGGCTGTACCCAGAAGTCCGGCAGTGCGCCGGTGCAAGGAGTGCTGCAGTACGGCGAGACGGTGAAGACCCGGGGGTTAAACCTTCTCAGCGCACCGGGCAACGATCTGGTGGCGGCCACGGCCCTGGCGGCGGCAGGAGCCCATATCGTGCTGTTCACCACAGGGCGGGGAACTCCCTTTGCGTCTCCCGTCCCCACCATGAAGATCTCCACCAACTCGGCCCTAGCGGGAAAGAAGTCCAACTGGATCGACTTTAACGCAGGCGTGCTGGCGGAGGACGGGGACTTTGAGGCGGAGACCCAGAAGCTCTTTGACGAGGTGATCGCGGTGGCTTCCGGCAAAAAGGTCTGCAGCGAGGCGGCAGGCTTCCACGACATGGCCATCTTCAAGCAGGGCGTGACGTTGTAGGGCCCAGGGCGGAAGAGAGAAACAGAGCAAAAGAGACTGTCCCATCACACAGGAAGGGGCAGTCTTTTTGGTAAAACTCCGATATGGGGCAGGAGAAAAAAGCAGGAGAGAAATAGGATAAGAAAGGAAAATATGAGCATGAAAAAGGAACTGACAGCGGCTCTGATCAGCGTCCAGAAGGGCGACGCGGCTTCGGCGGCGGCCCAGTGGGAAGCCATCCGGCGGCTCCCCAGAACCTCAGACGGCCTGTTCGACACAGCTTCCGTGGATTCCGATCCCTACGAGGCCGCGAAGCTGGTCTATCCCGTCTATGCGGCCTATGAGACGGAGTGCAACAAGAAGGAGGGCTACCCGGATCTGCTGGCGCAGATGCGGATTCTGGACGGGAAGCTGGAGGAAGACGACACCCTGGAGCACACGGCGGCTTTTTTAGAGACGCTGATCGGCACCATCGGCTGTATGAGCCCCCAGCTCTACGAGTATTACCGGGAGATGACCGACCTGTTCCAAAAGAGGGTACGCCGCGCCATGGCCCGGTATCTGAAGGAGGGGAGTTTCGGCCCCGCAGGCGGCCCGGCGGACAGCTCGATCCGCGGCGCCGTGGAAAGAGGCTGCGCAGCGCACCTGCTTCTGGCGGAAAAATATCAGATGGCTGTCAAAGACGCTCCCAGGGAAGAAAGCCCTGTGGACGGCTCCCAGGGCGGGGCGTCCTGTTTGGCGGTGGGCCTTGTCTTTTGCACGGCAAGAAGCGCGGTCATCGAGATCAAAGACGGCGGGCGCTATTATACCAGGAAGCCTTACCGCGTGCTGGTAAACGGCAGGGAAGCGCTCACTGCCCGGAAGGTGATCACCTCCCTGTCCGATCTGCGCCCCGGCAGCAGCCAGCGGGTGGAGGTGTATGACGGCGGGGAAAAGCAGGGGGAGCTGTGCTTTTGCACCGAGGAGGAATTTGTGACCCTGGACGTAAGGCGCTTTGGGGCCAAGGGGGACGGCGTGCAGGACGACACCCATTTCATCCAGGCGGCAATCCTGGCCTGCCCGGAGAAAGGCAGGGTGCTGGTGCCCGCAGGCTGTTACCGTATCACCAGCCTCTTTTTAAAGAGCCATCTGCGGCTGGAGCTGGCGGAGGGCGCAGAGTTAAAGGCGTTTACCGACAAGGAGAAATTCCCCGTCTTTCCCGGCATGATAGAGAGCTATGACGAGAAGGGGCAGTACAATCTGGGAAGCTGGGAGGGCAATCCCCTGCCCATGTACACCGCCATCCTCTGCGGCGTGAATGTGGAGGACGTGGTCATCTACGGCAAGGGCACCTTAAACGGCAATGCCTCCAAGGATACCTGGTGGAAGGACGTCAAAAAGATCAAAGATGTGTTCCGGCCCCGGCTGTTTTTTGTAAACCACTGCAAAAATGTGACCCTCCAGGGGATCACCTGCTGCAATTCCCCGGCCTGGACGCTGCACCCGTACTTCAGCGACGACCTGCGCTTTCTGGATCTGAATGTGGAGAACCCTTCCGATTCTCCCAACACCGACGGCTTAGATCCGGAGTCCTGCCGCAACGTGGAGATTTTGGGCGTGCGGTTTTCCCTGGGGGACGACTGCATTGCGGTCAAGAGCGGCAAAATCTACATGGGGAAAACCTACAAGCGGCCCTCGGAGAACATCCACATCCGCCAGTGCCTGATGGAGGACGGCCACGGCGCCGTGACCCTGGGCAGCGAGATGGCAGGCGGCGTGAAGGATCTGACGGTGGAGGACTGCATCTTCCGCCGCACGGACAGGGGGCTTCGCATCAAGACCCGCAGGGGCCGGGGAAAGGACGCGGTGCTCTCCGGCATCACCTTCCGGAACCTGACTCTGGATCATGTGATGACGCCCCTGGTGGTAAACGCCTTTTATTTCTGCGACCCGGACGGAAAGACCCCTTACGTCCAGTCCAGGGAGCCCTACCCGGTGGACGAGCGGACGCCTTCCATTCAGAAAATGGTATTTGAAAATATGGAGTGCACCAACTGCCATGTGGCGGCAGCCTTTTTCGACGGGCTGCCGGAGCAGAAGATCGAGGAGATCCAGATGCGGAATCTTTCGTTTTCCTATGCGGAAAACCCCAGGTGCGACGTGCCCGCCATGTCGGAGGGCGTCCCCAAGTGCACAAAGCGCGGCATCTTTGCCAGGAACGTGGCAAAGCTTGTCATGGAGAACGTGGCCGTGGAGGGTCAGGAGGGAGCGCCCTGTGAGTTCATCGGAGTGGAGGAACTGATCAAGAAAGGCCACACCCCGGAGTGAAGGGGAAAACACAGGCAGCAGTTAAGCCGGGGGCGAGGACCCGTGGCGGAAAGAGAGGAAAGGATGCAGTTAGGGATCCGGTTACACGATACAAAAAAACTTCCCTTTGAGGAGCGCATTGCCGATGTACATCAGCTGGGGTTTGCCTGCGGGCACCTGGCGCTGTCCAAGGTCATTGATGAGTTCCCCACCACCGACGAGGCGCTGACCCCGGGCCTTGCCATGTATATCAAAAATGTCTTTGCCAGAAACCAGGTGGACATCGCCGTATTGGGGTGTTATCTGAATCTGGCCACCCCCGACCAGGGGCAGCTGGCACAGACGGTGCACCGCTATATGGCCCATCTGCGCTTTGCTTCCTGGCTGGGCTGCGGCGTGGTGGGCACGGAGACGGGAGCGCCAAACACCACTTATACCTTTACGGCCCAGTGCCACACGGAGGAAGCCCTTCAGACCTTTATCCGCAATCTGCGGCCGGTGGTGGCATACGCGGAACAGATGGGAGTGGTGCTGGCCATCGAGCCGGTGTACCGCCACATTGTCTGCAATCCGAAGCGCGCCAGGAGGGTGCTGGACGAGATTGGATCCCCGAACCTGCAGATCATCTTTGACCCGGTGAACCTGTTGGAGATGGAAAACTACCGGGACAGGGAAGCCATCTTTGCGGAAGCCATCGACCTGCTGGGCCCGGATGTGGCCATGGTGCACTTAAAAGACTTTGTGATCCGGGAAGGAAAGCTGGTGTCTGTGGGCTGCGGCTTCGGGCAGATGGACTACACACCCATCCTGCGCTTTATCAAGGAGAGAAAGCCCTATATCCATGCCACCCTGGAGGATACAAAGCCGGAGAACAACCAACAGGCGAAGGACTTTATCCTGAAGCAGTACCAAAACCTTTAAGGGCAATCCGGGCGGAAAACAGGCGTCCCCAGAAACAGTCTGCTTTGAGAGAAAAACAACAGTCCGCCCTGAAAGAAAAAGATCCGGTTGACAGCCGGATCTTTTTGTGCTATAAGTGTATTAAGCTAATTAGTACACTTAAAACATTGGGCGGATACGGCGGAGAATCCTGCCGACCTGGGCGGGAGTTTTTTAAGAGAGGGAGAAAGGGAAAAGAGCGGCTATGATTTTGTTGGACTATCGGGACAAACGCCCCATCTACGAACAGGTGGTGGAAAAGCTGGAACGGCTCATCGCAAGCGGCGGTCTGGAACCGCTGACGAAGATGCCCAGCGTGCGCAGCCTGGCAATGGAGCTGTCCATCAACCCAAACACCGTCCAGCGGGCCTATGCCCAGCTGGAACAGGACGGCTACCTCTACACGGTCTCCGGACGGGGCAGCTTTGTCACCGCGGAGAGCGAGTGGAAGGAGCACAGGCAAAAGCAGGTGCTCTCCCAATGGATGGAGATGACGGCGCAGGCCAAAGAGGCGGGTCTGTCCCAGGAGGAACTGGGGGAGCGGCTGCAGACAATTTACCGGGAGGACGGACAATGATCACGTTACAGAATATCCACAAACAGTTTGACGGGGTGAAAGCCATAGACGGCGTCAGCGCTTCCATCGAGGAGGGCCACGTCTTTGGCCTGATCGGTACCAACGGGGCGGGCAAGTCCACCCTGATGCGCCTGATCGCCGGCGTGCTTAAGCCGGACGAAGGAGAAATTCTGGTGGACGGAGCGCCGGTCTGGGACAATCCGGCGGTGAAGGCAAAGATTTTTTACATCTCAGACAGCCCTTATTTTTTCCGAAGCGGAACGCCCCTGGACATGGTGCGGCTGTACGCTTCATTTTACCCCTCCTTTGATAAGGACAGGTGCAGGGAGCTGATGCAGAAATTCGGCCTGGAGGAAAAGCGCAAGATCAACACCTTTTCCAAGGGCATGAAAAAACAGCTCTCCGTCCTCTGCGGCATCAGCGCGGGCACAAAATATCTGCTCTGCGACGAGACCTTCGACGGTTTGGATCCTGTGATGCGCCAGGCGGTGAAAACCCTGTTTGTGAAGGAGATCGAGGAGCGGGGGATGACCCCGGTGGTGGCCTCCCACAATCTGCGGGAGCTGGAAGACGTCTGCGAATACGTGGGCCTGCTCCACAAGGGCGGCATTCTGTTTGAGCGGGATTTAGACGAGATGAAGTCAAACATTCACAAGGTGCAGTGCGTGATCCGACAGGATCGGATGCTGGAGGCGATCCGGCGGGATCTTTCGGTGCTCACCATGGAGAACCGGGGGGCGCTCTATACCTTTACCGTCCGGGGGGAGAGGGAGGCTGTGGAAGCCTATATGGAGCAGCTTGCCCCTGTGTTCTTTGAACTGCTGCCCCTGTCTTTGGAGGAAATCTTTATCAGTGAAACGGAGGTAAAAGGCTATGACGTCAAAGCGCTTATTCTTTAAAGCCCTGGGGGAGGATATGCGGCACAGGGTCTGGACGGCTGCCCTGGCGGGTCTGGTCAGCTTTCTGATGCTGCCGGTGGCGTATCTGGCGGGGGCAAGCAGCCAGAGCATGGATACAATGACAGTGCTGCGCTATGTACGGGAGTTTTACGGAAGCTATTATCCTGTGGCGGGCATCGTCTACACCGTCGTGGGAGCGCTGATCGTAGGGATCGCCGGTTTCCGGTTTGTCTTCCACAGGCAGATGACCGATACCTACCATGCCCTGCCTATCCGGCGCAACACCTGGTACTGGGCCTGCTACGCCAATGGGTTTTTCATCTGGCTGCTGCCCCTGGCGCTGGGACTTTTCGTGACCCTTGCCCTTTCTCTCGGAGACTTATCCGCCGCAGGAGCAGCGGGGGATGGGGTGGAGTACATGGTGAAGACCGCGTTCCAGATCCTGCTTGCTTTGCTGATCCTGTTTCTGGTGGTGTACCATTTAGCCCTGACGGCGGTGATGTTAAGCGGAAATGTGTTAAACACCCTGGTGAGTACGGTCATTTTGGGATGCGGCGTCATCGGTGTCTGGGGATTGGGCGTCGGTATGCTGGAGACATATATGTCCACCGTGGCCTACAGCCCCACCATCAGCCGCAGCCTGTCGGTGGGTATCCGCTTTTCGCCCCTGGTGTCGGCTGTGTCATTGGCGGTGGACTGGGCGGGAAATCTGGAGAAAAGCGTGCCGGATCTTGCGGGCCTGGGCGGCCAGATCTGCGCGAACCTCCTTGCGGCGGCGCTTCTTGGGACGGCGGCCTATGTGCTGTATCGGAAGCGTCCCTCGGAGCTGGCGGAGCAGGGGGTAAAAAACAAGGCGGCCAGGGCGTTTATGCAGTTTCTGGCAGGGGGCGCCGCCGGGCTGGGCGGCTGGCTGTTTTTCACAGAAATCACCGACGGCGGCGCAGGCTGGGGAGTGTTTGGCACACTGCTTTTCGGGGTGCTGGCCTTCGGCGTCACAAACATGATCTTTCGTATGGAGTTTAAGGCATTTTTTGCCCACAGGCTGCAGATCGCTGTGACAGCGGCCCTCTGTCTTTTGACCGGCTTTGCCTTCCGGGGCGACTGGTTCGGCTTTGACCACTATCTGCCCTCCAAGGAGAAGGTGGCGGAGATTGCCCTCCTCTGCGGCGACTTTTCCAATACAGGCTCTTCCTGGGAAGACACCGAAAACGGCCAGGGCAGTATGCACCTGACCGACGTGGAGGCATCGTATGCCTTTTTAGAGCGGATGGCTGGAAGGGGCCTGGGGTGGTATTCCACACCGGTCGCTACTACTGACAGCTTTACCCGGCCTGCATCTACTCTGGGGGAATCGGAGGAGGTGGGAGCAGGGGGACGCACGGTACAGGTAAGGGTGACGCTGACAAACGGCAGGAGCTATTACCGAAGTTACTACGTCTCCCCTCAGGATAAGGATGTGGTGTGGCCTCTGCTTGTCAGTTCGGAATATATGCGCAGCAGCTACCGCATACCTTTAGAGGACATCGCAAGCTATGACTATATGCGGTTTTACCGAAGCGGCAGGGAAATCACAGTGGAGGAAGGCTTTGGGGAGCAGGCCCGGACGATCCTTGCGGCGTACAACCGGGATGTGGAGGAATACCCGGAGGCCGTCCTGGGAAGCGGAAAGGGGCGGCTGATGACGGAAGTCGGCATCCGGGCTGAGGACAGCCAGGGACAGACCCGCTGGTATACCCTGGATGTGTACGACACCATGCAAAACACGATAGAAGCCCTGCGTCAGACCGGCTGGGGAGAATGGGCGGAGGATATCGCGCCAGCGCAGATCCATGAGATCTCGCTTTTGATTGACGACCCGCAATCCCTGTGTGCCGGGGAAGGAGCCCTGGACGGCAGGGAACGGGCGGCGGCCTATTTCGGGCTGGAAGGGACAAAAGGGGAGACCGTGGACGACGCCTGGATGGCGGCCCACCAGGTGACGATTGAGGAATACAACGGAGAGAAGCATCTGTTCTCCTGTGGGCCGGGGGACGCCATCCGTCTGGGGGATGTGCCCGCAAACGAGGTCATGACCATCCGGGTAAACATCACCTCGCCCCAGGAGATCGAGGAGCTGGTGGGACTGCTCGGCTATGCATGGCCCAATGATACGAACTTTTTTGAGCCTGCAGGGCTGGGAGTGACAGTGACGGTGGCCGGGAGCGGAGAGGACGCCTACGGCAGCCGCTGCTACATCCGCAAGGGAGATCTGCCGGAGAAATACGCGGCGCTGTTTGGACCCGCCCTGGACGCGATCCAGGAGGCGGCTGATCCCACAGAGCCGGAAAAATAAGGGATACGCCTTCTGCCCGAAGCAGCACAGGAGGCAAAAGAGAGCCGGGAGCCATCCCGGCTTTCTTTGCGTCTTCTTCCGAGGGGATCCGAAAGATGTGTTTTCAGCGGTGGTGGGCAAGCTAGAGAGCCCGGTATTGGGGTTTCCCCGGAAATTGAAAAGAGATAGGTTTAGTTGAAAAGATGTAAGCATAGTTCAAAAGTTGCAGGTCTGACAGAAGTAGGTCTGGTTCAAAAGAAGGCTGGACAACGCGGCCTTATCCTGTTATAATGAAGCTGTCATAAAAAATCGGATATTCTGACCGATCGTATCTATCACGCAGTTCTGCGGCATTTTTCAAGATCAAAATCCATTTTTACAGAAGGAGTCTGCCTATGACAGAAGAAAAGCCAGAAAAGCGGCTATTAAAGGAGCCGAGAGACAAGCCGAAAGGACAACCAGAAGAGAAGCCAAGGAGCAAGTCAGCGGAAAAGCCTGGCAATAACCCCAAAGCCCTGTCCAACCGGGAGCTAAAATCCGATGTGTTTACTGCTGTTTTCAGCGAGCCGGAAAACGCGGCCAGTCTGTACACTGCCCTCTCCGGCGAAAAGACGGCCCCAGAGGATATTGAGATCGCTACCCTGGAGGGCGTGCTGTTCCTGGCCCGGAAAAATGACCTGGGATTTCTTGTAAAGGACAGGGTGCTGGTCATCAGCGAGCACCAGTCAACCGTCAACCGAAATATGCCCCTGCGGAGTATCCTGTACTATGGCCGCACCATGGAAAAACTGCTGAAAAATCAGGATCTCTATCGGGAAAAGCTCATCCCCATCCCCACGCCGGAGTTCTATTTATTCTACAACGGGGCAAAACCCGTACCTAGAGAAACAGTATTAAAACTTTCGGATGCATATATTGCAAAAACCGAAGAACCCATGTTAGAATTAAAAGTAAAGATGATAAATATCAACCTCCCGGTGGGGCACAAGCTCCTGGGGGAATGTATGCCGTTGTATGAGTACTCCTGGTTTATCGAGCGGGTAAGGCGTTACATGGAAGACGGAATGAACCGGGACACGGCGGTGACCCTTGCCATCAAGGACTGCATCCGGGAGGGAATCTTTGCAGAGTTTGTCACGAAGCATGGGACGGAGGTAGAGAATATGCTGTTTACCCAGTTTAACATGGACGACGCTTTGGCAGTGCGGTATGAGGAGGGCTTGGAGGATGGGATAGAGAAGGGGTTAGAGCGCGGCCTTGCACAGGGCATAGAACAGGGTATGGAGCGAGGCCTTGCACAAGGCATGGAGCGAGGGGAACACCGTCTTTTGATCCGTTTGGTGTGCAGCAAGCTGCAAAGAGGAGAATCCCCGGAAAAGATCGCAGCCGACCTGCTGGCAGAGGAGAAGGAGATTGCCCGGATCTGCGAAGCCTATTTATCCTGCGGGCCGGAGGAGAGCGCTGTCTATGAAAAGCTGGCTGGGGATGAAAAAGGATTGGAAAGAGAAGATGTGTAAAAGGGAGGCGGCTGAGGGCCGCCTCCTGTCTGATTTATACCGGCTGCCATCCCTCCAGCACATTTTCTGCCGTGTAGAGGGCGGCTTCCTCTTCACTTAACTGTACGGAAAAATCTGCGCGGCCCTTCGGACAGGCGCCGGGGCCGTAGGAGGCATATTCCCCGTAATAGAAATGACCGTGGGGTTTGCCCCAGTCCTGCCAGCCCTCTTTCTTGATGTGAGGCCCCATCTCACAGTGCAGGAACACCGTCTTTGCATATTCCCGCCAGGGCCGCCCCAGATACACTGTGCCGGGAGGGCAGTCGCTTACTAATCTGCAGTCACGCAGCACATAGCCGAAGGGCCGCCCCTGCGGGGTAGAGGCTGCGGTGATGTAGCCGTAGACCACGTCGTTCTTTGGGCTCTCCGGGGGCGTTTGGTCTCCGGGCTTTTTGGAAAAAATAGTGCAGCCCTCAAACAGGCACACGGCCCCGCCGAACAGAAAATCCACATCGCCCTGCAGATAGCAGTCTCGGAAACAGTGCCGCCCCAGGATGCGGGGCTTGTCCTGCCCCGGCCCTTTAAAACCTCCCGGCTGCGCCTCTTTGGGCGGCAGGGGCGCCGTAAACAGGGTGTCCTGGCTGCCCAGCAGACAGCAGTCTTCGAAATAGCATCTGTCGCCGTCCACATACAGGGCCAGCGCCTGGCCCACCGTGTGGCCAAAGCCTGCGTCGTTTTGGAAGGTGAGATGCCTGGCGGTGAAATCGTGGGTGTCGATCCGGACGGCGGCCGTCCGGAAGGTGCCCCTGAGATCCCCCTCCGGCATGGGATCGCGGGCGGCGTCCCCGTAGACCAGCACCACATCCTCCCGGCAGCGCCCTTCTCCCAGAAACGTCACCCGGGGCCTGCGGATCACCAGCTTTTCCCGGTAAATGCCTGGCCCGATGTGCAGGACGACGGGCGGTATGTCGAGGAACGGGGCCGGGTAGCATTTTTCCTCTTCCTGGGCGACGTCCCAGGGGATGCTTTCCAGGGCCTCTGTGATGCTGGAAAAGCAGGGGGTGCGCCCGGGCAGGCCGACATAGAGATGAATGGTTTTGGAATCCATAAAAACCGTCCTTTCCAGAGCAGGAAATGCTCTAAAGACATTATAGGCGGTTTTCCCGTGAAAAGCAAATTCATAAAATGTTCATAGCTTGCGTCCACTGAGGTGTTGAATCTGAGGGGTAAATCTGTTACAATGGTCTATAGTCTGGATGACGAAGAAAGGTATGGAACTACAGTGAAAGTGATCGATAAAATTTTTGGAACACACAGTGAACGGGAGCTGCGTCGCATCGAGCCTCTGGTGGATAAGATCGAAAGCCTCCGGCCTGCGATGCTGGCCCTCTCCGATGAAGAGCTGAAGGGAAAGACGGAAGAATATAAGAGACGGCTGGCCGAAGGGGAGACCCTGGACGATCTGCTGCCGGAAGCGTTTGCCACCGTGCGGGAAGCGGCCAGGCGGGTGCTGGACATGGAGCATTACCGGGTACAGCTGATAGGCGGCATTATCCTGCACCAGGGCCGGATCGCTGAGATGCGCACCGGCGAAGGAAAGACGCTGGTCTCCACCCTGCCCGCTTACTTAAATGCCCTGGAGGGCAAGGGCGTCCATGTGGTGACGGTAAACGACTACCTGGCCAAGCGCGACGCGGAGTGGATGGGACAGGTGCATGAGTTTCTGGGCCTGACGGTGGGCGTCGTCCTGAACAGCATGAACAGCGAGGCGCGCCAGAAGGCTTACGGCTGCGACATCACTTATGTGACCAACAACGAGCTGGGCTTTGACTACTTAAGGGACAACATGGTCATCTACAAGGAACAGCTGGTGCTGCGGGATCTGCATTTCTGCATCATCGACGAGGTGGACTCTGTGCTCATCGACGAAGCCCGCACGCCCTTAATTATTTCCGGCCAGAGCGGCAAATCCACCGCCCTCTATGAGATGTGCGACCTGCTGGCAAGGCGGATGCAGCGGGGCGCGGATATGCAGCAGCTGAGCAAGATGGACGCCATTATGGGCGTGGTGCAGGAAGAATCCGGCGATTTTGTGGTAAATGAGAAAGATAAGATCATCAATCTCACGGCGGCCGGCGTGGAGAAGGTGGAGAAGTTTTTCCACATCGACAACTTTGCAGACCCGGAGAACTTAGAGATCCAGCACAATATCATCCTGGCCCTGAGGGCGCACAATCTGATGTTCCGCGATCAGGACTATGTGGTGAAGGACGACCAGGTGCTGATCGTGGATGAATTTACGGGCCGTATCATGCCGGGGCGGCGCTATTCCGATGGCCTGCACCAGGCTATTGAGGCAAAGGAAAAGGTCAAGGTGAAACGGGAGAGCAAGACGCTGGCATCCATCACCTTTCAGAATTTCTTTAACCTGTTTGCCAAAAAGTGCGGCATGACAGGTACGGCGCTCACCGAAGAAAAGGAGTTTAGGGAGATTTACGGCATGGACGTGGTGGAGATCCCCACCAACAGGCCGGTCATCCGAAAAGACCTGCAGGATGCGGTCTATAAGACAAAGGCAGAGAAGCTGAAGGCCATCGTTGAAGCGGTGGTACAGGCCCATGAAAAAGGACAGCCCGTTCTGGTGGGCACTATCACCATCGAGGCCAGCGAGGAGCTGAGCAGTCTGCTGACCAAGCGGGGGATCCGGCACAAGGTGTTGAACGCCAAATTCCATGAGCTGGAAGCGGAGATTGTGGCGGATGCGGGTATCCACGGAGCGGTCACCATCGCCACCAACATGGCGGGCCGCGGCACGGATATCAAGCTGGACGAGGAGGCCAGGGCGGCAGGTGGCTTAAAGATCATCGGCACGGAGCGCCATGAGTCCCGGCGTATCGACAACCAGCTGCGGGGACGTTCCGGCCGTCAGGGGGATCCGGGGGAATCCAAGTTTTATATCTCCCTGGAGGACGACCTGATGCGGCTGTTCGGCTCCGAGCGCCTGATCGGGATGTTCAACGCCCTGGGCGTGCCGGAAGGGCAGGAGATCGAGCACAGAGCCCTGACAAGCGCCATTGAGTCCGCCCAGAAGAAGATAGAGATGAACAATTTCGGCATCCGCAAAAACCTGCTGGAGTATGACCGGGTGATGAGCGAACAGCGGGAGATCATCTACGAGGAGCGCCGGAGGGTGTTAAACGGCGAGAGCATGAGGGATTTCGTCTACAAGATGATCACCGATATCACGGAAAACTGTGTGGATATCAGCATCAACGACGACGCGGAGTTTGAGGAGTGGAACTACAATGAGTTAAACACCCTCTTAATCCCTACCATCCCCTTGGAGCCTGTGACGCCCGAACGGGTGAAAAAGCCCAAGAAGAACAGCCTGAAGCAGCAGTTAAAGGAAGAGGCGGTAAAGCTCTACGAGAGCAAGGAAGCGGAATTCCCCACTGCCGAGGCGATCCGGGAGCTGGAGCGTGTGGTTCTCTTGAAGGTCATCGACAGGAAGTGGATGGATCACATCGACGATATGGAGCAGCTGCGCCAGGGTATCGGCCTTCAGGCATACGGCCAGAGGGATCCTTTGGTTGAATACAAGATGAGCGGTTACAATATGTTTGAGGAGATGACCCAGAACATCCGGGAGGAGACCGTGCGGCTTTTGTTCCACATCAAGGTGGAGCAGAAAGTGGAGCGGGAGCAGGTGGCCCAGGTCACCGGCACCAACAAGGATGAGAGCGCGGTCAAGGCCCCTGTGAAGAAGGAGTCGGCCAAGGTCTATCCCAACGATCCCTGCCCCTGTGGAAGCGGGAAGAAATACAAGCAGTGCTGTGGAAGAAAAGCGTAAACGAGCGTGAGAAATCAGGATATCATATTTTAGAAAGAAGGTGACGCAGAGTGGTTGAACTTGATCAGATGAAGTCAGAACTTCTGGCTTACGAAACTCCTTTGGCGGAAGTGAGGGATTCACTTTAACCTCGCTGACAAGGAGAAGCGGATAGAAGAATTGGAGCGGGAGATGGAGGCGCCCGGTTTCTGGGACGATTCGGAGCGCTCCAATCTCAAGATGAAAGAACTGAAAAACCTGAAGGATACGGTGGAATGCGTAAACGGCCTCTCCACCCAGTACGACGATATCCTGACCCTGATCGAGCTGGGGTATGAGGAGAACGACGCGTCCATGGTGACGGAGATCCGCGGCGAGCTGGATGCGTTTGCGGGCCTTCTGGAATCCCTGCGCATCAGCACGCTTTTGTCGGGGGAATACGACAAAAACAATGCCATTTTGAAACTCAACGCCGGAGCCGGGGGAACGGAGAGCTGCGACTGGTGCGGTATGCTGTACCGTATGTACACCCGCTGGGCGGAGCGGAAGGGCTTTGCGGTGGAGGTGCTGGATTATCTGGACGGGGACGAGGCCGGGATCAAGTCCGTGACTTTCCAGGTAAACGGCCTCAACGCCTACGGGTATTTAAAGTCCGAGAAGGGGGTGCACCGGCTGGTGCGCATCTCTCCCTTTAACGCCCAGGGCAAGCGGCAGACTTCCTTCGTGTCCCTGGATGTGATGCCGGATATCGAGGAAGACCTGGACGTGGAGATCGACGAAAAAGACCTGCGCATCGACACTTACCGAAGCAGCGGCGCCGGCGGCCAGCACATCAATAAGACTTCCTCTGCCATCCGCATCACCCATATCCCTACGGGTACAGTGGTGCAGTGCCAGAATGAGCGGAGCCAGTTCCAGAACAAAGACAAGGCCATGCAGATGCTGAAAGCGAAACTGTATCTGTTAAAGCAGGAGGCAAATGTGGAAAAGCTGTCCGATATCCGGGGTGAGGTGAAAGACATTGCCTGGGGCAGCCAGATCCGCTCCTATGTGCTGCAGCCTTACACCATGGTGAAAGACCACCGCACGGAGGTGGAAACCGGCAACGTGGATGCGGTGCTGGACGGGAGCCTGGATCTTTTCATCAACGGCTATCTCAAATGGCTGAACACGAGAGAGGAAGGCCGCCCATGAAAATTGACATCCAGCAATGCGGAGCAGTCGGGGATGGGCGTACCCTTTGTACTGCGCAGATCCAGAGAGCCATTGATCTGTGCGAAAAAGGGGGCACCGTGTATATTCCCCGGGGAAGCTTTGTGACAGGGGCTCTTTTTTTAAAAAGCCACACGACGCTTTATCTGGAGGAAGGCGCATACCTGCTGGGCAGCGCCCGCCTGGAGGATTATCCGGTGAAGGGATATCCTTATGAGGGCTTAGACCAGCTCTGCTATGCTAGTCTGCTGAACACTGACGGCGCACCCCATGAAGACATTGCCATTTCGGGGAAGGGTGTGATAGATGCAAACGGCGCGGCGCTTTTTGCACAGCAGATGAGGGATCCGGCGGTAAAGCGGGGGCGGGCCGCCTGTATCCGCAATACCAGAAATTTAAAGATCAAAGGCGTCACATTTCGCCAGTCTCCGGCCTGGTGCCTGCATCTTGTGTACTGTGAACAGGTGGAGATAGAGGATGTGCAGATCCATACCAAGTATGATGAAAGCGGGGAGGCCTACGGCATTTACAATTGTGACGGCATAGACGTGGATTCCTGTCAGGATGTGGTGATCAGAGGATGTCTGATCTCCAGCCAGGACGACGGCATCGCCGTAAAGTCCGGGCGCGATGAAGAGGGCAGGAGGGCCGGGATTCCTTCCAGACATATCCTGATCGAAAATTGTACCTTTCCCAGCGGGTTCGGGGTAGCGATGGGCAGTGAGATGTCCGGCGGCGTAGAAGACGTGCGGGTGCAGAACTGTGTTTTTCAGAACGCTTTCAGTATTGCCAGCATCAAGGCCATCCGGGGGCGGGGCGGCTATATCCGGAATATCCGTTACGAGGACTGCCGTCTGACCAATCACAATCCTGAGTATCAGGACACCAGATACTTCCGGGGAGCCATTTATGTAGACGGGTTTTACGGGGAAGAAACGTTCGACGCGGATGCGGCGGTGCCCGTAGATGAAGGGACGCCCTTGGTGGAAGACATCTGTTTTCAGAATCTTACCATAGAGACCACAGCGGGCAATGCCATCTATCTATGCGGCCTGCCGGAGCAGCATTTTCGCAATATCCGTATGGAAAACATCATGGCTCATGGCAAGTATGGCATGAAGGTGAAAAACATCGACGGGCTGGAACAGAAAAACGTTTCTGTCACGTGCTCTCAGGGGCCTGTCCTTTCCCCTGGGGCTTCATAAGGTCTAAGTAGAAGCAGACGAAGGTCATATCCATATAGGGGATCAGCCATAAAAAGCCCACAAACAGCGTGCACACGCAAAGAAAGATCAGAGGGAGAAAGCTGCATTCCAGATAAAAGAGGCGCTTTTTGTGGCCGCGCATGATGCGCAGGCTCAAAGCAAGCGTCTCTTTTGCCGTCTTTTCGGGGAAATCCAGCATCAGATAGTAAGACAGGGACAGCCCCAGACTGAGGGGCACATAAAAGCAGGCGCCTATTGCCAGTGCAATGACGGCTGCTGTCAGAAACTGGGGAGAACGGGTGTACCAATACGCCTGCAGCAGGAGCTGATAGGGCATAAGGCAGACGGCGTTTACCAGCGCCAGTACCCCGGAGATGACAAGGGCTTTGCTGGAATCATGGCGGTAGCCATAGAGCAGGTCGTTTACCTGATAGGGCTGGCCGCAGGCCATGTTTAAGAAAAACAGGATGACGCCCAGCTGCAGCACGCCAAGCACCCAGGAGAGAAGCAGGGAGGCAATGCACTGGATCACACAGGCGGGGATGGAAATCCCCTCCGGGAGCATCGCGGGGGGCAGGAACAGATCCACGAAGCCGGAGACGCCTTCGGTGATCAAAAAGCTCAAAAAACAGAGCAGTACTGCGGTTTTATACTTGCCGTCCAGCGTATCCTTGGCAGCGTTTTTCAGTTCATAGGTTTTCTTATACGGTTTCATATCGGCCTCATTCTCAAAACAAATCCTGCCGGGGCAGTACGGATGCAAAGCGGGCGCGCGGCCCGGCAGGCGCGCATGGACCGCCGCTTTCCATTAGGGAGTGAGGCGGTTCGGCCCCCGGAAGATAAACATCGCATCTTTGATGGTGAGATCCAGCAAAAGCATGGTCAGGCGGTCAATGCCAAGGCCGAAGCCGCCATGGGGCGGACAGCCATATTGAAAGAAATCGAGATAAAATTTCACATCTTCGCCAAGTCCTTTTTCCTCTGCCTGCCGTTTGAGAATATCGTAGCGATGCTCCCGCTGGGCCCCGGTTGTGATTTCCACACCGCGCCAGATCAGGTCATATCCCATAGAATGTCCCTTGTCGTCGCGCATATGGTAAAAGGCGCGTTTGTCGGCCTGAAAACCTGTCACAAAAAGGAATTCGTGGCCGTACACTTCCTGCACCCACCTGTAACTTAATTGTTCCGCCTCTGTCGTCATGTCGCCTTTTTCGCTCTCGTCTACCGTATAATGGTATCTGCGCTCAAGCTCCTGGTACAAATCGTGAAGATCCACTGTGGGAAACGGCAAAGAAGGGACAACGACCTGGACGCCAAATTTTTCTTCTATCTGGTCGCCGTATTTTAGCTTTACCTTTTCTAACATATCCGTTAAAAGATCTTCTTCCAGATGCATGACGTCGGCGAAGGACTGAATATAGCTGAACTCCAGGTCAAACCCGGTAAACTCTGTGGTGTGACGGTTGGTAAAGGATTTTTCGGCGCGAAATACGGGCCCCACTTCAAAAATCCGCTCCAGCCCGCTGGCCATGGCCATCTGCTTATAAAACTGCGGGCTTTGGGCGAGATAGGCGTCGCGGTCAAAATACTGCACCTTGAAGACGTCGGCGCCGCTCTCGCTGGCGGCTCCGATCAGCTTGGGACTGTGGATTTCCAGAAATCCCCGATGGAGCAGGAACTGCCGCATACAGTTTACCATCTCTGTCTGAACTTTGAACATAAGCTGATTTTCATCGGTGCGAAGATCGATCCAGCGGTAATCAATGCGCTGGTCAATGCTGGAGCGCTCCACAGCCGCCTTTTTCTTTGTGGCAGGGACTTCTTTGCGCTGGATCGGCAGAGGCGCTGCAATGGATTCGATGTGGATAGAAACCGGCTCGATTTCAACGCCGTGCAGCTTGACATAATCATTCTGCTTCACAATGCCAATCACGGAGATGACAGAATCATTGGTCAGTTGGCCCAGAGTGTCTAAAAGCTCAGGATGGGATCCCTTGTCAACGGTGATCTGTATTTTTTCCGTGATATCCTTCAGCACAAGGAAAGCCATATTTTTGCTGTCCCGGAAGTTGTCCACAAAGCCCTGCACCAGAACCTGCTGGTCAGTAAGCTTCAGAGCTTCGGCAATGTAAGTTCTTTTCATCATGATTTCATGTCCTCCAACGATGTTAATGTCGATTCATATGCCCGGCAAAGGTGCGGGGCGTATGGCTTTTGCAGGCAGCCGGAAGCCAAAAGGCACTTTTTTAGAGGCGGTAGTTAAAGTTTAAACCGCTGTAACGGGCCCTGTCTGCGGATTTCAAGCCCTGCTGATACGGATTGTCCTCGTTGTAATACCGTATCTGGGTGTGGGTCGTGCCGCCGGAGATGTAGGTGCGTCCGCACTCCGGGCAGATGGCGGTGTGGATGGAGACGGAGGCGGAGATCACTTTCCCGTTTTTCATGGCCGCCTTGGCATAGGCGTTGGAAACGTGCTCCTGCTCGTGGGCCCGCACCGCGGAGGCAGCGCTCTGGGGCGAGATGTGGGTGGGCGTCTTGAAGGAGACCATCTCGTCGGAGCCGTCCTTGTATTTCCGCTCCTTGCAGGTCTCGCATTCCTGGCCCAGGCCTTTCTTCTTTTTGTCGTCCTTCTCTAAGTCCCAGGGCTTCTTGTCGTCCTCGTCGTCCTGTCCCAGCCCCTTGAGCTTTTTGGCGTCTTTCTCGTCCTGCTCTAAGTCCCAGGGCTTTTTACCGTCCTCGTCGTCCTGCCCTAAGCCCTTGAGCTTCTTGTCGTCTTTTTCGTCCTGCCCTAAGCCCTTGAGCTTTTTGTCGTCCTTCTCGTCCTGCCCTAAGCCCTTGAGCTTCTTGTCGTCTTTCTCATCCTGTCCCAGGCCCTGGAGTCTGCTCCCGGCCCCGGTTTCTGTATCAGACTGGCCCGGAAGGCGCTGGCCGTTTCCTGCGTCGGAAAGTCCGGCGGCTCTGCTGCCGTAGATGGATCCGTAACTGGTTCCGTAAGAAGGGGAAATATTCATCCTTGCTGTTCCTCCTTTCTCTGTGTGGCGCGTCTGTCACTGCGTATCCTCAAAAGAGATGCCGTAGATCTTCAGATAGTCATCCAGTTCCATGCCCAGGGGCTCCCGCAGCATGGAATTATACATGGCTTCAAACTGCTGCCTGTAGGCTTCGTCCTGAAGCTGCTGCCTTAGAAGATAGGGCGCCGCGAAACGGGCGAACAAAAGGAGCGCCGCGCCCAGGACACTGCCCACGGTGCACAGGATGAGGGCAGTTTTCGCAGTGCCGTGCATGGGTTTTCCCCGTCTATAGGTCAGCAGGGCAAACAAAAGGCCCAGAGCGCCCAGGGGTAAAGCGATCCCCACCCATCCCACCGTCACGGACAAAAGGCCTAAGATCATAGAGGCGATCATAAAAGCCTGGCCGTAAGGCCTGTGGGTGGGCTGGGTATAGTAGCTGCTGTGGGAGGAATTGCTGTTCCAGCGGTCCCACTGGTTCTGATCCCCGCCCTGATTCCTCCAGTCGTTTTGTCCCTCGTCCATGGATACCACCGCTTTCTTCCAAACAGGCTGTTTCAACTCAAAGTTTCTTTCAAGTTTCTTCCTAATCAATGTATCATTTCCGGCGGTAGATGTCAATTCCGTGTTTCCGGGTTTTTCCCGCCTTTCCCGCCTTGCAATAGGCTTGGAAGTATTGTATCATAACTGCTAGAAGCGTTCCAAAGAAAGGTTGGGTTTGCAATGGACATTACGTTAAAACTGAAAGAAGAACTAAACGTGGAGAAATGGCAGGTGGAGGCCGCAGTCAGGCTGATCGACGAGGGCTGCACCATCCCTTTTATCTCCCGATATCGGAAGGAGGCCACCGGCTCCTTAAACGACGAGCAGCTCAGAACCCTGCATGAGCGCCTGCTGTACCTGCGCAGCCTGGAGGAAAAGAAGGAACAGGTGCTGGGCAGCATTGAGGAGCAGGGAAAGCTGACGGAGGAACTGAAGGAAAAGATCCTGGCGGCCCAGACCCTGGTGACCGTGGAGGATCTCTACCGCCCTTACCGTCCCAAGAGAAAGACCAGGGCCAGCGTGGCAAAGGCAAAAGGGCTGGAGCCCCTGGCAGAGGCAATTCTCTCCCAGGACGCCCGGGAAGACCTTCTGAAAGAGGCCGAAAAGTATGTGACCGGGGAGGAGACCGAAAAGGAATTGCAGGTGGCGTCGCCGCAGGAAGCGCTGCAAGGGGCGAAAGACATCCTGGCGGAGCGCATTTCGGACGACGCGGATTACCGCAGCTATATCCGGGAGCTGACCATGGAGGAGGGCGTGGTGGAAAGCCAGGCCAGGGAGGAAAAGACCCAGAGCGTGTATGAGATGTACTATCATTTCGAGGAGCCTGTGAAAAAGGTGGCGGGGCACCGGGTGCTGGCTTTAAACCGGGGGGAGGCGGAGAAGGTGTTATCCGTAAAGATCAAGGCCCCGGTGGAGCGGATCCTGCGCTATCTGGAGAAAAAGATCCTCACCTCGGACAATCCCTACACCACCCCGCTTTTGCAGGAAGTGATCGCGGACAGTTACGAGCGGCTCATCGCCCCGGCCATCGAGCGGGAGGTGCGCAATGCCCTGACGGAGAAAGCGGAGGACGGCGCGATTGCGGTCTTTGGGAAAAATTTAGAGCAGCTTCTGCTGCAGCCGCCCATTTCCGGGAAAGTGGTGCTGGGCTGGGATCCGGCTTTCCGGACAGGCTGTAAGCTGGCGGTGGTGGATCCCACGGGAAAGGTGCTGGACACGAAAGTCATCTATCCCACCGCGCCCCAGAACAAGGTGGCGGAGGCAAAGGCGCAGCTGAAGCGCCTGATCGAAACGTACCATGTGGATCTGATCTCCCTGGGAAACGGCACCGCCTCCCGGGAGTCGGAGCAGGTCATCGTGGAACTGTTAAAGGAACTGGATCGGCCGGTGAAATATGTGATCGTCAGCGAGGCGGGCGCCAGCGTCTATTCCGCCAGCAAGCTGGCCACGGAGGAATTTCCGAACTTTGATGTGGGCTTAAGGAGCGCCGCCTCCATTGCAAGGCGTCTTCAGGATCCCCTGGCGGAGCTGGTCAAGATCGACCCCAAGTCCATTGGCGTGGGTCAGTATCAGCACGACATGGATCAGAAGAAGTTAAGCGGCGCGTTAAACGGCGTGGTGGAGGACAGCGTGAACAAGGTGGGCGTGGACTTGAACACGGCTTCCGTCTCCCTTCTGGAATACATTTCCGGCATCAACAAGACCATCGCAAAGAACATCGTGGATTACCGGGAGGCAAACGGCCGGTTTACCAATCGCAGACAGCTTTTGAAGGTGGGAAAGCTGGGGCCCAAGGCGTATGAGCAGTGCGCCGGTTTCCTGCGGATCTCAGACGGGGACAATCCCCTGGACGCCACCAGCGTCCACCCGGAGTCCTATGCGGCGGCAGAAAAACTGCTGCAGAAACTGGGGATGACCATGGAGGATGTGCGCACCTTACAGAAAAAAGCGAAAATGTCAAAAACAGTAAAAAGCGCAGAAAAACAGGCTTCCGGGGATTTGACAGGGAATACGGCATCTATGTCACAAAAGAAAAAGTCCCAGACAGTGCAGGTCCGCAATACCAGCACCGCCATGGGAAAGGCTCTGGCAGCGGCAATGGGCGGCATGACACTGGAAACGGCGGATGCGTCGCAAAAGCCGTTAACTCATTCGGTCAACCGTGAGAAAGCCCAGGAAACCGCGGCGGGACAGATTTCCAGCCTGGAGAAGCGCATCCCGGATAAGAAGCTGGCGGCACAGGAGCTGGGGATCGGCCTGATCACGCTGTCGGATATCTTAAAAGAGCTGGAAAAACCGGCAAGGGATCCCAGGGAGGATATGCCCAGGCCCATCCTGCGCAGCGACGTGCTGGAGATGAAAGACTTAAAGCCCGGCATGGTGTTGAAGGGGACGGTGCGCAACGTGATCGACTTCGGCGTCTTCGTGGACATCGGCGTACACCAGGACGGCCTGGTACACATCTCCCAGATCACGGACCGCTACATCAAACACCCGCTGGAGGCGGTCAGCGTGGGCGACATTGTGGAGGTGCAGGTTTTAAGCGTGGACACGGCGAAGAAACGCATCAGTCTGACCATGAAGGTCAACGCAGAGAGATAAGGAGGCCTGGACAGATGGCAAAGGTATGGGCTGAAAAAGTGGTCATTCCCACCTATGAGATCGCAGAGGCGGAGAAGAATCCCATTTTTCTGGAAAAGAGGGTCTATCAGGGAAGCAGCGGCAAAGTGTACCCCTATCCCACGGTGGAGCGCATCAGCGACACAAAGACGGATAAGGAGTACGAAGCGGTCTTTCTGGAAAACGAATACTTAAAGGTGATGGTGCTGCCCCAGCTGGGAGGCAGGATCCAGAGGGCATATGACAAGACCAACGGGTATGATTTTGTCTACTACAACCATGTGATCAAGCCGGCCCTGGTAGGGCTTACCGGGCCCTGGATCTCCGGGGGCATCGAGTTTAACTGGCCCCAGCATCACCGCCCTACCACGTTCCTGCCGGTGGACTACGAGCTGGTGCAGCAGGAGGACGGCAGCGCATCCGTGCTCTGTCACGATGTGGATCAGATGTACGGCACCCAGGCCACCGCAAAGATCACGCTGTATCCCGGGAAGGCTTACATAGAGATCACAGGCCAGCTCTACAACCGCACCTCCCTGCCCCAGACGTTTCTCTGGTGGGCCAACCCGGCGGTGCCGGTCAACCAGGACACCCAGTCCATCTTCCCGCCGGACGTCCACGCGGTGATGGATCACGGCAAGCGGGATGTATCCCGGTTTCCCATTGCCACGGGGACGTATTACAAGATGGATTACAGTGAGGGCGTGGACATTTCCCGGTATAAAAATATCCCGGTGCCAACCTCCTATATGGCGGAGAACTCCCGGTACGATTTTGTGGGAGGCTATGACTACGGGAAAGGGGCGGGCATCCTCCACGTGGCGGATCATCACATCTCCCCGGGCAAAAAGCAGTGGACCTGGGGCTGCGGGGACTTTGGGAAGGCATGGGACAGAAACCTGACCGATGAGGATGGCCCCTATGTGGAACTGATGACGGGCGTCTACACGGACAACCAGCCGGATTTTACCTGGTTAAAGCCCTTTGAGGAGAAGACCTTCCGGCAGTATTTCATGCCCTATAAAGGGGTGGGACAGGTGAAAAACGCCACCACGGAGGCGGCGGTGCATCTGTCCTTAACAGAGGGGCGCGCCAGGGTAATCGTCTACGCCACCAACCTGTTTGAGGAGGCGCAGATCTGTCTGGCCGGGGGCGGGAAGGTCTTTTTGGAGGAGCGGGCCCTCCTCTCCCCGGAAGACGTCTATGAGAGGGAGATCCCCTGCCCGGGCGTCAGGGAGGAGGAGCTGCGGCTCACTGTGTCCGCTCAGGGAAGGATCCTGGCGGAGTATCAGCCGCAGCCCCAGGAGATCCCAAAGATCCCGGAGCCTGCCCAAGCGGCAAAGGATCCGGATCAGATCATGACCAACGAAGAGCTGTATCTCACCGGCCTGCACATCGAGCAGTACCGCCACGCCACCTATCTGCCCGATCCCTATTATCTGGAAGGGCTGAAGCGCGACCCGGGGGATATCCGCATCAACAACGCCTACGGGGCGCTGCTTTTGCGGCGCGGGGCCTTAAAGGAGGCGGAAGGGCATTTTAGAAAAGCCATAGAGCGGCTGACGGGGCGGAATCCCAACCCCTATGACAGCGAGGCCTATTATCTGCTGGGGCTTTCCCTGGTGTACCAGGGCAGGCGGCAGGAAGCCTACGACGCCTTTTACAAGGCGGCCTGGACTGCGGAGCAGCAGGAGATGGCCTATTATTATCTGGCGGCCATCGACGCGGGGGAGGGCAGGTGGGAGAGAGCCTACGGGCACATCCAGCGCTCTCTGGTAAAAAATGCACACAACATCAAGGCCAGGGGCCTGAAGGCCTATCTGCTCAGGAAGCTGGGCTGGGCCCCACAGGCGAAGGAATGGCTTGCGGAGAACTTAAGGCTGGATCCGTTTGACTTTGTGTCGGGGTATGAGTGTGTGCTCTGGCAGGAGGCTGCGGCGGAGAGCCCTGCCGGGGAGGCACGCCGGACGCTGGAGCGCAGGATGCGGGGCTTTTCGGAAAACTACCTGATGGCGGCCAGGGATTACGCTGAATTTGGCGCCTATGAGGAGGCGGCGGCGCTTCTTGGGACGTGCGGGGCGCAAAATCCGCTCCTTGGGTACTATGCGGCCTATTACGCCCGGTGCGCGGGAGACGGCCGCAGGGCGGCAAAACTGCTGGCAGAGGCGGAGAACTGCCCCACGGACTACTGCTTCCCCAACAAGCTGGAGGATATGATCGTGCTGGAATCTGCCATAGAGAACGGGGACTGTCCGAAGGCGGCGTACTATCTGGGCTGTCTCTTTTACGACAAGCTGCAGTGGCAGAAGGCAAAGGCCCTCTGGGAGAGGGCGGCGGGGGAGCTTCCAGACTTCCCCACGGTGCACAGGAACCTGGCGCTGGTCTACTACAACAAGTGCCATATGCCCGGGGAAGCCTGTCTGGAACTGGAGCGGGCTTTTGCCCTGGATCCAGCCGACGCCCGGGTGTTCTTAGAGCTGGATCAGCTGTACAAAAAGCTGGGACGGCCCTTTGAGGAGCGGCTGGAACACTGTGAGAGGCACGGGGAGCTTTTAAAGACCCGGGACGATCTCTATGTGGAGTATATCACCCTGGTGAACCTGTGCGGGGAGCCGGAGCGGGCTTACGAGCTGATGATGGGGCATAAGTTCCACCCCTGGGAGGGCGGCGAAGGGAAGGTCACGGCGCAGTATGTGCTGGCCCTGCTCCAGATGGCCAGGAAAGCCCAGGCAGAGGGGCGTTATGAGGCGGCGGAGGAACTGGTGGGGAGAGCGCTGTCCTACCCGGAAAACCTGGGGGAGGGAAAGTTAGAGGGCACCAAGGACAACCCCCTGTATTACCAGCTTGGCCTGGCCCTGGAGAGCCAGGGCAGGAAGGATGAGGCGGCGGCCTGCTTTGAAAAGGCCACCCTGGGGACGGACGAGCCCGCCGGGGCCCTGTATTACAACGACCAGCCTGCGGACAGGATCCTCTATCAGGCGCTGGCCTATCGGAAACTGGGCAGGGAAAAAGAGGCGAAGGCCAGATGCTACCGCCTGATCGATTACGGGGAGCGTCATCTGGATGACGACGGAAAAATCGGGTATTTCGCGGTATCCCTGCCGGATTTTCTCATCTTTGACGAGGACTATACGGCCAAGAACAGGGCCCACTGCTATTATCTGATGGCCCTTGGCAATCTGGGTCTGGGGGAGAAGCAGAAGGCAGCAGGTTTTTTGGAACAGGCGATCCAGACAGAGCCATCCCACGCCATGGCCTGGATCTACCGCAAGCTCATGGACGCCTGAGGGCAGAAAGGAAAAACGTGCGTTATTTTATTTCTTTGACAGAGGCCGGGAAGAAGGAGACCCACCCGCTGGGAGAGGATTTCCGGGGCCGGAACCGCAGTGGAGAGGAGATCTCCTGGAACAATTATTATATGGAGAAAAACGGACGCCCCTTTTTCGGCGTCAGCGGGGAATTTCATTTCAGCCGCATGGAGGAGGGGCGCTGGGAGGACGAGCTGCTCAAGATGAAGATGGGCGGCGTCAACGTGGTGTCCACATATGTGTTCTGGAACCACCACGAGGAGGAAGAAGGGGTCTTTGACTTTTCCGGCAGGAGAAACCTGCGCCGCTTTGTACAGCTGTGCGGCAGATGCGGGCTCTATGTGATCCTGCGCATCGGGCCCTTTAACCACGGGGAAGCGCGAAACGGCGGTCTGCCGGACTGGCTCTACGGCAAGCCCTTTGAGGTGCGTCAGATAAACGACGGATTTTTGGAGTGCGTGAGACGGCTGTACGCCCAGATCGGCGCACAGGCAAAGGGGCTGTTCTTTGAGGAGGACGGCCCTGTCATCGGGGTGCAGCTGGACAATGAGTATATGCACTCCTCCGCCCCCTGGGAGATGACCACCGGGATCTCCAACGAGTGGGTGCCCGGCGGCGACGGCGGGGAGGCGTATCTTTTGCGGTTAAAAGACCTGGCCCTGGAATGCGGCATCCGGCCGGTGTTTTTCACCTGTACCGCCTGGGGCGGGGCAGCCGCCCCGGACGTCATGCTGCCGCTCTGGGGAGGATATGCGTACCGGCCCTGGATCTTTTATACCCACAAGGGGGAGCACCCCGCCACGGAGGAGTACGTCTATCAGGATTTCCACAATGACAGCGCGGTGTGCACCAACGATTTCCACCCGGCCTACCGTCCCCAGGAGCGCCCTTACGCCTGCTGTGAGATGGGGGGCAGGATGATGTGCTGCTACTATTACCGCTTCCAGCTGCCTTACAGGAGCGTGGACGCCATGGCCAACATCAAGCTGGGATCGGGCTGTAATTTTCTGGGCTACTATATGTTCCACGGGGGGAGCAACCCGGTGGGGAAAGGGGGCCTCTTTTTCAATGAGAGCCAGGTGCCCAGGATTTCTTACGACTATCAGGCGGCGCTGGGGGAGTTCGGCCAGGTGCGGGAATCTTACAGGCGGCTGAAAAGCCTCCACTATTTTACGGCGGCCTTTGCCGACAGGCTGTGCGGCCTGTCCACCGTGCTGCCCCCGGGGGCCAGCGGGATCAGCCCACAGGATTTAGAGACGCTCCGCTTTGCGGTGCGCACCGACGGCCACAGAGGATTTTTATTTGTGAACAATTTTCAGGATCACCGGAAGATGCCGGACAGGCAGCGGGAGGAAGTGGCGCTTGCGCTGTCCGGGGAGGAGATTCTGTTTTCCTTTGGCATTGCGGGAGACGAAAACGCCATCCTGCCGTTTTACTTTGACTTAGAGGGGATCGATCTGGTCTGGGCCACCGCCCAGCCTGTGACGAAGCTTATAAACCCTGAGGACGGGATGCCCACATATGTCTTTCTCGCGCCGCGGGGGATGCGGGCAGAGTTTGCCTTTGAGGAAAAAGCGTGGGTGGACGGGCAGCCGGGGGTTTGTCGGTATGTCTGCCAGAACGCAGCGGACGGGCAGGCTTTTACCGTGGAAAAAGAAGGGGTGACGGTGCGGGTTCTGGTTTTGGACAGGGCCCTGGCGGATCAGATGTACCTGGTGAGCGGCCAAAGGCTTCTGTTTACAGAAGGAGCGCTGATGGAGGATGAGCGGGGCATCCGTCTGGAGACCGAAAAAGCCGTAAATCTGGTGCGCTGCTATCCCCGCGATGCGCTGGCCGGTGCCTGGGGGGAGCCTCTGGAGGAGGGCGGCGCGGCCCTGCTGGGGACTTACCGCTTTGCAACGGCTGAAAAACAGGTGTCCCTCGCCGTGGAGCAGACGGGCCCCTGCCGGTATACGGTGGCGGCGCCCAAGGACGCCCTGGAGGGCGTAAAGGATGTGCGCCTGCGCCTGCACTACACGGGGGATATCGGCAACGCCTTTCTGGACGGGAAGCTGGTGCACGACAATTTCTGCAACGGGGCGCCCTGGGAGATCGCCTTAAAGGAGCTTGCGCCCCGGCTGGGGCAGCAGCCGCTTACCGTGGCCATCACGCCGCTTAAGGAGGGGGCAAACGTGAACGCAGAGTCCGGCATGGCGGCCAGACGGGAGGAGGTGTCCGCGCTGGCAGGGCGGCTGGAGCGCGCAGAGGCGGCGCCGGTGTATGAGCTGTTTTTGGAAAGCGGCAAATTGTAAAAAAAGGATAAAATTTTAAAATAGAGGGTGCAATTCTTCCCGTTTGAATGTATCATATTAAAGTGTGCGTCAGAAACGATACAGAAAATCTTACAGGAAGAAAGGAAGTGTCTTTATGCTGAAAACCCTTGCGGCCCAGATCAAAGAGTTCAAGCGGCCGTCCCTTCTGACACCCATTTTTATGATCCTGGAAGTGATCATGGAGATGATCATCCCCCTGCTCATGGCGTCCATCATCGACGACGGCGTGAATGCAGGCGATATGGCCCATATCTGGAAGGTGGGCGGGCTGATGGTGGTGGCGGCCCTTTTCAGTCTTACCTTCGGCATCTGCGGCGGTGTGTTCGGCGCAAAAGCCTCCACCGGCTTTGCCAGAAATCTGCGCAGGGCCATGTACGAGAACATACAGACGTTCAGCTTTTCCAACATAGACAGGTTCAGCACCTCCGGCCTTGTGACCCGCCTGACCACGGATGTGACCAACATCCAGATGGCCTATCAGATGCTGCTTCGGATGTGCATGAGGTCGCCCTTTACCCTGATCATCGCCATGATCTTTTCCTTCCGCATCAGCTCCCGGCTGGCCAGCGTCTATCTGGTGGCGGTGCTGATCCTGGGGGCCATCCTGGCGGTGATCGTCTCTCTTGCCATGAAGCATTTCAACCAGGCATTCCCCAAGTACGATGCGCTCAATGAGAGCGTTCAGGAAAACGTGTCCGCCATCCGGGTGGTAAAGGCCTATGTGCGGGAGGACTACGAGAACGAGAAATTCAAGAAGGCCAGCGGGAACATCTACAAGATTTTCTGCAAGGCGGAGGGGATCGTGGCCTGGAACGGCCCGGTGATGAACCTCACCGTCTACAGCTGCATCATCCTGATCAGCTGGATCGGCGCCCACATGATCGTGCAGGACGCCTTGAGCATCGGCCAGCTGACCAGCCTGCTCACCTACTGCATGAACATCCTGATGAGCCTGATGATGCTCTCCATGATTTTTGTGATGATGACCATGTCCGCCGCCAGCGCAAGGCGCGTCAGCGAAGTGCTCAACGAGACCTCTGACCTGGCAAACCCGCCGGAGCCCGTCTATCAGGTGAAGGATGGCAGCATCCGCTTTGAAAACGTATCTTTCAGCTATAAAAAGGACGCCGCCTCCGCGGTGTTAAAAAACATCAACCTCGACATCCGCTCCGGGGAGACCATCGGCATCATCGGCGGCACGGGAAGCGCCAAGTCCAGTCTGGTCAACCTGATCTCCCGGCTTTACGACGTGACCCAGGGACGGCTTCTGGTGGGCGGCGTGGACGTGCGGGACTACGACATGGAAGCTCTGCGCAATCAGGTGGCCGTGGTGCTGCAGAACAACGTGCTCTTTTCCGGCACCATTCTGGAAAACCTGCGGTGGGGAGATAAGGACGCCACCGAGGAGGAGTGCAGAAGGGCGGCCAGCTTAGCCTGCGCGGACGAGTTCATCCAGCGGATGCCCCAGGGCTACGACACCTACATCGAGCAGGGTGGCACCAACGTCTCCGGCGGGCAGAAGCAGAGGCTGTGTATTGCCAGGGCGCTGCTCAAAAAGCCGAAGATATTGATCTTGGACGATTCCACCAGCGCGGTGGACACCGCCACGGACGCAAAGATCCGCAAGGCTTTTGCGGAGGAGATCCCGGGCACCACAAAGCTGATTATCGCCCAGAGGGTTTCCAGCGTGGAGCACGCGGACCGCATCATCGTCATGGAGGAGGGCGAGATCCACGGGTTCGGCACCCATGAGGAACTGCTTGCCACGAACGAGATATACAGGGACGTCTACGAATCCCAGACCGGCGGAAGCGGGGACTTTGATGAGAAAGGGGGCGAGTGATATGGCTCAGGAGAGAGCGCCGAAGGAAAACAAGGGGTTTGGCCCCGGAGCCAGGGCGAGAGGCCCAAGGCCCAAGATTGAACATCCCGGCAGGATCTTGAAACGCATTATGGGATACACCCTGCGGGATTACTGGCTGCACTGGATCCTTGTGCTTTTGTGCATTTTTACGCTGGTGTTTTCCAGCTTACAGGGGACGCTGTTCATGCGCACCCTGATCGACGAGTATATCGTGCCCCTTTTGGGCAACCAGAATCCTGATTTTTCGCCCCTGGCCCAGGCCATCGGCAGAGTGGCGGTCTTCTATGCCATGGGGGTATTTGCCTCCTTTCTGCAGTCCAGGCTGATGATCTATGTGACCCAGGGAACCATGCGGAATCTGCGCAACGAGATGTTTGAAAAGATGGAGAAGCTTCCCATCAAATATTTCGACACCAACGCCCACGGGGATATCATGTCCCTCTATACCAACGACATCGACACCATGCGCCAGCTGATCAGCCAGAGCGTTCCCCAGCTGGTAAACAGTGTGGTGACGGTGGTGAGCGTGCTGGTCTCCATGTTTGTGCTGGATGTGCCCCTTACCCTGATCACCCTGTTTATGGTGGGGTTAATGATGGTGGCGGCCAAGAAGGTGGGCGGCATGAGCAGCCGCTATTTCCTGGCCCAGCAGAGGGCGCTGGGCGCGTTGAACGGCTGCGTGGAGGAGACCATGACCGGCCAGAAGGTGGTGAAGGTGTTCTGCCATGAGGAGGAGAGCTTAAAGCAGTTCAACCAGCTGAACGACCAGCTCTGTGAGAGCGCGTATCAGGCAAACAAATTTGCAAACATCATGGGGCCTGTCAACGCCCAGCTGGGCAACCTAAACTATGTGGTGTGCGCGGTCAGCGGCGGCATTCTGGCGCTCACCGGCGTCTCCGGGCTTACCATCGGCGCACTGGCCAGCTTTTTGAACTTAAACCGCTCCTTCAGTATGCCCATCAACCAGATTACCATGCAGGTCAACAGCATCATCATGGCCCTGGCGGGCGGCGACCGCATTTTCCGGATGATGGATCAGGTGCCGGAGACGGACGAGGGCTATGTGGAGCTGGTCAATGCAAAGCGCTGTCCCGACGGCAGCCTGACGGAGAGCCAGGAGCGGACGGGGCTTTGGGCCTGGAAGCATTTCCACAAGGCAGACGGCACCACCACCTATGTGGAGTTAAAAGGGGATGTGGTGTTCGACCATGTGGACTTTGGTTACACGGATGAAAAGATGGTGTTAAAGGATATCGTACTGTATGCAAAGCCGGGGCAGAAGATCGCCTTTGTGGGGGCTACCGGAGCGGGCAAGACGACCATCACCAATCTGATCAACCGGTTTTACGACATCCAGGACGGCAAGATCCGCTACGACGGCATCAACGTAAACAAGATCAAAAAGGCAGACCTGCGCCGTTCCCTGGGCATCGTGCTCCAGGATACCCACCTGTTTACGGGCACGGTAATGGAAAATATTCGTTATGGAAAATTGGACGCCACCGACGAGGAGGTGGTAAAGGCGGCAAAGCTGGCCAACGCGGACGGCTTTATCCGCAGGCTTCCTGAAGGGTATCAGACCATGCTCCACGGGGACGGCGCCAACTTAAGCCAGGGCCAGAGACAGCTTCTGGCCATCGCCCGGGCGGCCATCGCGGATCCCCCGGTGCTGATTCTGGACGAGGCCACCAGCTCCATCGACACCAGGACGGAGAAGCTGGTGCAGCAGGGGATGGACGCCCTGATGCACGGGCGCACCAACTTTGTCATCGCCCACAGGCTCTCCACCGTGAAAAACAGCGACTGTATCATGGTGCTGGAGCAGGGGAGCATCATCGAGCGGGGCACCCACGACCAGCTTTTGGAGGAGAAGGGAAAGTATTACCAGCTCTACACAGGAAAAGCGGTGTAGAGAACCGGCGTCCGGCGCTGCCGATGTTCTTCCGGCAGACGCGTTTTCACTCGGCTTCGCGCGTAACGGACACTAGGCTCGAAAGTACCTCGCCAAGTGCCGACGCGCTTCGACGGTCTGCCGGAAGAACATCGGCAGCGCCTGGCTTCTGAAAAAGGCAGGGCTACCGCGGTCACGGCAGAGCTGCTGCGGTTTTGCACTTGACAGGCGCTGCCCGGCGTAGTAACATAACAGTGAAAATTCTTCGGGGTCGGGTGAAATCCCCTACTGGCGGTATAGTCCGCGACCTGCGGCACAGGGCTTTGGCCCGGCGCTGCGGCTGATTCGGTGAAACTCCGGAACCAACAGTAAAGTCTGGATGAGAGAAGAAGATACAAAGGGCGGGCGTCTGGGCAAGCTGAGACGTCAGTATTTTGTGTGTGAAATGACAACCCCGAAGCGCAAGCCTCGGGGTTTTTCTTTGCCAATGAAGGCCAAACAGAAGGATTTTCAGACAAAACAAAAAGCCGCAGATGCGGCGGAATGGAGGAAAAAATGAACAACTTATTTGCAGACGCGGCGGAGCACTTGTCCTATGTGCTCGGGTTTCTGGGGATCATCGCGGCCCTGTTTGTGGCGGCGGTGCTTCTGGAAAAGGCGGCCCAGAGAAAACGCGGGACGAAGGAGCCCATCTTCCACACCCGGAAGATGGCGGCGGTAGGGATGTTTTCCGCCCTGGCCGCGATCCTGATGCTCTTTGAGTTTCCCCTGCCCTTTGCCCCCGGCTTTTACGAGCTGGATTTTTCCGAGCTGCCCATTTTGGTTGGCACCTTTGCCTACGGGCCGGCGGCGGGGGTGATGATGGAGTTTGTCAAGATCCTGCTAAAGCTGTTCCTCAAGGGGACTTCCACGGCCTTTGTGGGGGATCTGGCCAATTTTGCGGTGGGGTGCAGCCTGGTGCTGCCCGCCTCTGTCATCTATGCCTTCGGCAAGAACAAAAAGAGCGCCATTCTGGCCTGCATCGCGGGGACGCTTGCCATGACTGTGTTTGGCAC
This sequence comes from uncultured Acetatifactor sp., assembly GCA_947594835.1. Lineage (GTDB taxonomy): Bacteria > Bacillota > Clostridia > Lachnospirales > Lachnospiraceae > Acetatifactor. The sequence continues at coordinate 12,640 of CANQEH010000019.1, read as the reverse complement.
CGCCTTAAACGCCGTGTACCTTCTGCCCGCCTTTTCCCAGCTGTACGGGATGCCCCTGGAGGATATCCTGGCCATGGGAAAGGAGGTCAATCCATTGATGACCCGGGACAGCATTGTAAACTTTGTGGTGGTCTGCGTGGCGCCGATGAATCTGTTGAAGGGGTTTAGCGTTTCCCTGATCACCCTTTTGATCTATAAGCCCTTAAGCCCTGTGTTAAAAATGGGCCGGAAGCAGGAGCGCTAGGCGGCCCGGAAATACTTCTTGCATTTTGCGGGCGTTTAGAGTAAAATTTGAAAAGAGATAAGAATGGAAAAGCACCTATCCGTTAGGTGCTTTTTCAATGAAGGACAGGGACGCACAGGGGGAACGCTATGCTGGAACTTGAGGTAAAGATAGAGGCAAAAGACCTTTATGACTATTTGTTGATGCACACCTACAACAGCGCCTCCGGCGTCACGGGAACCGCGGCGGGGGCGGTCTTTATCCTGTTGGCCGTCTTTACCGGGCGGTGGATCTTTATCCTCTTTGGGATCCTTTTGCTGGTGTATCTGCCCTGGACGCTGTTTTTAAAAAGCAGGCAGCAGGTGTTGAAAAACCCCAGCTTCCAGCAGCCCCTGCACTATCTGCTGGACGAGGAGGGCCTTTCGATCTCCCAGGGGCAGGAGCGGGTGCAGTACCTTTGGGACGAGCTGTACAAAGCGGTTTCCACCGGAAGGAGCATTATCGTCTACACCTCCCCGGTCAACGCCACCATTTTCCCCAAAAGGCAGATGGAGGATAAGACAGCCGATCTCATCCAGATCATTTCCACCCATATGCCGCCAAAGAAGGTAAAGATTCGGACTTAAGGACGGCGGGAAGGACGGTATGCAGGAATTTTTCAGGCAATGGGAGACAAAAAAAGAAGCGGTGTTTTCTTCTTCCTGCCCGGAGGATACCTTCCGCCTGGGAAGGGAGCTGGGAGCGCGTGCCCTGCCGGGACAGGTCTACACGCTGAGCGGGGATCTGGGCGCAGGGAAAACGCTGTTTGCGCAAGGGTTTGCGGCGGGGCTTGGCGTAGAGGAACTGGTAAACAGCCCCACCTTTACGATCCTGCAGGTCTATGAGTCGGGCCGCCTGCCGCTCTATCACTTTGACGTGTACCGCATCGCAGATCCCCAGGAGATGGAGGAAGCGGGCTGGGAGGATTACAGCTGCGGCAGGGGGGTTTGTCTGGTGGAATGGGCGGAACTGATACGGGAGATCCTGCCCAGGGAGCGGATCCAGATCCTCTTAGAGCGGGATCCCGGGGAGGGATTTGACTACCGCCGGATCACCTTAAGGCAGATTTCTTAGGGGAAACTGCTCAGATTCTAAAAAGAGGGGTGTTTGGTATAAGCATGAAGATACTGGGATTGGACAGCTCCGGCCTGGTGGCGGGGGCAGCGGTGGTGGAGGACGGCGTGCTTCTGGCGGAGTATTCCACCAATTACCGGAAGACGCACTCGCAGACGCTTCTGCCCATGTTGGAGCAGCTGCAGCGCATGATCGAACTGGATCTGGACACGCTGGACGCCATTGCGGTGGCTTCCGGGCCCGGCTCCTTCACCGGGCTGCGGATCGGCTCCGCCACGGCAAAGGGGCTGGGCTTTGCGCTGGATAAGCCGCTGGTGGAGGTGCCAACCCTGGAAGGGCTGGCCTGGAACCTGTGGGGCGCTTCCGGCCTGGTCTGTCCGATGATGGACGCCAGGCGGGAACAGGTGTACACCGGGGTCTATCGGTTTGTACCCAGGGGGGAGGGATTTTCCCTGGAAGCCGTACTGCCCCAGACTCCCATGGAAGTGGAAGAGCTTGTGGAACGGTTAAACGGCTTTGCCCAGGCCGTGCAGTTTCTGGGGGACGGGGTGCCGGTCTACGGACAGCTGATCCGGGAGAAACTGAAGGCGCCCTTCCGGTTTGCGCCGGCCCATATGAACCGGCAGCGGGCGGCGTCTGTGGCAGCCCTGGGAGAACTCTATTTTGCGGCGGGGAAAGCGGTGGACGCTTCCTCCCACAGGCCGGAGTATTTGAGAAAGAGCCAGGCCGAGCGGGAGGCCGGACTGGCCGGGGAGGCGTAGGGAAAGAGACGGGAAGCGTATGGGGATCACTGTGAGAAAGCTGCGGGAGGAAGACATAGAGGAACTGAGCCGGATCGAGGCGGCGTCCTTTAGTATGCCCTGGTCTGCGGCGGCGTTTCGGGATCTGCTGGCCCAGCCTTACTGCACCTATCTGGTCGCTCTTTTAGACGGCGTGCTGGCCGGCTGCTGCGGGTATACGAAGCTGGGGGAGGAAGCAAGCATCGACAACGTAGTGGTGGCGCCCGGCTGCCGCAGGAAGGGCGTGGGAAAAACCATGTTTGCAGAGCTTTTGCGCACTGGCCGCCAAGAGGGCGTAAAAGCCTTTACCCTGGAGGTCAGGGACAGCAATCTGCCCGCAAAAAGCCTGTACGGACAGTTTGGATTTGTCTGCGAGGGCATCCGCCCGGGGTTTTACGAAAAGCCAAGGGAGGACGCCGCCATCCTGTGGCTTCGCTAGGCGGCAGCAATTACCATCCCCGCCCGGGCCCAGACTGTGCTATTCTGGTTCCAGAGGACAACAGCCGCCTCCGGCGGCGGAATGGGAGGAAACAGTGCGAAAATACCAGACGGCGGAAAAAAAGCTGATGCAGGCGGTGTGCAACAAGTGCGGGAGGGCCTTAAAAGTGGCAGACGGGGATCTGCGGGAAGAATGCGTGCGTGTGGAGGCGGCTTTTGGATATTTCAGCCGCAAGGACGGCCAGATCCATCGGTTCGACCTCTGCGAGGACTGCTATGACGCCCTGACCGCCCAGTTTGTGATCCCTGTGGAACAGGAAGAGAGAAAAGAACTGCTATAACGGAGACGACCATGCTGGATGTAAGTTTGCTGGGCACGGGGGGGATGATGCCCCTGCCCCATCGGTGGCTCACGGCGCTGATGCTTCGATACAACGGGAAAAGCATATTGATCGACTGCGGGGAGGGGACGCAGGTGGCCCTCCGGGAGAAGGGCTGGAGCCCAAAGCCCATCGACATCATCTGTTTTACCCACTACCACGCGGATCATATCAGCGGCCTGCCGGGGATGCTTCTCACCATGGGAAACGCGGAGCGCAGGGACCCCCTCCTGCTCATCGGCCCCAAAGGCCTGGTGCGGGCGGTGAACGCCCTGCGGGTCATCGCGCCGGAACTGCCCTTTCAGGTGGAGTGCCGGGAGATCTCGGAGAGCGAGGAGGAAATTCCCTTCGACGGTTTCTGCTTAAAGGCCTTCAAGGTGAACCACAGCGTGCTGTGCTACGGGTACAGCATGACGGTGGAAAGAGGCGGGCGGTTTGACAAGGACAGGGCGCTGGCCCAGCAGATTCCCATGAAGCTCTGGAACCGGCTACAAAAGGGGGAGACCCTGGAGGAGGACGGGAAGGTCTACACCCCGGACATGGTGCTGGGGGCGCCCCGCAAAGGGCTGAAAGTGACCTACTGTACCGACACCAGGCCGACGGACTCCATCCTCACCAACGCGGCGGGCTCCGACCTTCTGATCCTGGAGGGGATGTACGGCGAGCCGGACAAGCTGGTCAAGGCCAAAGAAAACCGGCATATGACCATGTATGAAGCGGCCCGGATCGCCAGGGCGGCCCAGGTGCCGAAGCTCTGGCTGACCCATTACAGCCCTTCCCTGATCCGGCCGGAGGAATACTTAAGCCAGGTACAGAAAATCTTTCCCGGAACGGTGGCGGCCAGGGACGGCCAGTCGGTGGAGTTAAATTTTAGCGAGGACTGAAGCGATGAAAAAGACGACGGTGAAGGTCACGGTGATACTGCTGGTTCTGGTGGTGATCGCGGTGGGGGTTTATGCGTTCCTGACTGACCGGGCCAAAACGGCGGCGGGGGAAGCGGCGCTGACCCCCGTCCAGAAGGTGCTGTGCCGGGATCTGTCCATCGACTATCCGGGTACCCCCAGGGAGGTGATCCGGTATTACACGGAGATTGAAAAATGCTTTTACAGCGACAGCACCACAGACGAGGAGCTGGAACAGCTGGGCCTGCAGGCCAGGGGGCTATACGACGCCGAGTTTCTGGCGCACAACGGCAGCGAGGAGGATTACCTGATCCAGCTCAAGACGGATGTGGAGCAGTTTGCCAGGGACAAGCGGGTCATCACCGGCGTCAGCGTGGCTTCGTCGGTCAACGTGGACGTCTTTGAGGAAGACGGCTTTGAGTTTGCCAGGGTGAACTGCGATTACAGTGTGATGGACGGCGGCGTGCCCAAATCGGTGAGCAAGGTCTATCTGCTGCGCAAGGACGAAAACAGGCTCTGGAAGATATACGGCTGGGAAAATGCCGATCAGGTGATGATTGAAGATTAAAGGGGACAGGAAAGTGGGCCAGAATGCAGGGAAGGAGGTCTACATCCTTGCGATAGAGACTTCCTGCGACGAGACGGCGGCATCTGTGGTAAAAAACGGCAGAGAGGTGCTGTCCAATATTATTATTTCACAAATCGACCTTCACGCCGGATACGGCGGCGTGGTGCCGGAGATCGCATCCAGAAAGCACATTGAGAAGATCAACCAGGTGACGGAGGAGGCGCTCTCGCAGGCGGGGATGACGCTTCGCGATATGACGGCGGTGGCGGTGACCTACGGGCCGGGGCTGGTGGGCCCGCTTTTAGTGGGCACTTCTTTTGCCAAGGCGGCCAGCTTTGCCGCGGGAAAGCCCCTGGTCGGCGTCCACCACATAAGCGGCCATATCAGCGCAAATTACATTGAATATCCGGACTTAGAGCCGCCTTTTGTATGCCTGGTGGCTTCCGGCGGCCATTCCCATCTGGTGGCGGTGAAGGACTACGGCGACTATGAGATCATGGGAAGAACCCGGGACGACGCGGCGGGGGAAGCCTTTGACAAGGTGGCCCGGGCCATCGGCCTGGGGTACCCCGGGGGGCCGAAGATCGACAGGCTCGCCAGGGAGGGAAACCCGGAGGCCATCTTTTTCCCCAGGGCAAAGGTGGCCCAGAACGAATACGATTTCAGCTTCAGCGGTCTGAAGTCGGCGGTGCTCAATTACTTAAACGCCTGCCAGATGAAAGGGGAGGAAATTTCAAAGGCGGACGTGGCGGCTTCGTTCCAGAAAGCGGTGGTGGACGTGCTGGTGGAACACTCCCTGCGCGGCGCAGAGGCTTACGGGTACGGAAAATTTGCCATAGCGGGCGGGGTGGCCTCCAATTCCTCCCTGCGGGAGGCGTTTGCCGCGGCGTGCGAAGAGAAAAAGATCCGCTTCTATCACCCCTCCCCCGTCTATTGTACCGACAATGCGGCCATGATCGGCGCCGCGGCCTATTACGAGTACTTAAAAGGCGTCCGCCACGGCCTGGATCTCAACGCGGTGCCCAACCTGAAGCTGGGGGCAGCAGAGGGCGGCAGTCATTTCTGAAGGGCGCAGGGACGCCCGGAAAACGCAAAGTCCCGGCGGGGTTGGTGAGAGCATGGAAGAGAGTGGAAGCAGAAGAGCGGGAAAAAAGAGATGCACCGCGGTGGTGCTGGCCGGAGGAAGCGGCAGCCGGATGAAGAGCGGCGAGGCAAAGCAGTATATGCCCTTGGCCGGCAAGCCCATCCTCTGGTATTCTCTGGAGGCCTTGGAGAGGTCGCAGATCATAGACGACTGCATTCTGGTGGCCGGGGGAGGAAGCCGGGGGGATGGACGGGATGCAGAGGAGTATGTGCGCCGGGAGATCCTGGAGAGATATGGCTTTACGAAAGTCCGGGCGATTGTGCCGGGGGGCAGCGAGCGCTGCTGGTCGGTGGCAAACGCTCTGGAGGCTTATGGAAAGATGCAAAAGGACGGGCCCGAGGCCGGTGACAACGGTTATATTTTTATCCATGACAGCGCCAGGCCCTTTCTGACAGAGGAGATTCTGGAGCGGACCTATGAGGGAGTCAGGCGCTTTCATGCCTGCGTGGCTGCCATGCCCTCCAAGGATACCGTAAAGCTTGCGGACGAACAGGGCTTTGCGGCATCCACCCCGGACAGGAATCTGGTATGGACGATTCAGACGCCCCAGGTCTTTGATGCGGCGCTGATCATGGAGGCATACGCCAGACTGAGAGAGCAGTACCGGCCCGGCCAGGGCGGGGCGGCGGGACGACCGCCCGTCACCGACGACGCCGGTGTAGTAGAGCGGTATACGGCGGCGCGTGTCAGGCTGGTGGAGGGCTCCTATCAGAATATCAAGATCACCACGCCGGAGGATCTGGCGGTGGCGGAGGCATTTTTGAAGGGCGGCGCCGGCTGATGGGAAAATTTTCTATGCCGGATCAGGCAGCCGGTCATTGAAGAACAGACAGAAAAGTTTGAAAACAGGGTGTGTAAAAGCACCCCAGGAGTATGAGGATGGAAAACAGGAAGGCAATTTTTTTGACGGGATGCATCATGGCGGCGGTTCTGACAGGCTGCGGCAGCCAGAAGCAGGAGGAGACGTCTGTGGAGATGCTCACACAGACCGCGCCGCTTGCGGATTATTCGGCCTATGTGACGCTGGGACAGTACGCGGGGTTTGAAATCCCGGTGGAGGAGGCGGAAGTTTCCCAGGAGGAGTTAGAGGAGAGGATGGCGCAGACGGTGGAGGCATATAATTATCTGTATGCGGTCCCTGTGCAGATCACCGACCGGGCAGTACAGGAGGGGGATACGGTGAACCTCAATTTCACCACCACCGTGGACGGGGAGAACCAGGAGGCCCTTGCGGGCCAGGACGTCTCCTATGTGGTGGGCGCCGGGGCGATCCATCCGGCGCTGGACGGGCAGCTGGTGGGGAAACAGCCGGGCAATACCTACGACTTATCCTGCGCGTTTAAGGAGGACACGGAGTTTACGGGACTGGAGGGCAGGACGGCCATCTTCCATGTGACGGTCAACTATATTTACGGCGAGACGCAGAGCGCAGTCTGGGGGGACGAAGTGGCGGCGGCCATGAGCGGCGGCGCCTATACCGACGCCGACGATTACAAGGAGCATCTGTATGAACAGATGTGCGCGGAAGAAAAAGAGACCCAGGAAAAAAGCTACCGGGACGGACTGTGGGAGAGCATTCTGGATGGCTGTACTTTTCAGGAGCTGCCCCAGGACGTCCTGGCGGAAAACGCGGAGAATTATTATCAGAAGACCAGGGAGCAGTTTGAATACTACGCCACCTATTACAGCTATACTTACGACCAGTACATGGAAGAGATCCAGGGGATGACCGACGCGCAGTTCCATGAAAAAGCCTACGAATATGCCCGGGCGGAGCTGGAAAGGATTTACGCGGCGGTGGAAATCTTCCGGGCGGAGGGGATGACGTTTACGGACGAGGATTACAGCCGGGGCGTGGCGGAGCTGGCCGGGAATTACGGTTATGGCTCCTCCGCGGAGTTCGTGGAAGCCTACGGGGAGGAATACATCCGGGAAGTGCTGATTGTCAGACAGGTGGAAGCGTTTTTGATGGAACAGAGCAAAATGGCGGTTCAGGCCGGGTAAATTGTACCAAAATGGAAGCGCTTACAATGAAAATACATTGAAAACACATAAAAAAGCACAAAATATAGTTTTCAAACAGGCAACTTGCACAAAAAAATAAAAATAAAATAAAATAGTACTTGTTAAATCATTGAATATATGATAAATTTAAAGTGCTGTAGATGGCGAAGAAAATCTATGGCAAAACAAAGTGTTTGTAAACACTTACATTATTTAAGGAGGATGTTCTGTTATGAAAAACGTGAACAAGATCATCGCTTCCCTTCTTGCGGGAAGCATGGTGTTCTCCCTGGCAGCCTGCGGTAACCCTGAAGGCAGCGGCAGCAATACAGGAGACACCACCGGCGACACTGGCGCCGCTACGGCAGAGCCCAGCACAGAAGCTACGCCCGCCGCAGAGGACGGGGGGGCAGCCGCTGAGGTTGTAAAGCCCGAGACCATCAAGGTTATGTGGGACGGCACTGTATTCAAAGAGGGCGAGAACTACGCAGAGGCGTTCTATGAGGCGCTGGACGCAGCTCTGGGCCTTCATGTAGAGTGGGTACGCCCTGACCACAGCGGATATGGCGAGCAGGTTGGTATCGCATTCAACGATATGAGCACCATCGCAGACGTTGTGCTGCTTCCTTCCAACTACTACGCATCCTATGCAGCACAGGGCAACCTGTGGAATATGACCGACGCGTGGAACAATTCCGACACCGCAAACTCCGGCAGACTGACCGAGGCCGCTCCTCTCATCATCGAGCAGTGGTATACCGCAGGCCCTGACGGAAACAAGGGGATCTATGGTATGTATCCCGCCCGCGGCAACGGATGTATCACCTATGTAAAGGCAGCCTGGGCAAAGAACGCAGGCTATGAGAGCGCAGATGCGCTTCCCACCGACTGGGCAGGCTATCAGGAATTCCTGCTTGCCATGAAAGAGGCAAACGGCGGCAAGGCGCCCGTGCTGGCAGCAGGTATCCTGAATGCAGGCGAGGCTCCTTTCACCAACTATCTGCCTGAGTTCTACCAGAGCGCATACCCTGACTTCTATAAGAACGCTGACGGCGTATGGGTAGACGGCTTCACCCAGCCCGAGATGGCTGAGGCAATGGACAGACTGGCATGGGCAAACGAGAACGGCCTGTTAGAGAAGACCATCTTCGAGGGCCCTTCCACCAGCGACGTGCGCAACAAGTTCTTTGCTGACGACTTCGGCGTATTTACTTACTGGGCAGGCACCTGGGCTTACACCTTAAAGAGCAAGTTAAACGAGGCAGGCCTTGACGACGAACTGTGGAACCTTCCCGCAATCAAAGAGCTGGGCGGTTACATGGAGAGACTTTCTCCCATGATCTGCATCACCAGCTCCTGCCAGAACCCTGAGGGCGTGTTTAAGTATTTCATCGACCCGATTCTGGATGGCGGCGATGTACAGATGCTGTGGATGTATGGCGTAGAGGGCGTTCACTATGAGTGGAATGCTGACCACACCACAATCGACGGGCTTCCCAGCGAGGCAACTGCAGGCACCGATAAAGAGTCCAAGACCCAGAAGAACCTGTTTGAGGCAAACTTGAAGATTGCTAACTTCAGCGGCACAGATCCTTATGTTCCCGCAGACGCCGTAATCGACGAGTCCTTCAATATGTTCAACGAGAACTGCGCACCTGCGCCTGAGCTGAACTCCTCCGAGGAGTACCGTGCAAACTTCTCCGACCTGATGGATAAGAAGGTAGAGTACATCACCAAGGTTACCCAGGGCGAGATGACCGGACAGGAAGCAATTGACGACTATGTTAAAAACTATGGCGCTATCAGCGATGCAGTCGCAGCTTCCTTCAACAACTAATCAGGCTTTTTGAAAGAAACCAGGAGTGACTTAACGTATGGCCGGCAATATCGGGCGCGTCCCGATATTGTCCGGTTATACCTCTCTTTACACAAAATCAAGCAGAACGGGGGAAGGTATGCCTATGCTTTGTCAGAATTGTAACGCCGAAATACCCAAAAGGGCGCCCCGCTGTCCCAAATGTGGGAAAGCTGTGGTAAAACCCCAAAAGAATATTTATCCGATTGCTATTGCAGGCGCGGTCATCTCCTTCGTGGGCGGACTGTTCCCTGCGATCCAGAACTCTGATTCCCTCAAGAAATTTACGCCCGCCTACGGCCTGATGAACTATGAGCAGCCGTTTGTCTGGTATTTGTTCATGCTGCTGTTGGTGGCGTCCGTTATCCTATGCGCGATCAAATTGGAAAAATGGTCCATTCCCACGACGGTGCTGGCCGCTGTGGTCTATGGAGTTACATATAACAGCATCTGCAGCCGTCACGGCGCGCCGGGCATGGAAAACGGCCTGGCCGGCATTATCGTCATCGTGGGCACCATTGTGGGCGTGGCGGGCTGCTTCTTAGATGTGAACAAGAACGCCCAGGCAAAGAAGCGGCAGCGCGGAGACCTGGATTTCCAGTACACCGGAAACAAGACGGTATGGCAGAGAATCTATATTTACAGAGGATTTTATCTCATGTTCCTGCCGGTGCTGATCTTCCTCTTTATCTTTAACTATCTGCCCATGGCTGGACTGCGGTACGCCTTTACAGACTATGTCTCCGGGCAGGCTCCCACCTATGTGGGTATCAAGCAGTTTGTGGATATGTTCGGCCTCTCCGATCTGTCCATGCTGGCGAAGGAGCAGTTTTCCAGGGCTTTTGTCAACACCCTGCGGCTGTCGATCGTCAAGCTGGTTCTGAATACGTTTATGGCCGTACTGGTATCCCTGCTCTTAAACGAGATCAGAAACATCTACTTCAAGAAGACGGTGCAGACCATTATTTATCTGCCCCATTTCATGTCCTGGGTGGTGGTGGCTTCCATCTTTAAGATGCTGACTTCCGCTTCCGACGCAGGTATGATCAACCAGTTATTGATCAGCATGGGCGCGATTGAAAAGCCCATCGAGTTTTTGACCACGCCTTCCCTGTGGAGGGGCGTGTACTACCTGGTAAACATCTGGAAGGACACCGGCTGGGGAACGATCCTGTTCCTGGCGACCTTGTCCGGCATCAGCCCCGACCTGTATGAGGCGGCCCAGATCGACGGCGCAAACCGTCTGGCCAGGATGCGCTACATCACCCTGCCGGCACTGGCGAACACCATTATCACCGTGTTTATCTTAAACCTGGCAAAGGTGATGAACCTGTTTGAATCCGTATTCGTTATGTACAATCCTTCCGTATATGACACGGCGGATGTATTGCAGACTTACATTTACAGACAGTCCTTCTCCTCCGGTGCAGCCAACTACGGCTATACCACAGCGGTGGGCCTGTTCCGTTCGGTAGTCGCCTGTGTGCTGGTGTTGATCTGCAATAAGGCCAGCAAGAAAGTCCGCGGCCGCGGCATCGTGTAAAGGAGGGAACAGAATGAGTGAAGAGAATGCTAGAAAAGCTGTATATGTAAAGCCGAAGACGAAGATAACCGCTTTTACCGTGGTGAATACGATTGTTTTCATCCTCATCTCCATCTTTATCCTGATCCCGATCTGGAAAGTGCTGGTGGACTCTCTGGATGGCACCGCTGGGTACGGAATGCGGCTGTGGCCCAAGGAGTTTACACTGAGCGCGTACAAGATGGTGGCGACCCGCTCGAACCTGTATGTGCCGTTTTTGATTTCCATTCTGGTGACGGTGGCGGGCAGTCTGATGGGTCTGGTTTTGTCTACGCTGGGAGCCTATGTGCTGATCCAGTGGGAGATGCCGGGAAGAAACCTGTTTTCCTGGATGCTGTTGTTTACCATGCTGTTCTCCGGCGGTATGATCCCGACCTATATCGTGATGCGGAACCTGCATCTGACCAACACCCTTTGGTCGGTTATCCTGCCCCTTGCCATGAACGTTTACAATCTGGTGCTGATGCGGAACTTTTTTGAAGGAATCCCCGCATCCCTGTATGAGTCGGCAAAGCTGGACGGCTGCACCCCCATGGGGATTTTCATCAAGATCGTGCTGCCCCTTTCCAAGGCGGCGCTTGCAGCGATCGGACTGATGTTTGCAGTGGGCTACTGGAATGACTATACCAACTTCCGTCTGTATATCACTGACAACAAGCTGTTCAACTTCCAGATGAAGCTGCGCAACATGGTCATGGACAGCGACCTGCCTACGGAGGTAGGCCTGTCTCCCAACACCATACAGAACGCGGCCATCATCGTGGCGATCATTCCTTTTATGATCCTGTATCCCTTCTGTCAGGACTATTTCGTGAAGGGTGTGAACGTTGGAGCGGTAAAAGAGTAAGAGGCCTGAAGCCAAAAACAGGAGGGCGTAAGCCTTCCTGTTTTTTGGTAGCAATTTTTTAATTTTTTGTTGACATCTTTTGTAAAAAAACAATTGACAGTGGGACGGCTTTTTGATAAAATAATCGTTGCCGTCAAGTTGGATGGCACGCTTGGAGAGATATCGAAGTGGTCATAACGAGGCGGTCTTGAAAACCGTTTGTCCGCAAGGGCGCGTGGGTTCGAATCCCACTCTCTCCGTTGAGGGACAGATGCGGCAGGCCCTCTTATTTCATAGTTTTTTTAGATTCAACTTGCTTGGAGAAGTACCCAAGTGGTCGAAGGGACACCCCTGGAAAGGGTGCAGGTCGTTAATAGCGGCGCGAGGGTTCAAATCCCTCCTTCTCCGTTTGTGGGACATTCGGATGGATGTCTCATATGTTTTGTAAAAGCTGAACCTTGACAAATAAACAGTAATGCAACCCTGAAAATTCCAAACCAGCCGAAGCGGAGGGAAACCGAAGCGGAAGGCTGGAGAAAATTCAGAGAACAAAACCTAACAGTAATTAGGATAAGCCAGAGGATTCTGGAAGGGAAAACACGAAATGTTTGTGTGCGCAGTGCCAAGCCAATTCATAGGCCGCAGGCCTATTTCATTGACTTAGCCCTGTCTATGGTTTTTCCAGACCGTCCGCCTGACCGTGCAAGCACGTCAGACGACCGGCCCGAAAAACCGCACACAGGGGAATGTATCAACATGAGAGTTTGATCCTGGCTCAGGATGAACGCTGGCGGCGTGCTTAACACATGCAAGTCGAACGGAGATG
>CANQEH010000018.1 GCA_947594835.1 uncultured Acetatifactor sp. | reverse complement strand
TTGGATGGCATACTCCCAGACAAGTGCTAATGGATTATCTGCAGTCAGTGTAACAAATGTTTGACAAACCTACATTCTCCCAAATTTCAGTGACTTAAATTTCAATGACTTTCCCTGGTTTTAACTGGCCTCCTGGGCTTCTCCCTGATGCTTTCTCACCTGGATCCGGGGATTTTTCCAGATCCCGGTCAGATACAGCAAAAACAGCACCGCAGCAGCCATGCCGTTGCTGACCACAACGGAATACCAGACGCTGCGCACGCCCATATGCAGGATTTCCTCACAAAACCACAGCGTGGCAAATCGGAAGACCCACAGCCTGGTGGCGTCCATGGCCATAGTGACCTCCGTATGTCCCGTGCCCTGGAAAAGGCCGTTGCTGGAATTGTTCACACCGTTTGCAAAGCACCAGAACGCCATGATGCTCAAAAAGTCCGCCGCCATGGAAATCACTTCCGGGTCATCGGAGAAGATGCTGACGATGGCGGTGGATATCACGTCCCTGGACAGGATCATCCCGCCCACAAAGAGAAACACCACAGAGATCCCCATGGAAATCAGATAACCCCGCTTCGCCCTCTCGGGCTGCCCGGCGCCCATATTCTGCCCGACGATGGTCGCCACAGCGGAGCCCAGGCCATTGGAGGGCAGCGTAATCAGGCCGTTTACCTTATTGCCGATGCCATAGGCCGCCATGGCCTGGGAACCGTAGACGAACACGTTTCTGCTCATCAGAAGAAAGCCCAGCTGCATGGTACTCCCGCCGATGGCCGTAGGCAGGCCGATGCGCAGGATCAGCCTCACTTTTTCCCATTTTAAGCCCATGAGGCTTGTGTCCAGCCGCACCGGCTCGCTCTTTCTCCACAGAAGCCCAAAGGCCACAACAGCAGGCAGCAGTTTTGCCAGCACTGTTGCCAGGGCCGCCCCTGCCACGCCCATATGGCAGGCCAGGATCAGAAAAGGATCCAGAAACATATTGAACAGGATGCCGGTCAGGTTCAGCAGCATGGGCGTCACGGTATCGCCCTGGGCCTGGTGAACCGCCGAAAAAATATTTACCATGAACAAAAAGGGCATATCCCAGATCACCACCCTAAGGTACATAACCGCGTGCTCTAAGGTTGCACCGTCCGCACCCATCCACCTGACGATAGCCGGAGTACAGAGGAAACACAGTGTAGCGCACACCAGGGCAAAGCCGGTGGCGCAGACAAAGATCTGGTTTGCCATGGACATTGCGTTTTTCTTTTCCCCTGCGCCGATGTACTGGGCGATCAGCACAGACCCGGCCACGGTGACGCCCGTCCCGAAATTGATCACAATATTTTGCACAGGTGTCACTAAGTTGATCGCCGCAAGCTGATCCGTGCCCAATTTTCCCAGCCAGAATGTGTCGGTCAGATTGTAGATGGTCTGTAAAAAGCTATTGATGATAACCGGGATGGCCAGTGCCAGCACTGCCTTCCACAGATTTCCATGCAGGATTTCTTCCTGATTTTTTGCCGCTGCTCTCATTGTCTTCACCGTTCCCACGCCGTCTTGTCTGCCCGCTTCTGCGGACTGGCCCCACAGGCCGTTTCCTCAAAAATGCGCTGTAGGCAGACGTCCTTGTCTGTCTACAGCGCACATCAGGTCTAAATTACTTCCACTCTGCACAATCTTCGTACTCGTCCCAGATGCAGCAGATCCAGGTCTTGCCCTGGTTTAATACGATCTCGTTGCCGCTCTTGTCCTTGTAGATGAAGGGATCGTAGTCACTCTTGTGGCTCCAGGTTCCCTCCACGACTTTCCCGTTGGTAAACACATACGCGGTGCCGGAACCGACCAGCCCAAAGGCCAGATAGTCGTGTGCGTCTCTCACCTCGCCGTGGCACACCTGAAAGATGACGTTGGAGTAAGTGAGCTGTTCTCCGTTGTACTCGTCTATCTGGGCGGAACCGTTCTGGAAGCGGTAGTAGAGCCCGTCGTCCTCATGGAACTCAAAATAGGGCTTTGCGTTGCCGTAGCCGCCGCTGTTGGAACTCTGCCCGCCGGGATAAACAGTGGTAGCGTCGGGGAAATCGTCATAGGTTGCCAGATATCCATCGTCGGCAAAGCTGAATGCCTTGGTGAACCGTCCATGGTCTGCATAAGTGGTGTCATACCCAAGCTTCTCCACCGCCTTCTCATAGCCGTCGATGAACATATAGCCTGTGTACTCGGTCTTGTAGGAAGCGCCGCGGCTCACCCTGTCAAAGGCGCCCGGAGAAGCCACCTCAATGCCGGACACCGCCTGGCTGACATTGTCCACCCGGTCCGTGTTAATGATGGGAGCCACATAAGGCACTGCCAGGCCCCAGTTGCAATAGATGGAGTCAAAGGCCATGGCCTGGTAAACATAATAGTCACGGCTGCTGCGCACAGGCCCGATCCGATCTAAATCGTCATAGTCTTCAAAGATACCCATGATACGGGTGATACGGCCCTCCACCGGCGCCTCGTAGACCACGCTGGCATAGGAGATGCCGTACTGGGGCATAGCCGCCGCGTTGTTGGGGATCATCACTGCCATGCTTCTTCTCTGTACCACGTCGGCGTCTTTCCACTCACCGGTCAGATAGCTCTGCATCTTGCCGTTTTCAATGCTCCTGTCCCCGATAGGATGGTCTTCACCGCCCGGCTGCAGTGCGCCTGTTGTCCCTTCATTCACCACAGGTGTTGTATCTTCCTCGGCGGGCGTTTCTTCTCCCCCGCCACCGATCTGTTGAGGCTCTACCGTAACGATTGGGCTGGAAACTTCCTGATCCGAACCGCATCCAACCAAAAGGCTGGCCGATATCAAGATCACTGCCAACAACTTCTTTTTCATAAAACTGATCCTTTCTGTTTTCATTTTTCTCTATTTTATAACGAACAGCATCCGTTTGTCTATTTTTTCAGCAAAAATTAAGAAAGAAATTTTTGACAGCTGCGGACGTCCCGGTTCCAAACTTCTCTTTTCGCCTTTTCATTCCGTTTAAAATGTGATAAAATCAGTTTATCCATGAAGTGAAGACATTTTCTGCTGCAAAAGGGAGGTATGTACTTTGAAATTAAAGGAATCTGTAGACGTGAAAGCCTTTTTGGACGCTGCCAAGAGCTGCGGCGGGGATGTTTTTTTCCAGACCACAGAGGGCGATATCCTGAATCTGAAATCTCTCCTTTCTCAGTATGTACTTATGACCATCCTGGGCAAAAACAGCCTTTTGAAAGATAGCCGGATCATCTGCGTACAGGAAAGTGACTATGAAAAGCTGGCAGACTATCTGATGCCTGCCGAGGAGTCTTAAGGCCGGCTGCGGCTTTGGGAATGAAAAACCATTGAAAAGGGAGAATGGCTTGCCACTCTCCCTTTTTTGTCTTCAGACCTTCTTGAATCGATTTACTTCGCCGCTGAGTTTCTGGGAAATCTGCTGGTTGTGTTCCGTCTCCTTCTGGATTTCCGACATTGCTTCCACCAGCGACACCGCGCTGTCCGCTACGTTCGTAATTCCCTTTGCGTTTTCTTCCACCGCGCTGGAGATATCGTTGATGCCGGTATTCATGCCGCCCATGGTGTCATTGATATCCGCCGTGTTTGCGGCCACGCCGCTTAAAATCTCATCCACGCTTTCAGCGTCTTTCTTATACTGTTCCACAACGTCCACGAAGTTGTCGTAGTCCTTCAACACTTCCTCGTCTACAAACCGCAGCATTTCTTCCGCGTTCCTGGCCAGCTTTCCAACGGCCTCCGTCACAAGGGCGCTGATGCTCTGGATATTGCCTGCGGCTTCCGCACTGCTGTCCGCCAGGCCTCTGATCTCGCCAGCCACCACGGCAAAACCTCTGCCTGCCTCTCCAGCCCTGGCCGCCTCGATGGACGCGTTTAAAGAGAGTAGATTGGTCTGGCTTGTGATGCTTAAGATTTCCTGGGTCATCTCGTTGATCTTCTGGGCGCTGCGGCTCTCCTCCAGGGCCTCCTGCAAGGTTTCCCTGATCTGGAGGATTGTCCGGCTGGTCTTCTCCTTGCCCTGCAGCGTGTTGCGGTGCATCTTTACCGCCCGGTCTTTGATATCCTGTACCAGCTCCACGCCGTTTTTGATGCTTGCATCCATCGCCCGGATCTCATTTAAGATGTTGGTGCTGCCGCTGGAGAGCTGTCCAAGGGTAGCGGAGATCTCCTCCATACTGGCAGCCATCTCCTCCGTAGCGGCGGACACGCTGCTGGCGCTCTCGTTGGACTCTGCAATCTGATTTGTGATAATCTGGGCGGACTGCTCCATGTTGGCGGACTCGGTCTTTAAATCCCGCATGATGTTCTGAAGCTGTTCGATAAAGCTGTTGATCCCGGCAGCCATCTGGCCCACCTCGTCTTTATTCCTCACGGGCACTCGCTCTGTCAGATCGCCCTCGTTGGAATCCAGCTTGTCGGTGATCTGCCGCAGTGCGCTGCCGGACTGCCTGGCAGGCTTCACCACAGAGTTTGCCACGATAGTCACCGTGACGAGAACCACAATGACATACAGACCAAGCAGGAGATAGTTGAAAATTTCGGTTCCGCTGGTCTTTACCGTGGTATGGCGCAGCACTTCCGCAATGCTGGCTTCCAGCGCTTCCTCATATGCCGTCTCGCCCTCCTGCGCAGGCGTCTTCACAGGCAGGATGTCGTCCACCAGGGCCTTGGCCTGCTCATACTGCCCGGCAGCGGCACTGTCATAAATCTGCTCCGCGTATGCCAGAAAATCCTGCATACTGCTTTCGTATCCCTCCAACGCATCCTGCAGAGCCGTATCGCCGGACGCCGCCGTCAGGGCGCTGATCTGCGCCAGATAAGACCTGGAATCCCCGATCGCCGTCTGCAGTTTGGACTGGATCGTATCCCGTTCCTGGGTGTCCTTTTTAAAATAGACCAGGTTGGAATACAGCTGTACCTGCTGGAAGGAGGAAGCCAGTTCCCCCTCCTGCATCTCCAGTTCCACATAGGTATCGGAGAGCATTTTGTTGTATGTACTGATATCCGCCATCGCGTTGCCGTTCAAGATGGTCATGATCACAAACACAATGCCCAGTACGCCAAGCGCCACATAAATTTTCGCCCCTATACTTTTCATTCTGCACCTCCGCCGTATCAAACAAATCTATCTTCAGTTCTCTGCTTTTTATTATACTACTCCTGCTTTCAATCTGCCAATCTTTTTTGCAAATCTCTTCTGCCTCTACCCAAAAAGAAACCTGACCCAGTTGTACTAAGTCAGGTTTCCATTCAAAACAGGATGCTGGTAGCCGGACTTGAACCGGCACGGGGTTGCCCCCGAGGGATTTTAAGTCCCTTGCGTCTGCCTATTCCGCCATACCAGCACGGAAGCCTTTCGGCCAATGGATGGAGGTGGATTCGAACCACCGAAGCAATTTGCAGCAGATTTACAGTCTGTCCCCTTTGGCCACTCGGGAATCCATCCATTTCAGGTATTGTCATACGCGCTTGCCTTGACAATGTGAAATTGTAGCACAGTTTTCCGCAAATTGCAAGAGGGAACCTCAAAAGGTGGGGGCTCAAAAGGTGATAGGGGCCACATCCGATGTCAGCGGTTCCATCTGGTATTCCGGGAATTGTTCGATGAGATCCTCCAGGCACAGGGTAGTGTTGTACACGATGTCGTGGGCAAGCATTACCACTTTTTTCCTGCCGAGGGTGCTCTGTTTGGCATTTTCCAGAAGCTGCTGGGGCGTGGTGTTCCTTGCCGCATCCTCCAGGCTTGCGTTCCAGTCGAAATAGACAAAGCCCCGATCGGTCATCTCCTCGATGATATCCTGATACACCTCTTTATTATATGAGTTGATGCTGCCGCCCGGAAAGCGGAACAGCTCTACCTCCACGCCGGTCACCTCGTATACCGCCTGATACGCCTCCTCAAAGTCCGCCAGGTAGCTGTCCACGCTCTCGTAGAGCTCCTCGTAGCTGTGACGGTTGCAGTGAATCCCGATCGTATGGCCCTCCTCCACGATACGCCTGGCGATCTCAGGGTGCTTTCGCACATTTTCCCCCACCACGAAAAAGGTGGCATGAATGTCGTGCTCCTTCAGGATGTCCAGTACCGCCCCGGTGTTTTCCTCAGAGGGGCCGTCGTCAAAAGTCAGGTACATGGTCTTTGGATAAAAATAGAGCTGGATGCCCCAGGCGATGCCTGCTGCCACCTTGTCCTGATAGGCGGGATCCACGACGTTCTCCCCTTCCTCCTGCGCGGTGAGAAAGCCCGTTTCGATCAGGCAGGCAGGGATCCCGGATTCCCTCAGCACATACAGCTCATCGCTTTCTATCAGGCCCCTGTCCCGGGCGCCGGTTTCCCGCACCGCCCCCTGGTTTACCAGCGTTGCCAGCCGCCTGCTGTCCCCGTCCCCGTTGTACCAGGTCTCAATCCCCTCTGCGGAGACGTCGTCCTCGCACGCGTTCTGATGGATGCTCACAAAAATGTCGGCGTCCCACTCGTGGGCCATTTCCACCCGGTTCTCCAGGGACAGGTCTGTCTCGTCGTCTTCCCTGGTCAGCTTTACGTCGATTCCAAGCTCCTGAAGACGCAGGGCCAGGTTCTGCGCAATCTGCAGATTGACCGTTTTCTCCTCCGCGCCCTGGCCGCTGCATCCCTCATCGACGCCCCCGTGGCCCGGGTCGATCACCACAAGCGGCAGCTTTGGCTCCTGCTCCTCCAAAACCACGATCTCCCCGGCTGCTGAACCTTCTGTCTCCGCGGTAGCCGCGCCGGATAAAGGCCGGGTTTTTACCGGCACCACCTCTGCCTGAGGCGTCCCTTCCGCCGTTACATACCGCACGCCGCTCAACATCCCGGCGGCCATCAGCAAAAGTGACAGCGCCAGAACCAGCCTGATCCGTTTTCCCCGCTTTCTTCTGTCCCTCCGTCTGCCCATCGCCTGACCCGCTCCTTTCTGCTGCCGCCGTCTGTGAAAAGCAGTATAGCGAAAGGCTCCGTCAGAACATCATCCTTTTGGCATAAAAATCCCATCTTTTTCCCATCAAAGTTGCAAACTATCGGGAGATTTTCAGATACAGTTCGTTGACTCCCTCATAAAACCCGATGGTTACCACCGTATTTCCGTCCTCCACCCCGTCAAAGGTGTATTTCTTAAAATACGGCGTGGTCTCCGCCAAGGGATTTGCGCCTTCATATTCCTGAGGCTTGCTCAGGCCCATATACTCCGCCCAGGCCTCTATCACCTCGTCCGGGTGTATCTCCTCCCATTCCGACACCTGGGTTCTTGCATAAAACTCATAAATTTTCCCTGTGTCCGCATCCACATAGGCCTCCAGCAGGCAGTTTGCCCTGCCAGCCCCCGGCCTGGCCGCCTCGTCCAGCGCAATCTTCCACACCAGCACATTGTTGCGGGGTTCCGGCACGTCGATGGCCGAGTAAAGCACCGCGCTGTAAGACTGCCCGTCCAGCTCCGCCACAGGACCGGGCAGGATGCCAAGCTCCAGAAGCTCCTCTATCCCCTGGCTGCACAGCGCGATCCCGCTGTCCTCCAAAACAGGCTGGCCCTCTGAGTCCTTCCGATTGACCACCATTGCATAGGAACCCGTCAGTTCCTGATAGTCCAGGCTGCTTACATCCACCCTGGTCTGGGCGTTCTGCACGCTCTCCGCCTGCGCCTGACTGTTCAGGCATCTGGCCAGAATATAGAGTTTTTCGTCGCTGCCCAGGGAATACCGATACCCTTCCGTCCCCGTCTCCGTCTCCTGGGACTGGATCTGGTTGACAATTGCCTTATCCCGGTACACCGCCAAAGCCTCCGGGCCCCAGATGGACAGCCCGGCGGTCAGCACCGCCAAAGGCAGCAACAGTAAACTGATCTTTTTTCTTATCATTTCAATCCCGTTTCCCCTTGTCTTGCGGGCTCTGCCGCCTGCCTGCCGGGCAGTTCAAAACCGACGCAGGTGCCCTGGCCCTCCTTGCTCTCTATCTGCAGACGGCTGTGATGCAGCCGCAGGATCTCCACGCACAGCGCAAGCCCCAGTCCGGCTCCGTTACGGCTTCTGGAGCGGGATTTGTCCACCATATAAAAGGCTTCGGTGACTTTTTTCAGCTCTGTCTGCGGGATGCCGACGCCGTAGTCCTTCACCTGGATGGCATAGCCTGTCTCTGTGTTCCTGCCGGAAACTTCCACCACCCCGTCCTGGGCGGAAGCCTTGCAGGCATTGTCCACCAGGTTTAAGAGCACCGATTTGATCAGGTTTCCCTCCGCGTACACCGTGCCGGGCTCAAAATCCGTCTTCAGCTTCTGTCCCCCGATGCCCGCAGACATCTCCTCCAGATATCTGCCGAAGAGCTCCGCCTCCATGGGCTGCGGTTCGATCTGCTCCCGCTTGGTGACAATGATGTCCAGCAGCCTGAAGGACATATTCTCCAGGCGCTTTCCCTCGGTGTAGATATAGTTGGCCGACATAAAGTGCTTGTCCTCGTCCAGCTTTCTGGAGCGCAGCAGATCCGCATAGCCGATGATGGCGGTCAGAGGCGTCTTCAGCTCGTGGGCAAAGGCCGCGATAAAGTCCTCCCGGGCCCGTACCTCCTCCTGCAGTTCCCATATGGTGCCTTCCAGCACATTCGCCATGCTGTTGAAATCCTGGGTCAGCTGCCCCAGCTCGTCGCTGCTGACCTGCTTTGCCCGATAGCCGTACTCCCCCGCCGCCATCCGCTTCGTGGCCGCTGCCAGCAGCCGGATGGGCTTGGTCAGCCAGGTACAGATAAAGAACATCACCGCCGCGCAGGCAAACAGTATTATGAGCGTCACCTGCCTGTACAGGGCAAAGCCCGCGGCCCGTTCGTCAAAGACCTGGGTCACGTCCTCCATGGTTTCCAGATACAGGTTTCTGTCCAGCGCCTTCACCGGGATGCCCGTCTGTATATAGTAATGGCCTTCCTGCTCCAATATCTGCCAGACGACGATATCCTCCCCGATCTCCGAGAGCAGGGACAGATCCTCCGTGAAACCGTCGCTGGCGTACAGCGGGGCCTTCCCCTCGTCGGAGAGCCGCACCAGGCGCAGATTTTCCTGTCCGCTGTTTTCCAGATTGGCCCCGATCTGCCGCACGGCATAATCCTGCAGCACGTCGTATCTGGTTGGCACGTTCAGCGCCGCCGTCTCGAAGGCAAAGCGCAGGATATTACTGTCGTCCATGGCCTGCTTGACTTCCCTTGCCAGCGCCGTCTGGAACACCTGATTCACAAAAAAGTAGCCGCTTAAGCCCAAAGCCGCGGCCATGATAATAATGGTCCACAGCAGTATCTTATACAAAAATTTCATATTTCTCCAAACTGAAAGCCCTTATATTTCCAGCCGATAGCCCACCTTATACACCGCCACCAGATTGTCTTCCCAGCCCATTTTCCGCCTAAGCCTCTGGACGTGCAGATCCAGCGTCCGGCTGTCGGCCAGGTATTCGTCGCCCCACACTTTCTCGTACAGGCTTTCCCGGAAAAGGGCGATGTTTTTGTTGCGGATGAACAGCACCAGCAGACCGTATTCCTTGTTGGTCAGCACCACCGGCCTGCCGCCGCGGGTCACCTTCCTGGCTTCCACATCCACCACCACATCCCCTGCGGTGAGGATGCTCTCCGTCTTGTTGTAGCGCCGCAGCACCACTTCTACCCGGGCCATCAGCTCCACCACCTCAAAGGGCTTCACCAGATAGTCCTCCGCCCCCAGTTTCAGGCCTTTCACCTTATCCCTTACCTCATGCTTTGCCGTGATAAAAATGACGGGCACTTTTAAGGGGCGTATGTATTCCATGATGTCATAGCCGTCTGCGCCGGGCAGCATGATATCCAACAGGATCAGATCAAACGCTTCCTTCTCTATCAGATCAATGGCTTCCAGCCCATCCTGCACTGCCCTGCACTGATAGCCTGCCGCCGACAGGTTGAGATCGATCAGGTCGCAGATCGGTTTTTCATCGTCTACAATCAGTATCTTGATCATTCTTCCTTTGTCCACCCCCAGTACGCCCGGACACGGTCTACCAGTTCGCTGACCTTGTCCTTGTCCGTGCAGAGATAAGCCTCTTCAAACTCTGTATCCTCTTCAAAACCGTCCGCCCGCTGGTAATAGATGCGGCACTTTGTGTCCACCATCAGCTGCTCCTCCGGGCCCTCATAGCTGTATGCGGCCAGTACCAGAATGTCTTTCATGCCGTCCCCGTCCAGATCCTTGCAGGCCATCCCCTTCAGCGCGTAAATATTGTCGTAATCCCCCATGGGCTGGAAGCTCCAGACAATGTTTCCCTGCTCGTTTACCAGATAGATCATAAACACGCTGTAATCTCCCATCCGGAGATATCCCGGCGCCACCAGGAGCCGCCCCTGCTTCTCAAACTCCCGGTAATAGCTCTGCTCCTCGAAAATCTGGAACCCCTTTTCCAGAAGTTCATCCAGCGTGGACGCCGTGTAGAGGATTTCCGTAGAGTTTCCGTCCCGCACATAGGCCGTGATAAAGCGGATACTCTTGTTCATGCTGAAGCGGTTGATCTTATCGGAGATACGCCAGTCCCGGTAAAAGCCGCCCTCCCGCCCAAACAGCACGTCCCCTACCTTGTAGGGCCGCCCCATGTAGTCCCCGGAATCATTCTCGCAGGTAACGATCAGGACAATATCTTTCATCCCGTTGCCGTCCAGATCCTGGAAGGAAACGGAAGCAATCCCAGTGTTTGGCTGTTCCAGCTTGCCCAGCCACTTGTAGTTGGCCTCCAGTTGGTCTGTCTTGTAAAGGACGTCCCCTCTGCCGTCTGCGATCAAAACGGCCATCCTGTGATAGGTGTCGTCCATGATGGGGATAAAATTGACTTCCCTCCCCCCAAAGGATTCCAGCTCCACAGCAAAGCACTGTTCCTCAAACCGGGTGTAGCCCTGGGCTTCTATGTCCGCCGTGGTCTCAATCGCCGCAAAGCGTTCCTCATATTCCTGATAGAGCTGTATCAGCCGGTACGTCTCCGTTTCCGCAGCCAGAACCTGCAATGGCCGCAGGCACAGGCTGCATACACAGGCCGCCAGCATCGGAAAATATTTTCTTTTGTTCACAGGCTCTCCTTTTTACTGTCTCCAAAAACGCTGCTTCCTGACGGGATAGAACAAGTATAACCCAGGATTGCATCATTTTTGCACCATCGGCGCACAGGCTAAGCAGCCGCCCGGTCTGCACCGGACGGCTGCCCTTTTAATTTTCCACATACTTTAAGATCACGGCGCTGGTTTTGGGAAGTTCGATGAGGATCTTTCCGGCGGACACTTCGTAGTCCTTGCCGCCCAGGCTGTAGCCGTATTCGTCAGTCCACAAAAGCACCTTCATCCTGCCGTATTTTGGCGTCCCCAGATCCCAGACGTATACTGCCTTTGTGATGGGGTAATTGTTGTTGTTCACCAGAATGACGCACTGGCCGCTTCTGTTGAAGCGCCCATACGCCAGATAGTTGTAGCCGCTGTCCACAAATTTGATGGAACCCCTGCGCAGCTCCGGGTTCTCCCGCCGCAGGCGGATAATGTCCTTGTGGAAGGAAATCAGATCCCTGTCCTCATGGCCCCAGGGATATGTACGCCTGCTGTCCGGATCCGTAAAGCCGCAAAGTCCGGCCTCATCGCCATAGTAAATGGTAGGCGCTCCCATCCAGGTCATCTGGATCACCACAGCCTCCCGAAAGACCGCTTTGTTGATGTCTTCTTCCGCCGCCTGGGAGCCCAGGGTGCTGATCCGCCCCACCTTGTGATTGGTGCGGGTCAGAAACCGGGAGTGGTCGTGGTTGGAAAGCTGGTTCATGGCCACCTGCCAGCTCGGCATGGTAAAACTGGCCCCGTGATGCTTCATGGCTCCCCAAAAGCTGTCCGCGTTGCCCAGCAGGTCTTCCCTGAAATCGTCGCTGTGCTTTTCCATGCCTGTCAAAAACCAGGTCACAGGCTCCATAAAACCGTCGTAGTTCATCACCGTGTCCCACTCGTTTCCCTGTAACCAGTCCCGGGTATTCCCGTAATGCTCCGCCAGAATGATGGCCTGCGGATTTGCCTCTTTCACGGCCTTCCTGAATGCCTGCCAGAAATAGTGGTTGTACTCCTGGCTGTGGCCTAAGTCCGCCGCCACGTCCAGCCGCCAGCCGTCCGCACAAAAAGGCGCGGACACCCATTTCCTGGCGATATGCAGCACATATTCAAACAGCTCCGAAGACTCCTCATAGTTGAGCTTCGGCAGCGTATTGTGTCCCCACCAGCCATCGTAGGAACTGTTGTAAGGCCAGCCGTCCTGCCGCGAAAAATCGAAATAGCTGCGGTACGGGCTGTCTGCGCTGAGAAAAGCGCCTTTTTCATACCCTTCCGCGTTTTCGTAGATCCGCTCCCTGTCAAGCCATTTGTTGAAAGAACCGCAGTGGTTGAACACGCCGTCCAGAATGACCTTCATGCCCCTTCTGTGCGCTTCCTCCACGACCCGGATGAAAAGCTGGTTGGCGGCCTCCAGATTTGCCCTGTTGGTCACCCGGTCAATGTACCGGGTGGCTTCCTTATTGTCCCGTTGTCCCTCCTTCAGCAGCTCGCCCTTGTCGCTGACCAGCTTTCCGAAATGCGGGTCGATATAATCGTAGTCCTGTATGTCGTATTTGTGGTTGGAGGGAGAGACGAACAGCGGGTTAAAATAGATCACCTCCACCCCCAGATCCTTCAGATAGTCCATCTTGTCCAGCACGCCCTGCAGATCCCCGCCGTAAAACTGACCGACGTCCATCTGGGCCGGGAGTTTTGTCCAATCCTCCACCCGGTTCACGGGTTCCCCGATATAGCAGTATTCCCCGGTGAGAACGTCGTTTCCGGGATCCCCGTTGCAGAAACGGTCCACATAAATCTGGTACATCACCGCGCCCTTTGCCCACTGGGGCGTCTCAAAGCCCGGTATAATCGCAAAGTCATAGTATTCGTTCTTTTCCTGTACCTGTACCAGGCCCCGGGTGTCGTAGCAGCCCTTCAACCGGCCTGTCTGTACTTCAAAATGGTAGGTCAGCTTTTTGTCTGTAAGCTGAACCGCCTGGGCGTAATAGTCAAAGTTTCGATCCGATTCCACCTTGCCCATCACATAACACTCATCCCGGCAGACCAGAACCACACGATCCACGTTGTTTTTGGCTGTGCGGAAACGGATGGTGACCCATTCATAAGGCTTTGGCTCCTCTGGGGAGATATATTCCCCGGTGGTATCGGTAAAAAGGGCCCTCCTGTTGAACACTGGCCGCATATTTGCGATATATTGGCAGTTATGTTCCAACTGCTTTATCTTTTCAAATTCCATTTTTTCGTCCACGTCTGCCTCCTGACGGTAACATCCCGCAGCGCTTTTCCTATATTCACATCAATTTTACCGAAAATCCGTGCGCAGTTCAATACCTTTTTTCGTATGGTAAAAAGGACAGCCATGGGGTGACTGTCCTCTTCAGAGAAGGTATTACCTCTTATGGGGTATAGCAAAAACTATACGATGTATTGGGGGGTTACACGATTATCATAGCATTGTCTCCCCCGTTTGGCTATTCCCAAATTTCACAAATATAACAAAAAGGGGATTGTGTTTTTGGCAGTTTTTTACAATGTGGTATTACACCGTAAACAGCGCTTCAAAGTCTTCCCTGCCGATCTTTTCCTTCTCCAACAGCAGGTTGGCACAGCTGTGGAGCACTTTTTCGTGCTTCAGGATGATCTCCTTGGCCTTGGCATAGCAGCCGTCCACAATGGCCTTTACCTCTTTGTCGATCTGGCCGGAGACAGCCTCGGAGTGGGACTTGGCATGGGCCAGATCCCTGCCGATAAACACTTCGTCGTCATCGTCGTCATAGCAGATGACGCCGACGTTTTCGGACATCCCGTACCGGGCCACCATCCGCCTCGCCACCTTGGTGGCCTTCTTGATATCGCTGGAGGCTCCGGTGGTGACATCCTGAAAGATGATCTCCTCCGCGATACGTCCGCCCAGGGACACCATGATATCCTGAAGCATCTTTCCCTTAGTCAGAAACATCTCGTCTCTTTCCGGCAAAGGCATCGTGTAGCCTGCTGCGCCCGACCCCGTGGGGATGATAGAAACCGTATGCACAGGGCCCACATCCGGCAGCACATGGAATAAAATTGCATGGCCAGCCTCGTGGTAGGCGGTGATGCGTTTCTCCTTGTCGGAGATAACCCGGCTCTTTTTCTCGGCGCCGATGCCCACCTTGATAAACGCCCTGTTGATGTCGTCCTGGGCCACATAGACCTTGCCCGCCTTGGCCGCGTTGATGGCGGCCTCGTTCATCAAGTTCTCCAGATCTGCCCCGGTAAAGCCTGCGGTGGTCTGGGCCACCTGGTTTAAATCCACATTTTCCGCCAGCGGCTTGTTCTTTGCGTGTACCTTTAAGATTTCCTCCCGGCCCCGGATATCCGGCGTGCCCACCGCCACCTTCCGATCGAAGCGCCCGGGGCGCAGGATGGCCGGATCCAGAATGTCCACCCGGTTCGTAGCCGCCATGACGATGATCCCTTCGTTGACGCCAAAGCCGTCCATCTCCACAAGGAGCTGGTTCAACGTCTGCTCCCGCTCGTCATGGCCGCCGCCCATTCCGGTTCCCCGGCGTCTTGCCACCGCGTCGATCTCGTCGATAAACACGATACAGGGAGCGTTTTTCTTTGCCTCCTCAAACAAGTCCCGGACGCGGGAAGCCCCCACGCCCACGAACATTTCCACAAAGTCTGAGCCGGAGATGCTGAAAAACGGCACGTTTGCCTCCCCCGCCACCGCTTTGGCAAGCAGCGTCTTACCCGTCCCGGGAGGGCCCTCCAGCAGCACTCCCTTGGGGATCCTTGCCCCCACCCGGGTGTACTTTCCAGGGTCTTTTAAGAAATCTACGATTTCCTCCAGCTCCTCCTTCTCCTCCTTTAAGCCCGCCACCTGCTTAAAGTTCATGGTCTTGTCGCCCATGGTCATCTTCGCCCGGCTCCGGCCGAAATTCATCATCTTGGCGTTGCCGTTCCCTGCGTTCTGCGCGTTGACCATCATAAACAAAACCACGCCCACCGCCAGCACGATCAGCATGGGAACTAACGTGGTCAGCACCCAGCTCTCCCTGGGCACGTCGTTGACAATGGGCTCATAGCCGTAAGAGCGCACCAGAGCTTCCGCCTCCCGGACGTCCGTCACATAGAGCTGTTTTTCGGCGCCGCCTGTCAGCCACACCTCCAGACGGCCCGTAGGCGTCTCGCTGTTTGGCGTCAGCTCGATCTGGACGATGTGCTGCGCCTCCATGTCGGCCACCAGCTGGGCCTGCGTGTAGTCCTCCCGCTCGTTCTTTCTCGTGACCAGGTTGACCGACCCCATCACTACCAGCACCACGATGATAAAGATAAAGTAGGAAATAAATCCCCTTCCGTTTTGTCTCAACTTAACAAACCCCTCCTAATCCACGAATTCCACGATTCCTATGTAGGGCAGGTTGCGGTATTTCTGATCGTAGTCCAAACCGTAGCCGACCACAAACTGATCGGGAATCTGAAAGCCCGTATAGTCCACATTGACATCGATGACACGCCGCTCCGGCTTGTCTAAGAGCGTGCAGAGCCGCAGGGATTTCGGCCCTCTGTCCTTTAACATCTCCAGCAGATAGCTCAGCGTCCTGCCGCTGTCCACAATATCCTCCACCACGAGGACGTCCTTCCCCTGTAAAGGCTCGTCCAGATCCTTGACAATCCTTACCACGCCGCTGGACTTGGTGTCGCCGCCATAGCTGGACACAGACATAAAGTCCAGAGATACCGGCACCGTAATCCGCTTTGCCAGCTCGCACATGAAGAAGCTGCCGCCTTTTAACACGCAGACCAGATGTACCTGTCTGCCCTCATAGTCCCTGCTGATCTGTTCCCCGATCTGGCGGATTCTCTCCGCCACTTCCTCCTCCGACAATAACACCTTGATGCGCTCCGCCACCTTTTTCCTCCGTTCCGCTGCCCGGGCAGCCCCTTAATAATTTTACCTGCAAAATGCGTTTTGTATTCTCATCCACCTTAAAGGATTCGCTGATGCGGTATCCCACCAGCCAGAGAATGTGGCTTCCCTCCGCCAGCACCGGGATACGGCCCCGCTCCTGCCTTGGAACCTTTTCCGTGATCAGATAATCCTTCAGGCGTTTGTGCACTGTCCCGCCGTTTCCGTCCGCTATGGTAAGATAATCCCCCGGCTGCCTGTAGCGCAAAACTAGTGATTCTATCATTTTATCACAGTCAAACCATTTCGTATACTCATTCCGTGGAACTTTCTCATTCTTTTTTGCAAAAAATACGGAAATTTCTATCTCTGCGTCCTCTCCCAGGCAAAAAGTGAGCGGATGCGCCGTCTCTGCCTGCGGCAGCTCCACCTTCTGCCACAGGCTGGGGGATGCGCTCTCCCCGCTTTCCTCCCGCCAGAACAGCACCCCCTCATAACTGTTTTGGACCCGGATCCCATTGGGCAGATCCAGGCTGGGATTCCCCGGCTTGGAAAAGAGGGCTATCACATCCTCCACATGGCGGCTGGTAATATCCCTCCCGCCGGGCTTTAACCGCGATAACAGGGCGTGTATCATCCGCTTCTGAATCGCCCCGTGAAGCGCAAGAAACTCTGCCTTCTGTACCCAAAACGCCTGGCCTTCCCCCAGTCTTCTTCTCTCTGCCAGACGCTCCAGCGCCGCCTGCGTCTGCTGCTCCAGATAATCCTCCGTCTCCCGCAGAAGCTCCGCCGTCCTGCACATATGGGACACGGCGCCTTGGGACACCTGGCTTTCTGCCAGGGGCAGGAGGTGATGCCGGATGCGGTTTCTGGTGTAAGCATCCTCCCCGTTGGTGCTGTCCGTGCGCCAGGAAATCCCCCGGGCCGTCAGATAGGCCTCGATTTCCTCCCGCTCCAGACACAACAGGGGGCGGATGATCTCCTCCCGCACAGGCGGGATCCCGCAAAGCCCCTTTAAGGCGCTGCCCCGGAACAGGTGAAACAGCATGGTCTCCGCCCTGTCGTTGGCGCTGTGGGCCACGGCGATGCGCTGTGCCCCCAGCTTACGGGCCGTCTGGCCAAAGATCTGATACCTTAACTCCCTGCCGGCCTCCTCCAGGGAGCGGCCTGTCTGTTCCGCAAAGTCCTTCACCTGTACTTTTTTGAGGTAAAAGGGCACTTCCAGGCGCTTACAGAGCCCCTCGACATAGGCCGCGTCCTCTCCCGCTTCCTCCCGGAGACCGTGGTCTACATGAACCACCGCCAGGGTGATCGGCACTGTCTTTGCATATTCCCATAATACAAACAAGAGGCAAACCGAGTCTGCCCCTCCAGAGACCCCCGCCACGATTTTGTGGCCGGGGGATATCATGCCGTGTTCTTCCAGATAGGAAAACACCTTTTTTTCTGTCTTGTGACGGATATCCATATGTTGAATGTAGCTCATTTGTCAGAAAAAATCAAGAGTTTCCTTCCAGATTCCGATGACGCCTACCGTCATGTCGTCCCGGATCCTGCCCCCGTTTTTGCAGATGGCCATCCGCAGCAGCTTTTCCGCCAGCTCCCCCGGGTTCTGGCCCTGCAGGCCCGCCACCGCCTGAAGCATCCCGCTCTCATAGCCCTCCGCCCCAAAGGCGTCCACCACACCGTCCGAAACCATCACCAGAAAATCCCCGTCCTCCAGCCGCCGCTCCAGGGGTTCAAGGTCGATGCGACGGAAAATGCCCAATGGCAGAATACCCGCCGCAAGCTCCTCCACCTTCCCCTCCCGCTTTAAAAAAGTGGCCGCGCCGCCCACCTTCCAAATCCTGCAGCTTCCTTCGTACAGATTCACGTCGCAGACGTCCAGGGTGGGGTGTTTATGCTCCTCCCCTTTGGCGAGCAGCGCTGTATTGACCATGTTGACGGCTGTCCCGGTCTCATACCCCGCTTCCAGGAGCTTTTCCATCAGATCCAGCACCTGCCCGCTGTCCCGCCCGGCCTGCTCCCCGGATCCGGTGCCGTCGGAAAGCATGACTGTGATCCTGCCCTTTTCCTCCTCCGTCACCGCATAATTGTCCCCCGACACGGTTTCGCTCTCCTTGGCCACCCGGGAAAATCCCGTCAGCACAAAATAGCGGGGCTCTTCTTCCAGCACAAAGCATTGGGGTTCCCGCCCGATCAACGCTGGGCTTTCCACAGACAGCCTGAGCTTTTTGTGAAACAGGGCGGAAAGTACGGCGACAGCCTCCTTTGCAGGCACGTCGGCCCCTTTTTGTACCCACAAAGCCAGCATGATGGCCTCCCTGCCGTCGTCCCCGGGCACATAACAGGGGCTTTTTGTCAGGATCCCCTCCTCCCGCAGCGCCTGGGCCAGCATCCGCCTCTTTCTGGCCTCCATGGGTCTGTAACACATGACTTCACAGGCCACAGAGCGCATGATATTTGCCATCTCGCACAGATGCCCCTTCATGAGCTGGCGGTTTTCCCACAATATCTTCTCAGACAGCACGCGCTGCCTGTCCGCTTCCGCGCCGTCTGTCTCCCCTGGTTTGAATTCCCCGTCATAGCTCTTTGCCAATTCAAAAAAGGTATCCGCATAGTTTAAGAGCCTGTTCCTGCACAGATCCGATACCTGTGCCGTCTGCAGCTCCCCGTCTTCTTCCGCCCGCCGCCCAGGCCTTCCCAGGATTTTTTGTACCTCCGCAATTCCCGATCCCGCTGCCATCTGACATCACATCCTCCCTTTTCCCAATGTCAGCCTGAGATTATAAACCCCTCTGGACGTATTTTTTGTCAAAACCGGGATCTACAGCCTTAAAGTTTTGCGACAAAAAGAGCGGGGACTTCCCGTCCCCGCCTTAATCTTCTTCCTTAAACATGATCTCGCCCTCGTAGACCAGACCCAGCTTCTCTCTGGCCACGCGCTCAATATAGCCCTTGGTCTGAACCTCCTTGGAAAATTCCTCTATTTCCTGAGCCCGGGCTTCCTCCTCTGCGATCAGGCCATCCAGCGTCTGTTCCTTCTGGGTCACCGCGTCGATTTTTTCCCGCAGATCGACGCTCTTTACCGCTACGACCACGATCAGCATCACGATCACCAGAGAGACCAGAAACATACTGAACCGATTCTGGCGTCTGCGTCGGTAAGCCACCCTGCGCCTTGTCCCTGCCATAAGCCCTCCTTTCCCCAAAACTCCTGTTTTATGCCTTTAAGGCTATTTTAAGCACTTTTACAAAATACGTCAACCTGTTTTTCACACGTCTGCGCAGCCGGGCAAACAGTTTCCCCAGGCCCCGTCCCGCCCTGCCTGCCGCCTTCCTGAAACCCCGGCAGATCCATTTTAACGGGCGGCATAGAATCCCCAGCACCCAGTTTAAAGCCAGGGACGCATATTTTACAAACAGCGGGCTGACTGTCTTCTTGTACAAGCACATCCCCGCCAGCGCGCCCATCACCGCAAACCAGCGCAGGGTGCCGTCTCCCTCGCGGTACATCAGCAAAAAAACTTCCCCGCCGCAATAGACCCAGAAGAGGAGATCCTCCGCCGACACAAAAAACCCCCTGTGGGGGACCACCCGTCGGAAGACCCGCAGCAGATCGTACAAAAAGGTAATAAAAATGCCCATTAACAGGGCATGGAGGAGAAATTCATTTTCACTTGCCATGGGCTTTACCGAAACAGCTTGCCAAGGAAGGACTCGCTCTTGTTCCCTTTTCCCGACAGGTCGGAATAGGTCAGGCTGTCGATTTTGCCGTCCACGTCGATCTCCCCTTTGTCCAGCGTAAGCCGGTTGACATGGAGATCGTTCCCCTTGAGCATCAGCATCCCCTGCTCCGTCTCCAGGAGGATTTCGTGCTCGTCAAAGCTTAACACGTCGTTTACGCCGTTTAAGGCACAGCTTTTCCGATTTGTGAGCGTTATCCTGTGCATCCGTCCGCTGCTGTTTAAATCTTCCATTTGCCCCTCCTTTTCCCGCTGCGCGGCGATTCCTGTTCCGCGCTGGCAGTATTAGTATATGTGGGGCGCGGGCGGGCTAGAACCAAAAGCTACAAATAGCGGAAAAGCTCCTTTGCCTCTTCTTTCTTCACCGTCTCCTGCACGTCAAGCACTTCCACCCTGACCTCCTTGTTGCCAAAGGAAATGGTGATGATATCTCCTTCTTTGACATTGGCGGAAGCCTTCGCGGGCTTGTCGTTGATGCACACCCTGCCGCTGTCGCAGGCTTCGTTGGCCACGCTGCGGCGTTTGATCAGGCGCGACACTTTTAAATATTTGTCCAGTCTCATGGGGCAGTTTCCAGCCTTTCTTTCCCGGAATATAAAAGCGGAGAACCCGGAAGGGCCCTCCGCATCTTCAACCAATTAGTTCAGCGCATCCTTGAATGCCTTGCCTGCCTTGAACTTAGGAGCCTTGGAAGCAGGAATCTTGATGGGCTTCTTGGTAGCAGGGTTTCTGCCTTCCCTTGCCGCCCGCTCAGATACCTCGAAGGTACCAAAGCCAACCAGCTGAACCTTCTCGCCCTTCTTCAGTTCGTCGGTAACTACATCGGTAAATGCCTTCAAAACCTTCTCCGCATCCTTTTTGGAAACGCCAGCCTGCTCTGCAAGAGCCGCTACTAATTCTGTCTTGTTCATGACGGAACCTCCTCTAACCTGAGTTTTCATTTTTGTATTTTTGTAGATGCTTCTTGTGAAACGTCTATAACATATATACCTGTTTTTCTTTTTTTTGTCAAGGCTTTTTCCAGATATTTGCGCCTATTTACGGCTTTTTGCGCAGCCTCATTCAAACTTTTCTATCATTTCGTCAATTCTGTCTGACAGGATCTGTTCCTGAGGCAGTTTACAGATTCTGGAAAGGTTGGAAACCGCAAGCAGCAAATCTCCCAGAGGGCCTGTGAGAGCCTGCCCGTCTGCCCCCTTCCCCAGCGTCTCTATCCTGCTGGCGGCAGACCTGATGGCTTCCAGGGCATCCTCAAATGTCCCCTGGCTTTCATACAGCTTGTCCGCCTTTTTTAAGACCTTGGCAGCCCTGGTAAGCGCCGGAAGCTCTGCGGGGATCTCCCGCAAAGGGGTCTGTACCTGGGTTTTCCCCTCTTTTTCCCGTTTTTTGATCTCGTCCCAGTTCTCCAGCACCTGGGAGGAAGTGTCCGCCTGCACATCGCCGAACACATGTGGATGGCGGCGCACCATCTTTTCCGCCACCTCGTTTACCACATCCTCCATGGCAAACAGCCCTTCCTCCCTGGCAATCTGCGCGTGCATCACCACCTGCAGCAGCACGTCCCCCAATTCCTCCCGCAGGTTTTCCCAGTTTCCGGTCTTCTCATAGATGCGGATAGCGCCAGCCACCTCCGCAGCCTCCTCCATCAGGCAGGGCCGCAGGCTCATGTGGGTCTGTTCCCTGTCCCAGGGGCAGCCGTTCTCGCTGCGCAGCGTCTCAATGATTTTCAAAAATTCTTCATAGGTATAAGGTTCCCTCATGCTCTGCTCCTCTTAATTCAACATATCCAGGATATCGTTCCAGGCGTCGGAAACGCTGTCGGCGCCGGCTGTTGCCGAATCCGCCAGCTCCGCGAAGGAATACGAGATATCCTTGTTTTCACTGTCCACCGTAATATGATAGCTTCTGGTCACATAGCCGCTCTTTCGCAGGGTGATCACATGGTCGCCCGCCGTCTTTTCAAAGGAGCAGGGCGAAGTCCCCACATATCTGCCGTCCAGGTATACCTCCACGCCCTCCGGCCCGTCGATGAAGACCTTGTAATAGTCCGTGGTGACTTCGTCCCCGCCGGAGACCTCCGGGGCCTGCGTTTTTTCGGGAGATTCCTCCTCCACCGCCTCCAGCGTCACCTGAAACCCGGTGGAGGCCTGTCCCACACGGATGTACTGGGTGATGGACTGATACCCTTCCGCCCGGGCGATGATCTGGTGCAGCCCGTACTCTAACGTCACAGGCCCGGATGCGTCCACCGGGGAGCCGTCCACATACAGTTCTGCGGAAGCAGGGCTTAAGGAAAACAGCACCGTGCCCGTCTGGGGCTCGGGGATTTCCAGATCCCCGATGTCCAGCACCGTCTCCTGGTTTTGCCGGATGGTAACGGTCTTGGCGCCGCCTCCGCCGCGGTGGCTGATGAGCACATCAAAGGTTCCCTCCGGCACCAGCAGCAGCATATCCTCCGAAATCCTCTGTATCACGGACTGGCCCACCTCAATCCAGCCGCCGATAAAGTTTTCGTCGTTCTCCAGCCGCAGATATCCGTGCCCCTTTTCCACCCGCACGGTCAGAACCTGGCTGTCCAGCCCCAGGACGCTCACCACGTCCATGGGCGTCAGATCCGCTTCCTCCATACTCTGGCTGCCGGAGACATACTGCGTATTTTCTGTCAGCTTAAAGATCTCCGAACCGATGGTCATCTCCCGCCGCACGGGATCGATCTCATAATTCTCCACATCCTCGTAGATCCAGGCCTGCGGGGAAAGCTGCAGGGTGGTCAGATGTTTCTTTTCCTTCAGAAAGGTGATATCGACGATATCGCCCCGGTTCAGCTGCCCCAGGGAGATGCTCTGCCCGTACTTGTCTCTCAGTCTTGTGGTGCCGTCCAAAGCCAGCGTATATCTGCGGCCCAGCTCCAGGTTTAAGAAAGTCAGCGTACTCTCCCTGTCGTCACGCCCTACCAGAATGGCCGTATCCGCCGAGTCATAGCTGTCCGGGCCTGTGAGGATAAAACCCGTGTCCACGCGCTGGGGCGTGGGAGAAGGTTCCACGGCCTCCTTCCCCGTGCCGCAGGAAGCCAGAAACAGCGCTGTCAGCACGCCCCAGATACCTGATTTGATCCCCATCGTTTTTCCCGTGTTTCTCTCGCCCGTCACAGTCTGCTCCTTCTTCTCAAGCCCTCCGCATCCGGCTCACATCCCGGAATGCTTCCTCCAAAAAATGCTGCTTCTCTTTTTCCTGTGCGATCAGTTTCTCCAGTTTTTCGTGGTTTTTTCCCGGAATCCAGGCTTTTCCGGAATTATAATAGAAATTGGCTATCTTCCAGAATTTCTCCGGGTAAGCCAGGCGGTAATATAGGTCGATCCGGCAAAACGCCGGAAGCGTGCTCTCTTTCTCATAGGCCTCCAGCAGTTCCGTCCCCAGGGACACAGACCAGCCGCTTTTTTCCAAAAGCTTGCGCAGCAGCAGGTACAGGTCGCGAACCGGTCTGTCCCTTAAAACTTTCTCAAAATTTACCAGAAACCACCCGTCCGGCTCCTTTAAAAGGTTGTGGTATTGATAATCCCCGTGGCAGAAGGAGACGCTTCCCCCGGTGCTTTCGCCATCGTCCGGCTCCAGAAGGCTGCGATATGACTTCCACTCCTCCGTCACCGCCAGGGCCTGCTCCAAAAAATAGTCGAAGGCGTGTAAGAGACGGATCTCAAACTCGGTCTTCTGGCCCTTTTGCTGCAAAAATTTGCGCACCCGCTTCAATTCCCTGTTATGCTTTTCATATTCCATCTCAGGGGAAAAAGGAAGAGGCATCCCCGGTGTGTCCGCCGGCAGTTCCATGACACGATGCAGCCTTGCCAGCAGCTCCACCGCCAGCCTGCATTCCGTCCGGTCGTGGATATTGCATTCCCGGCTCTCCCTCCAGGTCTTCAGCACATACCTGCTGCCGTCCACATCCCGCACGGTCAATGCGCCCTCCCTGGACGGGATGATGCGCTCCGCCTGTATGGCCTTGCTTTCGGCGATCTGCTCCAACAGCCTGTTCTGTATACTGATCTTGTCTTCCGTACCTGTATATTCCTTAAAAATCAGACATCCCTTATCTGTGTCGCATACGATTGCGCCTCTGCCCTTCCTGGTGCGAAGCACTTCCATGTCATACTGCTCCAGCAGTTCCACCGCTCTGTCATTCAC
The DNA here is from genome assembly GCA_947594835.1 of uncultured Acetatifactor sp. Lineage (GTDB taxonomy): Bacteria > Bacillota > Clostridia > Lachnospirales > Lachnospiraceae > Acetatifactor. The sequence continues at coordinate 32,676 of CANQEH010000018.1, read as the reverse complement.
ATCCGGCCCCTCCTGATAGATTCCTGTCACCGGCCTTCGGCCCGGTTCATAACCTATCTTATGAGAGACTTTTTCAAAGTATGATTTTCCCGGCTTCCGCCAGCAGGATTTCCCGGGTGTTCCGCTCCGGCTCCTCTAACACCAGTTCTAGCAGCTTCTGAAGCGCCTCCCCCAGCTCCCTGCCGGGCGGCATCCCCAGCCTGATCAGATCCTCTCCCGTCACCGCCAGGGTCTTTAAGGACACGCACTGCCCCTCCTCTTGTATCGTCTGATACATCTGCTCCCACTGGCCCAGCCGTTGCAGCTTCTCCTGGCGCAGATAGCTGCTCTGGGCGGAAATGTCCGCCCGCTTCACCGCAAACAGCTCTGGAAAGACGTCCTGGCCCATCCGATTGACCGCCCGGCGCAGAAGGCGTATATCCGGCTCTAAGTGGTTTCCCCAGTCGTGATACAGCACCAGCTTGCAGACCCGGTTCATGGTCTCCTTGTCAAATTTCAGCCGCCCTAAGATCTCCCGGGCCATCTGGGCCCCCACCTGCTCATGGCCGCGGAAGTGGGTGATCCCCTTTTCGTCCCGGCTGAGAGTGCGTGGTTTTCCGATGTCGTGGAGCAGCATGGCCAGCCGCAGCGTCTTATCCGGCTCCACCGCCTCCAGGCTGTGGAGCGTGTGCTCTCCCACGCTGTAACAGTGGTGGGGATGATCCTGCGGGGTCTCCATGGCCAGGTCAAATTCCGGCAGGAAGACTTTCGTCACCCCACAGGCGTATGCCTCCCTCAGTTTTGAGGGATGCGCAGAACAGACCAGCTTGACCAGTTCTGTCTGGATCCGCTCCGCGCTGATGTTTTTCAGCGTGCCGGCCATCTGCCGGACAGCTTCCCGGGTGTCCTGGGTAAGCTCATAGCCAAGCTGGGCGCCAAATCGGATGGCCCTCAGAATGCGCAGGGCGTCCTCTCCGAACCGGGCCCTGGGATCCCCCACGCAGCGGATTACCTTCGCCCGGATATCTTCCAGCCCGCCGTACAGATCCACCAGCCCCTTCTCCTCGTTGTAGGCCATGGCGTTTATCGTCAGATCACGGCGGCGCAGGTCTTCTTCCAGGCTCGGTGTGAAGATCACCTCCCGGGGATGCCTGCTGTCTTCATATTTTCCGTCAATGCGGTAAGTGGTGACCTCAAAGGCCTCCCGCCCCAATAACACCGTGACCGTCCCGTGCTTTAAGCCCGTGTCCACTGTGCGGCCAAACAATCCCTTGACCTGTTCCGGCCTGGCGGAGGTGGTGATATCCCAGTCCTCCGGGGTGCGCCCCAGGATAGAGTCCCGGACGCAGCCGCCTACCACATAGGCCTCAAAGCCTGCTGCCGTCAGCGTTTTTATGATTTTCCCGGCATTTTCCGGTATCTGGATCCGAATCGCCCACACCTCCTCTATGCAAAAAATTTCCCGATCACTTCCACCAGCCCGTCCTCGTCGTTGGAAGCGGCCACATAGTCTGCCGCCTCCTTCACCGCCTCCTGGGCATTTCCCATGGCCACGCCGACCCCGGCGTATCGGAGCATTCCGACGTCGTTAAAACCGTCCCCGCAGCAGACCATGTTTTCGCGGGGAATCGAAAGAGCTTCCAGGATCCGCCGCAGCCCTCCGGCCTTTGATATGCCGGGAGCCATGATTTCTATATAATACGGCTCGGAGCGGTATACGGCAGCCCGCTCTCCCAGCTGCTCCTTCAGAAGTTTTTCCAGCCCTGCCGCACGCCCTGGGAGCGCCGTCATCAGGCACTTATAGACAGGAAAATCCACAAAGCCTAAAAAATCCGGCTCGGGCCGAAGGCCCATCTGATTGTTGGACGCGGTGGTCTTCACATAGCTGTCGGGAGGAAACGCAGATATCACCTGGTCGTCCAGATAGGTGACCAGGCCGCAGCCGTGCTTTCCCGCGAAACCGTAAAGTTCAGGCAGCAGCGCCGGTGGAAGCTCCTTTTCATAGAGCGGCTTCCCCGCGCCAAAGGGCAGGATGCGGGCGCCGTTATAGGACAAAAGATACCCGTGGCGGCTGTCCAGGGCCAGCTCCCTCTCATACCGGAGCATCCCCGGCGTAGGGCGTCCCGACGCCAGCGCCAGCAGATGTCCCCGGCGCAGCATCTCCCAAATCGCGTCCCGGGTGGGGGCCGTAATTTCCTTTTTGGAATTGGTCAGCGTGCCGTCAATATCCAGCACCAGCAGCTTTTTCTCCATGCGCTCCCGCTTCCCGTCTGTGAAAAAAGGCGGTGAGGACACCCCACCGCCTGCCATTGCCCGGAATCTACTCTGCGGAGACATCCCCGCCGGCGTCGCCTTCCGAAACAGTTTCCTGCTCCTGTGCCTGCACTTTCAGGTAATTCAGATGTCCCTTGGGATCCTCCACCGACAGGCCCGCCGTGATTTCATCCATATAATCGGACATCCGCTCTGACGTAAGAAGACTCTGGATATCCAGCTTCCACTCGGCGTCGTTCCATCCTGCAAAGTACAAGACATAGGTTGCAGCGTCCTCCGAAGAGGTGATCACCGTGGTATCGCCCACAGCCCTGCTCTCCTCAAAGAGCCATCCGCCCACCTCTGCGGGCACTGAGTCCTCTGTCTGGGCTTCAAACAGGCCGCCTTCTGCGCCGGAGGACGCAAGCAGGCCGTTGTATTGATCCGCCAGGGCGGCAAAGCTCTCCTCCGTAGCCTCCCCCGCGCTCCACTCGTCCAAAATCCCCTGGCCGTCAACGCCGTCCGGCATGATGATGCGCACATCCGCCGTGGGGGTCTCGTCCAGATACCGTTTTTCAAAGGCAACCACATAATAGGAGTGAGCCACGTCATTGGCAATCACCGTGGTATCTCCCGGCTTTCTTGCACTGTCAAAGAGCCACTCCCGCAAAGCGGAAATGACCGAAGCCTTTTTCCGGTTCTCCGAAAGCTCGCCGTCCTCTGCCACCGTCTTTAAAAGCTCCTGCGCCTCTTTATCCGCTTCCTCCATGGCTGCGGCTATCTCCGCCTCAGAGGGCTGATAAGCGGTTTCTTCCCCGTCGGCGTCGGAAACGCTGCCGTTCTCCTCCACAGGATCCGCCAGCTCCGTCGGCTCCGTGGGAAGCTGGGCCTCTACGGTGAGCATCCGGTAATCCACTGAGTCGAAATCATCCACATTCTCCTGATAGTAAGCCTGGATCTCCTCCTGGGAAGGCTCCTTGCTCTCCTGAATGCTCCGATAATAAGCGCTGGTGCAGATGCCCTTCTCCACAAAGCTGCGGATCCGGCCAAGCGTTGCATACGGGCCGAAAAGCTCCTTCACATATCTGCCCACCGTCACGCCCTCTTCCGAGGCCGCCTGCTTTAAGGAAGCTTCATATTCCTCATATTCCTCTGCGGGATCGTAGGTAAAGCCCGCCGCAGCCATCTCATTTAACATGGCCTGGCTCCTCACGAGATTGTCCGCAGCCATCTGTTCAAAATAATCCTGCCAGGACAGCGTATCGGAATACATCTGGGTGGAGAGATCGCCTGTCAGGTCGAGCCCGAAGTACCCCAGATAAGCGCTGTTTGCAGACAAATAGTTATTTTTCACCAGATTATAGTTGTAGTCAAACTCTACCTGGGAAACCTTTTGCCCGCCCACCTTGACGTATGTGCCGTGCACGGTGAGGTAATTGCGGATGGGGAAGGATGCCGCCAGGGCTGCCAGCCCCACTATGAAAAGAATCCCAACAGCCGTGGCAAGCTTCTTATTCCGGGCTTCCTTTTTCTTCTGCTCCTCCCTCCTTTTCATTTTCAAGTCATATCGGGTCAGCACCTTCTCCTGGTTTTCTGAACCCTTCTGTGGTTTCTTAGACATATTGGGTCTCCTTCTCGCGGCATGGTCTGGCGCCCGCCGCTTTGCCTATTTTACAGCATTTTGATTAAAATGGGAAGTTAATTCACATATTTTTCAAGCTTTTCCACGATATTTTTCAGACAGCCCTCCTCAAAGGGGCTGTCCAGCCCTACTTCCTTTATCATGGAGGTAAAGAAATCACTGGCGGAAAGTCTGCAGAGTTTTAAATAGCTCTGCCATGCCGCAGCAAAGTCCGCGTCCATCTTTACCTTATATTGCAGCGCACAGGTCTGGGCCAGACAGTAGTCGATATAGTAAAGGGGGACGTCATAAATATGGGACTGCCTCTGCCAGTAACCGCCCTGCGCCAGGTAGCGGTTGTCGCCGTAGTCCAGGTGGGGCTTATACTCCTTTTCCAGCTTCGCCCAGGCTTCTTTGCGCTGGGCAGGCGTCAGTTCAGGATTTTCATAGACAATGTGCTGGAACTCATCTACCATGCAGCCGTAAGGGATAAAGGCCGCCGCGTCCTCTAAGTGCATATCAATGTAGTCCCCGGCCCTGTCCCCAAAAAAGAGCGGCGTCCATTTTTCCGCAAAAAACTCCATGGACATGGAGTGGATCTCCGCCGTCTCCATGGTGATATCCGCGTGCTCCCTGATAGGGTCTTTCCCGGAGAGATAGCCCTGGAAAGCGTGCCCGCACTCATGGGTGATCACGTCCACATCCCCGCTGGTGCCGTTGAAATTGGCAAACACAAAGGGAGACTGGTACAGTGGAATATAGGTCATGTAGCCGCCCGCCCGCTTGTCCTTGCGGCCCAGCACGTCAAAGAGCTCATTCTCCAGCATGAAGTCAAAAAATTCTTTTGTCTCCGCAGACAGCTCCCCGTACATCTTCTTTCCCGCCGCTAAAATCTCCTCCGGCGTGCCCGTGGGCGCAGGATTTCCCTGGGGGAAGTATACGCTCTCATCGTAATACATCAGATGATCCAGGCCCAGGCGCTGCCGTCTCCTGTCATGGAGTTTCTCCGCAAACGGCACGAAGCACTCTTTCACCTGGCGGCGGAAAGCTTCTACCTCCTCTTTGCCGTAGCAGTTGCGGTTCATGCGGTAATAGCCAAGCTCCAGATAGTTTTCATACCCCATTTCCTTTGCCTGGGCGGTGCGGTTCTTCACCAGCTTGTCGTAGATTTCATCCAGCTTTTCCCCGTTTGCCTCAAAAAACTCCGTCACCTTTTCCCAAGCTTCCCTGCGCACCTTCCGATCGGGGTTGACCAGATAAGGGCGCATCAGGGAAAGGTTGAGCTCCTTGCCGTCAAAGGAGATCTTTGCCCCGGCAATCAGCTTGTCATATTCCATGGTCAGGCTGTTTTCCTCCTGCATCAGGGGAACCAGCTTTTCATCCATGGACTTTAACGCCAGCTCCATGTTTTTAAAGGCCACGGGGCCAATCTTTTCTTCCAGGTAAGCCCGGTAAGGGGAATGGTAAAGCTTTTTCTGGTACTCCAGTACTAGATTAGAGTAAATGGGGCCTTGCTCGTCGTAGTATTCCCGCTCCTTCTCATAAAAGGAATCCTTCGTGTTCCCGTCAAAGCGGATGTTTGCGATGGTCATCAGGGAACTCACCCTGTCGGTCAGGGCATAAAATTTTTCATGGACGGCAAATTGCTCCTCGCCGCTCCCTGCCGCCTCAAAGGCCTGCATCAGCTCTTTCAGCTCCTTCTCCACCTGTTCAAAATCCACCCGTTCATAGGGCATATCTTTAAATTTCATGGGCTGCTCCTCCTTTTGTTCCTGATATCATAACAGTATAACACAGTTTCTCCTGCCCGGACACTGCTTTTTGTTTTTCTTTTCTTTCTTTTGCTTGCAGATTAAAGATGCCCGTATTACAATAGTATCATATTTGTGTTTGCCGGGATATCTTTCCCCGGCAGAATGGGAGGCGTCATGTTTGACATTTTAAAAAAGAAAGCGATAAAATCTGCACTGGTCAGCTCGATCTTACTCATCCTGCTGGGCGGCGTCATGCTGTTTTTCACAGCACAGCCCGTATTCCGCGGCATCTTCGGGGCGCTTAAGCCGGATCAGGCAGGAGGACAGACGGCGGGCGCCCAGATCCCCATTTTTGCGTGCATCGTCCTTCTCATCGGGCTTGTGCTTGTCATCTGGGGCATATATCTCATCGTCAGGGCGGCTACCGGCAAGTCCTTAAAACATCTGCGCAATGCCATTGCGGCGGAGGGCTGCTCTGAGACCACGGCGGACGCCGACTTCCAGGCGGCAGTGGCCATCACCAAAAACGGCAGCATCAAGGTGGGCCGCCTGTTTACCTATTATATGGCCGGCGCCGTTCCGAAAGCCCTGCCCAACAGCAAGATGATGTGGGCGTACCAGACCACCACGACCCACCGCACCAACGGCATCAAGTCCGGCACCACTTACAGCGTGAACATCTTCCTCTATGGCGTCAAAAATCCGGTTGCCCTGTCCATGCCCAACGAGGCCACGACCCAGGCCATGCTGGAGCGCCTGCACAAATCCTTCCCCTGGGTGGTGGTTGGATTTTCCAACGACTTAAAGCGGCTTTTCAACAAGGACAGGCAGCAGTTCCTCTCCCTGCGCTACAATACCGTTGAACATTGCGCGGTAGACCTTCCGGCAGCAGGGGAAGCAGCCGGAAACGGGCAGGATACCACCCCCGCCGCAGACAGTGCGCCGCTTCCGGAAGACCCGGCGCCCGCAGACGCCGACCAGGCCGAAAACCCTTAAGAAGACAAAAGTCCACACCGTTAAAACGCACAGCGGCCACAAAAAAGTACCGGATATCACCGGTACTTTTTCTTGTCTTTAAGTCAGGCTGGCGCTGCTTTTCCCCGGTTTGGCACAGGCAGATCCGGCAGCCAGCCCCGTCTTACAACTCAAGAAACGTCGTGTCGTAGGGCGCCATGGTCACTGTCTTTACTCCCTGTGGGGTAGGAATGGAAGCGGTCTGCTCCCGGTCGCTGTTGTTGATTACCACCAGCCTGCCGCTCTCAGGGTAATACGCGCATTCCGTGTAAAGATTGTCCGTCATGTAAAGGCCCTGCAGCCCTTCCCCGCCCGCGTAGCGGATGAGCTGGTACAGCATCCGGGTATTCTCCAGATTCACCCGGAAGGAGGCCAGATAGATGCCCCTGCCCTTCCCGAAGGAATGCAGCGTCACAAGGGGAGCATCCCCCTCCGCCAACAGTACCTCCGCTTTGCCGTCCGTCACGAACAGATCTGCCTTGGGCGCCACGGAAACGCCCGGCGGCAAAATCCCCTCCGGGTCGGCCGCCTGAAACTGCCATCTGCCGTGGCATACCCTTGCGCCGGTGTCTTTGTCCACGCCCAGCACATGGGCCATGCGGAAATAGCTGTCGTACCCTTCCACGGCGGAGGGCTCGTTGACGCCGATCAGCGTGCCGCCCTCATGAACCCATCTGGTGAGGGCCGTTACCACTTCCTCCTCTTTCCAGGCATCCCCGCCGCTCCAGGCGCTTCCCGCCCGGCCCGCGTTGATGACCACATCCACATCCTCAAGAGCCCCGTTTTTCACATCCTCAAAGGAGAAAAATTTCACGTCCACCGGCAGGCCGGACAGCGCCTCGTTCACATGGATCAGATCGTGCATATCCGTCTCGTGGAAATGCCCGGACAGCGTCCAGGAGCGCAGCGCCCCCCAGCTGTGCAGCACTCCCACCCGGGTGCGGATGGCGTAGGGTTTTCCCTTATCGTGGAAAGAGCGGATCAGCCTGAACTCGTCGGCGACCTTCTCTATGTAATCGCAAAATTCCGGGAACGCCTCCACCAGGTGCAGATACCCGCCCAGGCCGATCCTGTCGATCTTGGCCCGCAGCAGCGCCCTGCGCACCTGGTTCCAGTATTTCTTTGCATCCAGCGTGGGATCTCCGCCCTCCATAAACGTGGGCGCTCCGCCCAGCCCCACGGGGAACAGGTAGGGATGAAGCCTAAGTTCATGGGTAGGGACGTCCACCCCGGCGCAGAGCCTCGCCTCGTAGCCGGAAAAGACGCATTTGATCAGCCCGTCAAAGCCAAATTCCTGAAACCTTCCGTTGTACGGCTCTATGCCTACCCAGCTGTCGTCGTAGAATACATATGCCTTTTTCTCATAGCTGTGCACGATATCGATCAGCTTTCTTCCGAAGGAGATGACAAAGTCATTGATAAAGACCATCCAGTCCGCTTTGCGCTTCGTGCCGGGCATATGGGTTACATGGAGATTGCCCTTGTTGATGAAATCCTCCGCCGTCATGCGGTAGCCGTACTGCTTTTCAAACAGCTCCAGCGCCAGTGCGCTGACTGTGTAGTCATAGGAAGCCCAGTCGGAAAAAAGCTGGCGGTTTTTTGCGTCGCTGCCCCATATCCAGACAAAATTGTAGAACATGGAGGTAAACCGCACCACCGTGGTGTCCGGGTGAGTTTCGCACCAGTTTTTCATCCAGCTCAACAGATATTCCTGGACTTCCGGATATCTGGGATCGATCTGCATGAGATGCTCCTTGTCCCAGTGGTTGGTGGTGTGGTTGTACATGGAGATCTCTTCCCAGATGCGGTACGCCAAAAAGCTCACCGTATACTTGTGGAACGGCGTGATCCCCGTAAGGGTCACCGTCTGCTTTTCGCGGTCATAGCTCCATCTGTCCTCCGGCACTTTTCTATTGACGGTTCTGTCGTAGACCTCCCAGTAGGCCAATGCCTGGGGCGTATCGTTTACGGCAAACTGCTCCGCAAAAAAACTCTCCATCAGGGAGACGGTAAGGCTCTCCCCTTCCGCCACTGCCGCCGGGGTACAGAGAAAGGTCTGCTGCAGCTTATCGGTATTTTTCTTCGCCCACTCGTTGTGGTCGCGGATGATACAGATAGTAGAATAAATCCCGTAACCCGCGTGGACGATCTCGTCGGAGAGCACAGTGCCGTCGCTGTCGCGGATCACGTCCGCGCCCCATTTCTCCGCCATCTTCAGCGTGAGCTGCTCATACCCGCTCTCTCCGGGAAGGGTAAATCCGCCTTTCGTCTTTGACATTTTTGTTTTCTCCCTCCTAAATTCCCATTTTCCGGCAGAAGGCCACCAGTTCCCCTCGCGTGGCCACCCGGCCTAAATCCTCGCTCCCGTCTGCCGCGACGAGGCCCAGGGCATACGCCGCCCGCACATAGGGCCTGGCAAAATCCCGGCACTTTTCATCGTAAATGCAGGGCTGCTCTTCGGGCAGCGTTTTCCGGCTCCTGTATCCGTTCATCGCAAATACCAGAAATTCTTCCATGGTCACGGGCTGTAAGGGAAAGAACTTCCCCTCCGCCACCAGAGCCGGGTCGATCATACCGTTCTGACAGGCACACTCCACAATCCCCGCATACCACTCGTGTCCCACCACATCCTCAAAAGCATCGTTGTACACGTTTGTGGGGAAAAACCGCGCCGTCTTGATCAGCATCTCCAGGGCCGCCGCCCGGTCTGCGGGCTCCTGCAGTCGGTCTACCTCTGAGAGAAGCTGCGTATCCGGCGGCCCTGCCAGGCCCTTTGGCCTCACTGGCTGTGCGATCGTCCCCGCAGGTTCCCAGGGGCCGTATCCGTCCGTCACACATCCTGCCAAAAAACGATAAGCCAGGTCGGTATGCCCTTGGCACGCATCTTTAAGCTCCCGGGCCAGCAGTCCTGCCATGTAGTAAGCGCCGTAGTCGTTGCTGTGCGTAAAATCGTCGGGATAGAAATAAGGCTTTGCGCCCTCCAATCCCTTTTCTTTGATAAACGCCATGCTGCGCCCGTGCAGATCCAGCACCGGGACATTTTCCTGCCTGCCCGCTTCCACACAGATCCGGGCGTACTCTGCCAGCAGATCGTTGTAGCTGCCGTCGTTGCCCTTCCAGCTGTTCCGGGCCAGAGGCGTTACCAGAACCGGGTAAACGCCCCGCTCCCTGCACTCCCCCACATAGCGCAGGAGATTTTCCAGATAGCCGCCCCGGGCTGTCAGATGCGATAACTTCTGGTCGTTGTGCCCAAACTGGAAAAAGAGAAAGTCCCCCGGCCTGCAGTACTGTTCGATCACCGCATAGTGCCCTTCCCTGCGGAAGCTCTCCGTGGTCAGGCCGGAGTGGGCATGGTTGGAGACGGCGATCCTCCCATCCAGATAAGCCGTCAGCATCTGGCCCCATCCCGCATAGCTGGTGCCCGGCGCATAAGGGTATTCCGCGCTCTGGTCGGTGACGGTGGAATCCCCGGCGATATAAACCGTAGGACAGGAAATTTCCTCCACGGACAGGCTGCTGATCCGCGGTCTGTCTGCCACCACCGTAAGGTCTACGGTGGTATCGCTGTAAATGCGGGTCTGTCCCCTGGGCACGATATCGCAGACGTTCACCGTCATAGTATGGCGAAACACTGTGCCGCCCGGGATGTCCCCCCGGTAGGCCAGCCTCCGGCGGCCCGTAAAGAGCATCACATCCCGCATCGGCTCATCCGCGCGTATGGTCACGGTCAATTTATAATTGCCCTGCCGGGGCACATCTACTACAAAGGTCAGGGGAATCCGCCTGTGCTCCCCCAAAAAGGCAGCGCCCGCTTCTTCCTCCAGCCGGGACACCACTGCATCGGAAGAGAGAAACAGACCCTGGCTGTCTTCTTCTATTCTGGTCAGATCCCGGTCCTGATACCAGCAAAGCGGCTCAAAGCCGGAATTTAACTCCGTTATCCATAAAAGCTCCTGTTCCCGTCTGTTCTGCTCAACGAGAAACCCATATCCCTTGCCCGGCTGATAAAGGTCTTCCGGCCAGACGCCGATCACGTTAGCGGTGCCGGAGTCCTCGCCAAACAGAAAATTTCTGCGAAACATCCTTACAGCGCACCGTCCTTCTCAATGGAGTCCGACACTAACAGCGTGGAGAAAAACGCCAGGGTAAGCCCCTGTCCCCAGCCCTGGATGTAATCCCTGGGGATTCCCCGATAGCCTTCCTTGTCGTTCATCACCGCCGTCCCGCCGGATACGTTCATCACCTTTCCGTCCTTGCTCACGTTGGCGAGCAGCCCCTGGATGGCTTTATTGATATACTTGGAATGTAAGGGATTGCCCCGGGTCAGCATCGCCGCCGCGATCCCTGCGGAAGCAGAAACTTCTTCATAGGAATCCGGATCGTCCAGCACAGTTCTCCAGAGACCGTTCTGCGTCTGTACTGTCTTTAAGGCCGCCAGCTGTTCATTCAGGGAGCCCGCCACATCGATGTATTTGGGGTACAGATAGCACTCCGGCAGCACGCCGCCTACCTGCGCCATGGTAAACGCCGCCCACGCGTTGGCCCTGCCCCAGTAGATAGCGGACATATGGCTCTTGTCGATGTTGTTGTAGCCGTGGTAGTAAAAACCGCTGTCGGGATCCTGCAGGTATTTGATATGCCAGTACCACTGGTTCAGCGCATCTTCCACCAGCTCCTTGTCATTGTTCATCACGCCCACCCGCAAAAGCAGGAATGCCGCCATGAACAGGGTGTCGGCCCAGGCCTGCTCCGGGAAGTCGTTCTTGGGGGAAACGGTGTGCTGCAGCACGTGATCCCCAAACCGCAGGGCGTCATTTTTCAGATAATCCACCTTGGACATCAGGATATCGTAATACTTCTGCTCTTTTGTAGCCTGGTAGAGCGTGATCAGACAATGCCCCATGGCACAGGCATTCACCGTCCAGACTTTGGGAAGCCCCAGATCGATGAGCTCATCCACCCGGTCTTTTAAGAGCGTCAGGTATTCCTCCTTCCCCGTCTTCTCATAGGCCTCGCTGACGCCATAGTAAGCCACGCCGCAGGGCCAGTCCCAGGTGAGATCCATGTTCATGGTCTTTCTCACAATTTTGTCAATGACTTCCGCAATCTGATCTTTGTCATATTCCAGCTTTAACATAACATCCTCCATCCACGCCTTTCAGAAATATGGCCCTCCGGCCTGCGCCGGAGGGCCACACGGGAAAACATCTAAATTCCGATCTGCCGATTACTGGGGAAGCTTGGTGCTCAAGCCTGCCTCATATGCCTCTTTCCTCTCGTCGATGATCGCCTGATAGCCTTCGTCCAGATACTGCTGGCTCAGCTTGTCATACAGAGCGTCAAACTCCTCGGGCTTGCACATGGTCAGCTGGTCGCGGTACTCGGGATACTTCTCCTCTTTTAAGATGGTGCCGTACTCGTTGACAGACTCGAACGCCGTACCAAAGTTACAATCCGCATTGGCATTGCCGTCGTTGTACATCTTGTTCTGGCCCTCGTAGTTTGCAAGGATGTCAGCGGTGAAGTCCTGAGGAAGACCCTGGGGAGCGATTGCCGCCACGTCTGCTTCGATGTCGCCAAAGCTCTTTGCTGCGGTAACGATCATCCAGTAGTCCACGTTGTTGTTGTGGCCCTGCTGCTCAGCCAGACCGGTCTGGTCGCCTACAGCCACGGGAGTGCCGTTCTCGTCATAGTTGAAGTTTACGCCTTCCAGGCCCCAGGTCATGGTGAACAGCACGTCATCCTGTGACATCCACTCCATGTACATCATAGCAGCCTTTACCTCGTCGGGCGTCGCGTCATGTGCAAAAGCGGTCATGGTACCGAATACGTTGGTCGGACGGAAGGAGTTGTTTGCGCCCCATTCCTCGTCTACCACCAGGTTGCCGTCGTTTACCGCTACGCCCAGTTTTGCATTCGGGTTAGCCTCATAGAAGGAAACCAGTACGTCAACGGTAGAGGAGGTGTATGCGCTCCACTCGAACACTTCGCCGTTGATGAAGTCGGTGTTTGCCTCGGAACCATCCCTGGTGTAGTACTCAGGGTTCTTTAAGCCCTCGTTGTACAGGGTATTCTCATACTTGAGCAGTCTCTTCTGCGCTTCGGTGGAGAGAGCGGGCACCTGATAGTCGCCGGTGGTCGCCCAGGTCAGCTCATCCTGGGGATAATCTCTCCAGCCATAGTTCTGGTCTGCGCCTGCGCCTGCAACCTTGGTGCCGCCTGCAGGATATTCACAGATGCCTTCCTCTTTCAGCTTCCGATACAGATCCAGTCTCTCGGATGCGGTCTTGGGATAGGAAAGGCCCAGCTGATCCAGCCAGTCCTGACGATACCAGGTCACCCAGGTGTAGTTGGTGTTACCGTAAGGTCTCATGCCCAGGCAGAGGTAATCCTCTCCGTCTAACTGGGTGTAGATATCAATGCCGTTGTCTACCATGTTCTGATAGAAGGTGGGAGCGATGGTCTTGAGCTGCTCCATGTCGTAGGGCTGCAGATAACCTTCCGACTGCCAGGTTGCCAGCTTGTCGTAGTCATACTCCATCAGGATGGTGGGCAGGTCGTTGCCGGTAGCCAACAGCGTGTAGTCGGTCATAACGTCGGAACGGGTAATGCCGATGTACTCTACATCAATGTTGTACTTTTCGCCGAAGTTGTCCTGCACCCACTGGGTCCAGTAGTTGTTTTCCACGTCGGATGCGCCGTTTCCTGCGTCGCCGCGGTCATATACGGGGATCTGCAGGGTAACTCTCTCTGCAAAAGGCTCAAAGCCGTCGATGCCTGCGACTGCCGGGGTCTCTGCGCCGGAGTCTGCACTTCCTGCATCCGTGCTTCCAGCATCGGTAGAACCTGCGTCAGTAGAACCTGCGTCAGTGGTGCCTGCAGAAGAGTTATCCCCTGCGTTACCACAGCCTGCCAAAGTTCCCATTGCCATTGCGCTTACCATCGCTGCGGCAAGAACTTTGTGAAGAACGTTCTTCTTCATAAATTTTTCCTCCTTTTTTGAAAAAGATATAGTGATATCACCCGGTTGTCCGGGAGATAACTACCAAAGTGACAAAGGGCTTCAGCCCTTTACCGCGCCGATCATGGTGCCCTTCACAAAGTACTTCTGGATGAACGGGTAGATGATGATGATGGGCACGGTCACAAACATGATGCTGGCTGCCTGCAGCACCTCCGGCACGGACTGGCTCACGCCGCCGGTATCCGCCAGGGATGCGGTCTGTGCCTCCGAAGCGGAAGCTACCAGCTGATACAGCTTAAACTGGATCATCTTAAGCTTTGCGTCCCTGGTATAGTACATATTGTCCGAATAAGCGTTCCACCGTCCTACCGCGTAGAACAGGGACAACGTGGCCAGGATGGGCTTGGACAGGGGCAGTACGATCTTTGCCAGTATCTGGAAATTGCTGGCGCCGTCCAGAAAAGCCGATTCCTCCAGACTGTCCGGGATAGTGGTCATGAAAAAGTTTTTCATGATCAGCATATTGTAGGGCGAGTAGATCAAAGGCAGGATCAATACCCATACCGTGTCCAGAACCTTCAGATCCTGATACAGCAGATAGGAAGGGATGATGCCTGCGCCAAAGTACATGGGCACCATTAACAGGAAAGTCAAAACCTGCCGGCCCTTTAAGCGCTTCTTGGAAAGCGGATACGCCGCGCAGGTACACACCAGCATACCGAGAATGGTAAACACCAGGGTGACGATGACGGAGAAGATCATGGAATAGGTCATGGAATCGTCGCCGAACACCCGCTTAAATGCGTCCAGGGTAATGTCCTTGGGCCAGAAATAAACGCTCTTTGCCAGCACTGCCGTGTTGCCGGAAATGGACTTGGCCGCCACATGGACAAAGGGCAGGACACAGGTGGCACAGAGGAGAACGATGATGGCCATCATCACAAAATCGCTGACACGGAATTTGTTGACGGCGTGTTCGCCGCTTGTCGTCGTAACTATCTCGTTGGTCTGCTCTTTTTTGCTCATCGCACTCACCTCCTACAGCAATCCGTCTTCGCCCAGCTTCTTGGCGATCCTGTCAGACAGCAGAACCAGAAGCAGGCCGATGAGCGACTGGAACAGCCCCACGGCAGTCGCCATGGAGAACTTGCCGTTGCCGATACCTTTTACATAAATGTAAACCGCCAGCTGATACTGGAACTCCTTCACCTGGGTGTTTTCCAATGCAGTCAGACGCTCCAGGTTGCTGCCCATGATGCGTCCCAGGTTCATGATTAAGAGCGTCACCACCGTGCTCTTGATGCCCGGCAGAGTGATATACCACATCCGCTTCCAGCGGTTTGCGCCGTCGATCATGGCCGCTTCGTAGAGCTCACCGCTGATCCCGGTGATGGCTGCCAGATAGAGGATCGTCCCCCAGCCCATGCTCTGCCACACGCCGATCAAAAGGTACGTCACCGCCCAATGCCATTTCTCCGTCAGGAAAGGAATCCCCTGTTCAATAATGCCCGCATGGGTCAGCGCGATATTCACAAGGCCGGTGGAAGGACGGAACATATTGTAGGCCACGGAACCGATGATTGCCCAGGAGAGGAAGTGGGGCAGATACAGGATCGTCTGGGACACCTTCTTAAACCTGGGATAGCGCAGCTCGTTTAAAATCAGCGCCAGAATAATCGGCATCGGGAATCCCACCAGAAGATCCGCGATGTTAAAGACCAGGGAATTGCGCAGGGCCCGGATGAAGTCGGAGTCCTTGAAGATCTTGCCGAACGTCTTCCAGCCGACCCATTCGCTCCCGGCATATCCCTTTACGGGCTTAAAGTCCATGAATGCCATCCGCAGGCCGGGGTACGCGGCATAGTTGAAGAGAAAAACCATCACCAGGGGGAACAAGAGCAGCAGATAGAGCTGCCAGTCCCTCTTGAGCGCGTTTTTCCAGGTCGTCTTTGTCAGGACTTTTACACGGCCTTCTTTCTGTTTTGCCATATGGAACCTCCTTCAGCGCGATCGTGAATCCGTCAATATGTACAATATACATCTTTTTGTAGTACCATTATCATACATTATGCCGGACATTTCTAATCACTTGGCGTAAAAAACCGCGCAAAAACGACCATTTAAATTTTCTGAAATTTTATGGAAAAGAAAAATCTGCACACTTTTTGCCAGGTTTTTCCTTGTTTTCATGGGCAATATGACAGCAAAAAGAGGCGGAATCTTCGGAATTGTGAATGATCTGTAAAGAAATTATGAAGAAAGGACTATCTGTAAAGGGGATATTTCAGTTGATTTTGACCGATTTTTTTGTAAAACTGTTGCCATTTAAACGGTTCTTTTGATATAATACAACTATCAAGCCGGCAAGGGAGTGTCGTGATGGCAAAGACCAAGAATACTGTGATAGAATACCGAAACTATTATCTTGCGCCGCACTTTCCGGTCCTTCTGCTCTCCGGGGATTACTGGAAAATTTCGGATGTGCCAAGCGGCCGCCTGCATTTCCACAACTGCCTGGAGATCGGTATCTGCCATTCCGAAAGCGGCACCCTGGAATTTTTCGACAAAAAGCTGCCTTTCCAGGCCGGGGACGTGACTGTGATCCCAAAAAACATCCCCCACACCACCTACTCTTCCCCAGGCCAGGAGAGCCGGTGGAGCTACCTGTTTTTCGATCCCCAGGAGCTGTTCCGCAACATCCTTCCCGCCACCTGGAGGAATATCGACTTATGCGGCGGTTACGGCCTGGATCTCCAGCGGATCTTTAACCGGGATGAATATCCGCATCTCTATGGGCTGGCTCTGGCCATTTTAAAAGAGCTGGAGGAGCAAAAGCCCAGCTACCAGCTCAGCGCTAAGGGACTGCTTTTATCGCTCTACATCGAGCTGCGGCGCATCCAGTCCGCCAGCCGATATGGGGGGGGCGCCGAAGGCGTCTTCCCGGAGAAAGAAGATTCCCAGGAGACGGACAACGCCCTGGTAATCGCCCCTGCCTTAGATTACATCGAGAAAAACTATGCCCAGCAGTTCAGCATGGAGCATCTGGCGACCCTCTGCCACTGGAGCCCTACCCATTTCAGACGGGTGTTCCATGAGATCATGGGCACTTCCCCTCTCGATTTCTTAAACAGTACCCGGATCGCCAAAGCCTGCAATCTGCTGCGGAGCACCGAGGACTCCGTGCTGGATATCTCGGAGGCGGTGGGATTCCGCTCCATATCCAGCTTTAACCGCTATTTTGTCAAAACGATGCAGATGTCCCCCAGGGACTACCGCAAGCAGATCCAGTCCTCCGACCGCCGGATGGAAAACCAGTCCATCCTGGAATACGCCGGATGGCTTTACCCGGAGAAATAAGCCAAAGGCCTACCCCCTCTGCGCGTCCCGCCTGCGGTACTGCACCGGGGTAATCCCGTAGCTCTTTTTGAACAATCGGTTGAAATGCTCTACGTTTTCATATCCCACTTCCGCCGCCACGGACTCCACCGTCTGGCCGGTCTCTTTGAGCAGCGCACAGGCCCTTTTCATCCGCGCCCGCTTCACCACTTCCTGGAAGGTAACGCCCGCTTTCTCTTTGATGTATTTGGACAGATAGGGCTTCGACAGGTGGAAGGTCTCCGAGAGCGTCTCCAGCGTCACATTCTGGTAATCGTTCTGGATAAAGCTGATGATCTCCACGATCCTGTCCTCCCGGCCCTGGGTGATGTGCTGCTGCACAGCCAGCTTGTTCACCGCTGCGGCCAGCGCTGCCACGGACGCTTTGATGATGTCCTCGTCCACGCCGACGCCCCAGTAAAACTGTCCGTCGTGGACAATACCCACATAAGCCGCCGCCTTGGAGCTGGAGCCCTTGGAGATGGCGTGCTCCTCGTAGACGGAAAGCTCATACTCGATCCCAAAGTACAGCTTCAGGCAGTTGCTCACCGCGTCCAGTCTGCCGTTGCCCTGGGCCCGTACCGTCCGGGCAGCCCCGTCCTGCTCCAGGGTGACTTCCGCCTGGATACCCCGCTCCTGCTTGAAATGACATTCCGGAATCCGGAACACGCTCTGGAGCCTGATATAATTTTCCTCAAAGATAGCCAGGATCTCTCCGGGGGAAAGCTCCTGATGGCGCTTGTCGGAAACGCCTTTGATCAGGTAGCCCACTTCCTCTTTCATGGCTTCCGGCAGGGAAAAGCCAAACTGCTGCTTGAGCACGAACGCCACGCCGCCTTTGCCGGAGACGCTGTTGATCCGGATGACGTCGGACTCGTACTCCCGGCCAAGATCCGAGGGGTCGATGGGCAGATAAGGCACGTCCCAGCGCCCTTTGCTCTTTCCCTCCTTGTGCCAGGCCATCCCCTTGCTGATAGCGTCCTGATGGGAACCGGAAAAAGCCGTAAAGACAAGATCCCCCGCGTAAGGCGTCCGCTCGTGTACCCTCATGCCGGTAAAGCGCTCATACGCCTCCCTGACCCGCATAATATTGGAAAAATCAAGGCCGCTGTCCACACCGTGGCACATCATGTTTAACGCCAGCGTGACGATATCCACATTTCCTGTGCGCTCGCCGTTGCCAAAAAGCGTGCCCTCCACCCGGTCTGCGCCCGCCAGCACGCCAAACTCCGCGTCGCTGACGCCGCATCCCCGGTCATTGTGGGGATGGACGCTTAAGACTACGCTGTCCCGGTAGGCCAGGTGCTTGTGCATATACTCCACCTGCGCCGCAAAAATATGCGGCATGGCCACCTGCACGGTGGTCGGCAGGTTGATGATCGCCTTGCGCTCCGGGGTGGGACGCCATACGTCCAGCACCGCATTGCACACCTCCAGGGCATAGTCCACCTCTGTCTGGGAGAAGCTCTCGGGACTGTATTCAAAGGTAAAGTTCCCCTCCGTCTGCTCCGCCAGCCTCTTTAACAGCTCTGCTCCGTCTACCGCCAGCTTCTTCACAGCCTCTTTGTCCTTCTTGAACACCTGCTCCCGCTGCTCCACAGAGGTGGAGTTATAGAGGTGGATAACCGCATGGGGCGCGCCCTTCACCGCCTCAAACGTCTTGCGGATAATGTGCTCCCTGGCCTGGGTCAGCACCTGGATCGTCACGTTGTCGGGGATCATCTTCCGCTCGATCAGCGCCCGGATGAAATTGTACTCCGTGTCCGAGGAAGCGGGAAACCCCACCTCGATCTCCCGGAAGCCGATCTCCACTAAAAGCCGGAAAAACTCCAGCTTCTCCTCCAGGCTCATGGGCTCGATCAGCGCCTGGTTGCCGTCCCGCAGATCCACGCTGCACCAGATGGGCGCTTTTTCAATACATTCCTTTTTCACCCAGTCGTAAGTGACCTCCGGCGGCATATGATAGGTCTTCCCGTATTTTTCTTTTATCTTGTCGGCAATCTGGTTTTTCTCTGTGTTCATCTCTCCACATCCCTTTCCCACATTTTTTCAAATCGGATGGTCTCATCATATCACAAATTTTCAGCAATCTCAATGATTTTATTTTATCTATATATCGCAATTATAACAGTTTTTTCGTTGTTCTTGCAGTTTTTTCTTGATTTTATTTAATATACACAGTTGTCTTTTGTTTCCCCATTGCAGCCGCTTACCAGAAGATCAGGTAGGACAGCGTCAGAAGAAGCCCGAAGCAGAACAGCAAAAGCCCGAAGGACAGACTCCGCCGGATGACCAGATTGCTCTCCTGCAGCTCCTCCCCACGCATGGCGGCCAGGTGGACATAATTTTTGTGCCGGGGCCGTTTCCTGTTCCAGGTCAGGTTGCCCAGCGCCTGCACCAGATTGAGCACCCTGCCCAGCGCCTCCGTAAAGAAATTCCCCTCCGGCCTCTCATAGGGCAGAGGGCTGTCCCGGTAGACGCTCTTTCGGAGTAAGACTGCCAGGGTGTCCACGAGAGAATCCAGAATCCTGCAGAGTACCCCCAGCACAGCGGGAAAAATCGTAAGCAGCAGGGGCCGGTAAAGCATATTTTCCAGATCCAGCCATTTGGGCCATTTGTCCTGATACACCCTGACGCCGTCTTCCTGCTTTTCCATCAAAAGTCCCCGCACTACGGCCACATAGAAAAACGCCCCAAATGCCAGCGAGATAAGCGCCCCCTTCAGGCTCTCCCAGGTATAACAGCTTATCTCCACCGCTGCCTCTCCCAGCCCGAAAAACCTTCCGGCCAGCCTCACGGCAGGCTCCATGGCAATGTTTGGCCATATGCCCCAGACAAACAGGACTGCGGCGCTGCCCCCCAGGGCCAGCGCACTTAAGGGCGTCATGTAAGAACGTTTGGCGTCGTACTCCCGCTGTCTCTCCGGCAGAGCGTTTTTCTCTACAAATACGGCGGCAAACAGTTTCGTCATATAGGCTGCGGTCAGGCCGCCGGAAAGGACGAACAGGATTTCCGCATTCCGCATCCATCCGCCGCATTCCAACATACTTTCGTGGAGCAGGGACTTGCTCACATAGCCGCCAAACAGGGGCACGCCGCTGATGGCCAGAGCCCCGGTCAGAAAGACGCAGGCCAGGAAGGGCTTCCTGCGGCCAAATCCCCGGATCTCGTTCAGGTTCAGGGCATGGGTGCTGTGAAACACGATCCCCGCCGCCAAAAAGAGAACCAGCTTAATCAGGGAATGGTTCACCATATGCAAAAACGTGCCGGAAACCGCCGTCACGCCATCCTCCCCTAAGATCCCCAGAGAGCCTGCGCCCACCAGGATAAACCCGATCTGGGACATGGAGGAGCAGGCCAGCGTGCGCTTGATATCCACGGAAAACAGGGCCAGAAGCGCACCGCCGGACATTGTGATGAGGCCGATTGCAAAAATCAGCTTCCCCCAGGCCGCATCCCCGAAAAAGAGCTGGCAGTCCAATATCAGCACCCCGTAGATACCCGTCTTGGTGAGCACGCCGGAGAGCAGGGCGGAGGCGGGCGCAGGCGCTGCTGGATGGGCCTTGGGCAGCCAGATGTGGAGGGGGAAGGCGCCGGCCTTTGCCCCGAATCCCACAAGCAGGCAGACGCCCGCCGCATACAGCCCCGTCTTATCCTCACAGGCGCCTGCTGCCGCGGAGAGCCCGCTTAGGGAAACCGTCCCCAGCTGATGGTACAAAAGGAAGATCCCCATCAGCATCACGAGTCCTCCGATCACCGCCACCGCCAGGTAAGTCCCCGCCGCCCTCAGGGCAGCGCCGTCCTCCTCCTGGGCCACCCAGACATAGGAGGTAAAGGACATGATCTCAAAAAAGAGGAAGGTGGTGTAGAGATCCCCCGACAGGAAAACGCCCAGGACAGCCCCCAGGGTCCAGAGGAAAAACAGGTAGAACCGGGGAGTGTTTTTGTGTCCCGCAAAATACTGGGGGCATAAAAAGGCCGCCATCATCCAGGTAAAAGCCGCGACACAGCCATAGATCAGATGCAGGTCGCCCCACACCAAGGTAAGCCCGAAGCCGCAGACCTCTGGTATCTCCAGCGCGATCTGCCCCGGCCCGGACAAGGCCAGTCCCAGCGCAGCCCCAAATTCCAGCACGGCGGCCAGTACCGCCGCCCATTCTCCCGCTTTGGCCCCTTTCCCTGCCCTGCCCCCTGCAGGCAGTGTGCCTAAGATGTAACTGACAAGCCCTGCGGCGAAGGGGAAAAAGACCAACGCCGCCAGATACATTTCCTGTCCCATCGCTTCTCACCGCGCCGTTTCCGGCGTCCCTCCTCTCAAAGCTGCAGCAGCACATCCAGCCTTTCCAACAGCCAGCTGGAATGTACGCCAAAAAAGATCATCGCCGCCACAAAGACCGCCAGGGGCAGGAGCATCCTGACGCCGGGATCTTTGACCTCCCGGATGGCCAGGGCGTCATACCCTTCCCCCGGGAAAAACGCCCGCACTACCACCGTGATCATATACAGGGCCGTGAGGAGCGCGGAGATCAAAAGCGCCGCGATCCCCGCATAGGCCAGTCCGCTCCCGCTCTCCACCGCCGCTCTGGCCAGATACCATTTCCCCGCAAAGCCGCACAGGCCGGGCAGGCCCATCAGCGCCAGCGCCGAAACCGTGAAAGCGCCAAAGACGGCGGGCATTTTCCGCCCCAGACCGTCCAGCTCGTGGATATAGCTTTTCCCCGCCTGGCAGAGCACCGCGCCGGCGCAGAAAAAGGCGCAGATCTTCATAAAAGAGTGAAACACCATATGGGCCAGCGCCCCCTCTAACCCCATAGGCGTCATCAGCGTCACGCCAAAGAGCACATAGGAGAGATTGCCCACCGTAGACCAGGCCAGACGTCTCTTGAAATGCGTCTCCTTGAGCGCCCGGCTGCTGCCGTATACAATCGTGATCATGACCAGCACCATCACTGCCGTCTGGGCCCAGGTGCCGTACAGCAGACGGGTGCCAAAGCTGTAATAAGTGACCCGTATGGCGGCAAACGCCCCCGTGTTTACCACTGCCACCGCGTGGAGCAGCGCCGTCACAGGCGTAGGCGCCACGCCTGCTTTGGGGAGCCAGGAGGAAAAGGGCCACATGGCAGTCTTTACCCCGAAGCCGCAGAAACACAGCACATAGATGACCAGCGCCATGCTCTTTAACCCCTCCGCCACATCCGGCCTCAGCACTCCCCCCGCCACGAAGGAAGAGGTCGCGCCGTAAGTCAGGATAAAGATGACCCCCACAAAGGCAAAGGCCGCGCCCCCAAGCATATAATAGAGGTATTTCCGGCTGGCCAGGATCGCTTCCCTGGTACGGGTGTACATCACAAGCGGCAGCGTCACCAGGCTCAGCATCTCAAAGAAAAAGTACATGGTCAGGATATTCTCCGCCAAAGCCACTCCCAGCGTCACACCGTAGGTGAGCATATAAAACAGGTAAAACGCCTTTTCACTGCCCCCTTCGTGCTCCATGTATTCAAAGGAGTAAAGCGTCGCAAAGGGCCATAGGAATGCGGTCAGTGCCGAAAACACCACGCCCATCCCGTCCAGGCGGAAGGTGACGCTTAAATTTCCGGTAAAGCGGAACACCGTGAGCGCTCCTTCCGGCCGGAAAAACAGCAGGAGAAACACAAGCAGGGAGGTAAGGAGCGTCCCTGTTTCCAGATAAACCAGCATGGCGCGGCGGCTCCGGAAGGGCACCACCCAGAGGGCCGCGCCTGTCAATATGGGAAGGATCACTACGATCAGCATCAGAATCTCATTCATGCCTGTCAGCCTCTCTTCTCTCTCAGATTACCGTTTCACGGCTCTTCAGTGCAGCAGCTGCTGCACTGTGCTCCCGATGCTGTCCGTCAGAAAGCCCGGGAAAACGCCAAGCAGCACGGTAAGCGCGGCCAAAAACAGGATGGGTAACCAAAAACAAAAGGGCATGGCCTGCTCCTCCCCGGCCTGCGCCTGCCACCCGCTGCCCGGGAAAAATCCCCGGAGAGCCACCGGCAGCAGATATCCCGCTGTCATCAGGGCGCTGAGCAAAAGTATCACAGGGCCCAGATACGAGAACAAGGGAAGCCCGGCAGAGAGAGCCCCTTCCGCCAGATACCATTTGCTCAAAAACCCTATCGTGGGCGGAATCCCAACGAGCCCTAAGGCAAACAGCGTATAGCACCACAAAACCGTCGGCGCTTTCTTCCCGATACCCACAAGCTGATCTGCCCGTTCACAGCCGTATCGGGCCAGAAAGACGCCCGCCACCAGAAACAGGCCGCTCTTGATGACACCGTGGGCAACCGTGTGCAAAAGCGCCCCCTGAAGCCCAAGAGGCGTGAGCAGGGACAGCCCGAACAGGATATAGGACACCTGGCTCACGGTAGAGTAAGCCAGCCGTTTTTTGAACCGCTGCTCCCGGTAAGCCAGTAAAGACCCCATGAAGACGGTGACCAGCGCAAGCGTCATCCAGGCGTACTGCACCCAGGTGCCCCGCAAAAGCTCGGGCCCCGTCACATAATAGACCACCCGGATCACCGCCAGCACACCCGCCTTCGTGATTGCGCCGGAGAGCACGGCGGAAGCCGGGGAAGGCGCCACGGGATGCGCCGTAGGCAGCCAGGCATGGAGCGGGAACATACCCGCCTTGGCCCCAAACCCCACCAACATCACAAACACCGCCGCCAGCAGGATATCCTCACGTCCTTTTACGGCCTCCCCCAGAACGCCCCCGGCCGCAAAAGCCGCGCCTGCGCTGCAGCGGTGCAGGAAAAAGATGCCGAATAACCCGCCATAAGCGCCGCACATGGAGTAGGCAAAGTATTTTAACGCCGCCATGACGGCCTCCCGGGTGCCATTGTGCAGCACCAGAGGAAACGACACTACTGTCACAAGTTCAAAAAACAGGTACATGGTCACCAGATTGCCGGAAAAGGACAAGCCCACCAGCATCCCATATACCAGAAGATAAAAGCCAAAAAACCGTTCTTCCCCTCCCTCGTGTTTCATGTAAGGCAGGGAAAACAAGCCTGCTGCCAGAAACAGCACGCTGAACAGGGTGACAAACAGACGCCCTATCCCGTCTGTCCGGAAAAAGACCGGGGCGTCCTCCAGCAGGAAAAACAGCTGCAGGCTCCGCTCCCCTGTCCACACAAGCGCCAGGGCCACTGCCGCAGAGACAGAAAGCGCCGTCATCACCACGCCCCAGAGCAGCCCGCGGCGCATTTTTGCCTTTGCCTTCACAGAGGATAAAAGCAGTAAGACGCCCGAAAACAGCGGCAGCAATATAGGAACCATCAGCAATCTATCCATGAAAATGTTCTCCCTCTGTCAAGAATCTTCCCCGTCAGCCAAACTTCTCCAGGCCCTGTCCGATCAGGCGGATCAACGGCTCCGAGTTTAAGCCCAGCAACAGGTTCAGAAAAATGAAGCAGACCAGCGCCACGGATTTTGCGGGCTGTTCTCTGGCAGTGATCACCCGGCCCTGGGCCATCTCTTCCTGTTGTCCTTCCTCTACCGGCGTGTAGATCCGGATCACGGTCTTCATGAAATAGACCGCGTTTAAGACGGTGCTGATGGCCAGGGCCACCAGCGTGGGCAGCATCTTGTAGCGATGTCCAAAGGCCGCCTGGGAAAACAAAAGCTTTGAGATAAACCCGGAAAAGATCGGCATACCCACCATGGCCAGGCTGCCCACCGTAAAGGCCGCTCCCGCCAGCTTATTGCGGTATCCTGCCCCGGTCAGATCCCGGTAGCGGAGGCTGTCGCCGGAGGCGTCCGTGATGCCGGAAGCCGCCACAAACAGCAGGGACTTTGTGGCCGCATGGGTCACCACATGGTAAATACTGGCCACCACTCCTTCCGCTGTCCCCAGCCCGAAGCCCATGTAGATGTATCCGATCTGCGCAACGGAGGAAAATGCGATCATCCGGCGGATGTTGTTCTCCCCGATGGCGTGCAGGGAGCCCATGATCATGCCGATGATGCCGAACACGAACAACACATGGACAACCTTCGTCTCCCGCACGATGTCAAAGCCGATGACCCGGTAAAAAATCTTGATCAGCAGGACGATGTAGCCCTTGGAGACCAGGGACGACAGGATCGCCGCAGAGGACACCGTGGAATACCCATAGGCGTCCGGCAGCCAGGCGTGGAAGGGATACAGGGCGCTCTTGATGGCCAGACCCACGGACATCAGCCCCAAAGAAACCACCAGCGGGATATGGTAAGCGCCGCTTTCCGCCAACAGCTGCACCTGTTCTTTGATGTTGCTCATCAAGAGATGTCCGGTCAGGTCATAGAGAAAACAGATGCCCAAAAGCAGAAGCCCGGAGCCCAGAAGACTCATAATCATATACCTGGTGGAAGCCTCCATGGTGCGCCCGGTCTGTTTAATCATGATGAGGCCGCAGGCGGAGATCGTGTTGATCTCCACAAAGACATAAGCGGTAAACAGGTCGTTGGTGTACACCAGCGCTAACAGCGAACACAGCAGCAGATTGACCATGACGTAGTAGAGGTTCTGCTTGCTCTCCTCCAGTTCCAGTTTCTGCTCCAGGCTGCCTCCCACCATGGACAGCAGCATGATGACACAAAAAAATAACGCCAGAAAGGCTTCCAGCACGCCCACCCTGATCTCATTGCCCCAGGGCGCCGGAAAATGCCCCATAGTGTACACATAGGGCTCTCCCGTCCCCAGCACATAGGCCAGCACCGCGCCGGACATACACCCGGCGGCTGTAATGACGGCCAGGTTCACCCGCCGGGCCCCTTTGGCGTTTAAGACAAAGGCAAGCGGGCCGGAAAACAGGGACAGAAGAATGGAGAAAAAGGGAAAATTCTGAACGAACGCCATCACTTCCCCTCCTTTTTTAACAGCGTGGATATCTCATCTAAGTCCAGGGTGTGATATCTGCGGTACAGCCGTATGGTCAGGGACAGCATGAGCGCCGTCACGGACACGGACACCACGATGCCGGTCAGCACCAGGCCGCTGGGAATGGGATTGATATAAGCCTCCACATTTCTCACCCCGTCTGCCGCGATGGGCGCTTTTCTGCCGTGGATATATCCCTTCAGCGCCAGGAACAGGTAAGTAGCCGTGTCCATGATGTTTAAGCCGATGATCTTTTTGATGAGGTTTTTCTGCAGAAGCAGGTTGGAAAACCCGATGCCGAACAGCAGCATGGCCACCGCCTCGCCGTAATTGTTCAACAGATTGTGAAAATCCATGGTCTCAATAGCCCCCCTTGCGGAACATGACGTAAAAGGTATACATGGTGCCGGCTACCACGATGCCCACACAGATATTTAAGATCAGGATCAGCCCGCTGCTCAAAATCGCGCCGGGCGTCCCAAGCGGGATAACGCTCTCTATGTGGTTGGCCCCCGTGTAAAAGGAATAGCTTTTTGCCAGGCTGTAACAGGCCAGGGCGGCAAAGCTCATCCGGCGGTACGTCTTCTGGGTGAAAAACCGCTCCGTCTTTGCAAAACCAAACGCATTCAGATATAAGATCAGCCCCGCGCCGATCACAGCGCCGCCGGAAAACCCTCCTCCGGGGCCCAGATGCCCGGCCAGGATGACGTAAATGCCAAAGATCAGGATGGGAGGAACCAGTATCTTTGCCACCGTCTGCAGGATGATGTCGTTTTTCGGCTCATAGACCCGGTCGTTGGACCAGAGCTGCTCCCTGTCGTCCTTTCTGTCCGCCCGCAGCAGGATCAGCACCGTGCAGGTGGCGATAAAGAGCACATGGGATTCGCCCAGGGTGTCAAACGCCCTGTAATCCAGAATCATGCCTGTGACAATGTTCACGGCCCCCGTCTCCTCAAGCCCGTCTTCGATGTAACGCGCCGCCACTTCATTGTTGGCGGGGTTATCCGCCTGGCCGAAGGTGGGCAGCCAGGAGACGGCTGCCAGCAGCATCACCACCAGAAACACGCAGAATAAAAGGGAAAACACCCGGTAAAACCTTCGGAAAACGCGCACCAGAATGTTGTTTTCCAGATCATAGACCCTCTCCCGCATCCGCGCCCGGTCTTCCTGTCTCTGGGCGATGGTCTGCCCATCCTCGGAAAAAGGTTTTTGGGGCTTCATCTCCACCTGGCCCAGATAAGGATCCCTGGCCCCGTCCAGCCATCGGAGAAACCGATAGGAAAAGGTGCGCTCGTATTGTTCCTGGGTCAGCTTCCTACTCATCTTCCTTCTCCTCCCGGCCCTCGTCCTCTTTTATGATGGCCTGTATCTTCTTTAACGTCACGACGAACAGCACCGTAGTCACGCCGGCCCCCACAGCCGCCTCCGTAATGGCCAGATCCGGGGATTGCAGCAGAATCCAGATGATGGACATGACCAGGCTGTAAGACATAAAGATGAGAATGGAATTCAACAAATTTTTGGAAAAGCTGGCCCCGATGGCGCAGATGATTAAAAAACCAAATAAGATTCCGATAAATAACGTCATTTTGATTCCTTCGCCCCGCTTTCTTCCTCCCCGTCCAGAGACAGGATGCGATAGTGCGCTTCCTCGTCCTCATTGGTGGTGACTTCCAGCCGGGCGATCAGATGGGAGGACACCGGCGAGGAAAACCAGAGGAATACGATCACCAGGAGCAGTTTCAACGACGTAAAGGTAAACCCATTCATCAGGATCAGCCCCAGCAGGCAAAAGCCGATCCCCAGCGTATCCCCCATGGCGGCGGCGTGCATCCGGTTCAGCACATAGTGGAAGCGGAAGACGCCCACCATCTCTATGATGAATATGGCAAGGCCCGATATCAGGAGCGCCGCGCCTGCCAGAAAACGGATCCACTCAATCGCTGCCATGCTGCGCCTCCTCCCGGCCTTCTGCCTCTTTCCCTTCCTGTCTTTTTTCCAGGTAAACCCCCATGTACACCTTGGTCAGCACAATCACCGCCAGGAAGCTGATCAGCGCATAGATGATGCAGATATCCACCAGATACCCCTCCTGCAGCATGATCGCCAGCACCGCTATGGTGACGGTGACCATGGTTCCCATCATGTTCACCGAGACGATGCGGTCTGCCGTCTTTGGGCCGATGATCGCCCGCACCAGGCACAGGACGATCAGGATGGCCAGGACGATCAGCACACCCGTGAAAAAAACAGTATAAGCCTGCTCCAGCCCTGCAATTCCTTTTCCCATACCACACCTCTCATGCTTCCAGCTTTTTGATATATTCTACAAAGGCGCTGTCCTTGATCCCTTCCGCCAGACTCTCGTCCAGACAGTGAACCGTATAGCGGTCCCCCTCTAAAGAGACGGTAATCGTACCCGGCGTCAGCGTGATGGCATTGGCCAGAAACGCCTTGGCGGAAGCCGTCTTTAACTCCAGACAAAAGTCAGCCAGCACAGGCTCTATTTCTTCTTTCTGGTCGAAGATCATGTGGATCACGCCAAAATTGGCTTTCACGATCTCCTTTACCAAAACAAAGGCATATCGGAAAAAGAGAAACGCCTTCCGATACACCATGAGTTCTTTTTTCAGGGAATGATCCATAAATTTACAGCAGAAACCAAAGACAAGTCCGGAGATCAGAACGCCGAAGGCACAGATTTCCAAGGTCAGGCTGCCGTTATAGACCACCCACAGCAGAAAAAGCAAAAGCAGCATCGTCTTCCCCCACCTCTATATCACATCAATCCGCTCAAAATATTTCATCAGGATATCCGCACAGTTTTCCACCCCGAGGCGGCTGGTGTCCAGGATCATGTGGTAATTGTTCACGTCTCCCCATACCTTCCCCGTCTGCTGGTAATAGTACTCCGCCCGCTCCTTGTCGCTTTTCTCCAGCAGTTCCTGTGCATCCTCATAGGAAAGGGATTCCTGTTCCATGATACGGCGGATCCTGTCCTCTTTGTCCGCAGTGACAAAAATATGAAAGGCGTTGGGCTTATCCTTTAAGATCTCACAGGCACAGCGTCCCAGGATGATGCAGGGCTTCTCTGCCAGCTCCCGGATCAGCTGCGCCTCGTCGGAATAATCGTTCTGATCCAGCGTCTGCCCGATATAGGCCCTGTCGTATACGGGAATCCCCAGTTTCTGGGATAGCTGCTGCGCTATCATACCGGCTCCCGTACCTGATCTACGGCTCATCGTGATGACTAAATTCATAAGGATCCCCCTTTTGCACTGTCTTTTACTTATTTTAGAAAACAGCCTGCGCCGGGACGCGGCCCGTTCCGACGCAGACTGTTCTTTGAAAAATTACGGCCTTAAGCCCATACCGCCCTCTAAGGTGAGCGTTTCACCGCTCATAAACTTAAAGTCGGGAGAGGCCAGCTGTACGCACACCCGCCCGATCTCCAGCTCGGAATCGCCATAGTGCCCCATGGGAGGCATATGGACGTTCTTCTCAAAGGCGTCCGGGTATGCTTCTTTAAACTGCTCCAGCTGCGCAGTCCACGCCAACGGGCAGATGATATTTACATTGATGCCGTCCTTGCCCCACTCGTTTGCCGCCACGCGGGTCAGGCCGCGGATGCCCTCCTTCGCCGCCGCGTAAGCGCACTGGCCGAAGTTGCCAAACAGCCCGGCGCCGGAAGCAAAATTGATCACAGAGCCCTTGGTCTCCTTCAGATAAGGATAGCAGGCCTTCATGTAATAAAATGCCGCGTAGAGACCGGAGTACAGCGCCAGATCAAACTGCTCGGTGGTGTGATCCGCCAAAGGAACGCCGGAAGCGGAAGCCTGGGCATTGTTGATCAGCACGTCGATCCTTCCAAAGGTCTCCATGGTCTTCTTTACCACGCCTTCCACAACCGCCTCGTTGTCGGCGCCTGCGTTGACGTCCGCCTGCAGGATCAGAACCTTGATGCCATAGAGCCTCTCCAGCTCTTCTTTTGCGTCTTCCAGCTTTTTCACATTCCGGCCGGTGATCACCAGATTGGCGCCTTCTTTTGCATAAGCGGTGGCAATACCGTAACCGATGGAACCGCATCTGCCGTCTTTTAAGACTGCCCGTCCTGCGCCGGTGATGATCGCTGTCTTACCTGTCAAAAATCCCATTCTTCCACTCTCCTTTTCGTAAAATTTTTTTCTAAAGAGATTATATCTGGCTCAGTCAAAAAATTCAAGGGGGGAAAATAACATACAAAGTACGAAATACCGAATTAAAACACACTCTTTTATATCTTTATCCGAATCTCTTCTGTCATTTTTCGCCGCTGCCCTGACCGTAGTAAGCGTTTGCGCCGTGCTTTCTGTAATAGTGCTTATCCTGCAGCTCCTGCGGCGCAGGCTTTACATCCGGACAGATCCATTCCGTGCGGGCGGCCATCTTGGCAACTTCCTCCAGCACCACCGCATTGTGCACCGCTTCCTGGGCGTCCCTGCCCCAGGTGAAGGGGCCATGGTTTTTGCACAACACTGCGGGCACCGCCGTTACATCCAGATTCCTCTTTTGAAATTCGGTGACGATCAACAGGCCCGTGTTTTTTTCGTAGGCCTCCTGGATCTCCTCCTCTGTGAGCGTGCGCAGACAGGGCACCTGGCCGTAAATGTAATCTGCGTGGGTGGTGCCGTAACAGGGGATGGAACGCCCCGCCTGGGCCCAGCTTGTGGCCCAGGGGGAATGGGTGTGCACCACGCCGCCGATCTGGGGGAACGCCCGGTACAGTTCCGCATGGGTCGGCGTATCGGAGGAGGGATTGTAACGGCCCTCCACCTTGTTCCCCTCCAGATCCATCACTACCATATCCTCCGGGGACAGCTTCTCATAAGGGACGCCGCTGGGTTTGATCACAAAATATCCGCTCTCCCTGTCCATGGCGCTCACATTGCCCCAGGTAAAAGTCACCAGACCATACTTTGGCAGCTCCATATTTGCCTCGTAAACCTGTTTCTTTAATTCTTCCAGCATATTAGTCTCCATTCCGGAGCGTTTTCGCGACGGGGCGACGCGAATCTCAAATTCGTGTCTGCCATCAAGGCAATTTGTGACGCTCCGGCACAAATTGTTGTGCAAACAATAAGCTATCGAGCTTATTGTTCGCACTATGACCTCTTTCTTTCCGTGTTTTAGAGTTTGTTCCGATAATCAAATACCGGCCAGCCCTTTTCATCCCATTCCACCTTCATCAGCATTGCGTGCCGGTTGGGATCATAGAGCGGGTCGCCCTGTATCTTCTCATAGGGCCTGGCGTGGTACACACAGACGTCCGTGCCGTCCGGCAGCCTGGTAAAGCTGTTGTGGCCGGGTCCGTAGAGCCCTGCCTCCGGGCTGCTGGACAGCACCGGGTACCGCTCTTTTTTCCAGGCTCTGGGATCCAGAAGGTCTTCGTCCTCGCCGATGCTCAGCATACCCATGCAATAGCACGCGCCTGTGGCGCTGGCGGAATAGGTCACAAAGATCCGCCCGTTTCGTTTGATCACAGCGGGGCCTTCGTTCACCCAGATTTCCTGCCGCTCCCAGTTGTAGTCCGGGGTCGTCAGAAGAACCTGCGCCGTAGCCAGCTTGACGGGAGACTCCATCCTGGCGATGTAAAGGTTGGAAATCTGGATCCCCACGCTGACTTTCTCTGCCCAGATAAAATATCTCTCGCCCTTGTTCTCCAGAATGGTAGCATCCAGGGAAAACGCTTCAAAGGAGTAGATATCGTCGTCGGAACGCTGCATCCTGCCCCGCTCTATCCAGGGGTCTTTTAAGGGATCCTGGCCCGCGCACTCCAGCACAAAGGGCCGGATCTTCCAGATATCCTCCCTCTCTCCGGCGGCAAAATAGAGATACCACTTTCCGTCCAGATAATGCAGCTCCGGCGCCCAGATATGCCAGCTCATCTCACCGCCTGTATGCTTTGTCCACACTGTGGTCTCCTCCGCCTGGGCCAGCCCGGCCAGGCTGTCTGCCCGCCGCAGGACAATGCGGTCATAGGCGGGCACAGAGGCGGTAAAATAATAACTTCCGTCGGTATGTCTGTACACATAGGGATCCGCCCTCTGGGGTATGAAAGGACGATTGTCGATTGCTTCTGTCATCATGTGCCTCCTGATATAGAAGATCCCTGCGCAAGGCGCAAAGAGCGCATCCAGCCAACAGGCTCATTCCCTGTGGATTCTATTACAGTATACCCTTCTCCTGTGCCTGTTGCAACTTGTCAAGTACATATTCATCATTTTTCATCACTTTTTCTTGAATTTCCCTTGTTTTCCATGCTTTAAATCATGCAGAATGACACGCTTTAGCTTATCCTCCACGTTTTGGGTACTGGTATCTGAAAAATGTACCTCGACTAAATACCTTGTCTTGTCAATCTTTTGTTGTAAACAGGGCGTTATCTGCCCTGTGGTAGTGGTTTGAATGTTGTCGCCCATTGTTCCTCCTTAATGGCAAAAAAATAGAGCATATAGATTCGCAATTTCTATATGCTCTAACGCTGTTACTATATTTGATTTTGATTGATATGATTGATTATACTAATTGCATAACCTCTGCTTCAAGTTCCCTTAATTCGTCTAATGATAATGAGGGAACACATAGCGCAATTTCATCAAGTGATAGTTTTCCCATTTTTATCATTCTTTCTGCTGTTTCCCTGTCTGCATCATGCCTTTCACTTCTGATAAATGATTTCATTATCTGTTCTTCATCAAACAAACTCATCATAATCGTCACAACCTCCTTTTCTCTTTCAAGCAAATATTCCTTTAAAACATTCCTATCTTTGCATATGCGAATGGTTTCCGTA
>CANQEH010000017.1 GCA_947594835.1 uncultured Acetatifactor sp. | reverse complement strand
TTGTTCTATCTGAAATGCATTTCTGCAATTCATTCAAAATATTTCATTTTAGACTTGACTTTTAATAGTTAGTCTTTTATCACTGAGTACAACCTATTTGCCCACTTTTATCCCCCACATACATTATAGCATA
This sequence comes from uncultured Acetatifactor sp., assembly GCA_947594835.1. Classification (GTDB taxonomy): domain Bacteria; phylum Bacillota; class Clostridia; order Lachnospirales; family Lachnospiraceae; genus Acetatifactor. The sequence goes on along the minus strand of CANQEH010000017.1, from coordinate 57,015 downwards.
TGCGGGGGATAAAGCGGGGGATAAAATGCAAGTCAGCAAAATCAAAATTTTAAATTTCAATCTCATATCCACATTGTAATTATTACAACACTCTCCAATACCCCGTCTTCTTTGCCCCTACTCTCTCTATATATCCGTTTTCTTTTAAAAAGGATATATTCTTCTCCACCGCCGTTTCACTCACGTCCAATATGGCATGAAGCTCTGCAGTTGTAATGTTCGGATTATTCCTCATTTCCAAAATAATTTTTTGCTTTCGTGAATTTAAAGCTTTTTTATTCCCAACCTTTTTCCCAACTTTATTTCCAACCTTATTTACTCTTTCAAACGGAATTGTTACAACAATGGAATTTTCTCTAAAGGAAAAAGCCTCTTTCCCATACATTTCTGTGATCTTGGGCACTCCCCGTCCGGACTTCTCGCTGATATGCAGTTGGAGGAAAATTTCAGATAGTTTTTCATTAACGGGAACAGATTCTCCCAGGAAAAATCCCTCCATCGTCTGTGCCGGTGCAAGTGTTCCTCTTGACAAAATCTCTATCCTGTCAGAGAAAACCGAAATCATCGGCTCGTTTCCTTCCACCCATTTATTATGCAAAACGGCATTGATGACAGCCTCTCGAAATGCCTTATTATCAAATAATGGAATCTCTTTTCTCTCAACGACTCTGTCCGTTTCATCCGTTTGAATGAGATTCAATACATCACCATAACGCAAAAGCTCATCCAAACTATATAGTAAACAGTCATTGCCAAATTCACGAACCGAAAAAAGATTCGAGCCTTTTGTTTTTCCATCAAAAATAGACACTCGAAGCGGGAAATGGGAGTTGTCCGACAATAACTGTGCCAGGAGATTAAACTCGCCTTCTTCCGTTTTCAAGCATAAATTTTTGATAAATGTTTTTTGATTTAAAACAATCCCCTTTGAACCGTAATATCCGAATAGTTTTTGAAACGTAAGGTCCTGATATTTGGCTGGAACTGTTTCAATCGTTTCCGTTCTTCCGTCAAGTATTTTGAAAAGTTCAATTTCCCGCTTTGGATAATCTTTCATGTTACATTTGGAAGATCCTATTCTCAAAAACCTCTTTTCTTTAAACGCCGTTGGAATTTCTGTTGCCGCTGGAATAACCAGAACAACAACTCTCTTTCCATCAATTTCTGTTTCCTCAAAACTAAAATTGATGCTTGGTGATAGATTTCTTGCCAAATAATTTTGATACGGTTCCTTATTATAGTCACGATACTGATTGAAAACGGTACCTACCACTTCATGAGTTGTATTATCTATTCCCCAGATGAAATAAGCATATTTTTTATAGTGAAAAGCAGCCGCATTTGACAGTGCAGATACATATTCTCCTAATGTCTCCGGCTGAAACCAGTTTTCCTTAAATTCAAACCATTCCTGTTCATCATTGAAAGCACATAAATCTAAAACGATCTGTTTGACCTCCATTAGTATGCTCCTTTACCCAACTTTTATTCCCAACTATTTTTATTATAACACGTTGGGAATAAAGTTGGGAATAAATCATAAAATAATTCCAGAAAAAATAATGCCATATCAAGCCTCTTCCCTAAATGGTGTAGTAGTAGTATAGTAAACGCCTTCTCCCACCATGAATTTATTGATCTTTTAGGCCTTTTCGGAACTTTTCAACATCCTGCGGTGGCAGATGATTACGTTTCAAATCCCCCTGACTTGATGGCATCCGCCAACGCAAGAAATTTTTCCGATTTCATAATCGCCAGCCCCTGCCCCTCGTCGCCAAGAACAACCAACTGATCACCCGGGGAGATTTCAAAAAGCTTGCGCGCCTTTGCGGGAATCACAATCTGCCCCTTATCGCCGACCGTTACAACGCCAAATAAATGCTTCCCCTTGGGCGGAAGTCCCAGCCCCAAATTTTCCTCCGGCTCATAATTGGCAAGATCGTCAAGAGATACCTCAAAAATCTCCGCAAGAATTTTACATTTGTCCAGATCCGGCACCGTTTCGCCTGCTTCCCACTTTGCCACAGCCTGCCTTGTCACGCCGACCTTTTCCGCTATTTCTTCCTGTGTAAGCCCTTTCATCTTTCTCATTTGCAGCAGATTATCCTGAAACATCCTTTTTCTCCTTTTTGATTCCCAGCACAGCCCATCTGAAAAACGGGATCCTCGAAATGATCTCATACAGTCCAAATCCAAACACAAAGCCAGCCGCAAGACTAAGCAGATAACACACAGGCGCAGGCAATATTCCCGGCTTCGCCATCAGCAAAGCGACCGCTGATATCCCAAGGTAATGAAAAACATAGAGGCCAAAACTTTTCCTGCTCATCCATTTTGTAAAACGATTGCCGCAGTCACCAAACCGTGCCATTCCGGAAAGCACAGCCAGAGAACCAAAATATGCACATACCGCATACAGCGGACTTCTGTTTACCGGCTCCTCCGCATAATTGGCTCCAGTGCTAAAATACAGTGTAGAAAAAATTGCACAGGCCAAGACCCCTATTACGATCAAAGGAATGGCATATCTCTTCAGCTTTTCCATCACTTCATCATGGGAAAACACATAATATCCAAGGATGAAAAAAACAAAATAAAATGAAATTCTATACACCGATATGACTGGTGTGTTTAAGATCTGCGCGGCTCCCCAGATCAGAAAGTAAAATAGCAAGATGAGCCAAATCGGCGTTTTTGCGCCTGCACTTAAAAGTTTCCCTCTTTCAGCTTTTTTAAAAAGGACAAGTATCATGCTGTACAGCCAGAGAAGCTGGATAAACCAGAGAACCCCGATGCCAGAAACAGCCATGATCAGAAAGATCACAGGCTTCGGAACTCCCGCCGCAGTAAGCTCCGTAAGTCCGCTGCCAAGTGACATGGACACATATCCCTGAATAAATTGAAAAGCAAAAAGTCCTATTGTGGAGGGCACAAGAAGCTTCCTTGTCCGATTCTTTACAAATTCCCCATCTGTGTGACGCTCCAGATATAATCTGGAACTGATCCCGGAAACAAGGAACAATACCGGCATAAACCACGGATAGACAAAATACAGGAAGATATCATAAGGCTGAACCGAAGCACTTGTAATCTTTCCAAGACCACCCAATATTCCCTCGGCATTGTACATATAGAAAACGTGGTAGATCACTACAATCACCACCGTAATCCATCTGATATTGTCCAAGTAGTATTTTCTCATAGGTATTCCACCTTTGCAATTATTTTTAACATTATCATAAATGCAAAGACAGCATATGTCCACCAAACAAACCTGACATTTTCAGAGAGATTGTGTTATGTTTTGTTGCGTTTATCAAAACTGGTCAGTTTCAATCATTTAGGAAAGTACTCTGTCATGTCATCCTGAATTCAATGAAACATCCGCTTTCTTCCGATCAGTTTCGCTCAATTTTTCCCATACTCCCGGAATTTTATCAGAGCGTCCACCCCCATATGAAACGGCTCGAAATCTATTCCTGTTTCACGCTTTAAGTGTTCCAGAATATAATACCCATTCGGATCCAGATCGCCGAAATGATACCCGTGTAAAAAACAATCTGTTGGGCAAAAAAGCACCCCACCGAAGTGAGATATCTCTAAGGCCCTGTTCTGTTATCCATCTATGTCGATCTGCATTCCTGTTTTGAATTTCACCCTCATCTTCCCAATCAGGGTACTGCTCCACATGACCTGCCGGCTTCCCTGGACCGCCGACATCAGAGAGACAGATTGCGCGTGGTACAATGTCAAAAGTACGATGACCCGAAACAGCGGGCTCGTTTCAGGCGCAGGCCGAAGCACCTGGAAAATATAAACCGCCGCAGAGGTGACGGGCGCTGCCGTCTGGCTTTTGCATCCAGCGGACAGGACCAATGTGACGCCTGTCACGCTGACGGCTTCCGTAAAGGCTAAGAGGATTTGATATCTCGGCAATGTGCCGCAGGTAATAGAAAAAGGAATATACCCTTCAGCAAATTCCACGTCCGAAACAATATGGGTGGCAGGATAATCCCACCGTTTCCAGCAGCTGCTTTGATTTTTTCCTTGCACTTTTTTTCGCTTAACCCTTTTAAAGCGGACACATACAATAAAAAATCCAGTGCCGTAAAATCGGGATAAAACCCGATATGCTGCAGAAGATAGCCCAAGAGCGCACGGTAGTTTTCGCCCAATCGCACAATGTTTTTCCGTCCAGAACAATTTCCCCGGACGTCGGCATCTGAAGGCCGCACAACAGCCGCATCAGGGTTGTCTTTCCAGCCCCGTCTGCACCCAGCAGCCCATATACCTCCTTCGACAGCATGAGATTCATATGGTCAACCGCCGTTTTTGATCCAAATTCCTTTGTCAGTCCAATTGTTTTTTATTCCATCGCAATCCTTTCCGGGCGTTCCCATGACAGGGCAGCGAGAAATCCGCAAATGCGATTTTCGCACTGCCCAGATGACTGTTTGTAAAATAGACTGATGCAAAAACTTCCCTTGCAGCTTCAAGGGGAGTGTAACAGTTTATTTTCAACTATTTATCTACATTTTGTTTTTGGCAAGCTATGAACTATCATTTTTTCACAATCACCATATACGTCATTCAATATTTAGAGTCTCAAACATATTATATTGCTATAAAAATGCATCAATTAGTAAATAAAAAGAGCATTGGTGTCTTTGGATGCCATCCTTTCAATCCCAACAGCTCAAAAGAAGTGCCAGTACTCAGGAACATCATAACATCGTTCAAAGATCTTGTCGCCAGATTGCGGTATGCCGAAGAAAAACTGTAATCGTGCATATTGGGGCTAAATACCCTTTTATGGATGAGACAATTCTGTCACAAAAAATCATCATTGCAAAAAAGGAGAAATAACACATGGATACGTTACATCACTGCATCGCCACCTATCTGGAGCACTGCGAATATCGGAAGCGCTTAGATCAGAAAACCCTAAAAGCATACCTCATTGATTTAAAACAGTATGAATTTTTTTGCTCCGGGGCCGCCGACTATACCTCCAAAGATATGATAGATCGCTTTATCACGGATCTCCACAAAAAATACAAAGCGAAAACCGTCAAACGCAAAATTGCCAGCTTGAAAGCCTTTTTTCACTTTCTGGAATACAAAGGACAATTACAGGAAAACCCGTTTTCAAAAATAGAAACCCGTTTCCGGGAGCCCAAACTCCTCCCCAAGACCATTCCGTTTCACGCCATCCAGACATTATTGTCATCATTGTATGCTCAGAAAGAACAGGTTACATCGGAATATCAGCGCCGCTGCTGCATCAGGGATATTGCTGTCATAGAACTCTTATTTGCCACTGGAATGCGAATTTCTGAATTATGCTCTTTGAAGCCGTCTGACATCGATCTGGAAAATAACAGCGTCCTGATCTATGGAAAGGGCTCAAAAGAAAGGATTTTACAATTAGGAAATCCAGAAGTCATCAACGCGCTAAACGTATATCAGAAAACCTTTAAAAGTGAAATCGCGTCCTGCGGCTATTTTTTCGTAAACAGGCTACACCAGAAACTGTCAGACCAGTCCGTTCGCTTTATGATCAATCACTACGCGGAGCTGGCCGGCATCTCCCAACACATCACTCCTCATATGTTCCGGCATTCTTTCGCCACACTTTTATTGGAGCAAGATGTTGACATCCGGTATATCCAGAGGATGCTCGGCCACAGTTCCATCAGTACCACAGAAATTTATACTCATGTATCAAATACAAAGCAGAAAGACATTTTAGTACATAAACATCCGAGGAATTTGATGGAGGTGAAGAAAGGATAATTTGGGATTATCAGTAGGGAAAAGGACATACAAAGGATGATATTTGCGTAGACAATGGGAAATTATTATAGCTCGTATAATAAATGACTGTCCTGATTTATTATCGTATTTATTTACGTCGTAGTTATTGCTATATTACGACGCATTACAAACAGCTTAATATACTTGAGAGAATAAAAATGTGTGATTATATACCCCATTTAGAAGAAATTAAAACAATTAGGAAATTAGAACAACACGTCGAAACAAAAAATAATATTTCTGTATTTGATGTTTCGCATTGGAACTCAGGAAAAGAATATCAAGATCTTATTTTAAGACATTATACAGGCATTTCTGTACAAGATTATCTTGACTATCATTATAGTTATCAATATAATACAGATACAAAAAACCAGGTTCTCGTGCGCTTGCTAAATGGTTCCACCGATTCAAATGGGGTTTTTACTCCTTGTGCAACTTCTGCAATTTGCTGTATTTGTGATTACCTAAAAAAGAAAAAATATAAAAAAATATGTGTACTACAACCAGCATACTTTTCCATATATGCTTGTTTAAACTCATTTGGCCTAAATGCTCACATTGAAAGTGTTATCTTGGATTCCAACGGAAATGTGCAAATCCCATTTTCTAGAATTATATCCAAATCCTACGATGCTGTGTGGATAACGTCACCAATTTTTTCTACAGGAATATACTATTCTGCGGGCCAACACAATGTTATACTAAAACTTGCTCAGAAAGGAATATTTGTTATTATAGATGAAAGTGCTGCATCGCCCAAACATTTATTAATCGGTCATTTGCGGTCTTCTTCTAATATTATTTCGATCTTTAGTCCACACAAGTATTTAGCCATTAATTCAGCTAAATTTGCTATCATTGTTTGTCCCCAGCAAATTTGTGATTACCTCGAAGACTGGATTGACGTTTTTGTCGGTTCACTTCCTGAGTCCTCCTGTAGAGCTATCAGACATTTTTTATCACCTAATTTTCAAGAATGCCTTGATATTCACGAAAAATATATTCAAGGTAGCTATGAGGCTATTCAAGAACTCTGCCGTGTATATCCCGATAATTTTACTTTCGGAGACCCAAGTTCCTATATAACTATACAAAATAAAAGCATTCCTTATATTGACAGTATGGACGAAAAACATATATTAGATATAATGAAAAAGGTTCATATTTCTTTTGTCCCAGGATATATAAATGGCTTTTCACAACAATGGGGATTTTCCTATCGAGTTAATTTAACTCTGAATACACATATGCTGAAAAGCTATTTGGGCAGATTATTTAATTATTGGGAGGATTAATCTCCAAACTGTAAATATTACTTTTGCTGTATCCTTTACAATTTTTACTTGTTACAATTTCATTTTTTAAAACAATTTTAATGGTTTGATCAAAGTCAGAACTCAGTTTTCGTTTACTGATAGCCTGGTTTAACATCGCAAGCATCTGTGCGGAAGTTCCTTCCGATAATTCTTCTGGCAGATTATCAGATTCTTTTTTCTTCTTTGTATTATCTTTGATAATAGAATAACCCAATCCTAAAACAGCTACAAATAGCTGAAGACATCCTAAAATAGAGTCATAACATGAAATCCACTCATGAAACGAGCCCTGTTCTGTTTTGATTCTGAAAGCGTCAGGTGCCGTAATACCTAACGAGTCCCTTATCTCGTTTATAACCTGACAAATTGGTATCTCCGGCTCTTGCTCATACACTATTTTTATTTGGTTTTCCTTATCTTGCAGGTTTGAACCGGAAACATAAGATATACTGCTTCCAAGCTCCTCATACGCGTTGCTTAATGTGTTTTTAATTAAATTAAGTGAATATTTGCACTTTTGGTATGCATCATTTGGGTTGGCTTCAAAAGTTGACACCAGATTTTCAATGCGGCATAACGACTCAATAATAGTAACAGCCGATATTTTTTCGGCATCTAATAAATACTCCAGTATATTCCTTAAAAAGGACAACTGTTCCTCACGAATCAATATCTCCATGTCTAAAAGCTTATATATTGCCATAATAAATCTAATTATGGCGAGGTCAGCATTATTCGATTCATTCCAGCCCAATAGCACTAAGTTAATTAAGAGATTATACTGCAACAACTCGTCTTGAACAGTTTTCCTTTCAACTTGCGAAAAACCAATATCTGATATTCTTCCATCTGCTGAACAAAAATAGTTGTAAGCGATCAATTTCTTTTCAAAAACAGAATTTTTATATTTGCAATCCAGTAACAAATTATAATAAAAATTACCGTTAATATTACACCTTTTAAAACAGCAGTTGGTGTATTTATTCAAGTAAGTTGAACTCTGCTGGAGATGTATCTCTATGAAGTTACATTCTAGGAAGTTACTCCCACTTAACGCGATATGATCAAAAGTACACTGGATAAATTCGCAATTTCTAAAATCGCAGTTTCGCATTGTTGAAAAGGTAAAATCAACATTTCTAAAAACACAAGAAGACGCCACTAGAGAGCAAAAATCTGTTCTTTCCCATTTAACATCTGTAAAGCTGCAATTTGACAAAGTTGTGCCATCGAAATCTGTTGATATGAGGTTGCTTTTATCAAAGTTACAACTACTGATTGTGCAACTTATGATCCTTGCACCAGAAAAATCTCCACCTTTTACCTTTTCCTCATAAACCGCTTTGTAACTCAGCGTACTTTCCTGTGTAATTGTCATAAAATAATCTGTTTTATCCATCATTTGTATGTCCTTTTCCCTACTGATAATCCCAAATTATCCTTTATTCTTTATAGTAATTATACTTTATAATATTTCAAAATTCAACATAAAAGCAAAAAAATTGCGTCCAATTTGTCATGTTATGTCTTTGTCACCGCTACACTCACCTTTCCGTCGAAAGCACAAGATTTTTAAAAACCAAAACGGCAAGGACGACGGAAGATTCTTGATCTTACACCATTCCTTGCCGTTTTGTAGACTATCTTTGCAGACTGTTTTCACAGGCTTTTTACAAGTTGTTTTTGCATTCTGTTCCCGCCTCCGATTCTGAGCAGTTATTTCCCAAACAGGCTCTTCAAGCCGTCCTGCAAACCCTCCTGCAGATCATCCGGCAGGCTGTCCATCAGCTCCTGCCCCGCCTGGTCGATGTCCACTCCCAGCTCATCCTCGATGTTCTTTTTCAGGTCTTCCCCGTACTCTTGTAAGGCTTCTGTTCCCTCCTGGATGTTGTCCTGAAGGTTCCCCGTCCCCTCCTGGGCCCCTTTTGCCCCGGCCTCTTCGGAAAACCCGGCTGCCTTAGCCGCCTTTAAGTACTCCCTGGGTTTGCCCGACTTGTCCTTTTCCAGAGTGAGCTCCACCCCTTCCAGGGAAAGCACCAGATGGTTTTTATCGACAAAGTGATACGCACAGTCATAGTCTGCGCTGACCGTGCCGATCAGCGGGACGGACACCGACAGCCGCAGCGTCAGGCTCTCCTGATCCTCTTTCTCATAGGCCATCATGGCCATCGGCTGTTTCCCGGAGGTGGCAACAATCAGCTCCCCACTCCTTGTAAAGGCCAGGCGGCTGTTATCCGTGAAGTCTAAGAGGGACTTTAAGGCCAGATCCGCTGCGTTGGTCAGATCCAGACCTCCCAGGCTTGCGCCAGCACTATCGATATCCTGGATTTTCCAGACACCCACCAGGGTCTTGCGGTTTAAGAAGCCTGCCCCGACCCCCAAAAGGAGGACAAGGGCAAGGAACACCACCGCGGCCCCGGCCAGACCTCCCCTGGCCGGGGAAGCTTCCTTGCGGGAAGAAACTCCGCCCCTGCCGGGCGCACCAAAGTAACCGCCTACGCCAAACGCGCCAGCCCCGCCAGTGTAACCTCCTGCACTGGACGCAACCCCGGCGCCAGCCGCACTGCCATAGCCGCCCGCACCAGACGCGCCAGCCCCGCCAGTGTAGCCGCCTGCACTAGGCGCAACCCCGGCGCCAGCCGCACTGCCATAGCCGCCCGCACCAGAAGTGCCAACTCCATTGCCATAGCCCCCTACGCCGGAAACATTCCCGGCACCACCTCCGCCATAGCTGCCAGCGCCAACACCACCATAGCCTCCTCCACCAACCGCACCCCCGGAGGTACTGCCCCCGCCGGAAGTGCCGCCGGGTCTTGCATTTCCCAGGCTGGACACGACGCCGCTCAACTTGGCCCCTATCTTACCCGCGGTATCGGTTGCGGCGTCAGCCGCAGCTTTTGCCCCTTCCCCGATCCGCTCCATCGTCCCGGCCATACGGCCTGCCGGGCTGCCAGACCCGCTGGCAGGCGGCGCGGCAGGACTCCCTGTTGGGTTTCCGCATTTTGGGCAGAACTTCCCGCCCTCCGCCACCTGGCTTCCACATTTTGGACAAAACATTTTTTCCATCCTCCCTATCTGGGCCCCACAGGTATCCAAAACAAATTTCCCCGTCCCACAGCCCTTCCAACATCCTCAGCTCTTCCATCAGCCCTCTCTTGAATATTTGCAGATAGTCTGATACAGCAGCGCACCCGTCACAGCGGCATAGCGGTTTTCCTCTTTCCATCCGGACGCCGTCGTCTCCGGGGCCCTGCTTTCGATGACCGGGGCAAGCTTTGCCGCAAGCTCCTCCGCATATCTGCCCGGCTCCCGCCATTCCTTTTGTTTCTTTTCAAATGCAAGCTCCAGATACCTGCGGGGAATCATCCGCCTCGTACAGTACAGCCGCTCGTAATCTTCTGCGATCCTGCTGCGCAGCGTCTCGGTCACATCCCTCTTCATCGCCTGGACAGCCTTTTCATCGCCCAGTTCCTTCCAGACGTCCGGCTCCAGCCTGTCCGCCGCCTCCTCAGCGATCCTTTCCAGCACGGCATAACCCTCCTCCAGCAAGAGGACAGGGGTGATCCGCCGCCCCTGCCCGCCGGAAACAGTCAGCCCTCCCATGGGGCCTGCAATACCGCCCCGGTAATCTCTTGCTGCCAGGATTCTTGTTCCCAGATACTCAGTATAGTATGCCGTATAACAGGTGCGGTAGGCCAGCCTGCCCTCATACCAGGCAAGCTTCTCCCGGAAGGTTTCCTCGAACACCTCTTTGGCCACAGCCTGCAGCCGCTCCCTCTTTTTTCCCAGGAAAGCCTTTCCCTTCTCCAGACGTTCCAGATAATCGCATACTTTTTCTAAAACTACGTCAAGCAGCCCGACCGCCGCCTTTTGATAGATCCACTGCGCTTCCTCCTGGCACCCCGTTATGTCCGGCAGCGCCAGATCCATGTAGTGGGAACGCGCAATGGCGCTTTTGTAGTCCCCGTCTCTCTCCTCCAGCCCATAGCTGCGCAGGTATTTACTGTTGTTCAGATACCCCGAAAAATTCTTCCCCAGACTTTCCTTGTTCACCGCCTCCCGGTAGCAAAGCTCCGGGCCTTTCTTCTCATAGACGTCCACAAGCCGGTCCGTACGCACCACCGAAAACATCGGGCAGTTCCTGACCATCTGCCCCATCAGCGGCCCGTAAAGTTCCCCAACGGTGCCGGCCCGGAGGGAGTTTGTATCTCCGGAATGCAGGAAGATACAGCCGTCTATGCCCCTCACGCCCCTTCTATCCAGCAGAAACTGCGCCTGCTCCCCGTCCGACGTCCCGTTTCCTCCCGTCCCGGCCCCGGCCTCTTTCTCCCGGGCGGCTTTCTCCAGTTCCTGTCTCCACTGGTCGAGTTCCTCCTGGCCGTCGTCCAGAAGCCCCCTGGTGTCCCGCAGACAGATCTCCTTCTGACCGTGGGCCTTCAGACAGGCGCCCGCCTCCGGCCCCGCCGTCCCCACAAGCTCCACATAGGACACCAGGCCGCTTCCGCCTATCACTTTGTCGTTTATGATCTCCCGGAACAGCCGCTCCGGCTCCAGGGACGCTAAGAAGCCGCGGTATCCGTCGCTCTCCGTATAGGCACGGAAAACCTTCTGCAGGCCGCCTTCCTCCCCTTCCTCAGCGTCTGACAGCAGGCCCGGCAGGCGGAAAAACTCCACAATCTTCTTTCCCGCCTCCGTTTCCTTCCCTTCTTTTATGTACTGCTCCAGCTTTTCCTCGTCCCAGGCCACGCTGCCCACTGCAAGCCCTGTCACTTCACCTGTCCGCAGGATATAATGGACGGGGATCTTCGTCTGACCTTCCAGATTCTCCTTCGTCAGGGCCTTCAGCCGCTTGGCGGTTTCTTCTTCATAAAGGCTTGCGATCCATGTACTCTTGCCGGTCTGCGTCACCCCGATGACGGCGATATCGATGCGTCCCTTGTCTTGTGTGCCCATGATGTGGTTTCCTCTTTTCTCCGCGCCCTATGGGGCTGCGGCAATGTCTGTAGATTAGTTATTATGACTGGCTCTGAAAATTATCTCAATTTACGTCCCAGTTTGTCCTCTAACGCCTTGAAGTCTGCATCGCTGACTTGAGTCCCGTCTAAACTCAACTTCTCCAGATTCGTCAGACTTCCCAGCACACTGATATCGCTGACTTGAGTCCCGCTTAAATCCAACCTCTTAAGATTCGTTAGACTTCCCAGCACACTGATATCACTGACATTAGTCGCACTTAAGTTCAATCCCTCAAGATTCGTTAGACTTCACAGCACACTGATATCGCTGACCTGAGTAAGACTTAAAGTCAACTGCTTCAAGTTCCTCAAGTTCCCCAGCTCACTGATATCGCTGACCGTAGCATTGTGTAAATTCAACGTCTCAAGATTGGTCAGGCTTCCCAGCTCACTGATATCGCTGACCTGAGTACTGCCTAAATCCAACTCCTTCAGATTCATCAGGCTTCCCAGCGCACTGATATCACTGACATCAGTATCGCTTAAATCCAACCTCTCAAGATTCGTTAGACTTCCCAGCGCACTGATATCGCTGATATCAGTAAAAGCTAAATCCAACTTCTTCAGGTTCGTCAGACTTCCCAGCGCGCTGATATCTCTGACCTGAGTAGCGCTTAAATCCAACTCCTGCAGGTTCGTCAGACTTCCCAGTGCACCGATATCGCTGACCTGAGTAGTGTCTAAATCCAATTTCTTCAGGTTTGTCAGGTTTCCCAGCGCACTGATATCACTGAACAGAATATTACTGCCTAAATTCAAATCCTGCAGGTTCGTCAGACTTCCCAGCGCACTGATATCACTCAGAAGATTACTGCCTAAATCTAACGTCTTCAAGTTCCTCAAGTTTCCCAGTACACTGATATCACTAACCTTAGTAGATTTTAAACGCAACGTCTCAAGATTCGTCAGGCTTCCCAACGCACTGATATCACTGACCAGAGTATTGCTTAAATTCAAACTTGTCCACTCCCACACATCGCTGAGCATAATGTCCCGTTTTTGGATTCCTGTTTCCTTCCGCAAGAACTGTTCCAGTTCCGCATCGCCCCAGGACATCACCCGATCCTCCAATCCCGCATCTTCCCAGGCAACTACCACAGGCCCACTCGCAGGCTCATCTGCAGGCTCACTCACAGGCCCACTCGCAGGCTCATCTGCAGGCTCACTCACAGACCCGCTTGCGGGCCTCACCGCAGGTTCCCTCAGAATGACAAACGCCAGAATTACCAGGAGTACAAGCGCTGCAGCGCCATGGCCTCCCAGCCAGGCAGCTCTTTTCCCACGCTCCATGGCCCCCAGGCCCTTCCAGTTCTGCACATAGGCGCTTAAAATCCCCTTTCGCTTCCTTCCTCTCCCGGTCTCCCCACGCCCCATATCCCGGGGCTGTAAATTGCCTCCCGGCAGATTCCCGGTGTTGGGACTTTGCATCCTCTCCCCGATTGGGCTCCCACAGTTTCCGCAAAACCTTGCGCCTTCCGGCAGCTCCTTTCCACATTGTGGACAAAACATCGTCCTGTTCCTCCTTCCTTTTGCCTTCCTCTCATTCGGTTAATCCAGCTTGTTTCCGCTGCCAGTGCAGAACGCGGCTTATCCTCTGGACGACCAGTTTCCGCTTCCCTTAAAAGTCTGCCTGTCGCACTCCGTCGACATTCCTCTCATATCCGTCACCTCAATGACAGCGGTATCGATGCTTCCCTCTTCTCTTTTCCCGCACCCTATAAGGCTTCGGCAATGTCCGTAAATTAGTGTTTTTTCTGGAACTAAAAATTTATGTTGATTCCCAGTTTGTCCTCTAACTCCCTGACGTCTTCCCTGTCGACCTGAGTACCGCTTAAATTCAATATATTCAAGTTTCTCAAGTTTCCCAGCGCACTGATATCGCTGACTTGAGTATCATATAAATTCAACTTCTCAAGATTCGTCAGACTTTCCAGCGCACTGATATCGCTGACATCAGTAAACCTTAAATCCAAATCCTGTAGGTTCAGCAAGCTTCCCAGTGCACTGATATCGCTGACGCGAGGATCGCTTAACTCCAACTTCTTCAGGTTCGTCAGACTTCCCAGTATACTGATATCGGCACAAGTATCTAAACGCAACTCCTCCAGGTTCGTCAGATTTCCCAGCGCACTGATATCGCTGATATCAGTCAAAATTAAATCCAACTTCTTTAGGTTCGTCAGACTTCCCAGCGCACTGATATCACTGACCTGAGTACCGCTTAAATTCAAATCCTGCAGGTTCGTCAGACTTCCCAGCGCACTGATATCACTGGTATCACGCGTTAGATCCAATTCTGTCAGCTCCCACACATCGCTGAGCATAATGTCCCGGTCTTGGATTCCTGTGATCTTCCGCATGACCTTTTCCAATTCCGTATCGCCCCAGGACATCACCCGATCCTCTAATCCCGCATCTTCCCAGGCAACTACCACAGGCCCGCTCGCAGGTTCCCTCAGGATGACAAACGCCAGAATCATCAGGAGTACAAGCGCTGCGGCGCCATGGCCTCCCAGCCAGGCAGCTCTTTTCCCACGCTCCATGGCCCCCAGGCCCTTCCAGTTCTGCACATAGGCGCTTAAAATCCCCTTTCGCTTCCTTCCTCTCCCGGTCTCCCCACGCCCCATATCCCGGGGCTGTAAATTGCCTCCCGGCAGATTCCCGGTGTTGGGACTTTGCATCCTCTCCCCGATTGGGCTCCCGCAGTTTCCGCAAAACCTTGCGCCTTCCGGCAGCTCCTTTCCGCATTGTGGACAAAACATCTCCCTGTTCCTCCTTTTTGTTTTTCTCTCATCCGATCCAGTTAATCCAGCCTGTTCCCGCAGCCGGTGCAGAACACGGCGCCCGCCTCACAGGGCGTGCCGCACCTGCCGCAGACCTTCCTCCCGTCTTCCCCCGGCAAAAACAGCGGCTCCAGCTTTTCCCCGCACTTGTTGCAGAAGCCGCTGTCCAGCACCAGAATATTCCCGCATTTTTCGCAGCGGCGCAGACCCTGGACGGCCAGCTTCCGCTTCTCATAAAAGTCCGTCTCCCGGCCGATCCGCAGAAGCTCCCCCAGCATGGCCTCATAGGGCGTCCCCTGCACGGTCTCCGGGGTGTTGCTCTCCGCAAAGGCGCGGCCGATCTGCTGATAGGTCTCCAGCTTCTGTTGGTTCAGGGCCGCAATCTGTCTCTCACACTCTGCCACCTCCGGGTTCTCCATCTGGTTTCTTTTGTCAAACACTCCCATACTTCCTCTCATTCCGCCGCTTTAACGGCTCTTGTATCAGACTTTTTCCCACCCGCGTGGTGGATTGCTTGTATTTTACCCCCCCGGGCCTGTTTGTCAACTGCCTCTGCGGGAAACACAGCTTCCGGGAAAACCCTCCAGGAACCCCCCATGAAAACCTTCTGGAAATGCCAGAATACCGGGCTCTCCGGCCTGTCCGCCGCCGCAGACAAAATACAAAAAGACACCTCTGATTCCCACCGCTTCCTGCCGGGTCAGACCAAAAGTCTGGCCCCGGGAGCCTGGTTCCATCAGAGGTGCCTTTTCCACCTATTGCCGCTGTCGCTTCCCTATTTTATTGCTTTGTTACCCTATTGCCTTATGCTTTACTCTATCGCTCTTTTCCCTTTGCCCGTCCCCAGACCACCCGCCAGCTTCTCGTAGACGGCGCTTTCCTCCGGCCCGCAGGATAAATAGGCCTCACAGATCCGGGCAATCTCCTCTTTCTCTGCCAGCAGATCTGCTGCAATCTTCTCTGGAGATTCTCCTCTTTGCAGCTTGCTGCCGACAAGATGGATCAAAAGCTCCTGTTTTCCCTGGGTAAGCCCATCCTCCAAGCCTTCCTCATACCGCACTGCCAAAGCGTCGTCCATGTTAAACTGGGTAAACAGCATATTCTCTACCTCCGGCCCATCCTTTGTGACAAACTCCGCAAAAATCCCCTCCCGGATGCAGTCCTTGATGGCAAGGGTCACCGACGCATCCCGGTTCATTCCGTCTTCCATGTAATGTCGTACCCGCTCAATAAACCAGGAGTACTCATACAGCGGCATACATTCCTCTAAGATCCTGTGCCCCACCGGGAGGTTAATATTGATCATCTTTACTTTTAATTCTAGCATGGGTTCTTTGGTTTTGGCAATATATGCATCCGAAAGTTTTAATACCTAAAATGACGCCGACCAAGATGACGCTCCTCTTTACAGAATCGAAACATAAAAAGCGCGGGATGCCCTGAACCACCGCCTTTCCTGGCTGTTCCAGTCCCGCATCCCGCGCCGGAATCCTTCTGCGATTGTATCACTGTGCCTGTGTCACTGCACCACCAGATTGGAGTACCCCATCAGGCTCTCGTCCACAGCCCGGGCCGCCTCTCTGCCCTCCCGGATGGCCCATACCACCAGGGACTGTCCCCTGTGCATATCGCCGGTGACAAACACGTTTTCCCGATCCGTCTGATAGGAGCCGGGCGCGGTCTGCACATTGGTCCGCTGGTTGAGCGAGACGCCGAAAGCCTCCGCCACATAGGGCTGCGCGCCCAGAAACCCGGCGGCGATCAGCACGATATCCGCCGCCAGCACCTGTTCGCTGCCCGGCACCTCCCGGCTGTTCATGCGCCCGGTAGCCGCGTCCTTCTCCCAGGACAGCTTCACGATCTTTACCCCCTTCAGGGCGCCGTTTTTGTCCTTGAGGAACTCCTTCACGGTTGCCTCGTAGATTCTGGGATCATGCCCGTATACGGCAATCGCCTCCTGCTGGCCGTAGTCCGTCTTACAGATTTTGGGCCATTCGGGCCAGGGATTGTCCTGTGCCCGTTTATCGGGCGCCTTTGGCATCATCTCGATCTGGGTCACGCTCTTTGCGCCGTGGCGGACAGCCGTCCCCACGCAGTCGTTGCCCGTGTCGCCGCCGCCGATGATGACCACGTCCTTCCCCTTGGTGTCCACAAACTGCCCGTCCGCAAACCGGGAATCCAGCAGGCTCTTGGTATTGGCCTTTAAAAAATCCACCGCAAAGTAGATCCCCTCTGCGTCTCTCCCGGGCGCCTGGATGTCCCTGGGATTGGAAGCGCCGCAGGCCAGAACGACCCTGTCAAACTCCCTGAGCAGCCTGTCGGCCTTCATGTCCTTTCCCACGTCCACGCCGGTGACAAAGGTAACGCCCTCCTCTTCCATAACCTTCTGCTTTCTGGCTATGACCTGCTTCTCCAGCTTCATGTTGGGGATGCCGTACATCAGCAGCCCGCCGATGCGGTCGGAGCGCTCGAACACGGTCACGGAATGTCCCCTTCTGTTTAACTGGTCTGCCGCCGCCAGGCCGGAAGGGCCGCTGCCGATCACAGCGATCTTCTTTCCGGTGCGCACCGCAGGCGGCTTTGCCGCCGCGTACCCCTGCTCGTAGGCGTTTTCAATGATGGCGTACTCGTTTTCCTTGGTGGAGACCGGCTCTCCGTTCAGCCCGCAGGTGCAGGCCGCCTCGCACAGCGCGGGGCATACCCGGGAAGTGAACTCCGGGAAATTGTTGGTCTTTTTCAGGCGGCTGTAAGCCTGCTTCCAGTTCCCCGTGTAGACCAGATCGTTCCATTCCGGCACCAGGTTGTGCAGGGGGCAGCCGCTGGCCATGCCCCCGATCATCATGCCCGACTGGCAGAAAGGCACGCCGCACTCCATGCACCGGGCGCCCTGCAGACTCTGCTGTTCTTTGGACAGATGCTCATGAAATTCGTTAAAATGCCTGATCCTTTTCTTTGGATCCTGCTCTTTGCCCACCTTACGCTGATACTCTATAAACCCAGTTGGCTTTCCCATCTTTCCTCCCATTCTGCCGCCGGGGCGGCACAGACGTCTCACGATCTCTTGGTATTTGCATAAAAGGCCTCGATCTGGGCCTGCTCTGCGCTCAGGCCTTTCTCCTCCATCTGCACGATGGTCTTTAACACCCGCTCATAGTCGTGGGGGATGATCTTCTTAAATTTCGGCAGATACTCCTCAAACCGGTCGAGGATCTCCTTCCCCTTCGCCGAGTTGGTGTACGCCACGTGTTCCTTGATCATTTCCTTCAGTTCCAGCACGTCATACTTTGACGTGATCTCGCTGGAGGAGACCATCTCCTTATTCAGCCTCTTGTACAGGTCGTTTCCCTCATCCAGCACATAGGCGATCCCGCCGCTCATACCAGCGGCAAAGTTTTTCCCGGTCAGGCCCAGCACAACCACGCGGCCGCCGGTCATGTACTCGCAGCCGTGGTCGCCCACGCCCTCCACCACTGCGGTGGCCCCGGAGTTTCGGACACAGAACCGCTCTCCGGCTACGCCGTTGATAAAGGCCTTTCCGCTGGTAGCGCCGTAGAGGGCCACGTTGCCGATGATGATATTTTCCTCTGCCCGGAACCGGCTCCCCTTGGGCGGATAGACGATCAACTTTCCTCCGGAAAGTCCCTTCCCGAAGTAGTCGTTGCTCTCACCCACCAGCTCCAGCGTAAGCCCCCTGGGGATAAACGCGCCGAAGGACTGTCCGCCTGCCCCGTTGCAGAGCACGCGATAGGTGTCCTCCTCTACGTCGTCCCCCAGCTTTTTCGTGATCTCGCTGCCCAGAATGGTTCCGAACGCCCGGTCCGTATTTCCAACGTCCACCTCGATGCTGCGTTTCTGCCGGGTGTCAATGGCTTTCTGCAGCTGCTTTAACAGCACTTTCTCGTCCAGCGTCCCCTCCAGCGCAAAGTCATACACCTGTTTCGGGTCGAAGGTGACCTTTGACCGCTCCCCCTGGTAGGGATTTGACAGGATCTGGGTCAGGTCGATCTGCTTCTGTGCGTCGGTCAGGTTTTCCTTCACCTTCAGCAGATCCGTGCGGCCCACCAGATCGTCTACCGTGCGCACGCCAAGGGCCGCCATATACTCCCGCAGCTCCTGGGCGATGAAACGCATGAAGTTCTCCACATATTCCGGCTTTCCCCGGAAATTTTTGCGCAGCTCCGGGTTCTGGGTGGCCACGCCCACCGGGCAGGTGTCCAGGTTGCAGACACGCATCATCACACAGCCCATGGTCACAAGCGGCGCCGTGGCAAATCCAAATTCCTCCGCGCCCAGGATGGCCGCTATGGCCACATCCCGCCCGCTCATCAGCTTTCCGTCGGTCTCGATGCGCACTTTGCCCCGCAGTCCGTTCATGATCAGGGTCTGATGGGTTTCCGCCAGCCCCAGCTCCCAGGGAAGCCCTGCGTTGTGGATCGAGCTCCTGGGGGCAGCGCCAGTGCCTCCGTCGTAGCCGGAGATGAGCACCACCTGTGCGCCCGCCTTCGCCACGCCGGCCGCCACCGTGCCCACGCCGGCCTCCGACACCAGCTTCACGGAGATCCGCGCCTCCTTGTTGGCGTTTTTCAGGTCATAGATCAGCTGTGCCAGATCTTCAATGGAATAAATGTCGTGGTGCGGGGGCGGGGAGATCAGGGACACGCCGGGTGTGGAGTGGCGGGTCTTGGCGATCCAGGGGTACACCTTCCCCCCGGGCAGATGGCCGCCCTCGCCGGGCTTTGCACCCTGGGCCATCTTGATCTGGATCTCCTTTGCGCTGACCAGATAACGGCTGGTGACGCCGAAGCGCCCGCTGGCCACCTGCTTGATGGCGGAGCACCGATCCAGCCCGTCGGGGCCCACGGTAAGCCGCTCCAGATCTTCCCCGCCCTCGCCGGAATTGCTCTTGCCGTGCAGGCGGTTCATGGCGATGGCCATGGTCTCATGGGCCTCCTTGGAGATGGAGCCGTAGGACATGGCGCCCGTCTTAAAGCGGGTGACGATCGACTCCACCGACTCCACTTCCTCCAACTTGACGCCCTTTGCCGGGTAGTTAAAGTCCATCAGCCCTCTTAAGTTTTTCACCGATGTCTCGTCGTTTACCATGGCGGTATACTGCTTGAACAGCCCATAGTCCCCGCGCCTGGTGGACTCCTGAAGCAGATGGATGGTGGCGGGATTGTACAGATGCTCATCCCCGCCGCTGCGCATCTTGTGGTGCCCCGGGCTGTCAAGGGTCAGGTCGATCCCCAGCCCCAGCGGGTCAAACGCCTGGGAGTGCAGCTTATCCACCTGACGCTCGATATCCTTTAAGGTGATCCCGCCCACACGGCATACGGTGTTGGAGAAATACCGGTTGATCACCTCCGGGGCAATGCCGATGGCCTCGAAGATCTGGGAGCCCTGATAGGACTGGATGGTGCTGATGCCCATTTTGGAAGCGATCTTCACAATGCCGTGCAGCACCGCGTTGTTGTAGTCGTTCACCGCCGCATAATAGTCCTTGTCCAGCATATGGACGTCGATCAGTTCCTTGATGCTCTCCTGGGCCAGGTACGGGTTGATGGCGCAGGCGCCGTACCCCAGCAGAGTGGCAAAGTGGTGCACCTCCCTGGGCTCCCCGGATTCCAGAATCAAGGCCACGCGGGTTCTCTTTTTCGTCCGCACAAGATACTGGTTCAGCGCGGAGACCGCAAGCAGGGAAGGGATGGGCACATGGTTTTCATCCACGCCCCTGTCGGAGAGGATCAGCACGTTCACGCCGTCCCGGTACGCCCTGTCCGCCTCCACAAAGAGCCTGTCGATGGCCCGCTCCAGACTGGTATTCTTATAGTAGGTGATGGGCAGAACCTCCACATGGAAGCCTTCCGCTTTCATGCTCTTGATCTTCATCAGGTCAGTGTTGGTCAGAATCGGGTTATTGACCCGCAACACATTGCAGTTTTTGGGCGTCTCCTGGAGAATGTTCCCCTCGGTGCCGATGTAGACGGTGGTGGAGGTGACGATCTCTTCCCGGATGGCGTCGATGGGCGGATTGGTCACCTGGGCAAAAAGCTGTTTAAAATAGTGGAACAGAGGATGTACGGATCTGCTCAGCACAGGCAGCGGCGTATCCACTCCCATGGCCGCAGTTGCCTCTCCCCCGGTTCTGGCCATGGGGAGGATGCTGGTCTTTAACTCGTCGTAAGTGTAGCCGAAGGCCTTCTGCATCCGCTGGCGTTCCTCATAGGTGTATTCCGGCACCCGCTGGTTGGGAATGGGCAGATCCTTCAAAAACACCAGATGGTTATCCAGCCACTCGCCGTAGGGCTGCCTGGAGGCATATTTCTCCTTCAATTCTTCATCGGAGATCACTTTGCCCTGCACGGTGTCCACCAAAAGCATCCTGCCGGGGCGCAGCCGCTCTTTGACCCGGATGGTGGTGGGATCGATGTCCAGCACGCCCACCTCGGAAGACAGGATCAGCGTGTCGTCGTCGGTGATCATGTAGCGGGAAGGCCGCAGGCCGTTTCTGTCCAGCACCGCGCCCATGATATCCCCGTCAGAAAACAGGATGGAGGCGGGGCCGTCCCAGGGCTCCATCATAGTCGCATAATATTGGTAAAAGTCCCGCTTGTTCTGGGACATGGCCTTGTCGTTGGCCCAGGGCTCCGGGATGGTGATCATCACGGCTAAGGGCAGATCCATGCCGCTCATCACCATAAATTCCAGCGTATTGTCCAGCATGGCGGAATCGGATCCCGTCTTGCTGATGGCGGGCAGTACCTTGTGCATCTGCCCCTTCAGGTAGCCGGACTCCATGTTCTCCTCCCGGGCCAGCATCTTATCTGCGTTGCCCCGGATGGTATTGATCTCGCCGTTGTGTACCATCAGGCGGTTGGGATGGGCCCGCTCCCAGCTGGGCGTGGTGTTGGTGGAAAACCGGGAGTGCACCACGGCGATGGCGGATTCATAGTCGTCGCTCTGCAGATCCGCAAAAAACGTGCGCAGCTGCCCCACCAGAAACATTCCCTTGTAGACGATGGTACGGCTGGAAAAGGACACCACATAGGTATCCTCTGTGGACTGCTCAAAAAGCCTTCTGGCTATGTAGAGCCTGCGGTCAAAGGCAAGCCCCTTCTCCACATCCGCCGGCTTTTTCACAAAGCCCTGCATGATGTGGGGCATACACTCCACCGCCTTGTGGCCCAGCACATTCGGGAAAGTGGGAACCTCCCGCCAGCCCAGAAATTCCAGGCCCTCCTTCTCCACGATGATCTCAAACATCTTTTTGGCCTGGTTGCGTCCCAGCTCCTCCTGGGGGAAGAAGAACATACCGACGCCGTACTCCCTCTCCCTGCCCAGCTCTATGCCCAGAGGCTTTGTGACCCGGGCAAAAAACTTGTGAGGGATCTGGGTCAGGATACCCACGCCGTCCCCGGTCTTTCCCTCCGCGTCCTTACCCGCCCTGTGCTCCAGGTTTTCTACAATCTTTAAGGCATTTTCCACCGTCTCCCGGCTCTTCTGCCCTTTGATGTTTACGCAGGCCCCGATCCCGCAATTGTCGTGTTCAAAGCTTTCCCGATAAAGCGGAGCCTGTGGCTGTTCCTTTTTGACATCAAACATGATGACACTCCTTTCCCCGTCCGCGCATCTGCCGACCGCACAAAAAGGCGCAATGAAGCCTTCTGCCGCTCCATTGCGCCTTTGTTTCCACCACTATACACCAGATTTCCCCGTTTGTAAATAACAACTTTATCGTAAATTGTCAGATAATTTGACAATTCTTCGTTTTTGTGCTGATATTCAGTCTTCTTTTGTTTTCGCTTTCCAAAACGGGGCATCTATGGTACACTATACCAGAAATGTGGAAAATGCAGTTTGAAATGGAGGCGACATGAAAAAAGCGGCAGGATTTCTACAAATACATGGTTATCGTCTCTGCCTGGCGCTGCTGTTTGCAGCCGCTTTTGTCCTGCGTTCCTGCCGCCTGGCCTCCCTGCCGGACGTGCTGGAGCTGGACGAGGCTGCCGTTGGATACAATGCGTGGAGCCTGGCCCACTATGGGGTGGATCGATATTTAAACCCCCTGCCCATCTATCCAGAAAACTTCCAAGGCGGCCAGAGCCCTCTCTACACTTACCTTCTGGCGCTTTTGTTCCGGCTGTTCCCGTCTGCAGCCCCCACCAGGGCTTTCGTGCGCTTCCCCGCCCTTTTTTTCAGTATGCTGTGCGTCGTCTGCACCGCCAGGCTGCTCTCCCTTGCCTTTGAAGACAAGAAGATCACGCTCACGGGAACGGCGCTGTGCGTGTTCTGCCCCTATTTCATTATGTCGGGCCGGCTCGCCCTGGACTGTAACCTGATGCTCGGCGCCAGCATCCTGGCGCTCACCCTGCTGTTTGGCTATCTCAAGACTCCCACCTGGCCGCGCCTGTTCCTGTGCGGCGCAGGCTTCGCCCTCATCCTGTACACCTACGCCCTGAGTTATCTCGTGGTGCCTGCCTTTCTCGCCGCGCTTTCCCTCTATCTGCTCTATACCAGGCGCATTTCCTTTCTCCGGCTGTGCGCCCTGGCCGGAGAGATCGCCCTTCTGGCCCTGCCGCTTCTGCTCTTTGTGCTCTGCCTGGTGCTGCATCTGCCCGGCTTCCGCTTCCTGGGCCTGCACATTCTTCCCATTGCCGCCCAGCGGATGGAGGATCTGGCACAGGTCAGCTTCCTGCCCGCCGTCTACAACTGCCTCAGGATCACGCTGACAAACAGCTTTTATATGCTGGACGCCGTCTCCCCCTATTACACTATGTACGGACTTTCCATCCCCTTCATCGGCATCGGCTTTCTGTGGTCTGCGGCGGATTTCCTCCGCTCCCTCAAAAAAAGGCGCTTCACGTCCAGCGCGGTGTTTTTGTTTTTTGCCGCTTCCGTGGCCGCCGCCACAGGACTGGCAGGCCTTGGGTATATCTACCGGGCAAACGCCATCTTTCTGTGTTACCTCGCCTTTTGTGCCGTTGGCATCCGCCGGACGCTGGAAGGTTTTCCCCGCTTCCAGCGCTTTCTCCGCCCTGCCCTTTTGGCGGGATATGCCCTTTGGACGGCGGCGTTTCTGAGATACTACTTCACGGAATACTCCGTTGCCGATACTTACACCTATCCCAACTCCCTCTACTTTGTGCCGGAGCAGGCGGCGCTTTCCCGCATCGCCCAGATGCCGGAAGCAGATCATATTTATATCGACTGTTTTTTCGACGAGTATTTTTACTTTTACTATCCCGTCTCCCCCTACGAACGGGGAACGCATCTTTCCCCTTCCGGGAAAAAACAGTGCCTGTCCGCTGTGGTCAACGGACAGACACCTCTGGAATCGTCTTCTGCCTATCTGGTTCGGAAGGAAAATCAGGAGTTTATCGACGAACTGCTCTCCAGCGGCCTCCCCTATCAGACGGAAACCTTTGCCTACTATGAGCTGTTTCTCCTTCCCTAGGCGCAAAAACCTTTGGGAAAGCTTCCCGCCCCTTATGCGCCGCGCCCATAGATGCGCTTCTTTAACAGGTGATACATTCCCGAGAACGCCCTGCTCTCTGCCAGACGCCTTCTAAGCGGCGCCAGGCTGCAGGCCATGGCCGCCCGGTATCGGAACCGTTCACCCTTTCTCATATACTGCCTTGTGATCTGGCCGTGCTCCCGTCTGTCCAAAGTCCTGTTTTCCCTCCGCTCGGAATACCCGCCGCCCTCATAGGAGGCCACGGGAAAACCCAGGGGGACAAATTTTGCCCCGCCCCGGTAAAAACACCAGAGGAAATGGTCGTAATCCGCCCGGATCCGATATCGGAGGTCATAGGGCTTTTCCAGACAGAGCGCCCTGCCGTAAAAGCAGGACTGGTGGCAGGGGATATTGCGGTAACAGGTAAATCCCGTGATCCGGGGCGGAGAAGCGATGAGCACGCCCTGCTTTTCCCCCAGCGTGTCCCCGTAGAGCACCAGGCGTCCCAGATCCGCCCCCTCCTTTTTCTGGGCAGAGACCGCCTCCGCCGTCCGGGCTAAGACCATCCCGTCCGCAAAGGTGTCCCCGCAGTTTAAAAAAAGCACAAACTCACCTTCCGCCCGGGCCGCCGCCTGGTTCATGGCGTCGTATATCCCGCTGTCCTTCTCCTGAAAAAAACGGATCCGACCGCCGTCTTGCGCATCTCCCTGTACCCAATGATCCACAGACCCGTCTGTGCTGCCCCCATCCTTTAAGATCACTTCATAATCTGTAAAGGACTGCTGCCGGATGCTGTCCAGGGTGGCCTGCAACTTCCCGCCGGGGTTCAGGCAGACGACAATGATAGAAAACAGTTTACCGCCTGACTCATTTTTCATACCTTCTTTTGTCTCCCAAGCAATCCAAAGCTTGCCGCCGCCAGCACCCAGAATCCCGCGCACACCGCCCAGTTTTGGACGCCGGACACCGCTAACGGCGTATAGCTGAGCGTATAGGCAAGCACATTGGCCATCATGTGGACGGCCACGGGAATCTTAAAATCACCGAAATACTCATACCCGTACACCAGCAAAAGCCCTATGAAAAACCCGTAGATGCCCTGCACGGAATTCATGTGGTACATTCCAAACAGCGCCGCGGAGAGGAGCATGGCCGCCTTCCGCTTGGTCATCCGCCGCAGATATCCGTAAATCGCCCCCCGAAACAGGAGCTCTTCCACAAAGGGCGTGACCAGCCCGTAACAGATCAGCCCCAAAATCAGGTTTGCCGAAAACTGATCCTGCGCTACCGCCTGATAAGCCTGGGAAGACTGGGTCACCCCCGTCAGATTCAAAAGCAGCGTGCCCCCCATGACGGCGCTGACGGCCAAAAGGCCAAAGAGCAGGTAATTGCGGGGTGGTTCCGCCTTGATATGAAGAAGCTTCATGTCCTCCGCCGTGGCCGCAAGCTGAGCCGCCGCGGTTTTCCACACTGCCGCCGCTCCGGCGATAAATCCCGCCACATCAATTAACGCGCTGGCATTGCCCGTAAAGGCCGTCAGCGTTCCTGCGCCGTCCCTCACAAACAGGAAGCTGCCGCCGGGGATCACGTTTCCCACTGTCTGCAGCACAATGGCTGCCGCATACTGTCCCAGGCTCCGCGTCACCCAGAACAGCAAAAGCGGAAACAAAAGCTGCCACAGTTTCAAAAAGGAAGAGCCCTGGGGCGCATCCTCCGTCCCCCTCAGCAAAAATTTTTTTAACTCCTCCACGGAACGGACGATGTAATCCGCCTTTGCCGCCTTTAACTCCTCCATGCTGCCGTAGCCGTATGTGACGCCCACGCTCTCAATGCCATGGGCCCTGGCCCCTTCCACGTCATAGCTGCGGTCGCCGATCATGTATACCTTTTCTTTTTCTATGGGCTTGTCCCCAAAGAGACGGCGCAGGGCTTCCTCCACCACCTCATCCTTGTTGACCCGGGTTCCGTCCAGTTCGCTGCCCACCACCACCTTAAAGTACCGGGCAATCTGAAAATGTTCCAGAATCCGCTGCACAAACACCGTGGGCTTGCTGGAAGCCACCGCCAGACACATCCCCTTGGACTGCAGGGCCTTCAGCATCTGCGGGATTCCTTCATAGAGTTCGTTTTCAAAGATGCCTGTATCCTGAAAGCGCTCCCTGTACTTTTCCACAGCCTGCTTTGCCTGTACCTCGTCCATGCCATAATACTTCATGAAGCTGTCCTTTAAGGGCGGGCCGATAAAAGGCTCCAGCTTGTCCAAGTCCGGCTCCTTTATGCCAAAGGAATCCAGTGCATACTGCACACAGGTGGTAATGCCCACCTTCGGATCCGTTAATGTCCCGTCTAAGTCAAACAGCAAATATGGTTTCATCGACCTTCCCCTTTTGTCTAAAAGCTTCTCAACTTATCGTCTTTTTCGTCCGCCGTCTTCTCCAGCTTCACAATCCGCACGTCATACCCGATGGCCTCATTGACCGTCACATGAACCACCTGGCCCTCCTTTTTCCCCATCAGCGCTTTGCCCAGGGGGCTCTCGTTGCTGATGAGATTTTCCAAAGAATTGCCCCGCACCGTGGTGACGATCCGATATGTCTCCACAGCGCCGTCCTCCAAAAATTCCACCGTCACCGTGTTGTTGATTCCCACCTCGTCCGCTGCGGAATCCTCGGAAATCACCCTTGCGGTGCGGATCATCCGCTCCAGATACCGGATGCGGCTCTCATTCTGGTTCTTCACCTTTTTTGCCGCGTGATACTCAAAATTCTCGCTCAGATCCCCGTGTGCCCGGGCAGTCTTTACTTCCTCCAGCGCCTGGGGGCGCACCACCAGCTTCCGATACTCGATCTCTTCCTGCATCTTTTTGATGTCGCCCGCAGTCAGTTCGTCATACATAACCTCTCCCCGCCTTTCCTAAACCAGTTTCAGCCCGTACACCACCGCCGCCGACAAAAGGATCTGCAGGATGGCGAAGCGGAACACCGTCTGGGTATTGGACCACCCCCACACCTTCCGCACATGGTCATGGAGAGGCGTCCGGACGTTTTTCAAGATCCGTATCTTGAAAAAGCGCAGCAAAAACACCTTCACAAGCCCGAGACCGCCGTCCAGAATCAGCACCAGCGCCGTGGGAAGATAAAGAAACGGGCTTCCCGTCTTCAAAATCGCGATGGCGATCCATAAGCCCATGGCGCGGGAGCCTGCATCCCCCATCATCAGCTTGCTGGGGGTGGCGTTAAACCACAGATATCCCAGAAGACACATCACAAACAGCAGGCCGAGGTAAGAAAATTCCCCGGGCTTTTGGAGCAGCCTGTCCACCAGACAAATGGTCGTCAAGGTGACAATGGACACCGTGCCGGAAAGACCGTCCACGCCGTCGGAGCAGTTGGTCACATTCACGGAGCCCCAAACCAGAATGACCGCCAGGATGGCAAACAGTACCGGTGGAATCACAACCTGCCTGTCCGCAAAGGCCAAATAGACCACATTGCTGTTATAGCGCAGGAATGTCATGGCCACTAACGCCGCCACACACAGATCCAGAAATCCTTTCTTGTACTCTCCCCAGGGCGTCTTGGAGGCGTCGTCCAAAAATCCCGTCATCATACAGATGAGAAGAAGGATCAGATAGATGACCCGCTCCGCGTCCATGGGGGCAAAGAGAAATGCTGACAGCGCAAAGACAGGTACAAAGAGAACCCCAGCCCCTCTGGGCTTTCCCGCGGAGAGCTTCCCGTCGTGGGCATATTCCCGGCCCCCGTCCTTTGGCAGCGCCCCCTGCAGCTTCGCCAGAACAGCCGCCGTCGCGCCAAAGGCAAAAAAAATGCCCAAAGGCGTCAGCCAGGCTGCCTTTCCCCCTGTGATCAAACCATACAGCATACCATTCCTCCTACCTTCCAGACCGCAGGACATTCCGCCCGCGCTGGGCTTATCATAGCATAAAACCTATTCCGATGCAATGACCATATCCGGCTGTCACTCCGGGATCTGCAGCCTCTGCACCGCCTTGGAGCGGGGTGCGCACTGCTCCCGCAGTTTCTCCTCGGCCTGTCTGACCGCCTCCTGGAAGCCTGCTGCCGACAGCCGTGACGCGCCCTCCCCCCAGATGATCATCTGCTCTAAGCTGTCTGAGGTGGCAACCGTCACCCTGTGTTTTTTCCCGATCTTGTGCACCGTCTTTTCAATGTATTGATCCGCCGTCTCCGCTTCTTTCGTATAGACCACATAAATATTGTGATACGCCTGGACGGAACCTATGCCTCCTTTTACCTTGTAGGCGTCATAGACCAGGATCAGCGTGCCCCCCGCGTATCCCTGGTAATTACAGCAGATATCCATGAGCCGGTCCCTGGCGCTGTCAATGTTGACTGCCGCCAGACTGCGCAGTTCCTCCCAGGCAAAGATGATGTTGTAGCCGTCCACCAGAAGATAGGCTTCGCTTTCCTCCTGGGGCCTGCGAGAGGCGCCTGCGGATCCCTTCCCCGGCTGCGACGGGGCCGTCTCCTGGGGCGCGGAAACTTTTTTCTGGTGGTACCTGTAAGGCGCGTAATCTTTCAGATCCTTTTTATAGGTGCGCTGGAAGATCTCCTGAATCTCCTCCTGGGTGATATAGTCCGACCTGCCGCTGCCGGTCTGGCTGGGAGCTTTTCCCGAAAGAGCCGCCATGCCTTCCAAATCCTTTTCCTCCCGGCCCAGGCCCTCCTCCCTGAACGGCTCCCAGCCGCTTTCCACATGGGCATAGGCAGGCACCTGATCCCAGGCCACCACAAACCCTGCCCCGTGGGAGCAGAACACGGAGGAGGAAGGATTTTCCACATCCGCCTCCGGGTCATACCCGATTTTAGCCGTCACCTCCTCCGGGTTATGGCAAGGCTCGTAGCCTTTCAGGGTGCAGGACATTCTGCCCTGTCCCCGGGTGTAGGCGCTCAATTCCCGCTGATAGGAGCCAAGCTCCGAGACAGGGACGCTTCCCCGCAGAATACTCTGCTCCCCCTGCGTCACCGGGCTTTCAAAGGTGCCGCACATCCTCTGGATGTCGGACATGGCCCGCCCGATCTGGGCTGTGGGCACCTCCAGCACAAAGGAAAACACCGGCTCAAGGAGCACGCTTCTGCCGCTCATCAGCCCCTGGCGCAGCGCCCGGTAAGTGGCCTGGCGGAAATCCCCGCCCTCCGTGTGCTTTAAGTGTGCCCGTCCGGCCAGCAGGGTAATCTTCATATCCGTGACAGCCGATCCCGTCAGCACTCCGGGATGGGGCCGCTCCTCCAGGTGGGTGAGGATCAGCCTCTGCCAGTTTTTGTCCAGCAGATCCTGGCTGCAGGCGCTCTCCAGCCGGATGC
Organism: uncultured Acetatifactor sp.; assembly: GCA_947594835.1. Classification (GTDB taxonomy): domain Bacteria; phylum Bacillota; class Clostridia; order Lachnospirales; family Lachnospiraceae; genus Acetatifactor. Next base: position 27,285 of record CANQEH010000017.1, on the reverse strand, counting down.
CGCTGCCCCGCTCCCCGGGCTCTAACAGAAGATGCACCTCCGCATAGTGGCGTAAGGGTTCAAAATGGCCGATGCCCACCACCGGCGCGGCAATGGTCTCCCGGTAGACGATGCTGCCCTCCCCAAATTCCACTTCCAGCCCGTACCGCTCCCGGATCAGATGCTTCAGGATCTCCACCTGCACGTCGCCCATGACCTGCACATGGATTTCCCGGATCGCCTCCTTCCACACCAGATGAAGCTCCGGCTCCTCTTCCTCCAGCTGGCGCAGCTGTCCCAGCGCTTTTTGCGTATCGCACCCTTCCGGCAGAAAAATCCGATAGGTCATCACCGGGGCTAACAGGGGGCGTTCGCTGTCCGGCTCTATCCCCAGGCCCTGCCCTGCATAGGTTTTCTCAAGTCCTGTCACCGCACAGATCTCTCCCGCCTCCACCTGTCTGGCCAGGCTGTACTGGGCGCCGTCGTAGAGGCGCAGCTGGTCTGCCTTTTCCTCCTGGCCCTGGGACGGAGAGGAGGAAGCACCCTGCACCGGCATTTTGACCCGCAGGACGCCCCCGGTCACCTTTAGATGGGTCAGCCGGTTCCCGCCTGGATCCCTGGAGATCTTATAGACCTTCGCGCCAAACTGCTCCGGATACTCAGGCATAAGGGAAAACCGGCTAAGCCCCCGAAGCAGTTCCTCCACCCCGAAAAGCTGCAGGGCAGAGCCGAAAAAGCAGGGAAAGATCTGACGCCGCTCCACGGCCCTGGCCACAGAAGAATCCGCAATGGTGCCGGTGGCCAGATATTCTTCCAGCAGTTCCTCTCCGCACAGGGAGAGCTCTTCCAGAAAGCCCGCCTCCCCCATCCGGCCAAAGTCCATGCAGGCGGCGCTAAGCTTCCCCTGCAGTTCCTTCATCCGTTCCTGCCTGTCCGCGCCGGGCTGATCCATCTTGTTGACGAACAAAAAGACCGGGATCTGATACTGGGCGAGCAGCCGCCAGAGGGTGGCGGTGTGCCCCTGGATGCCGTCGGAACCGCTGATGACCAGGATACAATAGTCCAAAACCTGCAGCGTGCGCTCCATCTCTGCCCCCAGATCCACATGGCCCGGCGTGTCCAACAGGGTAAATTCCGTGTCCTGCCAGCAGAACCTTGCCTGCTTGGAAAAGATGGTGATTCCTCTCTCCCGCTCCAGGGCCGCGTTGTCCAAAAAAGCGTCCCCGTGATCCACCCGGCCCAGCCTGCGCAGGGAGCCGCAGGTATACAGGAGCGCCTCGGAAAGGGTGGTCTTCCCCGCATCCACATGGGCCAGGATGCCAATCACCAATCGCTTTGTCGTCCGCATCATTCCGTTTCCTCCCTAATTTTTCTCTTGACAGATGGATGCGCCTGCTATATAGTAACCCTAACAATAAAACGCTAGGGGAGCACATCGCTGAGATTGAAGCCGTTTCGCACCGGCTTCTAACCCTCACTACTTGAACCGGACAATACCGGCGTAAGGAAGCCATACAGCCACCAATAGGCGGCGCTGCCGAAAGGGCAGACGCCTGCCGCCCTTGGGTCTGTCCGCCGGACAGGCGGTTGCGATGGGTTCCTCCTTTGCTGCTGATAAGGAGGATTTTTTATGTCCAAATCTCATTTTACCTCAAAACAGATTGTCTTTTCGGCAATGGCCATCGCCCTTGCCACCGTCATCTCGGTGGTCATCAAGCTGCCTTCTCTGCCCAACGGCGGTTCCGTGACGCTGTTCAGTATGCTGGTCGCCTGTCTGGTGGGCTATTGGTACGGCCCGGTCACAGGCCTGGTGGCCTGCCTTGCATACGGCGTCCTGCAGTTTATCACAGGCCCTTACTTTGTCCATCCCGTGCAGGTGCTGTGCGATTATCCGCTGGCGTTCGGCGCACTGGGGCTCTCAGGCTTTTTCCACAACAGCAGGCACGGCCTGGTCAAAGGCTATATCGCAGGCGTGGCGGGACGCTTTTTGTTCCACGAAATCTCCGGTCTGATTTTCTACACCACATACATAGCCGGTTCCTTTTCCGACAATGCTGCCGCCGTATGGGCGTCCACGGCATATAACTTAAGCTATATCCTGCCGGAAATGATTCTTACCCTGATTCTGCTGGCGCTTCCGCCTGTCAGCAGGGCAATGGAGCGGGTCAAACATATGGCGCTCAGCTAAGACTTTTACCCCGTCAATAGGTTTCCAGGTGGAAGGAATACAGAAGCCTTTCCTTCACCGGCTTTCCCAGCAGCTTCTGCAGGGCCTCCTGATAATAATCCATCTGGGTCTCATAGCGGTTCCAAAGCTCCTCCAGGGTATCTACTGCGTCCGTTTTATAGTCTAACAATACGACCCCGTCTTCCTCTACGAAAAACGCATCGATGATGCCCTGGATCAGCACGGTTTCTTCCCCGGGCAGCTGCGCCCTCAGACGGCTGGCCTCCACGCCCAGCACAAAGGGCTGCTCCCGGTAGAGCCTGCCCTCCCGGGCCGCCCGCCACATCCGGTAGGCCAAAGGAGTTGTGAGAAAACGGAGGATGCGCTGATCCCAGACCGCCTCCCGGTATTCCCGGCTGAGACGCCTGTCGGCTGTCCGCTCCTCTAAAAAAGCTGTCAGGGCCCCTTTCAGCCGCTCTTGATCCAGGCCGCGCAGATACGCCTGGGCGTCCTGGGGGAACCTTTTCTCTGCCCCATCCCCCTGCCAGGCTGCGCCCAGAAGTTTTTCCAGATCCAAAAGTTCCATCACCCGATGGTATGCGTTTCCCCGGACGGTGCCGCTTACCTTCTCCTCCCCGCGCCGGAAGGCCGGTATATAGGGCTGCAGTTCCTTTTCCTCAAAGATGTGGTATGCCTCCTCATCCCGGTCTGCCATGGCCGCAATCTTTAACTCCGACACGGTCGTCTTGGTGTACAGCCCGGCCAGCCCTGCATAGCGATAGGGCGCGTCCAGACGGCTCTTCAGCGCCTGAAGCGCCTGCCCATCCCCCGGACGTTTCTCCCGCATCAGGCGTTCTCTCCTGTCAAAGAGCTCTGTCTGCTGGCGCCATTCCTCCTCCTGAAAGGCCGATCCTTCCACGACGGACACCTTGATCCCGGACTGCCCCAGCACCGGCAGCAGTAGATCCAGATAACTGCCCGCCTCCATAAAGTCCAGATAGGTCAGCCGCTCTGCCTCGTTTTCCCGGCAGATTTCCCACTTCTCGGCGGCGTTTTCCAGCTGGGCGGAAAGGATCAGCTTCTCCTTTGCCCGGGTAAAAGCCACATAGAGCACGCGCAGCTCCTCCGCCAGGCTTTCCTCCCGGCCCTTGGCCGCTAAAGCCCTTCTGCGCAGGGTCTTATTCCGCATCCTGCGCACGGGATCCACATAGTCTACCGCCAGGCCAAGGTCCATATCCACGATCAGCGCCTGATTCGTATCCTGCAGATTAAACCGCTTGCCCAGGCCCGCCACAAAGGTGATGGGAAACTCCAGGCCCTTGCTCTTGTGGATGCTCATGATCCGCACCACGTCTGCGTTTTCGTCCAGAAGCTCCGCCTCGCCGTAATCCACATCGTATTTTTCCAGCTGCTCCATGTAACGGACAAAGTGAAACAGACCGAAATAACTGGTCTTCTCAAAGTCCGAGGCCTTGGTAAACAGCATTTCCACATTGGCCCGGCGCTTGCTGCCTGCGGGAAGGGCAGTGACGTAATCCAGATAGTCGAAATCCGTCACGATCTTCGTCAGAAGCTCCCGGATGGGAAGATACGACGTACATTCCCGGTATGCCTTTAACATCCCAAGAAAGGAAACCGCCTTTTCCCGCAGGGCCCCCTCCCCCTCAAACGCAGCCAGCGCCTCATACAGGCTGCCCTCCTTCCGGCCGCTCCTTATCAGGGCGATCTCCTCCTCGGTGAAGCCGCCAAACAGGGATCTCATCACGCCAAACAGGGGAATATCCTGGGTCGGATTGTCCAATACCCTTAAAAACTGCAAGAGCTGCTGCACCTCAGAGGCGGCAAAATACCCTGTCTTGGAGGTGATGTGAACCGGGATCCCCTCCTCCTCCAGCGTCTTTTGGAACACCTCGTCCCAGCCGCTTCCGGCCCGAAGCAGGATGACCATGTCAGAAAACCGGGCCGGACGCAGCTCCCCACTCTCCTGATCCGTCACCCGAAAGTCCCGGCACAGCGCCTGGATCCTTGCGGCAATGGCCCGGGCCTCCGCCTGCTTGCCGTCCAGCCCGGAGTCCTCCCCCGGCTTTTCCACCAGCAGAAATTCACTCCCGCAGCCGGGGTTTTCCGGGTATACGGCCCCGGCCCGCAGAGCTGCCCGGCTGTCATAGTCCAGACCCCCGGTGTGCCGGCTCATCAGCCGGGAAAACACCCGGTTCACCGTGTCCACCACCTGCAGGCGGCTCCGGAAATTGCTGGAGAGATCCACCCGCCTTAAGTTTCCCGTCCCCTCCTGATAGGCGTTGTATTTTTCCAGAAACAGCTCCGGCCTGGCCAGGCGGAACCGGTAAATGCTCTGCTTCACATCTCCCACCAGAAAACGGTTAAAACAGCCCTCGTCCTCCCCGGAGATGGCCTGCAGCAGATACTCCTGCACCAGGTTGCTGTCCTGGTATTCGTCGATCAGGATTTCCGCAAAGTGCCTGCGGTACTCAAGGGCCACCCGGCTGGGGACAATCTTCCCCTCCCCCCGCCGCAGCAGGATATCCAGCGCAAGATGCTCCATATCGGAAAAATCCAGAATCTTGCGCTCCCGCTTTTTCTCCGCCATCCGCCTGTCAAAGGCAAGCGTCAGGTCGATCAGGGTACAGACCGGCTCCCGGCAGGCGGCGGCCTGGACCCCCGCCAGGGTAAGCGGCGTGGCAAAAAATTTCTCTTTCAGCCCCTTTAAGCTCTCCTTCACCTGGGCCCGCATCTCTTTTGCCAGTTCCCGCTTGACCGGATCAATCCGCGCATCCCGCGCCGCAGGCAGACGGCCAAATTCCAGCCTGGACAGCCCTGCGCCGCACTCCTCCAGGGTATGGCAGCCCTCCAGATCGCCTATCTGCTGCAGTTCCCGCTCCACAAGGTCTAAAAACAGCCCGGGGCCATCCGGCTCCTGACAGAGCTTCTGCACTGTGCCCAGCTTCTCCCGGCATCCGGCAAACATCCCGCGCAGATGCTCCAGCAGATAGTTCCCCCAGAGCGTGTCCTCCGGGCGTTCTTTCTCTGAAGAGGGATAATCCTCTTTTCTCTGCGTAAGCCACTCCTGGGGCCAGGGAAAGCTGGCCGCATACCGGGACAGGTTTAAGATATGCCGCTCCAGGGCGCTCTCCCGCCCGCCGGGGCAGAAGTACTCCACGCAGAAGGAAAACGCGCGGCCTGCCTCCGCGTAAGCATCCTCCAAAAGCTCCCCCAGCACCTCCTGCTCCAAGAGCTTCTTCTCCCCCTCGTCCACAACGCGGAACGCAGGGTCCAGCCCGATTTCGTTAAAGTGGTTGCGCAGCAAAAACAGGCAGAAACTGTCTATGGTGGTAATCTGGGCATTGTGCAGCAGCGTGGCCTGGCGCTGGATGTGCTCGGATCCGGGGTTCTCTGCCAGCCGCCTGCCGATGCCTGCGGCGATCCGCTCCCGCATCTGGGCCGCCGCCGCGTTGGTAAAGGTCACCACCAGCAGACGGTCAATGTCCACGGGCCTTTCTTCGTCGCAGACCATCTTCACAATGCGCTCCGTCAGCACAGCCGTTTTCCCGCTGCCCGCCGCCGCAGACACCAGAATATTACAGCCGCGCAAATCGATCGCTTCCTGTTGCTCAGGTGTAAACTGAACTGCCATCCTCTCTCATTCCCTCATCGTCGTCGTTTTTCTGCATTTTCGACAGGGCCGTCTTCCGATCCAATTCCTCCAATATCCGCTTTTCACAGCCGGGAATGGAAGGGTCAAACCCGCAGACTTTCTTGTAATCGCAATAGGTACAGGCGTCCTCGTTCCCCTTTTCATAGGGGTCTAAGGATATTTTTCCCTCCAGGATCTGGCGGCCGATCTGGGCCACCTTGCGCGTTGCATACGCCGATATCGTCTTCAGTTCCAGACCGCTCAGCACGGAGGATCTGGCGGAAAAGCTGCCGTCCTTTTTCCGCTCCACCGGGATGACGTCGGATTTTTCCGCAAGCGTCCGATCCAGCCGCTCCACGATATCCGGCGCATCGTTTACTACCCCCTGCATCCGGAGCTGACGGCTGATCTGTGCCTGCAGTTCCTCCTCAGACAGTTCCACCGGCGTCTCCACGGAAGGATCGTCAATATGGTAGTACAAAAGCGCCGCCGGTACGATCTCCTTGCCCGGATGCCTTCTCGCCTCCAGCTCCAGGCCCGCATTCATATACACCACCAGCTGCAGCTGCAGTCCGTAATAAAGCGCCGCCAGGTCAAACCGCTGGTCGCCGGATTTGTAATCGATGACTTTGACATAGACGCGGCCCTCTTCTTCGTCCACATCGATCCTGTCGATTCGCCCTCTCAGCCGCATCCGTTCTTCCCCGGACAGGGCGACATTGACGCTGGAGAGATCCTCTGCGGACTGGAACGATATCTCATAGGCGTCCGGACGGAAAGTCCCCTTTTGCAGCTGCCGCTGCAGGGTCAGCACCGTGCGGGTGAGGATCCTGCCCATCCGGGTGAGCGCATACTGGTTTCTGGCGCTGCTGTAGAGCACCGTGTCGCCGTAGACGGCGGCGCAGCTCTCCAGCGCCTCCCCCACTGCCTCCCTGGCGAAGGTTTCGGGAAAATCAAACCAGGTATATCCCTTTTCCTCCATCTTCCCTGCAAAGGCTTCCAGAACCTGATGGTATACGTTTCCCATGTCCACGCTCTCGAAGGAAAATTCCTGCCGTCTGCGCAGCATCAGGCCATACTGTAAAAAATGCCGGTAAGCGCAGGCGGCGTACGTCTCCAGCCGCGTGACGCTGTTTTCCAGACGGCTGCCATAAAGGGCCTTTGCCACCAGCACAGGCAGGCTGTTGTCCTGATAGCGCCGAAAGGCCGCCTCCGTCAGCAGGGTGCGCGTCTGCACCGACTCCTCCCCGCCGTAGGCCTGATAGATGGTAAAAAGTTCCTGTTCCCGCCCGTTTTCCAGCGTCCCCGCCGCATATTCCCGCAGGCCTTCCGCCAGATAACAGGCCCCTTCCCTCCGGGTGACCATCTGCTCCAGCGGGCTGCGCAGCTCCGGGTAAGAGACGGCAAGGGAGGGAAACAGCTGCCGCACCGTATCGATCAGATACGCCGGCCGTAGGGCTTTCCCATCGCTTCCCATCTTGGAATAAGACAGATACAGCCTGTGGGAAGGCTTCGTCATATTCAGGTACAGATACAGCCGCTGGATATACATCTGCTGCCTGGGGCTGGGGGCCAGTTCCAGGTCGGATTCCCGCAAAAACTCCCGGTCCATATCGGAGAGAATCCCTCCCTTGGAGGTATTCTTGGGGATATTGCCGTCATTCACCCCGAGGAAAAACAGCGCCTTTACCTGCTTTAAGCGGGTGCGCTCCATGTCGCCCACCACCACCCGGTCTACATTCTGCGGGATGGTGCCCACCTGGATCTCTCCGAACCCTGCCTCCAGGATGTCGGAAAATTCCTTTAAGGAGATCGTCTCCTCTCCCAGAAGCTGATAGATCTGGTTGAGCAGATCCATGACCAGCCGGTAGATCTGGGCATATTCCCGGGCCCTGGCCATCTGGCCCTCTCCCTCAAACCGGGCCCGGTAAGCATCCAGCTTGGCCTGCACCCGGTTGTGTACCAGAAAATCATAGAGCTTGCCGACATACTCCTTCACCGGCTCCCGGCCCGCCAGACACAGCATCTGCGTCTGCTCCATCAGGCGGCTGCGCAGTTCGTTCACCCGCCCCAGCGCCTCCTCGTCCCCTTTCATCTGGGCCGTCTTATGGGTAAACAGGCGGCAATAGCTGCGGTAGCCCTTCACGCCGGAGGCGAGCACATAGTTTTCCAACAGGTCAACCTCCTCCGGCTCCATATCTGCCAGGCCGCTGCGCAGATAATGGAACACGGCCTGGTAGGAAAAGTCTTTATCGTACAGCTCCAGGGCGCTCTTGATATACTCGATCATGGGATTTAACACGATGCCCCTGGTGCGGTCGATAAAACAGGGGATTTCCATCTGGGCAAACTCCCGCTCCACATAGGGCGCATAGCCCCCCAGATCGCCCACGATCACCGCGATATCCCGGTAGGCCATATCCTCCTCCCTGAGAAGCCGTTTGATCTCTAACCCCGTCTGGTGTACCTCCTCCCGGGGCGTGGTGGTCTCAAACAGATGGATTTCGTCCTGCTTCTGTGCGTAAGGGACGACCTGGTAGCGGAACAAATGCCGCTCCAGATGCGCCAGCGCGGGCGCCTCCCGGAAACGGTGCTGGGACAGGATAAACACGTCCTCCTTCCGGGGAACCCCCGCTTCGTCCGCCAGCCGGCTTAAATCCGCCACGGTCTTCTTGCTCAGATGGAAGAGCTTCTGCTCCCCGTCCAGACGGTACGGGTCTTCCCCTTCCCCCAGCGTCACCGTGACAATCACTTCCCCGCAGAGGCGCATCAGTTCCTGAATCACCCGGTTCTGGATGGGGGTGAAACCCGTAAAGCCGTCAAAGACCACCACGCTGCCCGGCAGAAGCTTCGACTTTGCCAGACAGCGGCGCAGCACATCCAGCGTTTCCTCCGTGGTGATGAAATTTCCATGGATATACTGGAGAAATCCCTTGTAAAGCAGCTCCAGATCTTTCAGCTTTAAGGCCAGCGCCCCTCTGTCCGCCGCATAGGCGATGAGCTTTTGCACATCCTGTGCGCCGATGCCGTACTGCATAAATTCTGAGATCGCGCTTTTGACCTCATGGATATATCCCTGGCGGTGCAGGAATCCCCCCAGGGCAGGCAGTTCCTCCTTCATGCCTGCGGCCACCTTCTGGAGCACCAGGGATTTACCGGTGTCGTCCAGAACCGGGGTCTCCTCCTGTCCCACTTCCTCCAGAATGCGGTGTCCCAGACGCCCGAAGCTGAGCACGTCGATGTTTAAAATGCCGCCCCTGCCGTTTAACAGCACCAGATCCTTCTGGGTCTGCATGGTAAACTGATCCGGCACGATGACCAGAAAATTCTGTCTGGGATCCTCCTGTGCCCGGCGGGTAATCTCCTGATACAGTTGTCTGCTTTTTCCCGCCCCGGAAGGGCCAAAGTAAAATTGCAGGCTCATGGCAGCTGCTCCTCCACATAAAAGCGCCACAGATAGTCCGCAGCCTCCCCGGCATAGTCGATGCCGATGCGCTTTCCTGCCAGAATCTTTTCCGGCGCGATATCCACGCCCTCCGTCACATAAAGCCGGCTGCTCTCTGCCATATCTATGTCGTTGTCCTCCCTGGTGATCCCCATGGCGATACAGAGCTTCCCGGGGCCGTCCGAAAGGTGTTTTTTCACGGAGGCCGGACAGGTATGCAGGGTATACGGCGGCAGGCCCCTTCTCTCCTGTCTGGCGTTGAGCTGCTCCAGCCGCAGAAGCGTCATCCGCTCCCTGGACGCCTGATCTGCCGCAGCCACGCTGCGCAGCAGCACCGCCTGGGGAATCCCCTCCCCCATCACGGCAATGTTCATGCAGCGGTACATCCCGTAGATCAGGTACACATAAGAAGTGCCTCCGATATGGTACATGGGCTCGGTCCGCTGTGTCCTTCTGCCCCCGTAAGTATGGGAACCTTTGTCCGACTCCCCCATATAGCTTTCCACCTCTGTGATGATGCCCCGGACAGTGCCCAGAGGCGTCTCATGCACCAATATTTTCCCCAGCAGATCCCTCGCCGTCTCTATGGCATCCCTCATAAAAAAGGGGCGCAGGAGACGGGCGTCCTGTTGCTTTTCCATATCGGGAGCCCTCCAAGATACTGTCCCGGCCGTGCGCTTCGGACACGCGCCCGGCCGGTCAGCTTCCATGTGCGTTATGCCATATCCAGTTCCACCGGGCAGTGATCCGAACCGAATACCTCCATATGGATCTTCGCATCGGCCAGCCTGTCCCGCAGCGCCTCCGAAACCAGAAAATAGTCGATGCGCCACCCTGCGTTTTTTGCCCTTGCCTGATACATATAAGACCACCAGGAATACATCCCCGCCGCATCCGGGTAAAAATATCGGAACGTGTCCACAAAACCGTTGCCTAACAGGCTGTCAAAACAACTCCGCTCCTCGTCCGTAAACCCGGCGTTGCCCCGGTTTGTCTTCGGGTTCTTTAAATCGATCTCCCTGTGGGCCACATTTAAGTCGCCGCAGAAGATCACCGGCTTTTTCTGCTCCAGCCCCTTCAAATATCTGAGAAAATCCGCCTCCCACTGCATCCGGTAGGACAGCCGCGTCAGTTCCCGCTGGGAATTGGGCGTATAGACCGTGACCACATAGAAATCCTGGTATTCCGCTGTGATCAGCCGTCCCTCCCTGTCGTGTTCCTCAATGCCCATGCCATAGGTTACGGCCAGGGGCGTCTCTTTGGTAAACAGGGCCGTGCCGGAGTAGCCCTTCTTCTCCGCGTAGTTCCAATACTGCTCATACCCGGGCAGTTCCAGGGTGAGCTGCCCCTCCTGCAGCTTGGTCTCCTGCAGGCAGAAGATATCCGCATCCGCCTCTTTCCAGAAATCCATAAACCCTTTTTGCATACAGGCCCGCAGGCCGTTTACATTCCAAGAAATCAGTTTCATCTTTCCTCACATTCTGCCGCTTCGGCGGCTCTCTACGGTATCTTATCATACTCTCCCGGTTTTTTCCAGCACTTTACTTCTCTCCTCCGCCTATGCTATACTGGTTCCGGCAAAGCGACTACGCCGAATTATATTTGAGGTGACAAGTTTGAAAGTAAACTTTCAAATTCTGATTGGTGTGCGTGCTGAAGCACGCTAGGGGTATAACCATGAAGCTGAGAGGCGATGAAAATCTGCGCGGGAAAAAACTTTTTCTCTTTGACATCGACGGCACCATCGCCGTCGGGGACACGCTCTATGAGGGCAGCGCTGCGCTGCTTTCCCACATTGACGCCATTGGCGGGAAAGCCTATTATATCACAAATAACTCCACCAAAAGCAGCGCCGCATACGTCCAGAAATTCCGGGACGCCTTCGGCTTAAAGACCACGGAGGAACAGTTTGTCACCTCCGGCTACATGGCGCTGCGGTTCTTAATGCAGCAGTATCGGGACAAGAAGATTTTTGTGCTGGGTACAGCCTCCCTGATCCGGGAACTGCAAAAGAACGGGCTGGACGTCACACAGCAGGCTGAGCCCGGCATCGGCTGTGTGGTGGCAGCTTACGACAGCGAGCTGACCTATGAGAAGCTTGTGCGCATCTGTCAGGTGCTGTCCACCACGGATGCCCCCTTTTACGCCACCAACCCGGATCTGCGCTGCCCCATAGATTTCGGATTTATCCCCGACTGCGGGGCCATCTGCCAGATGATTACCGCTTCCACAGGCAAAACCCCCATCTATCTGGGCAAACCAAACCGCCAGATCGTGGATTTCTGTCTGGCTCAGTCCGGCTTTTCCCGGGAGGAAACCCTGGTGGTTGGCGACCGCCTGTACACGGACATTGCCTGCGGCATTAACGCCCAGGTGGATACCTGTGTGGTCTTTACCGGGGAGGCAAAGCCGGAGGATATGGCGGACACCCCGTACCCCGCGGACTATGCCTTTGACAATATAAAAGAGCTTCTGATGCACTGCACCGAAGCTCTTTAATCTTCCGTCAATCGTGAATGGCTTTCTCCAATATGCCCAGCCCCAGGGCATAAGGCCCTGTGTGGACGCTGATGCCTGCGCCGATCTGGAACATCGGGAAAGGGTCCGCCTGATACCCCTTGGCCCGCAGCGTTTCCAGCACATGGGCCCGGTAGTCCTCGCCCTCCTGCCTGTCATAGCCAAATCCCACTGACAGGCTGTAACACTCGATTCCCAGGCTGCTCTCTTTTAAGTATTCCAGCAAAAGTTCCAGCGCCTTCTCTGTGGTCTTTTTGCGGCTCCGGCCAATGCCGGAAGGAAAAATCTCCCCCTGCTTTAAGGTGATCACAGGGCGGATGCCCAGCACGCTTCCCGCCACAGCCGCCACTTTCCCGATGCGCCCGCCGTGGATCAGGTATTCCATATCTCCCACGGTAAAAAAGATGCGCCCAGTGCTTTTGATCTCCTCCAGCCGCTCCACCGCCTTCTGATAAGGCGTCCCGCTGTCCCGAAGGGACACTGCCTCCAGCACATACTGTCCCTGCAGCACCGTGTCCACCATGGAATCGATCACCGTGATCTCTGCCTCCGGGTAATCCTCCTGTACAACGGAACGCGCATTCATCGCTGACTGCCAGGAACCGCTGAACTTGGAGGTGATACAGATGCAGACCACCGGGATCCCCTCCTTCACATAGGGAAGGAACGCATCCGCATAGTCCTGAACGCCGGGCATACAGGACTTGGGATAGACCCCTTTTTTGTCCACCATCTGCTGATAGAACTCCCTGACGCCGATCTCTATGCCCTCTTTTAAGTAATTCTCATTGTCAAAGGAGACATAGAAGGGTACCACCGTGATATTCTTCTCCTGTACCAGCTCTGTCGGCAGGTCACAGGAACCGTCGCTGATAATGTGAAATGTTTCGCTCATCATTTTTCTATCCGCTGCCAAGGCAGCTCTCCTACTGTTTTCTGAAACATAGAATACCACCTTTTTCATCAAATGGCAACAAGATTTGTTTTTTTAAATTACTTTTCATAGTTTTTAATACTACGTCAGGCATCCATGCGGCATTTTTTGCGCCAGCCAGGCAGCCGCCACCTTCTCCCAACAAAACTCAGGGGCAAATTCTTCCGCTTTCTCGCAGATGTCCAAAATTTTTCCCCTGTCTTCTTCCAGGGTCTCCTCCAATTCCCCTGCCACGGCTTCCGCCGTCTTTCCCTTCTGCAGTTTCCGGCACACCAGCCTCACCAGGTACTCCTCGCGGCCCTCTTCCCTTCCTTCTTCGCGCCCCAGATCCCGCTCTTTGTGAAACTCCCTGATAATGGTGTACTCAAATGCCATGTCTTCTTCTCCGTTTCCGGCCCATTCCAGAATTTCCCGGGCCAAATCTTCCCTGTCGCCGCAAATGCTCAGCAGGATATATTTTGTCCAGCTGTCAAACTCCTGCTGTTCCTGTGCGCCCAGCACGCTGACGCGCCTGCGCGCCAGCCGCACTGCTTCCATCAGTTCCAGCTTCCTGCGGAATTTATCACAGTACATGATATTATCCAGTACCGTGTTGGTAGATAAAATATAATCCTCCTCAATCTCGGACAAGTCCACCAGATAATACTCCAGATTTAAGATATGGGCCCCAAACTTCTCCCCTCCGGCCTGATACTCCCGCAGTTCCCTGACGGCGGTCCAGCGGTTTTCCCCGTTGTAAAACACGATGGGCACGATCACCGGCAGCCGGAATTCCTTCCGCTCCCGCTGGGCCTTATCCGTGGACAAAAAATACCGCAGCAGAGAATTTACCACATAGACCAGCACCCGGAAAATCATGGTGTTGTCCACATAGGACTGCAGCTCCTGCAGGATAAAGATCAGCACCTCCTGTCCGTCTTCCCGTGTCACCCGGTACAAGAGATCCGCTTCTTTCCCCTCGTAATCTTTCTCCACAAACTCCTTGTCACAGAGCGTCAGCTGCCGCTCTGACAGCTCCATCATCCAGTCTGCGCCCACATACTTTTTGATAAAGTGCAGAAATTCCCGGGGATCGGACAGCCTTCTCTTATACCCCCTGTCGTGAGGTGCCTGCACCTGCCTGCGCTCTTTTGCCGCTTGCATACAAATTCTTCCTTTCTCTGTCTGTTTGTGCAGGAAGAATGTCCGACTTCCCGCCTTTGTCTCCGAATATTTCATGGGGTTAAGCAAGAAGTTCGAAAAGGAGCGCTGTGGCTTCAGACCGCTCTCAGAAAGGGGATCTCCCCTAAGAAACGAATGAATATTTTGAATTTCTTTGCTCTCTAAAATAATATCACATTCTCATAAATTATGCAATACAGGAAAAATAAAAACTATCTTTTTTCTATGATCCTCCCCCTGTCCATCTCGTACACCTCGTCGCACAATATCTGGATGTCCTCTCTGTTATGGCTGGCCAGGAGGATGGTCTTGCCCTCCTTGCGAAGCTCCATCAGAATGCGCCTGACATCCTCCACGCCCCGGTTGTCCAGGCTGTTCATGGGTTCGTCCAGAATTAAGATCCCCGGATTTTCCATAATCGCCTGGGCAATGCCAAGACGCTGCTTCATCCCCAGGGAATACTTCCCCACCTTTTTCCTGTCAGACGGGTCAAGCCCAGCCTTTTCCATGCTTTCCCGGATCTCGGCAGGCCCAATGAGACTGCGTATGGACGCCAGATATTCCAGATTGCGAAATCCCGTATCGCTTTCTAAAAAGCCGGGATTTTCTATGATGACCCCGATATCGTCCGCAAAATCCGCATCCTTTCCGATCTCCTTCCCGTTTACCACGACCCGCCCGCCGGTTGGCTTCAGATAACCAACGATCAGCTTGAACAGAACCGTCTTCCCGGAGCCGTTCCTGCCGATGATGCCATATATCTTTCCCCGTTTACAGCTCAGGCTCACATCGTCTAGCGCCGTGACGCCGCCAAATTTTTTGGTCAGGTGTTCCACCCGGATGATCTCCTCTGTCATGATCTGTTTCCTTCCCTTTCATCCCGTTTTTTTGCCTGTTCCAGGCATCTTTGCAGACGCCGCCCGGTTCAGCCTTTTGAAAACCCATACTCCCGGCTTTTGAGACAAACTCCTCCCGCCAGGTAACTAAACGCCAGCAGTATCCCCTCTGCGGCCAGGGCTGCAGGGACAAAAAACCCCGTCTCCCCGAAATTCCACTCACTCTGAAAATACATCCCCCACATTCCGTACATCAAGGACCCCGCCCCCACGGACTGATAGCCTATCAGGAAAGTAAAACCTTCCAGCACAAGCAGCAGCGCCGGGGCAAGCCTTCTGTATCTGGTCAGATCCAGCACAAGAAAAACCGACATGATTGTCACAATATGAGCCAGCCACAAGACAAACACCCTCCACGCCTTGTCCGCCGGAAACACATCCCCCGCCATATCGGCGGCCATGGCCGGGAGAAACAGCACAGCCGCCGCAAGCAGCCCGCTGCGCATCCCTCTGGCATACTTGTGCCGCCACCACTTCCCAATCGTCCCATAGCGATAGCCGGAAAGCATCTCTATCTTTTTTTGCCGCTCCATCCCGGCTCCCTGGGCCAGCAGGCAGATCCCGATGGGCAAAAGCCACCTGGCCAGTTCAAAGAGTACCTTGTCAAAATCCTGCTGCCAGCTGAAGCCGTCCTGGGAAACCCCTCCGAAAAATGTTAAGACCATGCTCTGCCCCATCACGCACCTCCCTTGGACTTAGCCCGGATATCCACCCTTCTGACGGCTGCAAGCGACACGGCGGCCATCAGAAAAGAAAGCGCCAGGAAAACGAAAGGATACCGCCAATGCCCTCCCGCGCCGTCCACATACCCTGCCGGGGTCTGGGGCAGCCTGGCCAGAAAGGACAGGGCCGCGCCGCCCAGATGCACCGCCGCCACCGCTACAAGCCCCCAGAAACCTCCCAGCACAAGATTACAGACATACAAAAGGATGCCGATAAACGCCAGGTAGCAAAACAGATACAGAAAAGTCATGCCAAAGGCCTGGGGCGCCGTCATGTACTTCATCATGGCCATGCCGTCAAAGACAAGATGATACCTCCCCGCCAGGGCTTTGGCGGCATCCGCGGCCAGGACATAGGCGGGACTGCTCCAGATGCGCCCCCAAAAGCCATAAGGTGCGCTGACAGCGGTGCAGAAAGCAGCCAGAGACAGGGGATATAAAAAAGCCTGGCAGAGGATATAGAGCAGCATTCCCAGATTCCAGACACGCCTGCCGCTGCGGTACAGGGTGATATAGGTATTGCCCCGGACAAAGGGCGCGTCCGCTATGACTAACAGATACCCAAGCACCAGACACCTGGCCGGCACATCCTGATGGGCTGCGACCACAAAGGCTTCCCAGAGGTTTACAGGTTCCCCCAGTTCCCCCGCATATCCCAAAAAATCATTTACCCACATGGCCAGAAGCGTAAGCCCCAGCAGATACCCCATGAGCACCCTGACGCTTTTGATCTCCTGGCACAAAAGCCCCTTTGTAAGGATCATGATCTTACGCATTCCGGCATCTCCTCCGAAAGCCCGCCATGGCAGCCGCGGCGGCTGCCGCCAGCCAGACACACTCAAACGCCGCCGACAACAGATGCCCAAAGTCGTCCCCCCGCACCAGAAACTGGGGCGCCAGGATCCTGGGCCCACTGTACCCAAACAGGACGGATAAAGACCCATACAGCACAAAGGGCGCAATCAGCGACACATACCAGTTGGGGATCCACACCGCAAAGGCAAGTCCTACCAACGCCCAGGCGGCCCCGAAGAGAAAACCTAACAGCACCTTCGCCGCCACCACCGCACCGGGCCCATAGCGCTGTGCGATCCCCATCATCTTCGTGGTCACATCCACGCGCAGGGTAAGGGAACTTTCGGAGATCTCCGGCACCCCCAAAGAAAGGGCCGCCAGGCAGCAAAGCAGATAGGGGACCGCCACAATGGCGCCCCCGGACAGGGCTACGCTTGCTATGCGCACCCTGGCATAATCCCGGAAGCTCATCCGTGAGAGGATAAACCTGTAATAACCGCTCTTATATTCCCCGCAGAAAGCGGAAGCATATCCCAGCACCGGAAACACCGGCAGGAACACGGTAAAGCCCGACGCCGCCAGGAGATTCACAATGGCATAATAAAACCCCTCCTCTGTCATAGACTCTGTGACAAAATTATAGCACATCAAGGCAAAAAGCCCTAAAAAGCCCGCCGCAAATCCCATGTTGCAAAAACTGCGCTTCACATCCTGCCGCAAAAAGCTCCAATTCATCTCCTGTTTCCTCCCTGCCCCTTGTCTGGACTTTTTTATCTTACCCGCTCCAGCTCTCCCGTCGCCGCATTGATGACGATATTGAAAGCCGCCTGGTTGTCCACGGCCGCATATCCCCCTTCCACATAGTCGTGCAGGGACATATAGAGGTGCCACACAGGAACCAGCTGCAGCTGAAAGCGGTACTCGATCTCCCGTTTCTCGTAGGTGACGTCCTCATTGGGCAGGGGATAATATTCCAGCTCCACCCTGTCTATCACCAGCCGCTCATCCGCCGGGATGCGGCCGCCGTCCAGGTACTGCTCCAGAATCTGTGACACCTGCGCAAAGGAAAGGATCTCCACAGGCTCCTTTGAGACGATCTTCCCGCAAAAATCAGCCAGGATCAGATCCGCTATGCCCTCCTGTGAGACGATGGCCCTGCCATAAGGGTAAATTTCTCCCAGTTCGGAATTAACTGTCTCCCGGATATCCGCCACGCCTTCATAGGCGGGGACAAAGGACAGCTCGTAAAAATCAAGTCCCTCCTCTTTGCTGTCGCCAAAATAGATCTGATAGAACACTGCCTCCGTGACACCGAATCGTTTTAATTCCTCCAACAGAAGCTCCCCCGCCTCCCTGGCGGTAAAGTCCGCCTCATTGTCCATCTGGTCGGGAGGGATCGGGATTTCCTCACCGATCCCGGCAAAGAGCTTTTCCTTAAGCGGGGCGTCCTCGTAATACAGGGAAGTATGCCCGCCCAGGGCAATTGACCTTTCCCCCGCCACATACATCATGGCGCTATGGTCTGCAAATTTGGAATAAAGTACAATCCCGTCCCCCGTATCGTGGGTATTGTTATAGTCGGATTCCTCTATCTGCCGCAGATACTCCTGGGAAGCGTCCGTCACACGATCTTCCGAACCCCCCAGAAACGCAAGCAATGCCGCCTTGCCGATCCCGTCGTCCGGCTCCAGCGTGATGTTGTAGAGCTGCTCCGGGACAGCGGGGATCCGGGCGTTGATTGACAGCCTGTTGTCCCCCGTCCCCAAAACTTCCTCATAGTGATAAGAACCGCCCGGCTGCCGGCTCTGCCCCGTCTCGGAAGCCTGCCCGGCAAGCTCTGATACCTGCTGCTCCACCGCGCCCTGGGCGTGCATGACCCCGCCCTCCGCCACAGGCTCTGGCGCCTTCTGGCAGCCGGAAAACAGCGCTGCACTCATAAAAACAAACGCCATGGCCGCAGGCACTTTCGTTTTTCCCATACGGATACTCCCTTCTCCCGCTCCGGCGTCCGCTGGCGTTTCACCTGTGTCTGCCCGCGCCGGAGGGACTGCGTTTTCGTGACACAGACAATATACCACTCAGGGCCCCCGGCTTTTCATCCTTTGCGAAATCAGGCCATATTTCTGCCGAAATCCACCCGGTCACATCTCCTTGACATACAGGATGGCGTCTACCTGCATCCTGTGGTTTTCACAGGACAGTTCCATATCGCCATGGTATTTTTCCACGATCTTTCGCACATTTTCCAGCCCGATCCCGTGGGCGGACGGATCCGCCTTTGTGCTTTCCAGACGCCCCACCTTTCCCTCCGCGATCCCGCGGCAGCTATTCTGGACACAGAGAAACAAGACCCCTTTCTCCAGCTTTAAGCTCACCTTCAAGCGCTTCTCCCCGGTCTGGCGGGCCGCCTCCACGGCGTTGTCCAGCAGATTCCCCAACACCACATTCAGGTCAAAGGAGTGGAGCATCAGCTTTTCCGGTATGCTGATTTTTGCCTCCACCTCATTTAAGACCTCCTTTGCCCGCTGCAGCTTATAATTTAACAGGCTGTCCACCGTATCGTCCCCGGTAGCCACATATTCCGCCGGATTGGACATAAAATCCTGCATATCGCTTAGATACCTGTCCGCCTCCTCCCAGTCCCGCTTCTGCAAAAGCGCCTGGAGCGCCAGAATATGGTTCTTCATATCATGCCGCAGCGCCTTCATCCGGCCCTGGGATTCCATGATCACCTCCAGCTGGTTCTGATAGGCATAGGTCTGCTGCCTGTATAAGTCGTTTTCCCTTAGATTTTTATAATTTTCCGCCATCAGGTGATAGAGGTAGAAGACACACAGGTTGACCATCAGCGTCGCTGCGCAGATCAAAAGCGCCTCCGTCCCCTCAAGGCCCCCATAGAGCAGGACGCAGAGGATCAGGATGCTTGCGGCGGGGATGGACAGCAGAATACAGAGCTGTCTTTTGTCCAAGGAATCCTCCCTGCCGTCCGCCGGATCCGATATATGGCTTATGACGGTGACACAGATCAAAAACAAAAGCGTTGGGATGGCAGGGCCAAATGCCAGGGATTTCTGGGGATAGGCGAAATACACCGCAAGAAAACAGGCCAGATCCGTGCTGAAGATGGCAAGAGACGTCCAAAGCCGCCTTTTCCACGGGCACCGATAAAGCGTCGTGAGCCCTGCCATCCCCAGATAATTGCACACCTCGTAAAAAAGGGAGACGCCAAAGGCCGCGTATGCCGCTGCGGTCACAAGATAGTAGGCGAGAAAGCCCAGCTGTGTCTTCCTCCCCTCCGTATCATCCCCAGATAGGAACAGTTCCATCATCTGCCTGACCAAAAAGACCCGCAAAATGTTTATGATAAGCGTCTGGATCACATTATAGGGTATCATCTGTCCCTGCCCTCCCATATTCCCTGACCTTACTTCTCACAGCTTTCCTGTAAGGCTTGCTGATGCTTAACAGCGTCCCGTCCCACATCCTGACGGAGTCGTATGTGTATTCGCTCACATACCGCTGGTTGACGATGTAGGATTGGTGGATCATCAAAAAATCCTCCGGAAGGTCTTCCGAGATCTTTTTCAGCTTCCCGTAAAATTCTTCTTCCCCGTCCTTTGTCACCAGCCTGATCTTTTTGTCCATGCTCATCAGATAAGCGATGTCCCCTGTGGGGATCCTGCGCAGGGAGCCCCCTTTTTGAAAGGCAAAGAAACGCCCGGGGTCTTGCCTCTGCTTTAAGCTTCTGGCGAGGACTTCCCGAAGCTGCCCATCCGATATCGGCTTTATGAGAAAGTCCAGCGGCTGGATCCGAAAGAGCTGCATGGCGTAGCCCTGCCTGGAAGAAATGTACACGATATGGGTCTGCAGGTCCTCCATCTCCTCCCGGATAAAGCGGCCTACCGAGATACCGTTTTGCTGCAAAAGCTCAATATCCAGAAAGAGCAGATCCAGCCGGACGCCGTTTTGCAGGTCGCGCAGGATGCTCTCCCCGCAGTACCACACCTCCACATCCGCTTTCACAGACATCTCTTTCGCGATGCGGTAAATCTGTTCCTCCAATCCGGCGCAGAGCGCCTTGTCATCGTCACAAATCCCGATCCTGTACATGACTTTTTCCTCCCTGGGAATATCCCACTTGCAGGATACCGCAAGTGTATCCGCATTGACGGTATGGATGGCCATTCAAATGTTTCCTGCCACGCATGAGGGCATTATACCGCAAATGCTTCCACATTGACAGTATGGATGGCCATCCGGCTGTTTCCTGCCGTGAATAAGGGCAGGATACCGCAATGTATCCGAATTGACGGTATAGATAGCTATCCAACTGTTTCCCGCCGTGAATAAGGGCATTATATCATAAGCTCCGAAGGATTGTAACCTTTCCGTCAAAATACCTGGATGGACGATGGGTTCTGCCGCTGTCTTTTCGTCAAATCCACTGCCACCTGCTGCAAATGCGTTTGATGCCGCCTTCTGCAAGTATGCCTGATTCCGTCCGCTGCACAATGCCGCAAAAAACACAGGATATAAAGCCGGAGGGCCCTATATCCTGTGCCTGTGTGATTGTCTTTGTTTTGTATATCGGTTGGTACGCCGATTGGGATACCGCTTTCTATATGTTTTGGATACCATCCTGTACGCGCTGTGCTGCCTTCCCTTGCGGTTGTTCCTCCGGCTGCGTCAGTGTGATCCGGCAGGATTTCCGATGGGGGGTTACAGGGTCAGTGAGGGCAGACTTTATTTATTATTTCTTGTATACATTCTCCAATTACTAGAAGTCCACATTTCCCACATCTCTTAGCTTTATAGGTTTCGACACGACAACTACCGTTTTCATATACTAGATGCCGCACATAAGAACCATCTGTTAAATTATGGTTACAATTGATACACGGTGCAGCATCCGCACCAGTATGAACCTCATAAACATTTCCCGACTCATCAACAAACTGCTCTTTATAAAGAATCTTTTCAATGGCCACAGACTGCAATTCACCCGTAATATTTTCTGTGAAAAACCATCCATCACCTATTACTTGGTTCCCATTTTCCAAATGTTCATCCGCCAACTTGTTGAGATGCACTTCCTCCGTCTCAACCTCATGCACATCTTCGTAGGCAAATACCGTCAGCGAACTGGCTGCCAGCGAAAACACCAGCGCCGCCACGCCTGCCGCTTTTCTTACTCTTCCACAACTTTTTCTTCCGTTCATAATATTCTCAATCCTTTCTCTCACAAATCTTCCGTTTTTGGAAAGATATTGCGTCCACTTTAGTTTCAGATCCGGTGCCAGAGATTCACTCACCAGGGTTTGCGCATATCTGCCCCTTTCCTCCGCCGTGCAGCCCTCCACAGCCGCATCGTCACAGCAAAGCTCACAAAGCCTGCCGTACTGTCTCTTGAGCAGATAGCAGAATGGATTAAACCAGTGGATACTGATCACAAACGTCATCAATATCTTGATGGGAATATCCAGATTCCTGATATGCGTCAGTTCATGTCTCAGTATGGGAGCC
Organism: uncultured Acetatifactor sp.; assembly: GCA_947594835.1. Lineage (GTDB taxonomy): Bacteria > Bacillota > Clostridia > Lachnospirales > Lachnospiraceae > Acetatifactor. The sequence continues at coordinate 5,494 of CANQEH010000017.1, read as the reverse complement.
GGCACACTGCCCCGCATCTTCTCCGGCAGTATGATCGTCGGCCTCCACACACCCACGCTGATCGGCTTGATGCCCTCGCAGTAAAACAGACGAACCTTCCGGCGGATTTTCCGCTCCCGCCGCATCTCGTCCAACGCCGCCAGCTGTTCCTGCGCCCTCTCCTCCTCGCACTGCTTCAGCAGATTGTGTTTCCTCACGAAATACTGAATGCTGAAATATGCCAAAAGCAGAGCCGCCACCGTAAACCAGACGATATAGATCAGTGTATCCAGCTGATAAACGGTACTTTTATGTACAGCCTCCTCCGTGCGCACTTCAAAGAAGCCTGTTATCTCATCGTAATAGGTTGTCCCAAAGTACCATTCTCTGCCGCTTGCTTTCTCCCATACCCACACATAATACTCACGCAAACCTTCCAGCGGCACGAGATAGAAAACCGCCGCTGCGATCAGCCACGCCCGCCGGATTCCCTTTGCGGGCCTGCCCAGACGGCTGACAATCAGGTAACTCACCGTCATACAACTGCCTGCCGCAGTAAGCGCCAGTATTGTGTTCACTACTCCTCTCCCTTCTCCTGCAGACGCTCAATGAGCTGCCTCAATTCCTTGGCGTCCTCCACGGATATGCCCTGGCTTCCTGTAAATGCTGCCACAAATTGATCCAGCCTTCCGTCAAAAGACTCATTGACCATCTCAACGCTCTGTTGGTGCCTGTATTCCAATTCGGAGCACAATGCCCTCACAGAGCCCCACTGCTTGGAAATCACCCCCTTTTTTTCCATCCTGACCAGCAAGGTATTCAAGGTCTGACGTTTCCAGTCCTTTCCGCGGGCATAAAAAACCTCCAGAATCTCAGGAGGGGACATATGGCCGCCGCCATCCCAGAGCACCTGCATGATTTCCATCTCCGTCTTAGACAAATCACATCTCATGTTTCTCCCGCCTTCCTTTTTACCACACTCCGTCTTATTAACAGAATATACTATGTTTTCTCAAATTGCAAGACAATTTTCCGAACAGCCAGGCCGTAGCGCCCTATAAAACTTCCCGATAGACGCGCAGCACATTCTTCCAGAAAATCTTATCCAGCTGCCCTTCCGTAAACCCGGCTGCCTTGAAGCCTTCCCACAGGCGCTCCATGCTCTGGACGCCGGGCAGCTCCCGATGGGTGTCGATGCCGTCGAAATCGCTTCCCAGCCCTAAAACATCCATGCCGCCCACATTGACAATGTGTTTTGCATGGCGCACCACCGCAGCGATAGTGCCCGGATTTTCCTGCCCCTCCGGCACATCCTCCAAAAAGTCCGGGCAGAAATTCAACCCCATGACGCCGCCCCGTTCCGCCAGCTGCCGGATCATATCATCCGTCAGGTTGCGCACCCAGGGACAGACGGCCCTGGCGTTGGAATGGCTGGCCACAAAGGGCTTTTTTGCCACCTCCAGCACATCGTAAAATCCGGCGTCCGACAGATGGGACACATCCGGGATCATCCCCAGCTCCTCCATCCGGGCCACAAAATCCCGGCCCTGCTGCGTCAGTCCCTTGGCGGTGTTTGGCTCATAGGGGGACTGTCCCCGGGTAAAATTGGGCCAGCCCAGCTGGTTTGGAAAATTCCAGGTCAGTGTCATCATGCGCACGCCCCAGCCGTACAGTTCCTCCAGCCGGGACAATTCCCCCTGGCAGACCTCCCCCTCCTCCACCGTCAGAAGGGCAGACATTTTCCCCGCCCTGTCATTCTCTAAAATATCCTCATAACACAGCGCGGGCGCAATCAGATCCCGGTTTTTCTCAAGTTCCTCCACATAGAGCTCATGCAGCCTGCACACCCGCTCCCAGGGATCTCCATCCCGTTTCAGCTGCACAAACAGCGCAAAATTCTGTACCAGACAGCCGCTTTCCCTCATCCGCTTTAAGTCCACATGAAGCCCGTTCTCCAAAAGCACAGCCTCCTGCCCCCGCTCCCGCAATCCAGCCAGTGCGCTGATCGTATCGCAGTGCATATCCGCTATCCGCATACCATTCCCCCTTTTCTATCCTGCCAATATCCTTCCCCCAGGCCGTAAAAACACGCCAGCACACTGCGCCACTCAAGCCGTCCTTGCCACAGTACAGCCCAGCCCTGTCAGTACCCTTCCCCCAGGCCGTAATAACACACCAGCACACTGCGCCCCCAAGCCGTCCCTGACGCAGTACACCCCAGCCCTGTCAGCGTCCCTCCCCCAGGCCGTAATAACACACCAGCACACTGCGCCCCCCAAGCCGCCCTTGACCCAGTACAGCCCAGCCCTGTCAGTGTCCTTCCCACAGGCCGTCATAACACCCCAGCACACTGCGCCCCTCAAGCCACCCTTGACGCAGTACAGCCCAGCCCTGCCAGTGTCCTTCCCCCAGGCCGTGGAAGCACGCCAGCACTTGGCGAGGTACTTTCGAGCCTAGTACTGCTGCGTGCTGACCCGAGCGGAAGCGGGCCTGGGGGAAGGACACTGGCAGGGCTGGGCGTCACTCTCGTCACTCTCGTCACTCTCGCCCCTCTATACTCTATGCCCTTCCCCCTCACAAAATCCCTGCCTCCATCTCTTCTCCCCCCAAAACCGCATGAGTTTTTAAGAAGTTTTTCCACAATTCAATATACTGGGCCTTTAAATGTACTCCGTCAAACGTATACGATGGATCCATACCGCCTGTGTCATCGCAGATCTCCGGGTTTGCATCCAGATAAAAGACACGCCGGTTGTCTGCCATCTGTGCAATCGCCTGGTTCCGCTCCTCAATCCCCTGGTTGGTGATATAGTCCCCCTGCTGGGAGCGCTCCGTGGTCACCTTGAGAATCCCCTGGATATAGAGGATTGCCTCCGGCTGCAGCTCCAAAAGGTGATCCACCACCTCCTTATAGGTTTCCGCAAAGCTTTCCACCGTGCCCGTGCCCATCTCATTGATGCCTACCATCAGATAGATCTTGTGGAAGCTGTTCTGCGCCAGCGCTTCCTCCACCGTCAGCTTCTGGCGCTGCCCCGGCACCTCCACGATGGGACTGTCAAAGAGCTTATAAACCGTAAGGCCTGTGGAGGCGTAAAAAGTGGAAATCTCCTCCAGCCCCCCGTATTCGTACATTCCAACCGTCCTGGAATCCCCGATAAACACAGCGTCGGCAAAATAGTCATCCTCCACAGTGGTATATACGGGCTGGGAGAAAGCCTCCTCCCCTTCCTTCCCGGCCTGCCCCGGATCCCCCTTAGACGGGGACATCCCTTTCGTCTCCTCCGATCCCGTCAGGCCTGCGCCGCCTTCTGCCGAACCGTCCGGCACATTCTTCTCCCCTTCCCCCATGCCTGCATCCCACTCAGGTTCCCCCTGGGATAGGAAGGGGCCGGGAAACGTCTGTGTGCCGTAAACCGCCTGTTCATAATATTGTTTCAGACGCTGGATGGGCCCAGCGTAAATCTTCCAGTGATCCACCGTCGTCAGGTACAATACGCCTAACCCCGCCACAAGCAGCAGATAAGCGCTTTTTTTCAGCCACTTCACTTCTATTTTCCCTTTTTATGTCAAAAATCAAAATACAGGAACGGATTCTGCCCTTCCACCTGAAGCCTCCATACGCAGACCCAGAACAGAACCGCCAGAAACACTATGCCCGCCGCCCGGCCCTTCCATTTGCCAAACAGCTTCCGCACCACTGGCGTACAGGCTATAAATCCCATTCCGAACAGATACCAGTAAGTTTCCAGGGCTTTCCGCCAGTCCATCGGGTTCACCTGGATCCCCTCCGTCACGCCGAACATCCTGCCCAGGTACAGATGCAGCTGAGACACGTCCGAAACGGCAAAACAAACCCAGGTCAGCGGAATCACCGCCCAAAGATACAGATGGGGCACCACTCTTAGAAACCCATGCCGAAAAAGCCTGGATATCCCAAGAGCCTTTACCTGCCGCTCTAATATGATCAGAACGCACAGGAACAATCCCCAGATCAGGAAATTGGCCGTGGTGCCGTGCCACAGCGAGGTGAGCACCCACACCGCCAGAAGGTTTGCCACCGTCCGCAGTTCCCCTTTCCTGCTGCCGCCCAGGGGGATATACACATATCTGCGGAAAAAACGCCCCAGGGTCATGTGCCATCTGCGGTAAAAATCCCGCACGGATCCCGCCATATAGGGCTCCTGAAAGTTTTCCGGCAGTTCAAACCCGATCATTTTCCCCAAGCCGATTGCCATCAGGGAATAGCCGTAGAAATCAAAATAAATTTTTAGCGAGTATGCCACCGCCCCCATCCAGGCCAGGGGCGTGGAAATGCTCTCAAAGCCTGTGACCTGCACCTCCTGCCACAGAAGCCCGATGCGATCCGCCAAAAGCACCTTGGACGCCAGCCCCATGGTAAACACTTTCAGCCCCTCATTAAGCCCTGTCAGCCCAAATCTGCGCCGATGCAGCTGCCTGCGCACCTCCCCGTACAGCAGGATAGGCCCGGAGATCAGCTGCGGGAACATGACGATATAAGCGGCAAACCGCAGGAGGGAGGTCTCCTTCTTCTCCTCGCCCCGGTAGACGTCGATCCAGTAGGCAAGTATCTGAAACGTATAAAAGCTGATCCCCAGCGGAAGCCCGTTTTCCTGGACGCCGTATTTAAAAGCCGCCAGCACCGCCAGGTTACCGGCCAGCGCGGCTGCCAAAACACCCCTGTTCCAGGCCAACGCATTCCCCTGTGCAGGCTCCCTCAGACAGAACCGGCACAACAGGAAATTGACCGCCACAGAACCCCCGAGCAGCGCCAGGTACGCCGGCTCGCCCAGGGCGTAAAAAACCAGGCTGCCCACCAGAAGCGTCAGATTTTTCAACCGTGCAGGCGTCAGGGCATACAAAAGCAGGAAGGCCGGAAGAAAGCAGAGCAGAAACTCTATGCTGCTAAATATCAAGAAACATCACATCTTTCACCAGTTTATCCTTGGAACACGTTCCACTTACTTATATAGTATCTGCCAGTGGCAGACTTTACAACTAAAGAATTCTTAATTTCTTTTTCACAAAAATGTTAAAAATCTGCCCTCCACCCGACACAACTCCGCAATCCTTCTGACACCCCCCGCAACACTTTCCTTGCCACGCCCTCCCCCGGAGTGGTATAATATCCGCAAAGGGCAGAGTCAAACATCCGTAAAGACATTTGACGAGCTTGCTCAGGCAAATGCCTTTACAGATGCTTGACGAGCGAAGCGAACTCGAAAAACCCATGGTTTTTCGAGTCTCTGCCCGTAACTTGCCACAAACCCGCGGCGCATAATACCAATATCCACTGCTTGCCCGGTAAATGTCGCTTCGCGCCGCTTCCCGGTCTGCGCTTGTGGTATCATGTCCGCAAAGGGCAGAGTCAAGCATCTGTAAAGACATTTGACGAGCTTGCTCAGGCAAATGCCTTTGCGGATGCTTGACGAGCGAAGCGAACTCGAAAAACCCATGGTTTTTCGAGTCTCTGCCCGTAACTTGCCACAAACCCGCG
>CANQEH010000016.1 GCA_947594835.1 uncultured Acetatifactor sp. | reverse complement strand
CACATGGGTGACCGCGCCGATGATCTTCCCGTTCTGGATGATGGGGCTTCCGCTCATGCCCTGGACGATCCCGCCGGTCACCGCCAGAAGGCCCGGATCCGTGACCGTCAGCTCGATGCCGCGGTTTACGTTGTCCCTGTCCAGGTGAACCGCCGTGATCTCCACATCATAATAGCGGGTGCTCCCCTCCGCCGTGCAGAGGATCTGCGCCGGGCCCTTTGTGATCTCCTGCTTGAGCCCGATGGGCAGCGGCTCCTGTACCGCCAGCTCCATCGCCTTCTGGTTGCAGGCGCCGAAGATCCCCCGCTCGCTGTTGCTTGTGATGGCCCCCAGAATATTGTCATCCGAGTAGATAATCATGCCCGTCATCTCCCCGGGATCGCCGTCCGCGCCCTTTTTGATGTTCACGATGCTGGTGTGATAGAGGGTGCCGCCCTCCATGTGCATCAGCGTGCTGGTGTCCACGTCGTTGATGCCGTGCCCCAGCGCCCCGAAGTTGCCCTGGCTGTCAATATAGGTCATGGTGCCCACGCCCTGGGCGTTGTCCCTGACCCAGACCCCCGCCTTGTATGTGCCGTCCCCGGCCTGCACAGGGGTAATCTTTACCTCCAGCGTCTCGCCGCCCCGCTCCACGGAAAGGCGCAGGGCTTCCCCGCCGCAGTCTGCCACCCAAGCGGCAAACTCTTCCTTCTCCGTCACATCCTGTCCGTTTACCTGCCGGATATAGTCCCCCGACTGCAAGACATACCTGCTGGGCGAATAGGTGACGCCGTCCGCCCCCTGGAACTCCCCGGTGCCCACCACCAGCACGCCGTCCGTCTTCACATAGATGCCGATGGGCGCTCCCACCGGGGTCAATTGCCGGTCTTCGATGACCTGCAGATCCACCTGTTTTAAGGGAAGGATTCCAAACAGCTTCACCAGCATACGGTAGCTGGCATCCTGGGGCGCCCGCACCGTCACCGTCTTGCTCAGGTCGATGTCCACCGCCCCCTGGGGGATGTTGCTCTCCCCTGAAGCGCTTACGATCTGGGCCTGGGCCGGCACGCCCAGGAAAAAGGACTGCTCCCTGTCCGCCCGCAGATTGATCACCGCCGGGATGCTCTGGTCGATCCGGTAATAGAGGAGCGTCAAAAGGGCACTACAGCTGACCGCCAGGGCCAGGCACAAGCCCAGCCGGTATGCCCTTGCCCTCTTATTTTTCTTTTTCCAGTTTTCCAGCAGGATCACCATATCCTGCCCGGCCCGGCGCTTGATGCCGCTGTTTTTCGTCTGCCGATCCATGTACACACACTCCCTGTATCCGTCTTCTCCCGGCGTCCGAGCCGCCGTTTTTCACTGTTTCTTTCTCTCTTATTGTTGACAGTGTGCGTACTTTTATAATCTTTTCTTTGATGTTGTAAAAAATTACTTTATCTGGCCGTCTTCAAATTTTTTATAAGCCAGGGCCTGGCTGCGCATCTCCTTTGCATTGGAAAGGGCCGCCTCCGTCAGTTCGTCGCTTCCCAGAAGCCTTGCCAGCTCCCGCAGGCTTTCCTCCCCCTCCACAGGCCGGATATCCGTAATCGTATCGTCCTGGGTGCTGCTCTTTTCAATCACAAAATGGAGATCCGCCATGGCAGCTATCTGGGGCAGATGGGTGATGCAGATCACCTGGGTGCCCCGGGCAGCCTCCGCCAGCTGCTCCGCCACCCGCCATGCCGTCCTGCCGCTGATGCCCGTGTCGATCTCGTCGAAGATCAGCGCCTGTATCTGATCCCTGCCAGCCAGCACTGTCTTGATGGCCAGCATGATCCGGGACAGTTCTCCCCCGCTGGCCACCTGGCTTAAGGGCATCAGGCTCTCCCCGGGGTTGGTGGAGATCAAAAATTCCACATCGTCGCTGCCCCGTGCGGTGACGGCCTGACCGGGGCTGACCCGGACACAAAACTCCACCGAGGGGAAATTCAGCTGCCGCAGGGACTCTTTTAACCGCTCCGCCAGGGCGCCCGCCTGTCCGCTCCGAATCCGGGACAGCTCTTCACAGGCCTTGCGCAGCCTGTCAGCGCTGTCTCCTTCCTCCCGGCGCAGGTTTTCCAGATAGGCGTCGTAATCCGCCAGCTTGTCCAAAAACTCCCGGCGCTCTTTCCCGTAGGCGCAGACCGCCTCCAGGGAACCGCCGTATTTGCCCTTTAAGTGGTTCAGCACATTCAGCCGCCCCTCTGCCTGGGCAAAATCTGCCCCGTCAAACTCGCAGCCGTCCATATATCCCTTGACTTCCCGGTTGTAGTCCGCTAAGAGATTGTCGATTTCCGTCAGCTGATTCTCCAGGTCCTGCAGCTCCCCGTCCAGGCCGGAGACGTTCTTTAAGGCCCGCAGGGCACGGCCCAGGGCGCTGCCCGCGCCCCCCTCAAAATCCCCTCCCGTATACTGGTAACTCTCCGTGAGGCTCTCCAGGATGCGCTTAGCGTTTACCATCCGGCGGTAGCGCTGCTCCAGTTCCTCGTCCTCGCCTTGAACCAGGGCCGCCTGCTCGATCTCCCGCCATTCAAACTCCGCCAGCGCCTGTTCCCGGGCTCTCTCCGCCTCGTCTAAGGTTTCCTCTTTCAGCCTGTTTTTGATCTCCTTGTGTTCCAGATAGAGCCTTTCCACCTCCCGGGCCTGGACTGCGAGGGGCTGGCCGCAGTACTCGTCCAGAATGTCCAGATGGTTCTTTTTGTGGAGAAGGGACTGGTGCTCATGCTGGCCGTGCAGATCCAGAAGCACCTCCGCCAGCTCCTTCACCTGCCTGGCGGTGACGGTCTCCCCGTTGATCCTGCAGACGCTTTTCCCCGCCTGGAGCCGCCTGCTGATGATCACCGTCCCGTCCTCCTGGGGCTCCAGATCCAGCTCGCCAAGCCGCTCCCTCACCTTTTTGCTGTCGTCCCAGAACACCAGCTCCACCAGGGCGCTCTCCGCCCCCTTTCGGAGCATTTCCTTCTCAAACTTCCCTCCCAGCGCCAGCCCGACGCTCCCCATCAGGAGGGATTTTCCTGCCCCGGTCTCGCCGGTGAGGATGTTGAGCCCCGGGCCGAATTCCACCTCTGTCTCCCGGATCAGCGCCAGATTTTTCACATACAATCTCTGCAGCATATCTCCTCACATTCCGCCGCGCCTGCGGCGCCGTTCCCGCTTACTGTAAAAGTCCCCGCAGCCTGTCCATCAGCCCTGCCGTACCTTTTTTATCCCCATTCCCTTCTATACCGCCCCTTCTTCCGACATCTTTTTGTGCAGAACTTCCACAAAGCTGACCTGGTTTAACTTGATAAACTCCGTGATCTTTTCGGATTCGGCAATGCGCACCCTGTCCCCCGTGCGCAGCATGATCACATGGCTTCCGTCGAAATTGACCTCCACGGTCTGCACGCGGCCTTCCCTGCCCTGGGGAATCTGGATCTCGATGACGTCCTCCGGGGACAGGATGATGCTGCGCTGGTTTAAGGAATGGGAACAGATCGGAGTCAGCATGATCAGCCTTGCCCCGGGCTCCACCAACGGCCCGCCCGCCGACAGGTTATATCCCGTGGAGCCCGTGGGAGTGGTCACGATCACGCCGTCCGCGTTGTATTCGTGAAGGAACTGGCCGTTCACATAGATGTTGTACTTGATGATCTGCAGGGAACCGCTCCGAGAGATCACAATGTCGTTTAAGGCCCAGCCTTCCTCCGTCCTCCCGTCTTCAAAAAACACCCTGCCGTTTAACATCATCCGGCGCTCCTGCTGGTAATCCCCGGCGATCAGTCTCTCCAGCGCCTCCTCCAGATGTCTCGGCTCGATCTCCGTCATATAGCCCAGGGTGCCCATATTGACGCCGATGATCGGGATGTGCAGCCGCTTGGTCTCCCTGGCTGCCTGCAGCACGGTGCCGTCTCCGCCCAGCACGATCATGCAGTCCACGTCGCCGGGGATGTCCTCCGGCACCTGGTCGCTCCCTGCGGCCAGCCTCTGCTGCCGCCACCTGCTCTCGTCCGCGCGCACGGTGACCCGCTGCCCTCTCCCCGCCAGATAATCACAGATGCGCTTTGTGGTCTCCAGGCCTTTGTCCTTGTGGCTGTTGGTGTAGATCAGAAAATGCTTTCCCATCCCGTTCCCCTTTCCCCGCAGCAGCGGGCGTCCCTTCTCCGCTTCCCAGACAGTGCTTGATCGTCTCAGTCCATCCCATGGGAGCGCTCCACGATTTCCCGGATGCTCTCCGCCCCCAGGGGCTGGTCAGAAGGCCCCTCCGTCCCCTTCCGCAGCCAGAGCAGGTACTCGATATTTCCCTCCGGCCCTTTGATGGGGGAATAGTCCAGATCCAGCACCGAGAAGCCGATCTGGGAGGCGTGGGCCGCCACTTTTTCTATCACTTCCCGGTGTACCGCCGGATCCCGTACCACACCGTTTTTTCCCACTTTCTCCCTGCCCGCCTCAAACTGGGGCTTGATGAGACACACCATCTCCCCGCCCGGCTTGAGCAGATCCCGGGCCGGCGTCAGGATTTTGTCAAGGGAGATGAAGGAGACGTCCACGCTGGCAAAATCCAGCTGCTCCGGGATATCCCCGGGAAGCAGATAGCGGAAATTGGTCTGCTCCATACAGACCACCCTGTCGTCCATCCGGAGTTTCCAGGCCAGCTGTCCCCTGCCTACGTCCACGGCATAGACTTTCGCCGCGCCGTTTTGCAGCATACAGTCCGTAAACCCGCCGGTGGAAGCGCCGATGTCCATACAGACAGCCCCCGCCAGGGGAAGGGGCCAGTTGCCAACAGCCTTCTCCAGCTTCAGACCGCCCCGGCTCACATATTTAAGCCCGTTTCCCCGCACCTCCAGCTTTAAGCCCTCTTCGGGAAACGCCGTCCCCGCCTTGTCCTCCTTCTGGCCGTTGACATACACGTTTCCGGCCATGATGACAGCCCGGGCTTTCTCCCGGGACTGTGCATAGCCCCGCTCCACCAACAGCACATCCAACCGCTTTTTCATGTTCCGACCGTTCCTTTCACGCCAGACGCCCCTGCTCCAGAAATTCCAGAATGCGCCGGGTGACGCTTTCTGCGTCGATGCCGATCTGCTGCTTGAGCAGTTCCACGTTGCCGTGCTCCACATATGCGTCCGGGATGCTGACGGATAACAATCCGGTCTTTAGTCCGCTCTGATTCAGAAAATCCAGCACCTTCTCGCCGTATCCCCCGGTTGATACATTTTCTTCCATAGTCACGATGAGCGCGTGATCCCGGCAGGCCTCCCGCACAGCCTCCTCGTCGATGGGCTTCACAAACCTAGCGTTGATCAGACTGACGCTGTGCCCCTTTTCCTTCAGGGCCTCCCTGACGCTCTCTGCCGTCTTCACCATGCTGCCCACTGCAAAGAGGGCGATTTCCCGCTCCCTGTAGATCCACTCCGCCCGGCCCAGCTCGACGGGGGCACGGTGTCCTTTAAGCCCCGCGTAAGCGGTTCCCCTGGGATAGCGGATTGCGATGGGCGCCGAAAGGTTTACCGCAAATTTCAGCATATCCGACAGCTCCCACTTGTTCTTCGGGGCACAGATGTGCATATTGGGAATGCCGGACAGATAGGTAAAGTCAAAGATGCCCTGGTGGGTCTCCCCGTCGCTTCCCACCAGACCCGCCCGGTCGATGGCAAACACCACCGGGAGATTCTGGATGCACACGTCGTGCAGGATCTGGTCGTAGGCGCGCTGCAGGAAGGAGGAATAGACCGCCACGATGGGCTTAAGCCCCCCTGCCGCCAGCCCCGCCGCAAAGGTGACCGCGTGTTCTTCCGCAATGCCCACGTCAAAAAACCGATCCGGGTACATATTGTGGAACCGCTTTAAACCGGTGCCGTCCGGCATGGCCGCAGTGATGGCCACGATCTTCTCGTCCCTGGCGCCCAGCTTGCACATCACAGTGGAAAAGATATCCGTGTAATTCGCCACGGTTCTGGGATGGGTGGGAAGCCCCGTCCCGATGTCGAAGGGCTCCGCCCCGTGGAATCTGGCGGGATGCCGCTCCGCAGGCTCGTATCCCTTCCCCTTCTGGGTCTGGCAGTGGATGATGACCGCCCCCTGCACCCGCTTGGCCTCGTTGATCACCCGCACCATCCCCGCCACGTCGTGGCCGTCCACAGGCCCCAGGTAAGTGATGCCCATGTCCTCAAAAAACATCCCCGGAATGACCAGCTGCTTAAAGCTGTTCTTGGCGCGGCGGATGCCCTTGATGGTGCTGTCCCCGCCCTTCCCGGTGCTGCGCAGCGCGTTGTAGATGCCCTTCTTTAAATCCAGATACCCCTCCGCCGTGCGGATGTTGTTCAGATACTTGGACACGCCCCCCACGTTCTCGGAGATGGACATATTGTTGTCGTTGAGCACGATGATAAAATTGGTCTCCAGCCGGGCGGCATTGTTTAAAGCCTCATAGGCCATGCCCCCGGTCATGGAACCGTCCCCGATGACGGAGACGACAGTGTTTTTCTCCCCTTTTAAGTCGCGGGCCTTCACAAGGCCCAGACCGGCGGAAAGGGACGTGGAGCTGTGCCCGGTCTCAAACACATCGCAGCTGCTCTCTTTTCTCTTGGGAAACCCGCTGAGGCCGTGGAACTGGCGCAGATGGTCAAAGCCCTCCCGGCGGCCTGTGAGGATCTTGTGGGTGTAGGACTGATGCCCCACGTCCCATATGATCTTATCCTCCGGCAGATTCAAGGCCAGATGCAGGGCCATGGTCAGCTCCACCGCCCCCAGGTTGGATCCCAGATGGCCGCCGGTGACGCTGATCTTGCCGATCAAAAATTCCCGGATCTCCTGCGCCAGCCTGTCATAGTCTTCCCTGTCGATCTTTTTGATGTCATTTGGCTGTCTGATGCTCTCCAGCAGCATATCTTTACTCCTTGTACTTTTTGTCCCGCAGGACAAACGCCTTCCGCTTCTTGCATTCCCAGGTTATTTGCGCCGATGGATCAGGGATAAGATCAGTGTCTCCAGAAAATCGTGGTCTCCGGGGAATGCCCGAAGGGACGAGACGGCTTCCTCGGACAGCGCTTTCACCTCCGCCCGGGCCTGCTCAAGGCCCTTTAAGGTCACATAGGTCTGTTTCTCCAAAGCGGCGTCGCTGCCCACAGGCTTGCCCAGCTCCATGCTGTCGCCCTCCACGTCCAGAATATCGTCCTGTATCTGAAAGGCAATGCCGATGTTTTCCGCGCACCGGCCCAGCGCCTCCTGCTCTGCCTCGTCCGCTCCTGCCAGAATCGCGCCGATCTGCATGGATGCCTTGATTAACGCCCCCGTCTTCTTGCGGTGGATAAAATACAGCGCTTCCTCAGACAGCGCTTTCCCGGATCCGGCGGCCTCCACATCCACGGCCTGTCCGCCCACCATGCCCCATATCCCGGCCTCCTTCGCCAGCACCTCCAATGCCCTGGACACCCGGCATAAGGCCTTTGCGTCTTCCCTGTCCACCTGGGCAAAAGCCTTAAGCGCCGTCTCATAGGCATAGTTGAGCAGCCCGTCCCCCGCCAGAATGCCCATGGCTTCGCCGTAGGCCTTCCAGGTGGTCTGGCGGCCCCGGCGGTATTCGTCGTTGTCCATGGCCGGAAGGTCGTCGTGGATCAGGGAGTAGGTGTGGATCATCTCCATGGCAGCCAGAAAGGGAGCGATCTCCCTTCCCGTCCCGCCCCACATCCGGTAGGTCTCCCGCATCAACAGGGGGCGCAGGCGCTTTCCCCCCGCCAGGACGCTGTAATTCATGGCCTCAAGCACCGTCTTCTGAAGCCCCTCCTCCGGGGGCAGGTAAGATGCAATCAGCTCCTCTAACTCCCTCGACGCTTCCTTTAACTGCCGTTTAAACTTTTCACTCTCCATGCTCCAGCTCCCCGTCCTCACTCAGCATCAGCACCTGTTTTTCCACCCGGTCGATCTGGCCGTTGCACTGGCGCAGGATCTCCATGCCGGCACTGTAAGCCCGGAAAGCCTCCTCCAGGGGCAGATCCTCCTGTCCCAGGATCTCTATGGCCTGTTCCAGGCGCTCAAAGTTTTCTTCCAGGGTATAGCTCTTTTCTTCCTCACACATGGTCTTCCCCATTTCCCGGCGGCGTCTCAGGCATCAGGGTCACCCGCTGGGCCCTGGCCGTCACCGCCCCGTCTGCCATCTGTATATGCAGTATCTGTCCTTCCGTCACCTGCGCCGCCCGGCGGATATGCCTGCCGTCCTCCCCCGTCACATAGGAGTATCCGCTCTCAAGCTTTTCCAGAGGCGACAGGGTTTTCAGCCGCTGGATGTAGAGATCCATCCGATGGCGTCGCCGCTCCAGCAGACGCCGCATCCGCTCCTGCAGCCGCTCCTCCGCGGAGATGGCCTGCAGCCGCTGCTCCCGGATGCGCCGCACAGGGCTTTTGGCCTGCAGGAGCACGTCCAGCCGCTGCGCCCGGGCGTGGGCATCCATCAGCCTGCGCTCCATGGCCCGGTTTAAACCGTCCCTGTAAGCGGCCAGTTCCCCCAGGATCTGCCGGATGTCCGTCACCGCCAGCTCCGCTGCCGCAGAGGGGGTGGGGGCCCTCAGATCCGCCACAAAGTCCGCGATGGTGGTGTCCGTCTCATGGCCCACCGCCGAGATGACGGGCACCTGGCAGGCAAAGATGGCCTCCGCCACCTCCCGCTCGTTAAATGCCCAGAGATCCTCGATGGAGCCGCCTCCCCGGCCGACGATCATCACGTCCACCCCCAGCCGCTCCAGCGCCCGGATGCCGTTCACCACGCTGGGCACGGCGCCCGCCCCCTGGACAATGGCCGGGTAGAGGATAATCTGCACATAGGGGTTTCGCCTGCCCGCGATCTGGATGATATCCCGGACGGCGGCGCCCGTGGAGGCCGTCACCACCCCCAGCGTCCGGATGAACCGGGGAATGGGCTTTTTATACTCCGGGGCGAACATCCCCATCTCCTCCAGTTCCCGCTTTAACTGCTCGTAGCGCTCATAGAGATAACCGCTTCCCGCCAGGTCGATCTGCTTTGCGTAGAGCTGATATTTCCCGTCCCGCTCATACACGTCCACCGCTCCGCACACTACCACCTGCTGCCCTTCCGCCAGGCGAAAAGAAAGACCCTTGCGGCTGCCTGCGAACATGACGCAGCTGATCATCCCCTTCGGATCCTTCAACGTAAAATAAATATGTCCAGAAGGATGGTATTTGCAGTTGCTGACCTCCCCCTGCACGGAGACGCTCTGCAGCAAATAGTCCTGCGTGAACATATTTTTGATGTAAGAATTCAGTTGTGCTACGGTATATACACTCCGAATGTCAATCACCCAGTTTCACGATTTTTGCCAGGATGGCGTTCACGAAAGCGCCGGAATTGTCCTGGCCGTATTTCTTTGCGATCTCCACAGCCTCGTCGATGGCCACGCTGTCCGGGATGTCGCTGTCATAGCGTATTTCATACACAGCAAGGCGGAGGATGGCCAGCTCCACCTTTCCCATGCGGGCGGTGTCCCATCCTTCCGTGTTGTCGTTGATGATCTGATCGATCTGGGCCAGATGCTCCCTCACCGCCAGGCATCTGGCTTCAATGTACTCTGCATCCGCCTGGGAGCTCTCCCGGTCGCTGTTTTCAAAAAACAGCCTGGCCTGCTCCGGCATATCTGCGGGATCGTGAAACTCCACCCGGAACAGGAGCAGGAATACCTGCTCCCTCTGCTCATGTCTTCCCATTGGATCCCTCTCTCATTATTTTACCCTGACTTCCGCAATACGGATATTCACATCCGTACAGGTGAGCCCGGTCATGTTCTCAATGGCAGCCTTCACCTTGGCCTGTACCCGCTGGCAGGTGGCGGGGATATGATAGCCGTACTCCATGGTGACGGCCAGATCCACGGTCACATTGCCGTCTGCCACGTTCACCCGCACGCCCTTGGTCAGCTTCTTCACCCCCACCTTGCTCATCAGCTCATTGGTGATATTGCCGAACATGGCGCTTACGCCCTCCACCTCCGTGGCTGCCAGAGAGGCGATCATCGCCACCACGTCGTCGGCGATCTGGATGACGCCTACGTTTTCTTCATCCTTTAAGACTACGGTGTTTTGCAACTCCGCTTTCTTTACTGCTCCCTTTCCCATAGCACCTGCTCCTTTTTTGATTTGGAAGATCATATATAAGTGAAGTATAACACATCCGTCACTGGTTTGTCATCCAAAATGTCAGCGACAGCTGTGTGTCGTTCTGGGTATATGCCACCGTGTCCGGCCGTCCCGAGAGATAATCGAAAATTTCCTGGTCGCCGATGAGCGCCTGCAGCACCTGGTCATAGCTCTCCCGGCTGTCGCACTTGACCGTCACATCCGTCCTGCCCTGGGCGTAAGTCCGCTCAAACAGCTCCTTCATCTGCTCCCTGTCATAGCTGGTAAACAGCGCCCCCTCCCGCACATAATAGTTGGCCGCCGTATCGCTGCACAGGGGCATGGCCTCGGCGCTGTCCAGCGTGTGGGTGCGCAGAAGCTCTGCGGTGGTCACGTTCAGATAATCATAGTTGATGTCCGGGATGGCAATCTGGCCGTCCTCCCCCTCCTCCGCAAGCTGGTAGGAGGCGTCTCCCCAGGTGGTGTCCACATAGTAATAGCTGCCGTCCACCTTCACCAGATTCCAGGCGTGCCCCTCTCCTGTCTCCACCGTGCCCAGCACCAGGGCGCACTCCACGCCCAGACGGTTCAGCAGAAACTGGGTGGCCTTGGCATACCCCTGGCACACCGACCTGTGATTGACAAACACGGAATAGATATTCTGGTTGTCAGGCGCGTCCAGCTGGTAGTCCGTCTGCTGGATCAGCGTGTCATACACATATTTTACCTTCTCGTACTGGCCGGCCTGGGGATCGACGCCCGCCAGGATGCGGCCCGCCGCCTCCCCTATCTGCTCCCGCCGCTTTAAGGCCTCCTCCGGCTCCATGGTGTATCTGCCGGAAAAATCAATCGACAGGATGAGATCGCTCCCAAACCCGGTGTACTTGGTGTAGGAATAGCCGTCCACAAAAAAAAGCTCCGGGTGGTCGTTTAACACACACTGGAAGATTCTGTCCAGATCCGTCTCATCCAGCCCCGCTGCCAGCCCTTCCCTGGACAGCTCCTGCTGGCTGGAAAAACTGCCTAAGATGCGCTCCATGTCCCGGTACCAGATCTGTTCCGGGGCGCTTAAGCCCGCCAGGGCGAAGCCGCTGCCCTCCTCCAGAAAATCATAGCTCTCCCCGTTAGCAGGCGTCTCCGTCTCCTGAATCGGACGGGTTTCCACCACATTGGGCGAAAGGGTCTCCTGGGGCAGAAGGAAGTCCCTGGGGACTTCGTCCAGCAGCCCGCCTGCGCAGCCGCCAAAGGCCTGGCACAGCAAAACAGACACAAGGAGCATCCCGCCCCTTTTTGCTCTCATCCCCGGCTTCCCTCCTTTCCCGGGCCGCTTTTCCTAATTCCTGCCAAACTCCGTCAGCACAAGCCCCTTGTTCCGCTCCAGGGTCATCCCCACGCTCCAGGGATTCACAAACAGGAGGAGCGGGTTCCCCTTCATGTCCTTTACCTTCTTCATGTCCGAGGTTCCGGCGAGATGCTCCAGATCCACCTGATCCTTGTTCTCGATCCAGCGGATATGGCCATAGGGCAGATTCTCCAGCCGGATCTCCACGTTATACTCGTTCTCCAGGCGGTATTTCAGCACATCAAACTGCAGCACCCCCACCACGCCTACGATGATCTCCTCCATCCCGGCGTTGATCTCCTGGAAGATCTGGATGGCGCCCTCCTGGGCGATCTGCTGGATCCCCTTGACGAACTGCTTGCGCTTCATGGTGTCGATCTGGCGCACCCGGGCAAAATGCTCCGGCGCAAAGGTGGGAATCCCCTCGTACTGGAATTTCTCCTTGGGCATACAGAGCGTGTCCCCGATGGAAAAAATGCCCGGGTCAAACACGCCGATGATATCCCCCGCATAGGCTTCGCTTAAGATCCTGCGCTCGTCCGCCATGATCTGCTGGGGCTGGGAGAGCCGCAGGACCTTGTTTCCCTGCACATGGCGCACCTCCATCTGGGCGTCAAACCGCCCGGAGCAGATGCGCATGAAGGCCACCCTGTCCCTGTGGGCCTTGTTCATATTGGCCTGGATCTTGAACACAAAGGCGCTGAAGTCATTCTCCGCCGGATCGATCAGTCCGATGTCTGCCTTTCTGGGCAGAGGCGAGGTGGCCATGGCCAGGAAATGTTGTAAAAAGATCTCCACGCCGAAATTGGTCAGGGCAGAGCCGAAGCACACCGGCGTCAGTTCCCCTTTCCGTACCAGCTCTAAGTCAAACGCTGCGCCTGCGCCGTCCAGCAGGTCGATCTCCTCCAAGAGCTTGTCCGCCGCCTCCTGGCCAATTGCCTCCCTAAGCCGCCCGTCCTCCTCCACCGGGATCTGCGTGGCGGTTCCCTCCTTTGTGCCCTTCTCCGTGTCAGCATAGGACAGGACGCACTTTGTCTCCCGGTCGTAGACTCCCTGAAAGCCCTTGCCGGAACCGATGGGCCAGTTTAAGGGACAGGTGGCAATGCCCAGCTCCTTTTCAATGTTGTCCAAAAGGTCAAAGGTGTCGCCTGCGTCCCTGTCCATCTTGTTGATAAAGGTAAAGATGGGGATCTTTCGCATGACGCAGACCTTGAACAGCTTTCTGGTCTGGGCCTCCACGCCCTTGGAGGCGTCGATGACCATCACCGCGGAGTCCGCCGCCATCAGCGTGCGGTAGGTGTCCTCGGAGAAGTCCTGGTGCCCGGGCGTGTCCAAAATATTGATGCAGTAACCGCCGTACTCAAACTGCAGCACGGAGGAAGTGACGGAAATTCCCCTCTCCTTCTCAATCTCCATCCAGTCAGACACAGCGTGCCTGGCGGTGGCCTTCCCCTTTACGCTGCCCGCCAGGTTGATGGCGCCGCCGTAGAGCAGAAATTTCTCGGTGAGGGTGGTCTTGCCCGCATCCGGGTGGGAAATAATGGCAAACGTGCGGCGGCGGTTGATCTCTTCCGTGTATTGGCTCATGTTCTCAAAAATCCTCCAACATACCCTCCCCTGAAAAGGCGGGCGTAATACCAAAGTATTGTAACACAGTGGCCCCGATATCTGCAAAGGTTTTTCTTGTCCCCAGGTCGGCGGGCCGTATCCTTTCCCCGTACATGAGAAAAGGGGTGTATTCCCTGGTGTGATCCGTGGTGGCGGCATAAGCCGGGTCGCAGCCGTGATCCGCGGTGAGCATCAGCACGTCGTCCGGGCGCATTTTCGCCAGGATCCCGGGCAGTTTTTCGTCAAAGGCGCTCAGCGCCCTGGCGTAGCCGTCCACATCCCTGCGGTGCCCGTAGAGCATATCAAAGTCCACCAGATTGACAAAGCACAAACCGTCAAAGTCCCTGTCCAGATATTCATAGATTTTTTCGATCCCCTCCTGGTTGCCGCCGGTGTAGACTGCCTCCGTGATTCCCTTGCCCGCGAAGATATCCTTGATCTTCCCCACGGCGATCACGTCCCTGCCCGCGTCTTTTAACTGATCCAGCATGGTGACGGCGGGCGGGAGCATGGAAAAATCGTGGCGGCGGGAAGTCCGCTGGTAATTCCCGCTCTCCCCCGCAAAGGGCCTGGCGATCACTCTCCCAACGCCGTGCCTGCCCTGCAGGATCTGTCTGGCGATGCGGCAGTACCCGTACAGGGTTTCCACGGGAACCACCTCCTCGTGGGCCGCGATCTGGAACACGCTGTCCGCAGAGGTGTAGACGATCAGATCCCCTGTGCGCCTGTGCTCATCCCCGTAATCCTGAATCACCGCCGTGCCGGAGTAAGGCCGGTTGCACAGCACCCCCCGCCCTGTCTTTTCCCGGAAAGGCTTTAACACCTCCTCCGGGAATCCTTCCGGGTAAGTGGGCAGAGGCCTGGGGGAATAGATTCCCGCAATCTCCCAGTGCCCGATGGTGGTGTCCTTCCCCCGGGAAGCCTCCCTCATCCGGGCCACTGCCGCCTTCGGGGGGACGTCCCGTTTTCCCGGTTCCACGCCCTGGATGTGGAACAGTCCCAGCTCCTCCAGGCAGGGCACATGAAAAAACGGACTTGAGGACACGCTTCTTAAGGTGTTTACGCCCACGTCGCCGTAAGAAGCCGCGTCCTCCATCTCGCCGATCCCAAAACTGTCCAGCACGATCAGAAAAATTCTTCCCATACCTCTTCTGTCCTTTCAACGTAATATTGTCATTATATCACAAATCCTTTGTGATTCCTACTGTTTTTACGCCCTCAGTGCGCCACAGTGCTGATGATGATATTCTCCGCCGGGATTTCCGTCTTTCTCGCAACGATGTCTTCGATCTGCGCCCTCTGGGCCTCGTCTAAGCTCTCGGCGCCCACGACCACGTCCACCGAGTTGCCGTTGATGCTGACCACAACGTCCGTGAACCCTTTGGCTTCCAGCAGGATCTCCGCGGCCGACTCCTTTTCGGCAATCTCCGTCATCTCCACCATGCTGTCCACAGCCGTCTGCTTCTGTTCGTCCGTCAGCCCCGTGCTGTTGATGATGTCCATCAGCGTCTCCTTGTTGCGGGCCCTGGTCTGCTCCTTTAAAAGCTTCGCCTCTGAGAGCACCACAGCCGTCTCACCGGCGGAGGTAAACACCGCTTCCCCCGGTATCTCGTCTTCCTCAGGCGTGTTTTGTGCCGGGACAGTCTCCCCCGCCTGGGCCATCTCCTCCATCCCCGCATCCAGATAGTCCTCGGCAAAGGCGCTGTCCAGATCGGAATCCATGCTGTCGATGTCGGCGGCCCCCAGGCCCGTCAAATCCTCCTCCGACAGATCCAGCAGACCATCCAGGGTATAGTCCTGGGTGATGACGTCCTCGGAATCTGCCTGATTGACCTCCTGCGTACTTCCCATATCATCATTCACCGTCAGGTATTCTTCCTCCAGGCCGGTGCCCGCAAATTGCAGATACCCCGCGATGGCGATCATAATCGCAAGGGCCGTTATCATGAGCTGGTTTTTTTTGATTAGGTTTTTCACTGATTTTCCCTTCTTTGCGTTTTCCTAATTCATTGTATGAGCCTTCGGACATAGATATGCGTCCTACTCCGATTCCATTTTGACCACGGACACCCTGTGGGCTTCCACGTCAAACAGCGCCTGGACAATGGCGGCCACCGTGCGCCTGACGGAGGCGTTTCCCGCTCCCTCGGCTACCACTAACACCCCTTCCGTCTCCGGCTGCAGCGTCTTGACCACATAGGGCTCGCTGTCCTGGCCCTCCGACCGATAGACCACAGTGTCCCCGCGCTCCGACTGGCGGATGAGGCGGCTTCCCCCCTGGCTGTCGCTCTCCTCCGTGCTGGACTGCTTCATCGGAGTCTCCCGCTCCAGCACCAGCTCTTTGGAGGACTTTAACGTGATCATCACCTGTACCTTCCCCACGCCCTCCACGCGGCACAGGGCCTGGGTCAGACGCTGCTCCATCTCCCGGGCGTACTGCTCCTGGTCGGAAAAGTCTGCATCCTGCTGCCCCTGTGCCGCGTCCCCGCCCTCCCGGGCTTCCTGCTCCCCCGCAGGCAGGCCTTCCCCGGAGAACAGCAGACCTCCGTCCGCCCCGTCCTCTTTCTCCTTTCCGGGCAGGGCGACCACAAACAAAAGCACCCCCGTCAGAACCGCCAGGATCAGGTTTTCCCGGGTCATCCACTTTTTCCACTCTGTTTTCTGCAGGTTTTCCCACAGCCGCTTCCATCTTTCCATGTTCCCTCTTTTTCGCTTTCCCTCCGCCTCTTTATTCTATCGCCTCAACCGTCACGGGCTCTATCGGTTCCACTGCGTTCTCCACGCCGGAAAAACCGATTCCGCCCTGCTCCTGGCCATCTTCCTGCTGCAGCTGTTCCTCCATGCGCCGGGCCGCCTCCATCGTCATCTGCTCCAGCCGCTCCTCCGTCTGCCTGGCCTGCTCTTTTGCCTCCTCCATGCTCTGCTCCATGCTCTCCCAGAGCGCGTCAAGCCTCTCCTCGATCCAGACAGCGTCCTCCCCGGCCAGCGCGTTTCCAAGGGGGAGGAAAAGCTGGATCAGCACCATCGCCCCCACCAGCAGCTTCAGATATTTCTCATAGGAAGCTTCCGGCCTGAGCTGAACCAGCGCCTGGGCACAGATCAGAAAAATCCCCACCCGGCACACCTCCCGGAAAAACCAAACGTCCATCCACACCTCCCATCCGCTTCCCTAGATTCCATGGGAAAAAGCGGCGGTGACCACCGCGATGGAGATCACAAACAAAAACATTGCCGTGGCGGCGGTGCGAAACAGTAAAAGCCCTGCGTCCCCTGTGCGGTTTACACAGCCGGTCAGCCGCTTGTCGCTGACCATGCCGATCATGGCGGCGGCACACTTTAAGACCCCCGCAATCAGGCCGATCCGGGCTAACGGCGCCGCGCAGAGCGCCAGAAACAGGATGAGAAGCGCCACGCCTACGCTGTTTTTGATGACCACGGCGGAACCCAGCATCAGATCCACCACGCCCCCCGCAGCGCCCCCCACTCCGGGAATGGCCGACACCATCTTCTGCAGGGCCATCGTCCGCACCGCGTCCAGCACGGGCGCAAGGAGCGCCTGGAACACGCTCAGCCCTGTCACCACTCCCAGCGCCCCTTTTAACATCCATCCCACCGCCTTTTCCAGAAGCTCTACCAGCAGCGCCAGCTTCTCCTCCACCCAGACGCCGTTCAACACGGCCAGCATACACATACTGTAGACAAGGGGCAGCGCGCCCTCCAGAAGCAGGTTCTGCACCCCGTAGATCACAAGAAGCATCAGCTGGGCCGCCGCCCCCGCCGTGGCCGCGCCCCCCGCCGCCCCCAGGGAGAGAAGGTAGGCCGGGATCATCAGCCGGATGAAAAGGATGATCTTGTCCATGGCCCCTGCCGCCTCCTGCGCCGCCTGGAAAAAGCATTTGAGAAGCACGGCGGCAAACAGAAGATACACGAAGTAAAAGCTGATATCCGCCACCTGCCGCCTGTCAAAGATTTCCACGAACCTGGCCAGGAGGGCGGACACCACCGCCAGCGCCAAGAGCCACAGGAAAATGTGCTTCATGCCGGAAAGCTGCCCGGCGATATCCTGAAAACCGCCCCGCAGAAACCCGCCCACAGCCCCCAGCACATCCCCTTCCATCACCTGCCCCAGAAGCGTCTCCAAAGACAGGCTCCTTTCAGGGAACAGCTGCCGCATCCCTTCCTCCAGCTTATCCAGCCCGTAGTCCTGCCAGATCTCACTCAGCTCCATGCCCTTCCCCTCACTCTCACAAAAATCCGTGGATCATCTCGACGACCGCCATCAGGACGGGTAGCCCCGCAAACATCACCGCCAGCTTCCCCAGCACCTCGATCTGCCCCGCCACCGACTGATACCCGGCGTCCTTACAGATCCCTGCGCTGAACTCGCAGATATAGGCGATGCCCAGCACCTTCACCAGCACGGCCAGATACCCTTCCGTCCCCTCCAGATACCCCATCACCTTGTCCATCTGAGACAGGATCGCCTCCACCTGTCCCAGCGCGAAGGCAAAGATGACGATGCTGATGCCAAAGCCGATGTAGACTGCATACTCCGGCTTGTGCCCTTTAAACTGCGCTGCCAGAAGCACCCCCGTAATCCCCAGAAACCCGATTTTCACCAGCTCCTGCATAAGCGCCCCCTAAAGCGAAAACAAAGTCTGTATGCTCTGGAACAGTTCATAGATATAAGGCACGATCCATGTAAGCACCAGAATCAGTCCCGCCAGGCTGATGAGAAAGGCGTGCTCCTCCCGTCCGCTGTGCTTGAGCACCTGCCCCAGGATCGTCACCAGAATCCCCACCGCCGCTATCCGAAAGATCAGATTGATTCCCATACACCGTCGTTTCCCCTTTCCAGCCGCAGGCCTACCAGAGCGCCAAAAGGAGCAAAAGCCCGCCCAAGGCGCCCAGGCCCACAGCCATCCTGCATTTTTCCACATTCTCCCGCTCCAGCCGCCGGGCCCTGTCCGTCAGGCGCTGCCTGCCCTGCTCTAAAAGCTCCAGCTGCATCTGCCCGTCCGCAAGCCCGCTTACAGGCACGCACTGCCAGAAAATCTCCAGATCCCCGGGCTTTAAGGGCAGTTTTTGAAACGGCTCTTTCAGGCTCTCCCGAAAGACTTCGGCAAAACAGGCCCCTCCGTTTTCCTGCATCCTGTCCGCCACGTCCCCCAGGGCTTTCGCAAGCGGCCCCGTCGTCTGGGATGCCGCATACCGGCAGCACTCCGGCAGGGCCGCCCTGTGATAGCGCACCTGGCAGGCCATCAGCCCCAGGATTTCTTCCATCCTCTCCAGGGCTTTCACACGCCCTAAAAACTGCTCCCGATACCACAGTCCCAGGCCCAGGCAGCCGCCGAAGATCAACAGGGCGCCCAGCCCTCTAAGCATCTTCTTCCCCCCTGTCCCGGTATGCCTTTACCGCACATTTCCCATCCCGTTTTTCCAGAAGGATAAACAGGTCGAACAGCTTCTCCCACTCCTGTCTTCCCATGCCGAAGCGCCGTTCCAGATCCACCGCTCCCGTCCCGTGGGCCGTGGCCAGGATCCGGCAGCCGCAGGCAGCCGCGTTTTTGAGCTGCTCCAGCTCCCCCGGGCTTCCCAGCTCGTCTATGGCGATCACCTGGGGTGCCATGGCGCGCAGCAGAAGGAACATCCCCAGCTCCTTTGGGCAGGCGTCCAGCACGTCCGTGCGCATCCCCAGGTCGTTTTGGGGCCGTCCGCAGAAAGAACCCGCCAGCTCGGAGCGCTCATCCACCACGCCCACCGTCATGCCCGGCCCCCAGACGCCCCCGTCGGACACCTGGCGGATCAGATCCCGCAAAAGGGTGGTCTTCCCGCAGCCCGGCGGAGACAGGATCAGAGCGCTCTTTAGCCCGCGCGCCCCGTATATGCGGGGCATGACGCCGTCCGCAGCGCCCTTCACCTCATGGGCGATCCGCAGGTTCAGAAAGGAAATGTGCTTGATGCTCTTTACCCTGCCGTCCGGCTCCAGCACGGCTTGTCCCGCCACCCCCACCCGATGGCCTCCCGGGACTGTCACAAACCCCTGGCGCAGCTCTTCCTCAAAGGCGTAGAGGGAATAGCGGCAGATGTGCTGCAAAAGCCCTTCCAGCTCCTCCGGAAGCGCACAGCTTGCCTGGCAGAGGTCTTCCGTAAACGCACCCTCCGCCGTCAGATACCACTCCCTGCCGTCCCTGTACACCACGATGGGGCGATAGGCCCGCAGCCGGATCTCCTGTATCTCCCCCTGGCAGGACGCGGTCTGCTGCCAGAACCGTCGCCGCCTGTCCGGGAACAACTGTAAGATCGTGTTCTCCACGCGCTCCTCCTCTCCGGCCCGCCCTGACAGAGCGCCCGGTTTGTCCTCTTTTCAATATATGTGCCCCCTGGCCGGATATGCCTTCTATTTTGGACAAAAAAAGAGCGCATAGACTGGCTGCTATACGCTCTGACATCGTTTTGGCAGAATATCATGATTCCCATGAAGCACCACGTCTGCCGCCGCCTCTTTCTGGCCTTCCGTTCAATCCTCTCCCAGCGTCTTTAACACCTTGCTCATAAAGACATCTTCCACAATGGGCTTTACCGCATAGTCCTTTGCGCCGTAAAAGACCGCCTTCATCACATCCTCCTTTTCATGGCTGGACGTGAGAAAGATCACCGGCGGGACATTGACGTCCTGATAAAGGTTCCTGATCTGGCGCAGAAGCTGGTAACCGTTGATATCCGGCATTTCCAGATCCAGAATGATTAAAGACGGTCTCTCCGGTTTCTCCCGGAGATACTGCAGGGCCCGCATCCCCTTGGCGAAGGGGAAAAATTCGTATTTCTCCCCTAAGAGCTCCGTCAGTCTCTTCAGAATAATAGGGCTGTCGTCCACAGCCACGATCCGTTTTCTGTTTCCGTTTTCCATATCCCTTTCCCTTCAGCTTTTTCCTATTTCAGCTTTTTAATATTTCAATTGCCTTGTCTTCGTCAAACTCTTCCTCTATGGCCAGCACAGCGTCCCGTATCTTCCGATGCATCCCGGGCTCCAGCGGCTGTTGCAGCCACGCCTTCATCTGCTCTGCGGCCTGGGGCGTCTGAAATTCATCCAAAAGCTTTATCACTCCGTCAAGCTCCTGGCGGGAAATCTCCACTATCTCATCTCCGCTCACGGCGGCATATTTTTCCGGCTCATTCTCCCGGTACTCGTGATAAAACGCGTCAAGGCTCACGCGGCATTTTTCCCATTCCTGTGCCAGTTCGTCCCAGTGTTCTTTCGCGTATTCGGCTTCTCCCGCCTTTCCCGCCTTTTCATGCAAAAAAGCAATGTCCGCCAGACGGTCGGCTCCCAGCATTCTGGCGTTCCCCTTCAGCCCGTGGGTCAGCACGCCGTATTCGGCCATCTCCCCTTTTTCTAAAAGCTCCCTGATCCGTTGTTCCCGTTTCTCTTTTTCCTTTAGGAACATCGCGATCAGATCCAGATATACCTCTCTGTTTCCGCCCGCATAGTTGAGGCCCTGCCTGATGGAAATCCCCTGCTGCAGGCAGGCTTCCTCCTGCTCTGTCAGAGGCTGCTCCTCTTTTTCTTCGCGGGGCGTCTCCCCTCCGGCTTCCTCCGACATCGCTTCCCCCGTCCGGATCAGACCGGGAGGAAGATAAGCCGCCACCGTCTTCTCCAGCAGCTCGCCCTCTATCGGTTTGGTCAGAAAGTCCACAAACCCTTCCTTCAAATACATCTCCTTTGCCCCCGTGACGGCGTTGGCGGTCAGAACGATGACCGGCGTATCCGCATTGGGGCAGTCCGCAAGCATTTTCATGGCATGAAGCGTCTCGATGCCGTCCATCTCCGGCATCATGTGATCCATAAAGATGATCTGATATTTTTCTTTCATGACCAGATCCAGGCTTGCCTTTCCGGAATCCGCCGTGACGATCTTTATCTTCGTCCGCATTAAGAGGGCCTGGAAGACCGCCAGGTTCATGGCGTTGTCATCCACCACCAGCACTTTGGCATCCGGCGCTTCAAAGCTTTTCTTTCCGGCTCCCACGGTGGGCCTGCGGCGGCTCTTTACCTCCTCAAAGCTCCCCACCGGCGTATCCTCTACGATATCCTGGGGAATCGTGACGGTAAAGGTAGAACCCTTCTGGTAGACGCTGTCCACCTTCATTTCCCCGTTCATCAGATCAAGCAGCGACATGGTGATATTCATCCCAAGTCCGGTGCCTTCGATATTGCGGGTTTTCTT
Organism: uncultured Acetatifactor sp.; assembly: GCA_947594835.1. Taxonomy (GTDB): domain Bacteria; phylum Bacillota; class Clostridia; order Lachnospirales; family Lachnospiraceae; genus Acetatifactor. The sequence goes on along the minus strand of CANQEH010000016.1, from coordinate 46,089 downwards.
CTCGTCCAGCCTCTGGAACTTCTCGAACAGCTTTTCGATGTCCTCCTCCTTGATTCCCATGCCCGTATCCTTCACGGAGACCGTAAGGATCAGCTTTTTTTCCGACACCTTCCGATAGGATACATCCATCTCCACACTGCCCTGGGGCGTGTACTTTACCGCGTTGGTCAGCAGGTTCGTCAAAATCTGCTTGATCCGCAGATCGTCTCCGTACAGCCGTGCGGGCATATCGGGAGCCAGCCGGAAGGTGATGGCAAGTCCCTTTTCCTGGGCTCTCATACAGATCACATTCCAGAGATCCAGCACCAGTCCGCCCACCTCGTACTCCACGGGCACGATCTCCATCTTCCCGGACTCGATTTTCGACATATCAAGAATGTCATTGATCAGAAACAGCAGCGTCTTTCCCGCCCGCTGTATGTTTTCCGCATAGGAGAGGAGCTGTTCGTCGCCGCACTCTCTCAAGATCATCTCGTTCATCCCCAGCACCGCGTTGATCGGCGTGCGGATCTCATGGGACATATTGGAGAGGAAGAGCGATTTCGCCTGTTCCGCACGGATGGCCGAGACGGCCATCTCTTTTAAGTCATCGTTGGCCTTGCGCTGCCACCGGATCATTCTCTGCATCACCTCGTTGACCGCAAAGATACAGATGCCGAACACGGCCAGAAAGAGCAGCATATATTCCAGCACGTTGCCGTAGATGCTCCACCAGTCCTTTACCACGATGATCCGGAAGCCGGAATCGTTTTCCTCCATGGAGGTGCCGACCTTATATCTTCCGTCGTAATCCCGAAAGACCACCATGCCGTTTTCCCCGTAGAACTTGTCATAGACCAGATCGTGAATGTTTACGGAGGCGTCATTGGAAAACTGGTACGCCGAGTAGGGGTGGTCGATGATCAGCCCGTTTTTGTCAGCCAGAAACGCGTATCCCTCCTCGGAATAGCTCTCCCCCAGAATATCCGTCAGCACATCCAGATAAAAGTCAATGGCAAAAACGCCGTAAAACTCTCCCCGCTCCGACTGCACTATCTTGGAAAACGTAATACAGTATTCGCCGGTCCGGGCGTCATAATAAGGCTCCGTGATATGGAAGTCCTCCGACATCAGCGCACCGACGTACCAGGGACGTTCCTCCTCCACATAATCGGGCTCGGGCACCCATCCGTTATTCATCACCATGGGATGGCCGTGGGCGAAATCCGGGTTGGCAATATAGGTTGCGGAAATCTTGGGGTAATGCTTTGTGATATCGTCCAGAAACTTTACCATTCCCTCGTAATTGTCCAAAATCTCCGGCTTCGCCACCACAACATTCTCAAACATATCCAGGATGCTCTTCTGCTCCAGCACCCAGTCGCCCACCTCATAGTTGTATTTCCGCAGTTCCTCCTCCATCTTGATCCGGCTCTCATTGACAGTCATCCTTGCACAGATCACGATGGTAGCCACCATGGTCACCGCAAAGATCGCCGTAATGCCGATCTGAAACCTGCGCTGCGTCTCGGCCGTGAAGTCTCTCTGGTCTTCGTCCCGCTTTTCCTCCTCATCACCCGGCTTCTTCCTTCTAAGCCAGCGCTTTTCCCCCGTCGCCACCAAAAAGGCTGCGGCTGCCACGAGCACAAAAATAACCGTCCGGACACTGCTGCGGATCAGAAGACGATAGCTGTCCTTATAAAGATTCCGGCTGTACACACTGCACATCAGATACCAGCCGTTTTCCGTCTTGCTGCAGAAAACGGTGAAGATATTGCCGAAGCCGCTCTCCTTTCTTCTCTGCCGCATGGACACGCTCTCCTCGTCCGAGTGAGCGGCCCGCAGGAAAGCATCCCTGTACTGGGGCAGCGCGGAGGAAAGCTTCTTCCCCACCATACTGGGATCTGTATATCCGACGATCACCTCGTTTGCATCCACGATCACGGCGTCCCCGTACCCGTCGCCTGTCAGCGTCTCCACAAGCCCCTGGATCTCCGAGACGCTATAGTCCAGCCCCACCACCGTTGTCCCGTCTTCCAGAAACTTTGCCACGGTATAACACATATTGTCCGTAAACGCATCGTCATAGGTGGACGAGACGTACACTTCTCCTTTTTTCTCGGCCAGCAGTCCTCTGTACCAGCTGCGGTCCTGAAGCACATAGTCTTCCGGCGTCTCCATGCCCGAGATCATCACCTGTCCGTCCACGACGCAGAATACATTCAGGCAGAGCCCTCCGGAAAGATCATATTCCAGTTCCCTCTGCCGGATCAGGAACTGGCAGATCTCCTCCTCGGAAGCCCCCTCCTTAAGCATCTCCTCCATGTCGTTTCCCACGCGCTCCAGGGCGTTTTCCGACCGGGTCAGGGATTTCTGGTAGTTTGCGGCAATATTCTGTACCCGCATCCTGCCGAGCTCTTCCGCCTGAGTTGACGCAACGCGAAACATCATCCCTATGTTAAGTATGTTGAACCCCAGAATAGCCGCTGCCGTGACAACGACCAAAATCCGGCTGTTTTTCCTGTTTAACCGCCATTTTTTCATCTTGATACCGCCCCTAAGATCTGATCCTGCCCTTTCCTGCACCAGAAGCGCTCCCCTGATCCCGTATTTTCAGCCACTGCCTTCAGGCTGTCCTGCTTCTCTCATCTCGTATTCGGTATCCCGGTCGATCATCTCCAGCATAATATCCGCGAACACAGGGTCGAACTGCAGCCCCCTTCCGCTTTCAATCTCCGACCGCACCTTTTCCTGGGGGAGCACATCCCGGTAGCTTCTCCTGGAACTCATGGCGTCGTAGGCATCCGCAACGGCAATGATCCTGGCCTCCAGAGGGATGTCTTCCCCTGACAGTCCCTCCGGGTAGCCCTTCCCGTCATACCGTTCATGGTGATACTTTGCTCCAGTGACCAGCCTGGGAAACTCAGAGATATTGCGCAGTATCTTTTCTCCCTGCACCGGATGGGTCTTTACGACCGCATATTCCTCGTCGGTCAGACTGGCCGGCTTGTTGATGATGGCATCGGAAATTCCGATCTTTCCCACATCGTGAAGCAGCCCGATCACATAGATCTCTTCCTGCAGATCCTTCGACATCCCCGCCCGCTTCGCAATCTCCCGGGAATATTCCGCAACCCTTGCGGAATGCCCGTTGGTATAGGTATCCTTTGCGTCGATGGCGCACGACAGCGCTTTTACGATCTGCATATAGATCCGCTCCAGCTTTCTGCTCTGCGCGGTTATCTCCTGCGTCTTTTCCTCCACCTGTCTGTCCAGATCCGCCTGCAGCCGGGTCAGCTCAACGGTATGTCTTACCCGGAACAGCAGCACCTCCGGCACAAAGGGTTTCTTCAAAAAGTCCATGGCCCCGGCCTGCAGTCCCGCCTTCTCCGTCTCGCTGTCATCGTCCGCCGTGAGAAAGATCACAGGAATGCTGGCGGTGGCGCTGTCCGCCCGGATGGCGGCAATGGTCTCAAAGCCGTCCATTTCCGGCATATGTACATCCAAAAGAATCAGGTCTGGACGGTTAAACTGCAGAAATTTAACGGCGGCCTCCCCTGATTTCACACAGCTGACGCGCATTCCTTCCTCGCTCAGAATGCGATTTGCCATGGTGAGATTTGATGTGTTATCGTCAACGACTAAAATCCATATATCCATTGTATAACGCCTTCTCCGTCTGTCAGTGACTGCCGTCCGCGTGGCTGGCCCGGGCGGACGCAGATACATAGGTTGCCATGAAACCATAACTGCATAACCGCTGCTTTTTAAATTTTACACCAAAAAAGGACAGGATTCCATACTTTGGGGCCAATTTCTGAATTTTTTTGAAAATTGTCTGCCGCGGCGCGAATCAAAACAGAATGCTGTGGATAAAAGATATGGAAACTCAAGAAGACCTTCATGGGGTTGAAAACAACTTCTAAACTGCATATAATAGATTGCAGCGAAACTACAGGGAGGAGCGTCGGATGGGTATAAAGATAACGGATCTCTTTATGTTTATGGGACAGTCCAACATGGCCGGACGGGGGGCCGTCACTTCAGATCACCCGGAGTCCGCCCCGGTGCTTCTTCCAAATGCCGGGTATGAGTATAGGGCCGTTTCGTCTCCCGGAGAGCTGGTTCCCATCTCTGAGCCGTTTGGCCGGATGGAGAACCGGCACGGCGGCATAGATGATGGGGATAGGAAGACCGGCTCCATGGTCACTGCATTTGTAAACGCATATTATGCCTGCACAGGTGTGCCAGTGATCGGCGTGTCGGCTTCCAAGGGCGGCAGCGTCATTTCCCAATGGCGACCGGGCGGGGCATATCTCACCGATGCCATCAGTCGGCTCGACTCCGCGCTTGCGTTTCTGCGCAGCATCGGATTTACCGTCCGCCATCAATTTATCTTGTGGTGCCAGGGGGAATCCGATGCCGATATTGGAAACACGGGCGCAGTTTATGTGCAGGATTTCACACATATGCTGAACGCTATGACTTCGCACGGCATTGAGCAGTGCTTCCTCGTTCAAATCGGACGGTTCAATGGATCGGGACGCACCTACGCGCCAATGCGGGCGCTTCAGGATAAAATTGCCGCAGAGAACGAAGGTGTTACAATGGTCTCACGTCTCTTTGAAAAAATGAAGGAACGTGGTCTCATGAAAGACCCATTCCACTACTTTCAGCAAGCCTACAACGAGGTAGGCTGCGACGCCGGAAAAAACACGGCGAAGTATGTTTTGGCTCTGGAAAACACTGTTGATGCCTGAACATATCAGAGAAATTTTTGATCTCACACCATCCCCTGCCGTTTTACAAGCGATTCTGCCCTGCACGCTTTTATTCCGACCCTCTCAGGTCGCCAGCCAGCTTTTCGTAGACGGCGTTCTCCTCCGGCCCGCAAGATAAATAGGCCTCACAGATCCGGGTAATCTCCTTCTCATCTGCCAACAGATCGGCTGCAATCTTCTCCGGGGATTCTCCTCTTTGCAGCTTGCTGCACACCAGACGGATCAATATGCGAAGTTCCCCTCGCTCTATGCCCTGTGCAAAGCCGCGTTCTATGCCCTGGGCAAGGCCTCGTTCCATGCCCTGCTCTATGCCCTGAGCAAGGCCACGCTCCAATCCCTGTTCTATCCCATCCTCCAAACCCTCCTCATACCGCACTGCCAAAGCGTCGTCCATGTTAAACTGGGTAAACAGCATATTCTCTACCTCCGTCCCATGCTTCGTGACAAACTCCGCAAAGATCCCCTCCCGGATGCAGTCCTTGATGGCAAGGGGTACTGCCGTGTCCCGGTTCATCCCGTCTTCCATGTAGCGCCTCACCCGCTCGATAAACCAGGCGTACTCATACAGCGGCATACATTCCCTCAAGAGCTTGTGCCCCACAGGGAGGTTAACTTATTCCGATCCTCTCAGATTGCCCGCCAGCTTTCCGCCAGCCAGCTTCTCGTAGACGGCGCTTTCCTCCGGCCCGCAGGATAAATAGGCCTCACAGATCCGGGCAATTTCCTTTTCATCTACCAGCAGATCGGCTGCGATCTTTTCCGCGGACTCTCCCTTTTGCAGTTTGCCGCACACCAGACGGATCAATATGCGAAGTTCCCCTCGCTCTATCCCATCCTCCAAGCCCTCCTCATACCGCACTGCCAAAGCGTCGTCCATGTTAAACTGGGTAAACAGCATATTCTCTACCTCCGTCCCATGCTTCGTGACAAACTCTGCAAAGATTCCCTCCCGGATGCAGTCCTTGATGGCAAGGGTCACCGCCGTGTCACGGTTCATTCCGTCTTCCATGTAGCGCCTTACCTGCTCGATAAACCAGGAGTACTCATACAGCGGCATACATTCCCCCAGGAGCCTGTGCCCCACCGGGAGGTTGATATTGATCATCTTTACTTTTAATTCTAACATTGGTTCTTGGGTTTTGGCAATATATGCATCCGAAAGTTTTAATACTATTTCGTCAGGCACAGGTTTTGATCCGTTGTAGAATAAATAGAACTCCGGCGTGGGGATGGGGATGAGCTTTTCCCGGTAGAGATCCTGGTTTTTCAACAGCTTTTCCATGGTGCGGCCATAGTACAGGATACTCCGCAGGGGCATATTCTGATTGACGGTGGACTGGTGCTCGCTGATGACCAATACCCTGTCTTTTACGAGAAAGCCCAGATCGTTTTTCCGGGCCAGGAACAGTACACCCTCCAGGGTAGCAATCTCGATGTCCTCCGGGGCTGTCTCTTCGCCGGAAAGGGCAGTGTATAACATGGCGGCATTTTCCGGCTCACTGAAAACGGCGGTGAACACATCAGATTTCAACTCTCGGTTGGACAAGGCTTTCGGGTTATTGTTAGGCTTTTCTGCTGACTTACTCCTTGGCTTCTCCTCTAGTTTTTCTTTCTGCTTGTCTCTCGGCTCCTCCAATAGCCGCTTTTCTAGCTTTTCTTCTGTCATAGGCAAACTCCTCCTGTGAAAATGAATTTTAATCTTGAAAAATACCGCAGAACTGCGTGATAGATACGATCGGTCAGAATGTCCGATTTTTCATGACAGCTTCATTATAACAGGATAAGGCCGCTTTGTCCAGCCCTCTTTTGAGCCAGAAACACTGCCCAGTGTAGGATTACAATACATCTGTTACAACTGAATATTTAAAAAGCAGAGACGCTGCCTTTGTGTTATATTTTAGTCACCACAACCAAATCCAAACCAAAGGAGGTCTCTGCTGTGGCTAGTATAACACAAGATATGCGCTTTCGTCTATCCCTCATCCGTTATGCTGATAAATATGGTTTGAACCAGAAACACAGCCCAGACACAGTTTCCTGAAAAACCCTGGGAAACCGATACATTTCAGTCGCCGGAAACGGGCGTCTGGTCTTATATTTTCCTCTGTGCAATTGTGCTTCCCCGCGGCAAGACTTTCAGCGCCCCGCCCCAGGGCCGGCCTCACGCCGTCCATACAGCCCCAGTATCCTTTTGTATTCCCGGAACATGAGATAAAGTCCCAGCGTGCAGTCCAGCAACACTAAAATCACTCCCACAACAGGAAAGAGAAGGCAGGCTATCCCTGCAATCCCCCAGGCGGCTGCATACTTTTTATATAACCTGGCCATCTCCCGATTGTATTCCTGCACATTTTCCAACTTAGACTTCAGCGTGTTGTCACCGGACCAAAAAGGGATGGGTTCCCTGCTCTTTTCGTTTAAGGAAAAAATCAGAAACGGAAAAGCGCACATCAGACAGCACACAAGACCAACGATTCTTCCTCCCACAGCGCTACTCCTCCCTTCATTCAGTCGTCACATTGTGGCGGATCCGATAGTACCCTCCCCCCAGATTCTGCACCTGGATGTGGAGATGAAACTTCTCCGCCCCCATGGCTTTTAAGGTGTCCGCCACATAGCCGTCCCAGTAGGCGCCGCTGCTGTAGGCGCTCTCCACAAGCCCCCACAGGGAGGCGGGCACCACGTTGTCAAACTGCCTTTCCCCCACGCCCAGCTCCATCATCCGGGCTTCACAGTCGTCGTAATACTCCTCCAGAGTGTCAAGAGCCTTCTCCCCTTCCGATACAACGGGCGCAGGCGTTTGCTCTGTCTGGCTTTCCGCATCGTTTCCCTCATCGGAATCATCTTCCCACGTCAGGGGATGCTCCAGCGCAGGAGCGCTCTCCTGGGGCTGCGGCGGAGGGGTCTGCCCTTCCGGCGCCGGAGTCCCCTGAGCCTGGTCTCCGTCTGAAACGTCCGCTTCCGTCCCCGAGCCCTCCAGAGCCTGGTCTCCGTCTGAAACGTCCGCTTCCGTCCCCGGGCTCTCCAGCGCCTGTCCCCCGTAGTAAGTCCCGGTGCAGGCCGGAAGATATACCGACAGACCTGTCCTCACATGAGTTGCCGCAAACTCCGCGTCCGTCCGATTAAAGTATTCATAGGAGAGCGGCTCTCTGTCATCCCAGGTCACATCCACGTTGTAATATTTTCCGTCCAGCAGCACAATGTTCCAGGCGTGATCCTCCCCGGTAAAACCGGTGCAGTAATAACAGGGGATCCCCATGTCCTGCAGGAGAAGCTGGAAGGCCCTGGCATATCCCGCGCACACAGTGCGTCTGCTCACCAGCCCGCTGTAGGCGCTCTGGTTTAGGGGCGCGTCCCGATCGTATTCCACAAGCTCCGCCAGCAGATCGTGCACATACCTGACCCGTTCAAAGTCGCTGTCCAGGGAATTTCCCACGTCCATGATCTCGTTCTCCCGCTGGGTCAGCAGATCCAGCGCCGGCTGCAGATCGTTGATCAGCTCGTTGTAGACCAGGGACACCTCCGCACAGGTGCCGTCCTCCAGATACAGGCAGTAATAGCCTGTGTCGATATAGGCTAACTCCGGGTGGTCGTTAAACAGCGCCTCAAAAACCGTCTCCAGCTCGTCCAGCTTGACTTCCACCGCCGGCACAAGGGAGACTGCCGTCTGGAGGTAGGCGGAATAAATCTGGCGGTACAGTGTCTGTAAATCAGGCTCCAGCATGAGATAATAGGGGTAAAAGCTCTCCGGCAGGAAAAATTCCGCCTCCTTTAGCTCCTCGCTCAAAACGCCTTCCAGATTTTCCGCTTCCTCCGGCAGAACCTGCTGTGAGTCAACCTTCACAGGTTCAAAGCCCCCAAGCCCCTGCACCTCCTCCGGCAGAGTCTGGGGCATCTGCTCCGGCACCAGATAGCCTTCCTCCTCCCGGTTGGGCAGCCAGTCCACGTTGATGCCGGGAATGGCCTGGGCCAGCTTTCCCTCCCCCCTGGCCTGGCTTTCCAGCGCCTTATCCTCCTGCGGCTCTTCTACATCGCCGCCCTCCGACATGGCCTGCACCTGTCCCGCCAGCTTTCTGGTCAGCGACGGATTCAGGGCACAGATCACGATTCCCAGGCTTAAGGCCGCCATGAGTCCTGCCAATATGAAAAACAACCGTTTGATCAGCTTCTTCATCTTTATACCCCCAGCGTGCTTCAGCACGCATACCAATCAAAATTGGAAAGTTTACTTTCAAACTTCCCTCGCTCTGCCTCCGGCAGCAAAAACATTGGTAAACGCCCCGGGGCACTCGTATTCTTTTCTTATCTTAACACAGGAAACGCCTCCCTAGCAACTGTTATTGCCCGCAAGACCCGCGAAATGCCGCGGGAAAGCACTTTTTGATTGACATTCCCTCCGTGATGTAGTATGCTAAGGAAACCCAGATTTCCATGAGGGAGTAGCAGGCACACATTGTGTAACAAGTCAACATACTGGCCGTACTGCGGACCTGGCTTGTTTTAAATTGCGAGACTCAGGCATAGCCCATTCGGTTATGCCTGAGTCTTTTGTCATCCAGGCGGCAGGAAAGATCCGTCCGGGACAGAAACCACATTTTCACACTGTCTTGTGCCTGGGCGAAGCGAAAGGAAGGAATCGAACATGGAGTGGAATTTTCTGTTTCTGGTAAACAGCGTACTGCTGGGCGTGGGGCTCGCCATGGACGCCTTTTCCGTGTCCATGGCCAACGGGCTGGACGACCCGGGAATGAAAAAAGACAGGATGGCCCAAATCGCCGGTGTATTTGCCGGATTTCAGTTTGCCATGCCGATGATCGGCTGGGTCTGTGTACATACCATCGCCCAATCCTTCCGGGCCTTTGCGAAAGCCATCCCCTGGATCGCCCTCATCCTGCTGCTCTTTATCGGCGGGAATATGCTGATAGACGGCGTCTGCCGCCGGGATGCGGAGAAGGAAAAGCCGGGGCTTGGCCTGAAGGCGCTGCTGCTCCAGGGCGTTGCCACCTCCATCGACGCACTGTCCGTGGGCTTTACCATTGCCGGGTACGGATGGGCCATGGCGCTTTCCGCCTGCTGCATCATTGCAGCCGTCACCTTTCTCCTCTGCATGGCAGGGCTCTGGATCGGCAGAAAATTCGGAACAAAATTGTCTGACAAAGCGCAGATCCTGGGCGGCGTCATTTTGATCGCCATCGGAATCGAGATCTTTGTCAAGGGAGCTTTTTAGCGGGGACGCCGTTTTGTCACTGCCTGGAGGCAAACGCAAAATCGAGATAATCCTCCTCCGTGAATCGGTGGTAAGTGATGTGGCCGCCTTCCTCTGTGATACAATACCGGAACGCATCCGGCTTTCCGTCTTCAAAATACACCAGATAATCGAACTCGCCGTGGGCCGCCTTTTCTACATGGACATGATCCGAGTGTCTGTAAAACTGCCCCAGCACTTCCTCCAGGGTTGCCCCGTGCCGGGAGACAGTCCGGACGAGATCACAGATAAATTCTGCATCGCCCATGTGCCCATGGACAAAATCGCTTGCCTGCGGCGGCAGCAGAAAACAGAAGCTCTCCTTGTTTCGGGAGACTTCGATATCCCCCAGCCTCTCCTTCGCCCACAGGCAAAACCCTCTCAGCTCTGCCTGCATTTCCTCGGGGCTGAAATTCGTCCCCAGAAAGCGGTTTAAGGACTGCAGGGGGTAATACAGGCGCACCTTCTCGCTTCGATAGCCCAGCTTGGCCTGCTCCTCTTTTAAGACCTCAATCATATTCTTTTCCAATTTGGAATATTCCATCGTTTCCCTCCCTGCCCCCACGATACGGCGCATCCGTCCAAAGCTTCCAGTCTTCTCTCATCCTAACACACAAAAAGCCTCCCCGGCAACCATATCTGCCGGGGAGGCAAAAATTCCCCTCTCCCTTATCCCTCGATCTGGATATACTTCTTTTCCTCAACCTTCGGCTGCACCTCTTTCTTGGGCACCTGCAGCTTCAGGATGCCGTCCTCGAACTTCCCGCGGATATCCTCCTGGGTCACTTCCTCCCCCACGTAGAAGCTTCTGCTGCAAGTCCCGTAGTAGCGCTCCCTGCGGATATATCTCCCGGCTTCGTCCTTTTCGTCATTGTCCTGCCTGGTCTGGGCGCTGACGGTGAGATAGCCGTCCTTTAACTCCGCCTTCACATCCTCTTTCTTGTACCCCGGCAGGTCGATTGCCAGCTCGTAGCCCGTATCGCTCTCCTTGATATCCGTCCGCATCACGTTGTTGACGGGGGCGTTGTACCTGACTCTCTTAAAAGGCCTTGAGAAATCGTCAAATAAATCGTCAAATAAATTTTCACCAAAAATACTGGGCATCAACATAAGTCATTCCTCCTTCTATCCTGTGGCTTTCGCCATTACCATTGTTCCCGGAGTGAGCGGAAGTATGACAGGCTTTCCAAAATCTTTTGCTGTCCCGTTCCCTCTTTCTGATTCTGTTATAGCACAGTTATTAGCACTCGTCAATAGCGAGTGCTAACAATTTATACTTTGTTTATACTTTTTATTTCCAGTTTACATTTTACCGAAGGGACTTCACAGGGGAAATCTTTTTCCGTTCCGCCTTGTCGCGGTACATCTCCCCGTCCGCCCTCCGCAGGATGTCCTCATAGGAGAGATCCCCTTCCCGGCAGGAGGAGAATCCGCAGGCGATCTCCACCCGCACCTTGGGATCCCCGTCGTTGTACTCCTGCATCAGTCTGTCCAGTTTCCTCTTTAAACCCGCAAGCTCCTCCGGCGTGCGGGCAGTCTCTATGGCGATAAACTCGTCCCCGCCGGTCCGAAACAGCCGCCCAAACACCTGGCCCAGCAGCTTTACCGCCTCCTGGATCAGCGCATCGCCGCAGGCGTGGCCGTAAGTGTCGTTGTAATACTTTAAGTTGTTAATGTCCAGGGAAAACAGCGACAGCCGTTTCAAAGGCACCCCGCCGATTTCGTCGTTGAACGCATACCGGTTTCCCACGCCTGTCATGCTGTCCGTAAAGGCGATCCTGCGCAGGGCCTGGGACTGCCTCGCCTGGGCCATGCCGTTTGCGATCCTGCCCACGCTTTCCCAGATGACAGCCACCAGATAAATGCTGAAACCGAGTTTGGCAAGGTTGATGTCCACGCTCTTTGCAGGGCGGAGAAAAAACAGCAGGCCATTGGCCAGGATACAGGCCAGCATCAGCGCAAACGCCCAGGCCTGCACATCCGTCTTCTGGCCGCTTTTTCCCTTGAGCAGCCGGAACATGACCACCACCATCTCCACGCCGGAGAAGACCAGAAAAAAGCTTACCGTCTCCGTAAACTCCGCCGCGCCGCTAAACTGCAGACAGACGGCCAGAAGTCCCGCCGCCACATGGCACCAGAACAGGGCCGTCAGCCTTAAGTTTTCCCGGATCTGCTCCAGATAACAGATCAAAAGAAGCGGCAGCAGGAACAGGAAAAAGTAGTAGGCAAAATACTGTGCGGCCCCGTAGGGAAAGATCAGCTGATCCAGAAACAGAGGCGTAAAGGAAAAAAGTGAAAAGCAGATGCTCAAAAGCCCCAGATACAGGCTGCTCTTTCCGGGCAGCCCATTCTTTGCCTGTAAACAGGAGACGCCGCAGAGAACCAGCCCCAGCACTATCATAAAAAAATCAATGACCAGATCCAGCAGTTCCCGCTTTAACAGCGCCGCCACGGCTGCGCCGGAGCTTCCCAGCATCATCGGCACGTCCGTGGTAAACTTATACTCATAGGCATAACGGATACGGATGGTCAAAAGCTTCCCCTCTGCGTCAACGGGAATGGGGATCAGGTGCCACAGGGAGGCAGGGCTTTTCAAAAAGCGGCTGGACTGGCCGAAATGATAGATACTTTCCCCGTCCACCTCCGCGTCCACAAAGGAATCATACACATAAAACCCCACCGCCTTGCCCAGCATCCCCTCCGAAATGGGGCGGCCAAACGTCACAACAGCGCTGTCCTCATCCGACGTCACGCTCCAGCCCTGGTCAAAGGAATCAAAGGAATCCATCTGGATCATGTCCGGCTGGCTCTCAGACAGCAGAAAGGCCATAAACACTGCAAATAAGCCAAAGATCACGGCCAGAAAGCAGTTTCTCTTCCGTCCCATTCCCATTGCCGCCCTCCGTTACAGCCGCTTGCGCTTTTCAAAAAAGCTGTCCACTTCCGCAACGATCTTTTCCGGCGGCATGGTCTTTAACAGATATCCCTCCGGTTTTAGCTCCATGACCTTTAAGATGCTCTCCCTGTCGTTTTTTCCCGTCAGAAAGATCACCGGCACATCACAGAATTCCGACTCCGACCGGATCATCTCCAGCACCTTGCTGCCGTCCACCACCGGCATCTCATAGTCCAAAAGCACCAGATCCGGGCGGTTGGTGGCCAGATATTTGATGGCCATGGCCCCGGAATTGGCCAGGATCACCTGGTATTTCCCCTCAAACCACTCCTTGATGCTGCGCAGGGTGGCACCGGAGTCGTCCACCACCAGAATTTTCTTTTTGCTGTGCCTGCCGTACTTTTTCACATACTCGTCGATCCGCTGCACCGCCCCATGGATGTCGATGGGCCGCTTGAAGGCATACTGGAGCACATGGCTTGGGATCAGCTGCTTTAACTCTTCCTCCTCGTCCCCCATGTAAAAGATCGGGATATCCTCCTGAATGGCCTTATCCCGCAGATAGACGATATCCTGCTGTTTTTCCTTCTCGTCGCCCTCCATGTACAGTATGGCCGCGTCGAAGGGCTGCGTCTGCTCTGCGATGGCGTCCACATCCAGCTGCACCACTTCCACCTGATAGTCCAGATCCTTGAACAGCTCCACCGCCGACCTGACCAAAAGACTGTTTTTTTCCGTGACAATCAAAATACGAAACATCCCGCATCCCTCTTTTCTTTCCCGGGCAGTCCCCCCAGGGAACCGCCCGCTCTCAATCCGCTCCAAGTTCCTGACACATCTGCTCCGTCAGGCGCATGGTCTCCTCCATGGCCACATCCGCCACCAGCCCGTCCAGACGTTCTGCCATGGGCTGCAGCTTTTCCGGGAACACATAGCCCCTTAGTTCCCCCATCGCCTGATCCGCCCCGTCCAAATCGAAGGCGTCCATGGCGTCATGCAGCCGCATCAGCGTCTCCCGAAGCACCTCTCTGGATACCTGTGCCTTGTCCCCCTGATCCGCCTGGGCAAAAGGCGCCAGAATGGGCTTATAGCTTTGATACAGGGCAAGGACGGACGGCGTGCGCTGCAGGATCGTCTCTTTATCTCCTGCGTTTCCCGCCTGCTCCATCTCGTAGAAAAGCCGGGACAGTTCCATCGCCCCTATCATTCTGGCGGTATTTTTCAGGGCATGAACCTCTATCGTGTAATCCCTGAGCTGATCCTCCTCCAGACAGCGCTTCAGCTGCTCCGTCTTGGGATCGATCAGCTTGTAAAAATCTCCCAGCAGGCTCAAAAACAGCTTTCTCGTCCCGCAGTTTCTGAGCCCCTCCTCCACGTCCAGCCCTTCTATCTCCGGCAGGGCGTCCTCCTCTGTGGCCTGCGGCGCTTTTTCCCCTTTCCGGATCAGCCGGGCCGGGAGCCATTTGAGCAGGCACTGGCTGATGTCCCGCATCTGGATCGGCTTTCCCACAAAATCGTTCAAGCCCTCCTGCTGGAACATCTTCCTTGCCTCGCTGGTGGCGTTTGCGGAGAGGGCAATGATGGGAAGGGACTGATAGTAAGCGCCCTCCAGCTTCCGGATTGCATGGGTGGCCTCGATCCCGTCCATGACGGGCATCATGTGATCCATAAAGACCAGATGGTAGCTTTGGTCTTTCTCCAGGATTTCCAGCGCCATTTTGCCGTCTGCAGCCGTGTCTATCTGCATCTTTAAGGGCTCCAGAAGGCCCAGGGCCACCTTCTGGTTCATCTCATTGTCGTCCACCAGAAGGATCTTTGCCTCCGGGGCGGTGAAGGAAAGGGCATCCTCGGCCTTGGGGGCACTGGGCAGGGCCTCCCGGTTGATGGCCTGGCAGAAATTCACGCTGTAGAGAGGCTTGTGCAGGGAGATAGCCCCCAGCTCCCCGCCGGTATCCAGCATGGGATTGTTCAGCACATAGACCGTGCTCTTCCATTTTTTCAGCACCTCCCGTTCTTCCTGCGTAAACAGGGCCACGCTGTCCGTAAAGACATACTGGGCCCTGGCGACGTCCAGAAGCCCCGGGCCGTCCTGCACCGCATTCAGATGGTAAGAGCGCACCAGGGTGTCGGCCGCCTCCCGCAGATAGGAATTGCCCAGCCGAAGGAGCACCGTCACATTCCGGTTCTCCTCCTTTAAGCTGGCCGCAGGCCTTTCCTCCACCACCTCCTGACGGATCACAAAGGAAAACTCACTGCCCTTTCCGTACTGGCTCTCCACCTGGATGCTGCCGCCCATCATCTCCACCAGCTGCTTGGAGATGGACAGCCCCAGACCGGTTCCCTCTTTGTAGCGATTCCGCTTGGTGTCCACCTGCTGGAAGGAGGAAAAGATCTTCTCCAGATCCTCCTGGGCGATCCCCTGGCCCGTGTCTTTCACGGAAAAGAAAAGCTCCGCCATGCCGTCTTTTAAGCTCTTTACCTGCATGGTCAGTTTAACGTACCCCTCCTCGGTAAACTTGATGGCGTTGTTGACAATGTTGATGATGATCTGCCGGATCCGTAGCCCGTCGCCGTTTAATATGGCCGGAAGCCTGCTGTCGATGTCAAAGAGGAGCTCTACCTCCTTGTTCCCGATGCGGTTTAAAAAGATCATGCTCAGGTCGGCCAGTATGGAGGCCGGCTCGTAGGGCTCTTGATTCAGCTCCAGCTTCCCGGACTCGATCTTGGAAAAATCCAGAATGTCGTTGACGATCCGAAGCAGCGCGTTGCCGGAACTCTGGATATTGTACAGATACCCTCTCTCCTGCTCCGGCAGGGGGCTTCGCAGCAGGATCTCCGTCATGCCCACGATGGCGTTCATCGGGGTGCGGATTTCGTGGGACATATTGGACACAAACACGGACTTGGCCTGGTTGGCCTCCTCCGCATTCTGTTTTTCCACCTGCAGCTCCTCCATCAGGTTGTGCAGCTTCGTCACATCCATCAGCACCAGGCTGTATCCCTGTATCCCTTCCTTGTTCTCAATGGTCACGATCTGCTTCTCGTAGTATCTGCCATTGATCACCTCTTCCTCCGAGTCCCGCACCATGAGCTGGCGCAGCTCCTCGGATATCTTCTCGTTTCTCCTCAGGCGCTTCAGCTCTTTGAACAGCCGCCTTGCCCCGGCGTTGGCTTCCAAAAAACCGAAGGAGCTGTCCACGATGACGAGCCCTCCGGCAATGTGCTCAAACACCCACTCCCTTCCTCTGTCCGTGACGCTGAACATTTCCCCGTGCACCACGCCGATGATGATAAACAGGATGGACAGGGAGCTCAAGATAGGGACGATGTCGAAGTCGAACTTACACAAAAGCATGAGCACCAGAGACAGCATCACCACAAACTGGGCCCAGCCAAGCCGTATGATGTTGTTTTTTTCTTTCCGGGAGGCCACCTTGCGCTCCTTCACCGCCGTGTAGAGCAGCCCGTACAGCAAAAAGGCGCAGATGCCGCAGTAGCGGATGGTGCTCAGGGTGCTCTGGGGCATATGTACCTTGACTAACCCGATCTTTTCCGGCATTTCAAAGGACAGTCCCCTGAAGAACAGCTCCATCCGGAAAACTCCCTGCATACTGATAAAGCCGAATGCCTCGAACACACCCCACAGGCAAATCAGCCATTTGACATATCTGATCTGGAAATAAGTGATGAGAAACAACACAAAGAAAAGATAAAAGATGATCGTACCCGTATACTCGATCTGGTATCCAAAGCCTGCCAGATCCGCCGTTTTCGCCTGCAAGAGCAGGCTGTACCCCCAGTTCATAATAAGGCAGCCGAAACTGGTCAGCATCAGGTACATGGTGGCCTTGCTCTGCTCCTTCTGGATCAGAACGATGATCCCGACGAGCGGGATGAGAATGCCAATCGTCTGCACTGCCATGAGAATCACATTCATCATCGCCGCCACCCCTTCCTGGCTTTTCCTGCCTGACCTGTTTTTCCTCTGTCCGTTCCGGCTGCCGTCACGCCTTGCCTTCTACCTTTCATTATACGTTTTGTATACAAAAGGTCAAGCGTTTTTTCCCTCCTTCCTCCGGCCCGTCACCGGCCCGTCATTCGCTAAAGGGCACCACCGCACCGTCGTATGTCTCGTTGATAAACGCAGCGATCTCGTCCGATTTCAGCACATCCACCAGCGCCTGGATCCCTTCGTTTTCCTCATTTCCGGCCTTGACCACAATCACATTCACATAAGTCTTCGCCGCCACGGAATCGCTTGCCTCATAGGCCAGGGCATCCTTAGAAGCGGAATACCCGGCTGCCAGGGCATAATTCCCGTTTAAGATCACGAAAGCCACTTCATCCACCACCCTGGATACCTGGGCCGCTTCCAGCTCCTGGAGCTCGATATTGTAAGGGTTCTCCGCAATGTCCAGCACCGTCGCCTCCAGGCCTGCGCCTTCCTTTAGCTTTATGATGCCGTTATCCTGCAAAAGCAGCAGCGCCCTGGCTTCGTTTGTGGTGTCGTTGGGCACCGCGATCACATCGCCTTCCGCCAGCTCGGACAGATCCGACTTCGTGCCCGGATAAATGCCGAAGGGCTCGTAGTGGATGCCTGCCACTGCTACCAGATTTGTCCCGTTCTCTTTGTTGAAATTGTCCAGATAGGGAATGTGCTGGAAATAGTTGGCGTCCATGTCGCCGCTTTCCACCACCAGGTTTGGCTGGATATAGTCCTCAAACTCCACCACTTCCAGCTTCCAGCCCTGCTCTGCAAGGATTTCCGCCGCCTTTGCCAGAATCTCCGCATGAGGCGTGGTGGAGGCCGCTACGGTGATGGCGCCCTTCTCCTGGGACGTCCCGTCTGTCCCTTCCGCCTCCGCTTCCGGCGCCACTTCCACCGGATCTGCGCCGCATCCTGCAAGCAGGGAACCTGCCAGGGCTGCCCCCAGCAGGGCCGCGCTTGTCTTCTTCCAGAATCTTTTTCTCATTTTTATACCTCATTTCCGCGCTGCTCTTTGCGCATAACGAGTTTGTGTCAAGCAGCGCGCGGACACAAATCTCGCGATTGAAAATTTTAATTTTCAATCTTTTCCTCCTCTTTTTTGGTTTTTTCATCCATAGAGGTACTTTACGCTTCTTTTCCTAGTGTGTCAACAGAGTATATGGGGGTTAACTCCAGATAAGTCCCCCGGATCAGGACAAGCGCGATGGCGAAGGTCAGAAAATCGGAGACTGGCATAGAGTAAAGCACGCCGTCCAGACCCCAAAATAACGGCAGAAGCAGCGCAAACCCCACGCCGAACACCACCTCCCGCACCATGGAAAGCAGGGTGGACGGCGCCGCTTTCCCCATGGCCTGCAGGAAGATAAAGCACGCCTTGTTGACGCAGGCAAGGGGCAGCATACACAGATAGATGCGGAATGCCCTGACCGCAAAGTCCGTGTAGTACACGCTCTCATTTGCCGCGCCGAAAATGGCGATGAGCTGCCTGGGAAGAAGCTCCGCCACAAAAAGCGCCAGGACGCCCACCAAGGCTTCCCCTGCCAACAGCCGGCTAAACAGTTCCTTTACCCTGTGCAGAAACCCCGCTCCCATGTTGTAGCCTGCCAGGGGAATGCACCCCGCCGCCATGCCCACCACAATAGAGATCACAATCTGGAAAAACTTCATCACGATGCCCACCACCGCCATGGGAATCTGGGCGTACTGCGCTTTGCCGAACACGGCGTCCTGCGCCCCGTACCTGCGGATCATGTTATTGATGGCTGCCATGGCCGCCACCAGGGAAAGCTGGGACAAAAGGCTTGTGACGCCCAGGGCCAGCGTTCTGCCCAGAATATGGCGATCCAGCCGCAAATCCCTCCCGGCGGGCCTGGCCAGCTTCATGTGCCAGAGATACCAGGCCGCCAGCGCCGCGGTGAGAGCCTGCCCCAGCACGGTGGCCACGGCCGCCCCCATCATGCCCCATCGGAACCAGAAGATAAAAACCGGGTCGAGAAGGAGATTCACCACAGCGCCGGACAGGGTGGAGGCCATGGCAAAGCGCGGCGCGCCGTCCGCCCGTATCACCGGGTTCATGGCCTGCCCGAACATATAAAAGGGCAGCCCCAGGGAAATCCAGAAAAAATATTCCCTGGAATAGTGGAAGGTCGCTTCATTGACCGTCCCGCCGAACAGGGTAAGGATAGGATCCGAAAAGAGCAGATAGACCGCGCAGAGAAGGACGCTTCCCGCCAGGATCAGAACCACCGCGTTCCCCACGCTTTTCTTTGCTTTTTCCGGCTCGCCTTTGCCGAGACAAAGGCTTACAAACGCACAGCAGCCGTCCCCGATCATGACGGCAATGGCCAGGGCAATCACCGTGAGCGGGAAGACCACTGTGTTTGCGGCGTTCCCGTAAGAACCCAGATAGTCCGCGTTGGCGATAAAAATCTGGTCTACGATATTGTACAGTGCGCCCACCAGAAGGGAAATGACACAGGGCACGGCGTATTGTCTCATCAATTTTCCCATGGGCTCCGTCCCCAAAAACTGATTTCTTTCTGTTTCCATCTTTGCCTCTCATTCTGCCGCTTCCACGGCTCTTTCTATTAAAATGCTTCCTTCTGTGCAGGCGGCGGTGCTTCACCCCTCCCGCTCCACACAAAAAAAGCGTGTGTCCCGGCGATTGCTGGATTTACGCCGTTAAGCCACACGCTTTAGAGACAGTATACCAATTCGTTTTGTTCATGGCAAAGGGCATTTTTCACAAAAAATCCCCTGTATCCCATTGGTCATATTTCCAGCCCGGTGCGGATGATGGCCTTCCATTTGGAGGAAAACAGATAGTACGATACCATCATGACCATGCCGAAGCAGAAACTGATGGGAATCGACAGCATGACATAGGTGCCGTCAAACCATCTGGTGATCAGATAAGCGCTGGGAATCCGCACCACCCACAGCATGAGGATATTCACAATGGTGGTGTACCGGATCAGCCCCACGCCGTTGACCACGCTGATGATCCCGTTAAAGACAGCGTAGGCCCACTGGGACAGGAGCGTGACCACCACAAAACGGCTGGCGTAAAAAAGCACCATTTCATCCCTGGAGAAGCAGCGCAGGATGGGCATCCGCACGGCCAAGAACAAAAGCCCCGCCGCCAGCGTCACAAGGCCCGACGCCACAGGAATCCTGATGTATCCGGCCCGCAGCCTGTCAAAATCCCGGGCGCCGTAATTCTGCCCGGAAAATGTGGTGGCGGCGGAGGACAGGGCGGTGATCGCCACGTTGGACAGCCCTGTGATCCTGCCCGCCACAGCCTGGCCCGCCATAAAGACGGAGCCCTGGGAGTTGACCAGCGTCTGCATGGCCATATGGCCCAGCGAATAGAGGGAATTGTTCAGCCCCATGGGCAGGCCCACGCCGATGATCCTCTTTAAGTCTTCCCGGTAGAGATGCCGCGGCAGAACCGTAAACTGCATTTCCGGGAACCGCCTGCGGATATAGAAAATGCTCGTCATCCAGGACAGATAGATGGCGATGCTGGTGGCCAGCGCCGCCCCGGCCACATCCATGCCCAGCCCGGCCACAAAGACCAGATCCAGCACAATGTTCGTCACACAGGACACCACCAGGAACCACAGAGACGCCTTGCTGTCCCCCAGACCCCTCAGGATGCCCGCATTCATGTTGTAGCCGATGTTGCCCAGGGCGCCCAGAAAGATGATCCTCGTGTAAGAGACGGCGGCGCTCCAGGCGTCTTCCGGCACATTCATAAAGCGAAGGAGAACGGGCGTCACAAACAGCCCCGCCAGCCCCAGGGGAATCCCGCACAGATAGACGAAGGAAAGCGCCGTATGGCATACCCTGCGCATTCTTTCCATGCTGCCCGACCCGGCATACTGGGAGACCAGGATGGAAACGCCGGAGCCGATGCCCAGAAAGATGCACAGCAGGACTTCCACCGGCTGGGAGCTTGTCCCCACCGCCGCCAGGGAAGTGTCCCCGCAGTAATTTCCGATGACCAGCGCGTCTACGGTGGTGTACGTCTGCTGCAGCACATTCCCAAGGATGATCGGAATCGCAAACAGCAGCACCTTTTTCATAATGGGCCCGGTGGTCATATCAATCTTTTTTTCTCTTTTCCCGTTCACTTCAGGTTCCCTCCACGGTCTTTTGAATCGGTGCAATATTTCACTTCTCTGCGCACAACTTGTTGCATCGGAAAGCAAAATATGGTATTCTGATGAAACAGGACGGAAGTTCAAACATATTACCAGAAAGGAGTTTTACCTATGCAGAAGTATTTTTGTAATCCCTGCGGCTATGAGTATGACCCGGAGAAGGGGGATCCTGAGCACGGCATCGCGCCCGGAACCGCATTTGAAGACCTTCCCGAGGATTGGGTCTGCCCCTGCTGCGGCATCGATAAGAGTATGTTCCAGCCCTGCATCGACAACTACAACTGAGAAAAAGGAAACCGGCGGCCGCACTGCCATCGGTTTCCTTTTTTGATGCGGCCAAAAGCTCCTTCCCACCCAGATGTCCGTCTGATCAACGCTTTTATTGTTCCACTTTCCCGCTGGAATGTCAAGATCGGCGTGGACAGGGATGAAAGCGATCTTTTTCCACCGCCTCATATAAGTCCTTCCCCATTTTTTGCTCAAAATAGTCTTTTAAGGCTAAATTGGAGTTCCATTTGTCCATGTCATATGTGCCATAGCGCCTTCGGACGTCATTCATCCGATCCACAATATCCATGACGCCTTCTGCGCCGGATATGGCGTCGCAAAGCCGTATCAGCCTGTCGTAATCATCCCATTGTACTTTCTGCAGCTTCGCCCGGATCATCTCCGTCTCTTCCTCGGTGGTGTCAAAATTGCCCACATAGCCTTCTATCCTGGGCCCATCGAAAGAATGGGTGAGGCAGATTTTTGCCGCCTCGTCATATCCCAGAGACATCATATAAGTATATCCGTCGGAAACGTGCCCCAGATGCCGCTTCCCAAACCTTCTGCCAATGTCATGCAGCAGCCCCAGCACATATGCCTTGTCCGAATCCATACCGCACAAAGCCGCAATCCGCTCCGCACAGTGCGCAGCCGTCCTGCTATGGTTCCCCCAGGGCCCGGGATTTCGTTTTTCTGCCTCGATTAGTAATTCTGACGCTTTTTCCCTGTCTGGATACATCGGATGTTTTCTCCTCCCCTCTAGTCGCTGACGTCGCTGTCCAGAACCGCCGTGAATGCATACGCAGGAAAGCGCTCCTTCATGCGCCTTAGGATGTCTTGTTGGATTTCCTCCTTATTCTGCGCTTTAAAATCAAGAATCAGGTCAAAGGAGACCAGCATTTTCTCCGGATCCACATAAAAGCCGTGCATCTGCAGGACTTCCGGGTATTCCCGGATGAGATCTGACAAAGCCTTTTTCATCCCGGCAAAAGTCTCGTCCGCTGTATTGGAAGCATAGATGCCCACCGTCAGGACAATGCCGAACTCCCTGTAAACATTTTCCATGATCTGTCTGCTCAGCCCATGGATCTCTCGCGCCGTCATGTCGTCCGCAACCTCAATATGTACCGAACCGATCAGGCGCTGCGGCCCGTACTGGTGCAAAGAGAGGTCATACGCCCCCAGGACCGCCGGGTTTTTACAGAGAAAGCACTTCAGTTCTGCGGACAGCCCGCTGTCCACCCTCGTCCCGATCACACTGCCAAGGCCTTCCATCAGGATTTCAATCCCCGCCTTAAAGATAAAGACGGAAATCACAACGCCTAAAACCCCCTCAACGCTGACCGAAAACGCCATACTGACGCCTGCTGCCGCCAGCGTGGAGAGGGAGAGGAACGCATCCATCACCGAGTCTGTGCCGGAAGCGGCCAGGGACTCCGAATGGTACGTTTTTCCCGCCGCTTTGAGACAGCGCCCGAAGAAAAATTTCACAGCAGCCGCAGCCGCCAGAATCACCAGAGAGACCGGGGAATACTCCGCCGCAGCCGGGTGGAGCATCTTGTCGAAGGATTCCCGGAAAGCCGCAGACCCGGTCAACAGAATCAGCACCGCCACGGTGACGGAGCTGATCGATTCGATCTTCCCGTAACCGTAAGGATGCTTTTTGTCCGGCGCCCTGCCCGCCAGCTTTGTCCCGATGATGGTAACCACCGACGAAAGGGCGTCCGTCAGGTTATTGACGCCGTCCAGAATCACCGCGATGGAATGGCTCAAAACCCCCACCGTCAATTTAAACGCCACCAGCACCGCATTGACTAAAATGCCGATCATGCTGATCCTTACAATCCCTTTTTCCCTCTCCATCTTCCCTCTCGTTCTGCCGCTTCCGCGGCTCTTGCGTCCATCGGTACTCTGCGCTATTCTCCATCCGTGCGCGGCCTGACTCCCGCCAGATCCTTCACCACTTCCCCGGCCAGGATCAGCCCCGCCACAGAGGGCACAAAGGCCACGCTTCCAGGGATATCCCGCCTCTGTGTGCAGGTGCGCTGTGCCCCCGGCGGGCAGATGCAGTTTGTCCTGCAGCTGGCGCTCATGTCCTCCAGGGGCCTGGTGGGCTTTTCCGTGGAATACACCACCTTTAACTCTGTGATCCCCCGCTTTTTGCACTCACGGCGCATCACCTTTGCCAGGGGGCACATCGTGGTCTGAAAGAGATCCGCCACCTGGAATTTCGTGGGATCCAGCTTGTTGCCAGCCCCCATGCAGCTGATCACGGGCACGCCGCACTCCTTCGCCCGCAGGATGAGCTCCAGCTTGGCCGTCACGGTGTCTACCGCGTCCACCACATAGGAATACTGGGAAAAGTCAAACTCGTGTGCGTTTTCCGGCAGATAAAAGCATTTCCTTACCTCCACCTCCGCGTCCGGCGAAATCTCCAGAATGCGCTCCCGCATCACCTCTGCCTTGTAGCGCCCTACCGTCCTGCGGGTGGCCACGATCTGCCGGTTGATGTTGGTGAGGCATACCTTATCGTCGTCCACCAGCACAAAGGAGCCCACGCCCGTCCTGGCCAGCGCCTCCGCCACGTAACCGCCCACGCCGCCGATGCCGAAAATGGCCACCTTCGCCTTCCACAGCCTCTGCATCCCCTCCACTCCCAGCAACAACTGACTTCTTGAAAATTGATTTAACATAGCGCTCCCTGCCTACTGAGGCTGCCTTTCGTCATAGTCGTCCAGAAAATGATGCCGCACACCGTCTTTCTTATAGGCGATCACAGTGCTTAAGTTCACATTTTCCACGCTCTTGAAAATATTGTTCTCCACAAAGGGATTGGTCTTTTTTAACTCCTGGATCAGCTTTTTGATCTCCAGTCTTTTGGAATTGCTCTGGCCGTCTTCCTGACAGGAGGAACAGGTGTCCGTGAACTTGCACGCGCACTGGATGAAATGCAGGCCATTGGCGTCCCTCCAGTCCTTGATGTCCTTCTCCCGCACCAGATACAGGGGGCGGATCAGCTCCATGCCCTCAAAATTCGTGCTGTGCAGCTTCGGCATCATGGTCTGTATCTGGGCGCCGTAGAGCATCCCCATCAGGATGGTCTCGATCACGTCGTCGTAGTGATGCCCCAGGGCGATCTTGTTGCAACCCAGCTCCTTTGCCTTGCTGTAGAGATGCCCTCTCCGCATCCGCGCACACAGATAGCAGGGAGACTTTTCAATATGAAAGACAGACTCAAAAATATCCGACTCAAAGATCGTGATGGGAACCTTCAGCCGCCTGGCATTGTTCTCGATGACCTGGCGGTTTTCCCGGCTGTAGCCCGGATCCATGACCAGAAACACCAACTCAAAGGGAAATTTGTCGTGCCGCTTCAGCTCCTGAAACAGCTTTGCCATCAGCATGGAATCCTTCCCGCCGGAGATACAGACGGCGATCTTATCGCCCTCCCTGACCAGTTCATACTCCACGATGGCCCTTGTAAAATTAGTCCAGAGCTTTTTGTGGAACCGCTTGCGGATGCTGTTTTCCGCCTCCTGGCAGAGGGTATCCGTCTCGCCCACGCTCTCCTCCCGGGCCATGGCCTGCAGCAGCCACGCGGCGTATCCGCCCGCCAGATCGTATGCCTCGATCCCCTTGTCCCGGAGCATCTTGACCGCCTGGCCGCTTGCTTCCCCTCTCTTACAGTAAACCACAGCCTTTTTCCCCGCAAGCTGCGGGAGCGCGTCGGCAAGCTGCCCGGACGGAATGTTGACCGCCTGCGGCAGATGCCCGTAAGCATAGGACAGCTCATCCCTGATATCCACCAAAAGATAACTGCCTTCCTGCCACCCATCCAGCTCCTCTGCCGTCACCGTCCATCCGTCCATCCTGATCCCCTGTGTATCTGACATAGCCCAAACTTCCTTCCCTGCGGCCGGACTGCCTCTTTGTCCGATGCCGCGGCAGAACCATGATACCACATTCCTCCTCCCGGATTCAATAGCCCGCCGTATTTTTGTCATATGCAAAAACATTTATAGGAACATTTGTTCAAAAACCGCTTGACTGCCCCATTTTTTCATGATAACATCGCAATGACTGCAGTCACTTTCCGTATAGTGCTACAGTTTTTTCTATCAAAAGACGACCGCAAAGGCGGGCCAAGGAGGTACGACATGACAACATCCCAGCGCGGAAATCTGAAAAAGGGAATTGCGCTCTTTCTGGCGACGGTTCTGATCCTGCCATTTTTGTGCGCAGCCTTCCCCGATCCCTCTGTGCAGGCGCAGACGACAACCGCCGCATCCCACTATTTCTACAATCAGCTTGCAGACGGGGAAAAGCCCTTCTACCAGGCCATGGAAAAGATGTACCAGGAAGACCTGTTCAAGACCGGGAACGGCGAGCTGGATCTGACCAAAGAAGGGTATCTCTCCCAGGCGGACATCCAGTCCTACGCCGGAGGCTATACCGGCCTGCTGGAGCGGATGGGCGCCGCCAGGGATGCTTTCTATTTTGATTACCCTGACATTTTTTATGTGGACTTTTCCGCCCTCACCCTGAGAGTGACCAGGGACACTTCCGGCGTTTACCACGCCTATCTTGGCGCCGGGAGGCGGGCAGACTACTTCACCCCCGGATTTCAGAGCAAAGGGGATGTAGACAGCGCCCTCCGCGCATATGAGGAAAAGATATCCGGCATCGTAAACGGCGCAAAGAACCTTCGCATCGACGATGGCATGGATCGCGTGACCGAACAGATCACCTATGTCCACAACAAGATCACCCAGTCGGTGTCCTATCGGCTGGAGAATACCTGCACGCCGGCAAACACCGGCTTCATCCGCACCGCCTACGGCGCACTGGTCAAAGGGGAAGGGGCCTGCGAGGCATACGCCCGTTCCATGAAGGCAGTGCTGGATCGCCTGGGGATTCCCTGTCTGTTGGTGCAGGGCGTATACCGCACTCCCTCCGGCGGCATGGAGCTGCATATGTGGAATTATGTGCAGGCAAACGGCGAGTGGTACGGCGTGGACGCCACCATGGACGACCCCATTGTCGCCTCAAACAGCGCAGCCCACAGCGGCAAGGAGACCTCGGAGTTTTTGATGGTGGGCGGCGACGTGCTGGGCGTACACCATGTGCCCAACGGCATCCTGTCCCCGGCAAACAAGGAATTTTCCTATCCCGTCCTGGCCCAGGATTCCCGCAGCTTTGAGGAAATTGAAAACAGCAACGGCCTGTCCGTGGAGTACCGCTCCGGCCAGTCAGAGGGAACCGACAGCGGCACCTTCCGCGTCTCCTACAACGGGATGGGTTACAAAAAAGCCGCGGAAAAGGGATATTACATTCTGGCGCGCTTCTACCAGAATACCTCCGATACAGAGGAGGAATACACATACGGCGACTGGTTCTACGCCGATCCCTCCCCCTATAACATCGCAGACCAGCAGGAGGATGGCGCGCTGGTGCTCCCCGCGGAACACATCCTGTTCGCAGAGTTCGCCGTGACCACCACGCCTCCCATCGGCGTCTTTGCCAATGGGGCGAAGATCGTAAACAAAGACTTCTATTTCTTTAAGGGCGACCCCCTTTTGTTCGTGGCCCAGACCAAAAAGATCTTCAACCAGTACGGAACCTATACGGCGCCGCCCTACCCCAAGGCTTACAGCCCGAGCACCCAGGGAAGGGTTTACATGGGCCAGACCTACGACGTGCGCATCGAATACGATCAGGATCTGGTGCAGAGCGAAGGGGAAGAAGTCGGGTATCTGCTCACCTCCTCGGGCAACACCGGGGTGCAGTACTCTGAGGTGAAAAACTTCCAGTGGGACGGCAGACGCACCTTCACCTTCCAGTTCACTCCCAGCTCCATGTATGCCGACGAGAGCGTGCTCTACACCTTCCAGTTTACCGGCGTGGTCAGCAAGGACAACGGAAAGGCGCCTCTGCCCATGAAATATGTGTCCTCCGCCCCCTGCGCTATCTGTGCCTACAAATCCCAGGGCTATGACTGGAACGTCTTCGGCCAGCCCGCCCTGTTGGAAAATACCGACCTCTCCATGAACGACTGGAAGACCAGCGACGGCCAGGGAGTAAACGAAAAACTCTCAGACCGGCTGGCCCTGGTGGTGACCAGACCCTCCAACTCCCAGTCTGACGCCATGGAGCAGATGATACAGGAGGAAAACTCCGCAAAGGTCTTATCCAGCGAGACGTACAACATCGACCTGACGCTGTGCAAGGCCCAGGTCATCCAAACCGGCCAGGGCGTGCGGGTTTCCGTTGGCTTCCCCAAGGGCTACGGCCCCGAGGACGAGGGAGTCACCTTCAAGGCCTACCATTTTAAGCGGGATGCAAGCGGCGCCGTGATCGACGTGGAGCCCATCGACTGCGTTGTGACCAAGTTCGGCCTGGTGATCACCTGTAAGTCCTTCAGCCCCTTTGCCATCGCAGCTGTGCAGGGCAAAGATACCTCCACCGACCGGCACCTTCTGGTTTCTGGCAGTTACGGCGGCAAGGTGACCACCTCCAGCAAGAGCAGGCTGCTCTCCCTGGCCCAGGGCCAGAGCAATTCCGTGACCGTGACCGCCGAGAAAGGCTATCAGATCGAGACCATCGACGTGGGCGGAAAGAGCCTTGAGATCACAGACAAAAGTTCCATGACCGTGCCTGTGTCCTATCAGGATCTGGAGGCGGGCACCAGCATCCTCCAGGTACAGTTTGTGGCTGACTCCGTTGCGGAAAAGGAAAAAGAGGAGGGAGAATCTCCCGTCCTCCTTGCGCCGGAAGACGTGGTGGTTCCCCTTTCGGGCACCCCGAAATCTGCGGCAACCCCAGCTCCCCCTGTGTCTTCCCAGGCTTCCGGACCCCAGAGCAATGCGGACACGTCGAAAGACAGCTCTAATCCAGCCACTGCAGCGCCCGTGGCAGCAGCAACGCCTGCCGCTGTTTTTGCACCCACAACCGCTCCCGCCCAGGCCCAGACGCCTGCGGGGCAGCCTAAGACTTCTTCCTCGGGATCCGCCTCCTCTGCGCCTGCCGCGGCGACTGCGGCTCCAACGGCCCCGGACGCGCCGGACGCAGCAGTTCCAAGCGTCCCCAGCGAGACGGATCAGCCTGTGAGAGTCGTCTCTGTGGCAAACGCGAAAAACCCGGAAGCTGGCGGGGAACAGGATCTGATCCTGGGAACCGGCGCTGCGCAGGAGACGGGCAAAGGAAACGCCCATCTGTACCTGCTGCTGCTCCTGCCCGCCCTCCTCATTGTGGCCGGGCTGGGCTTAGGCATTTACTACGCCGTCAAAAAGAATTCTCCTGACGACTGGGTATAGGACAGCTTCCCTGAAACGGAAAAACAAAGCAAAAAAGTACTTCCAAGGCGTGCACTGATGCCTTGGAAGTACTTTTTTGGTACTTTGTTTCTGCCCGATCTTCCTTTCCCGGACAGCCTTGAGAGATCCCGCCGTGTACAGGCGTACTCCATTTTCTGCGCAGAGCGTCGTTACAGCGCCGCCTCCACCTTTGCCTTGACGTCCTTCATGGAGGCGGTGGGCTCGAACCGGGCCACAATCTGTCCGTCCCGGCCAATCAGGAATTTGGTGAAATTCCACTTGATGTTGCTGTTGTTCTTGAAGTCCTTGTCCATTTTCTTTGCCACGCCATTGAGGATCATCGTCATCGGGCTCTTTCCGAAGCCCTGGAAGGTGGTGTGTTCCGACAGATAGCGAAACAGCGGATCCGCATTTTCCCCCAGCACATCAATCTTGGAAAACTGCGGGAAGGTGATCCCATAGCGCCCCGTGCAGAAACTGTGGATTTCCTCGTCGCTGCCGGGTGCCTGCCCTGCGAACTGATTGCAGGGGAAATCCAGAATCTCCAAGCCGTCCTTCTGATGCAGGTCGTAGAGATCCTGCAGCTCGTCGTACTGGGGAGTGAAACCGCAGCCAGTGGCCGTGTTCACGATCAACAGCACCTTTCCTTTGTACTCCTCCAAAGAAACCTGGCTCCCATCCTGTGCTTTCACCTTGAATTCATAGATACCCATCGTCTGTCTCCCTTCATTTTGCACAATTAAATCTTACGCAATCTATATGAGTATCATAGTGGATTCTGTCCGCCTTGTCAAGAAGTCAATGCCAGTTTCCAACAGACCGCTTTCCGGCAGGCTTTAGGGCAATGCCGTCTTCTATCCGCCGGACTCTTCCGCTATCTTGCTAGATACCGCTGTCCTGAAGAAGGATCGGGCATCCATCATAAATCTCTTTGTCACTGTCAGAGATCACTTTGTCAATCGCGGTCAGATTCCCCTCCACAGCCGCCAGGCTGTCATCCATGGCCAACACCTCAATCCTCCTTTTGACGGCGATATTCGTATTCCCTAAAATTCCCTGCCTTGCTTCGACGACGTACACAAAATACCCTCTGGCATCCAAATCCAGAACGTCCGTCGGAAGGCAGACCTGATAGGCTTCCCCTTTGCTTTCCGTGTGCGCCGGAGCTTTGATCGTCCCCTGGTGTGGATAGATAAAATTTACAACAGGTGTGTTGACCGCCCGCTGATACCATACAAAAATCGTGAGCATCATCATCCATCCAAAAAAGACGGCAACACCGATACCATATATCTTTCGCGCTCTTTTCATAGAGATATCATCCTTTCAACCCTGTATTTGCAATGCCTGCTTCCATAACGTCATGCCCCGCGAAAAACAACAGGGTTGTGGGGATCAAAATGAGAAAGGAAGCCGCTAATGCAACGCCCGCATTCTGCTGCGAAATATTGGGCAGATAGAGCGATACGGGCCAGAAAGACCTGTCATGCAGAAAAGCCAAAGGCGCTTCGATGGTATTCCAATATTCCAGAAAGCTCAAGATGACCACCGCCCCGATCCCCCCTTCCCCTAACGGGATCCCTATTTTTGTAAAAATGAAAAATTCAGACGCCCCATCCAGTCTGGCAGCTTCCAAAATTTCATCGGGCACCGCCCGGAAGAAACGGGTCAGGATAAAAATGGGAAGCGTTGCAAAAACAGCCGGCAAAATAATGGCATAAGGCGTGTCGATCAGTCCCCACCGCTGCAGTGTCAGATACTCCGGCACCATCAAAACCTGAAACGGCGCAACCATCCATACAATATAAATACGGAACAGAAAATTTTTCCAGCAGGCGTCCCATTTTGCAAAGGCCCACGCCGCAGGAATGCCTACGATCATCTGGCCAAGGATAATTCCTGCCGCCTGGAATACAGAATTCCAAAACATAATGTAGAATTCCATTTCCTGCAGCAACAGCTTCTTATAATTTTCAAACGTCAGATAATAGGGCAAAAGCGGTATTCCGGCATATCCCGCTCCGTCTGGGAGCACCGCTCCAAAGCTCAGCAAAAGCTCATCCCGTTTCATCAAAGAACAGATCAGCACCAGAATGACCGGGCCCGCCATTATGACGGCTAAAAGCAGCAGGCTGACGCACTTCCCTATGTTTTTTATTCCACTTTTTATCATGTGTTGCCTCTCCTTCCACCGCTTCAGCGGCTCTTACATCAGCACAAATCCCGTTCCAGCAGCTTGTGAAGCAAAACGGATAAAATTCCCACCACGCTGATGACGAGAACCGCCCCGGCACATAAATCTGAAAATCTGAAATTCAAGAGCCAGTTGTTGAAGATATGCTGCAGCAGATAAATGGACTGATTGGGATACTCCCCAGCCATTAAATAAACCTCCCGGAAGGCCTTAAATGCGTTCAGCAGGGATAAAAGCAGAATCACGCTGCCGTAGGGCAGGATATGCGGCAAGGTGACCCACACAAATCTTTGAAGCTTGCCCGCCCCGTCAATCTGTGCTGCCTCGTCGATGCTCTGATCCACGCTGCTTAGCGCCGCAGCCCACAGGACGATATCATACCCCACATTCCGCCAGATGTAGGTGCTGATCAGGACTCCGAACGCCCCCTCGCTGCTGATATAGTCAATTCCTCCCGTAAAGCCGCAGAATAATCGGTCAAGCAGTCCGTATCTGCGAAAAAGGACTTTCCAGATCAGTACCATGCTGGCTGCGGGGATTGCCATCGGCATCAATGCGACGGTCTTTCCCAGATTGCGTTTCTCCTTGGACAAAAGCAAAGCGCCAATCAGGGATAAGGCAAACAGCAGAGGCACACAGAGGCCAAGAAAGCGGACGGTATTCTGCACGGCCAGACGGAAGGCGGCATTGTCTATCACTTCCCGGTAATGATCCAGCCCCACCAATTTCCCGGTGGAATCATCCGTGACCGACCGTTTCAGGACATAGCACATTGGGATCACATGAAAGGCGGCTGCCCCCGCCATACTGGGCAGGAGCATCCAAACCCCCCATAATTTATTCCTGCAGGTAGACTTCCACTTCGTCTGTAATCTCCTGTACAGCCGCTTCAACAGTCATTCCCCCTCTCAGATACTGCTCGCCGATGGTCATGAGTTTTTCTTTTACGATACCGTCCTGCAGGATTGGCGTTTCCACTTCGGACAATTCCCTAAACAGCCTTTGACGCATCCCCGCATCCGGCCAGTCAAACGATATCTCAGACCCTGTATTGGGATCCAGGATTGCCCCTCCCCGGTTGCTTTCGTTATCCCTCCACTTGGCGAGGGCCGCGTTTGTGACCGGAAACCCGGCGCCAAGATATTCTGTCTGCTGTACCTGCAGATCCAGTGCCTCCAGGACAAATTGCGCTGCCAATTCTTTCTGCCCGCTGCGTTCATTCACCCCCAGCAGCCCATAAGGCATAAACAAATGATCCACCGCCCTGTAATCCCCATTTTGTTTTGCATAGGAAAGCAGTTCCGTGGCCTGGTCAAACAGCATCCCCCGCATGACCGCTATGGCGAACGAGGTGTCGCCAAGGCCAAGCCATCTCGCAGGGCGGGAATTGTCAAAATCGGACGCCTCCACTGCTTTCACAGAATCTGCTATCTTTTTGATATCTGACAAAAATGCCTTCAGCCGCGTCTGGTTTACTTTTTTATCTTCCAGGATCGAATTGATATAGAGGGGATAAAAATGATCGATCAAGGTGCGGTAGGTGACTGTCCCCTCCACATAATAGGGAAGCTTCGCCTGATCCGCGTATGCCGCCAGCGCACTGAGATCATCTGCATTTTCCATCACATCGTCCGTACCGAGGATGATGGGCAGGCCGATCCTTGTTGGGATCGCAAATATCTGGCCTCCCTGCCCATATGCCTTCAACAGGTTTGCAGCCACATCACTTTCTGAAAGGATGCCGGAAAGATCGGCAAGAAGCCCTTTTTCCACATAAGAATCCAGCGGCATATCGTCCAGGATCAATATATCCGGCCCATTGCCAGCCTCCATCCGGGCATTCAGCGCCCGGATCAGATCACTGTCGGTAGCCGCGCCGTTTTCCCCTTTGGCCACTTCATACTGGATCTTTACAGAAGGATATTTTACGTTGAAATGATTGATTGCGCTCCGTATCAGTTCATTGTCCTGCAGGCTGTAAATCTCCAGCCCGTCTCCCTGTGCGCCGCCATCTGGCCCGGAGCTTCCACTTTCACCGAATGTCCCCGTCTGTCCGTCTCTTCCTTCCAAAGCCCGGGAATATTTCATGAGCCTCGCATCAGACTGATCCCTGTCCACAAAAAGTACATAAAAATCACCGTCCGGCGTTGTTTCCAGCCACATGGGAAAATATCCCCCATAAGAAAACATTGTCTTTGCGCCGTCAATGACGAGATGTGCTTCGCCGCTGTCCAGCTTCAGTTCTTTCAGCCCCTCCTTGCCAGCCAGATACACCGAGACTTCATTTTTCATGAATAACTGCGGAATATCCCCGTCAGGACTGGCAAACCGTATCTCTTTTTCTATTTCCATCCTTCCCATGTGATAAATGCATACGCCCGTATTCCCCTCGCTGAGTACCGCCACATATTCCCCGAAGCCTGCCAGGCTGTATGGCTCGCCGCAGTGAAATTCGCCCACTACCGTCCCCCGCTCATGAATCTGGCATATGCTGTCTGCCCGCGTGGATGCGATCACTCGATCCGATAAAACGGCAACCCGGTCAACCACGGGATAATAGACAGAGCCTTCCCGCCTGTCCCATCCGGCGATTGGTATTTCTTCGGCGCTTTTTTCATCCTCTGACTGGATGAGATGACATTTCCCATTCTCCCCTTCATATTTTGCATAGTAAATCCCGTCCTGGAACAACACATCCACAGACGCCGGGGCAACCTCCCCGAGCGCGTTGTCCAGCCATTCGCAGGATGAAGCTTCCCATTCTGAGGATCCTGAGAAGCTGTATTTTTCAAATGCGGAATGATTCTGGTTATATACATATAATTCCTGCGTCTGGTTTTCCGTCTGATGGAATCCCAGAACCGTATAGGAAGTCTGTAAAAGGTCTTCCGGGAGCCCGATTTCATACTGGGTATATCCCGCCAGTGTGCCTGGAGCCTGCCCATCCGCTTCGATACCCTTTGTTTCCCTCCCTGCACAGCCTGACAGGAGAAATGGCGGCAACAGGGTGAACAAGACCCCCATACCCATGATCCGCCTTCTGATACGCCGCTTGTCCATATGCCTTGTGACACCTCCGCTGTCATATTTTTGTATCTGCCATTTTACGGCTGAATCATCGAAAAGTCATATAAATTCCAAAAAATAACATTCCACGGCATTTAGATGACTTTTCGATATCCTTTTGCTATGATGGAGGTAAATTCACCTGGCGATAAATTCAGGAAAGGGAAGGCGGTACAAGATGAGGAGCGAAATCCTATTGATCGAAGACGATGTGCCATTCAATGAAATGCTGACAGAAGAACTGGCCCGGCATCAATACGCCGTTACTTCCTGCTTCAATGGAAAAGACGGCATTTCCATGGCCTCCAGAAACCATTACGAATTGATCCTTCTGGATCGTATGCTGCCGGACATGGAAGGGACGTCCGTTTTGAAAAAAATGCGCGACGACGGTATCTACACATCCGTCATCCTTTTGACTGCATTGGACAGCCTGCAGGATAAAATCGACGGGTTTCATGCCGGTGCAGACGATTACCTCACAAAACCGTTTCACATGGAGGAATTGCTGGTCCGCATGAAAGCCCTTTTACGCCGCCCCTCTTCGATGCAGGGGGAATCTGCCCTGTCCTGCTATGATCTTGTCTTAGACAGGGACAGACATACCGTAAGCTGTGGGCCAGGAGAAGCCAGACTTACCAAGACAGAATTTACATTGTTGGAATTATTTCTGAGAAATCCTTCCAAAGTTTTTACCCGGGAAGAACTGCTCTCCTGCGTATGGGGATTCCACACCGAAGTAGGCCCGGCGAATGTGGACAACTACATTTACTTCCTTCGCAGGCATTTAAAGACGATAAAAAGCAAAAGCTCCATCCAGACCGTATACGGGATCGGATATACCATGACGCAAAAAGCATAGTGGGAGACAAGATGCGCACTAAGGCGCACAAGGGGTATAAACATGGTTCAGAAGCTATATCGCAAATTATTCTTGATGTATTATATTACGGTGTTTGTCCTCACCGCAGCCATCATCCTGTTTTTCATGATGTATCAGTGTTCCGTCGCCAGATCCCACCGTCTTTCTTTGTCCCAAGCCTATGTCAATCAGATCATCTTACAACTGCAGGATGACGTCATCCTTTCCGATGCGGCATATCAGCAGTATGATTCCTATGTGCCCATGGATTTGTTTCTGATCTGCGGGGATACCAGGACTCCTTTTCTATCGGACGGGATCAAAACACCCTGCAGCGTACTGGAAGACATCTTGCAGGAACAATTCCAGAAATCATTTGAATTCCATGTGGAAAGCGAAGCAGGAAGCCCAGAAATGCTCTCCCACACCTTTTCCTTCCGCGCAGACGGATTATATGGCGAGACTTTTCATTGCTCTCATGTATCGCTGCTGTCAGCCAGCGGAAGGGGATATGAGTTATACGCCGCCAGCCTGATCAATCAAAACCTGTTCTCTCCACAGGAGATATGCCAGCTGGGAGGATTCGGAATACTCCTCTTTCTGTCTTTCGGTATCTTAGGGAAACATATAATCCATGCAAGCATCGCCCCCATCAATGAAAATATGCAGAAACAAAAGGAATTTGTTGCCTCCGCATCCCATGAGTTAAAAACCCCTCTGTCCAAAATCATGATTGCAAATCAGTCTGCCCAGATCAAAAACGGACAGGCCATCATAAACGCAGAGTGCGGCCGGATGGATCAGATCATAAAAAACCTGCTTTTTATCGCCTCCAGCGAAAGCTGTACCTGGAAAACAAATTTTGAACCTGTGGATTTTGTCAATTTATGCGTTGCATTTTATGAAATGTCTACTCCCGTCCTGGCAAAAAACGGGAGGGAATTACATCTTGAGTTCCCAGAAGAGGATATCGCACCCATTTCCGCTGATCGTGGGCTGATCCTGCAGCTTTTCGCCATCCTTTTGGATAACGCCATCACTTATTCCGGTGGGAACGCCCCGATTTCGGTCAGACTGATCCCACAAAAAAAGAATCTTTCGATCCTCTTTATCGACCACGGGCGGGGGATTCCAGATGAAATAAAGCCAAAAATATTTTCGAGTTTTTACAAGGCTGACGCTTCCACCCCAGGACACTATGGACTTGGATTGAGTATTGCAAAAAACATTGTCGCGCTTCACCACGGCAAAATGACTGTTTCTGATACGCCAGGCGGCGGGGCAACCTTTGAAATCCAGCTTCCATCCGGCTGAAACAGCGCTGTCACGCCGCTCGTTTTTTCATCGAGCGAATCATCGTCCCTTCCGTTAATCACGCCGGCTGTATTTTCCCTGGAAATACGGTGAAAGATTGATAACAGAACATGACACAGCGCCTTTCGCTCTGTTATATGATGAATAAAAAGAACGCTAAAATTCGTCGTTTTTGAATTTTACTATCCCTATTAAAAGACAAACCTCCAAAAGAAATACTGCTGCAAAAACGGCAATATAGTATTCAAATGAAATCGGGTTATCAGCGATTTCATTCAGTTGGATCATTGGACTGTATTTTAATATCTCAAAGTGATCTGCATAGAGCCGATTAGAAAAAACCACAAGGGATATAGAAATTGCAACGCATACTGCCATTGCGACAGCAGCATTTTGCAGTAGAATACAGGCCAAAAAGAATATGCCCGCTATTCCCAGGTATAGGGGAAGCGATTTGATAAACACGACAATAAACTGCTGCATCACCAGTACAAAAGATGTTTCAACTCCGCGCACCATTGCGGTAAAGGTTACGCAAAGAAACGGATACACAAACAAAAGAACGCAGCACCCAAAAATGTAATGCATAAATTTCGACAATATGATAAACGCCCTTTTGTACCCACTTGCAATATAGTGTTTTATCAGACCATTGGAAAAATCCTCTGACAAAATGACTGCGCCATATACCGAACATCCCAGCAAGGGAATGGGAATGTCTTTACTGATACTCTGCAACGCGCTCTCTGCGCTGTCATAAACACCCGTTAAAATTGAGATACTGCAAAATGCAAACAAGACAGCAATAACAATCCATAAGGCAGAGGAATGTAAGAACTGAAACCGTTCTGCTTTTATCAGATTCCGCATGGCATTTCTCCCTTTACATAGAACAACATAATATCATCAATAGTCGCAGGAACAACTTGAATATTGGGGTATTTCATTTGCACGGCATTTCTATCCGAAATTAAAAGATCTAATTCGCTGCCCTGCCTGCGATAGCGGATAACGTCCTCTTTACTTATTGCCTTAAACTGTTCTGTGTCGCACTTGATCATGCCATAATGATGAATGAGTTCATCTTTGCGTTTATCGAAAATCACTTTTCCCTTATGGATCAATACAATATAGTCAGCGATTTTTTCTAAGTCGCTGGTAATATGTGACGAAATCAAAACAGAGCGCTTTTCCTCTTGAACGTAATCCAAAATCATATTCAAAATATCGTCGCGCACAACAGGGTCAAGCCCGCTTGTAGGTTCGTCCATAATTAACAACTCTGGATTTTGCGAAAGCGCAGCAACGATGGCCAGCTTCATTTTCATTCCTTTGGAGAATGTTTTTATCTTTCTGTTTGCGGGCAAAGACAGCTTATCCAGCATGGAAAAGTATTTTTCTTTCTCCCAGGATGGATAAATGTTGGTCAAAAAAAAGCTTAACTGCTTCGGCGTCATTTTCTCCGGGAGATTATTTCCGTCAAACACAACGCCAATCTTGCTGCGTATTGCAAAATCAATATCCTGTTCCTGCGCCCCCAAAATCGAGATGGTTCCCGCGTCTTTTTTAATCAGTCCAAGAATCGCTTTCAGCGTTGTGCTTTTCCCAGCGCCATTTTCACCGACAAAGCCTACCACTGCCCCATAGGGCACACGAAACGACACATTATCCAGAGTAAAATCACGATACCGTTTTGTTAAGCCAGTGATATTTAATGCTGTGTTATCCATGTCTCTTTCCCTTTATGAATGAAATCATCCTTTTCACACTCATAGTCGTAACACCTGGATCCTTGACAATGCTATCTCTGCTCAAGAATCCTCATCATCTCTGCCGGTGTCACAATAAAATCCCTAATTGGATAATGTTTCTGATTCCCCGTTACCAGATACGCGTCTTCATCCCGCTTTTCCATAGCCACCTCATAAAAAACCAAATCATCCATATCAACCAGAATTTCTCCCGTAGGCTGCGGGAAAACCTCTACGCCAAACTCTTTGACCGCCGCAAGTACTGTCTGTATTGATTTCTCTTGAAAATGAAACTTCTCTCTATGCAGCACCTCGTCATACTCAGCCAAAATATCATCATGATACAGCGGCACAATTCTTCCATCAAAAATTGCCCGAAACACTTTTACGGTTGCGGCATCGCTGTTTTTTGACAAAAGAGCTGCTATCAATACATTTGTGTCTATTACCGCATAACAGTTCATACTGCTACCTCTGTATTCTTTCTGCTCTGGCGGCAGATATTTCTGCGTTGATTTCCTCCAGACTCATTTCCGGAAGATCTGCTGTCTGTGCACGCAGATCCTCAAAGGCCATCATCGCTTCTGCCCTTGTCACCGTATTCTTCGGGAGCCTCACATCGAACGGAACTCCTTTGACCATCCTGCTTTTATTCATAAACATACGCAATGCCGTGGGTAAATCTATTCCTAGAGATTCGTAAATCTCCGTCACTTCCTGTTTTAATTTTTTATCTGCGCGAAACTGAATCAATACCTGTTCTGCCATAATGTTCTCCCTTCTGGAACGTTTACACTCTAAATAATAGTTGTTTTGCAGTTGTTTTTAATACTATTATATGCCTAATTCTGCATTTTATCAAGCCCCCTCAGGCCCTCATCCCGGACGCCTCATCCCGGACGATTGCCAGAAGAGACAAAGGCATATGGATTGCAGCGTCTGTGCGCTCCATATGCCTTCATCAGTTCCTCCTGTCCTGAGGGAAATTTAAGTATCTACCACCGCGAGAACAAAGCGCCCGCCAGCGGAGACAGGACGACCATGATCACAGAAAATGTGAACGACTCCACCGATAGCAGCGTCGCCCGCTGCCTGGAGGGAAACATATTCTGCAGAATCGTGTTTGTGCACACCTGAAGCGCGTCGTCCCCAAGAGCGGCCAGGAAACCTCCTGCCGTCATGATCAGATACGATCCGCTGTGTTCCATGCACACTCCCGCACAAACCAGAAGCATCATGAAAAGAAATACCAGACGGTAACGGAGTCTTCCGCATTTCAAAATCAGTCTGGAACCCAGAATGCCGCCCAGCTCCATGGACAGCAAAGCCATTCCCAGCGCCCAATCCGGCATCGACGCCATAAGAAGCTTCGCCTGCAGGAAAAACAACAGCAGAGTGTCCACCGCCCCCACAAAGGAATTGCAGAACATCAGGCCGATGGCACGGCGCGCGTCTTTCAAAAAGGCAAAGCTCCTGCAAAAGCAATCCGCAAGATCTCGCAGAACACAGCCCGTGCTGCATCCGTCTGCCTGTCCGCCCGCCTCCCAGAGAGTTGTTGCCATCAGGATCTGGAGCACGGACAGCAAAACATCCACACAATATGCCTGCCTGTGCCCGATGAATAAGGCCAGCCCCGCGCACAGCGTGGATACCCCGCCGCAAAGCCTGTACAAAATCAGCTGGTTGGAAGCATACTTTTCATAATACAGTTCCTCTCCGGCCAGTTTCAGCGAATCATACGCCAGCGCACTGTCTGCCCCTGATGCAAAATTATAGCTCAGCGCCTGAAAGGCGATGGAGGCGCACACCATCGGCAGATTGTTGGACGCAACCATGATCACATTGCCAATCATCCGCATCACGCTGCCTGCAACCAGCATCTTCTTTCTGCCAAACACATCGGCAAACACGCCGGAGGGAAGTTCAAAGAGCAGGCTTGTGATGTGGAACACGGTTTCGGCGATTCCGATCTCCATCAGACTGTAACCGCGGGCGGCAAGCAGCGCCACCCACGCGCCTGTGAGGGATAAACTCCCCAATGCTGAGGATAGATATAATCTCTGAATTTGTTTTCTAATCTGAAACATAAAAAAATCTCCTTAACTGTATTTTAGTAATCGTTAAGGAGATACTGCACCGTATGAAAAGGAAAAGCCTGACAAAAAATCAGAAAATCTCCCTAAAAAAAGGCGCACTATCCCCTTGAAAGGGATCAATGTAACCTTTTTTCAGTTGGAGATTTGTCATCTTCCAGAACATCAGCTTTCCTTTTTTCCACTTCTTTTGAGTCTTCTCACTGCCTTTTTATTATAATCATCGCAGCCGGGAATTGCAACGGTTATTTGCAATAGAATGTGCCTTGGTCACTTCACCACCACATTCCATTTTCCGTCTTCGATGACATATTGAAATTCTGTCAGATGATCCTCCTCCATCACTTGAAGAAGCGGCAATAAATCATTTACCGTATTCATTTCTGACAGTTCTGACTTTTTGACCCAGACCATCTCACCCTCTTCTGACGAGGTTACTTCTCCGAAAAATTCGTCTGTGTGAAACAAAAAGACAAGGTAGCGCCCATTCTCTATGGGAAACTGCTTGACGCCGCACAATCTTGGATTCTGAATCTCAAGTCCCGTCTCCTCTTTCATTTCCCGGATGACAGCATCCACAATCGATTCGCCTTTTTCGATATGCCCTCCGGGCAAAGTGAACCCCTTCCAATCCTCTTTGCACCTGTTTTGTAAAAGGTACTGATCGTTCTGATGGATCAGACATAAAACCGTCAACTCCACATTTTCTGTTCTCTGCATATGCACTGCCTCCAGATTTCTCTCTTATTCCTGCTTTCCTTGCCCCGTCAGCAAAGCTTCTCTTTCAGCCTGTGATAGATGGCGGTCTCCTCCGGGCCGCAGGCCTCATAGGCCGCACAGATCTGGCCGATCTCTTCCCGATCTGCCAGAAGATCCTCTGCGATCTTCTCCGGCGACTCGTTCTTCTGCAGCTTGCCGCAGACCTGACGGATCAAGTGACGCTGTTCTCCCTCTGCCCGGCCATGCTCCATTCCCTGCGCCAGACCGCGCTGGAGCCCACGCTCCATTCCGCGTTCCATTCCACGTTCGATTCCATCCTCCAGGCCCTCTTCATACCGCACCTCCAGGGCATCGTCCATATTAAACTGGGTAAACAGCATATTCTCTACCTCCGTCCCGTGTTTCCTTACAAAGTCCGCAAAGATTCCCTCCCGGATACTGTCCTTGATGGCCAGAACCACTGCCTTGTCACGGGTTGTCCCTTCTCCCTGGTATCGGCGCACCTGTTCGATAAACCACGCATACTCATACATAGGCGTACATTCTCTCAGCACTCTATGGCCCATTGGAAGGTTGATATTGATCATTTTCACTTTTAATTCTAGCATAGGTTCTTTTGTTTTGGCAATATATGCATCCGAAAGTTTTAATACTCTTTTGTAATGATACTTTTGATATATTTTTTACTCCTTTGGAAGCGCAATGACAATGCTTAGCTTTCCCTCTTTGTATTCGGCGGAAATTGTCCCGTTCATCTGCTCCATCAGCGTTCTGGCGATCGACAGGCCTAACCCCGTTGATTTTCCCGCAGTTTCCACCGTATAAAAGCGGTCAAACAGTCTGCCCACCTGCACCTCGTTTAAGCCGGATGCCGTGTTCGAGAAAATGATCGTGCCTGCTTTGCTCAAGGTGATATCCAGATCCCCATCGCTGTACTTCATCGCATTGTTTAAAAGGTTGGAAAACACACGGGCTAACGCAGAGCGATCCAGGGTTCTTAAAACCTTTTCTTCCGGCATCTGAATATTGGGCGCAATATTCCGCTCTTTCAGCGCAGTGTAAAACGAGGCGATACTTTCCTCCAGGACGCCGCCAACATTCACCGTTTCACGCACTCCGCCGCCTCCAGAGGACAGAATCATGGAATAGCGGAAAAGTTCTTCCGTCAGCTGCGATAAAAGTTCCGCCCTGTTTCTGATGATACGGATATAGTGTTCTGCTTTCCCGGTGGTTTTCTCCGCTTCGAGCAAATCCAGATAGCCGCAGATTGCTGTCAACGGCGTGCGCAGATCATGGGAAATGTTGGTGACCGCATTTTTGAGTTCCCTGTCCCCCTGTTCAAAGCGGTGCCTTTCCTCCCGCAGCTTTCTCAGCTGCAGGTTGATGCTGTCTGCCAGACGACGCATCGCCGGATCCGCAGAAGAAATGTCGATCAGGGTATTGGTTTCGGTTGCGAGCCGGTCGGCAAAGGCGCTCCCAATTTCCTTTGCCGCGCTTTGCAGAGCATGAATTTTCCAGAGCAGCAAAAAAATTACCACAGCCATGATGCCGACAGACGCCCACAACCACATTTCCATAACAAACCCCCGCTTTAAACCCTTCTTATTTTAGGTCCTTCTTTTTGAAGGCCGACAATCCGCCTGCCGTCACAGCCACAGTCCAAAACAGGGAGGAAACCAGCATACGGATTGGATGCGTTACCTCCAGCTGCCACAGTCTGATCCCCTGTCCCGTCGGCAGAAAGTCCACC
Organism: uncultured Acetatifactor sp.; assembly: GCA_947594835.1. Classification (GTDB taxonomy): domain Bacteria; phylum Bacillota; class Clostridia; order Lachnospirales; family Lachnospiraceae; genus Acetatifactor. The sequence goes on along the minus strand of CANQEH010000016.1, from coordinate 3,704 downwards.
AGAAAGCTATAGATGTCCCGCTTTACCCCTGTGATATAATTCGGGTTGGGAGAGGACTCTGCCATTTCAATGCCATTCTGAGTGATCTGAATGCCATTTATCATTTCCGGCTCCTTTAAGCCGTTATATATCACACTGGCAAAGACCAGCAATCCCAAAAACAGCAGGATGGAAACCAGAACGGTCAGCGCCTTATTGGAGGACAACATACAGATCGCCGTAAAGAGAGCGGAATAAACCAGGATGAACATGACGGAGATCAACAGAAAAAGGAGCAGTCGGGGAATGCCCATTTTCCAAAAGCCCAGGGTTGGGACGGCGACGAGTGCACCGATCAGCCATACAGACAGGATCAAAAACGTTGCCGTAAACGTGGTAATCAGGCTCGCCAGATAGATGTTTGCCCTTGTGTGTCCCACAATTACTTTATTTCGGATTGTCCCGTCGCTTACTTCCGTCCCGAAAAACATACTGCAAAGTAATGCGCAGAAAAAGCCGATTGATAATGCAAAATGGAAATAACATTCATCCATGGAATAGGAATACTCCGACAGATCCGCCGCGGCCTGCCTGCACCAGTACAGCATATACACAATCACATAACCAGACATCGCTATCATGCAATTCCAGAAGATTCTGCTTTTCCAAAGCCTTGAAAAATTTGAGCGCAAAAGTTTATTCAATTTTTCCACCTCCCACCAGACTCACATAATAGCTTTCCAGGCTTTCTTCCCTTTCCTGTGCCGAAATCAGTTCACAGTTTTCCCCAAGAAGCGCCGTGCTCAAATGAGAAAGATTCACTTTCGCATAGACGTCGGCTGTGGCGTCGCTCAAAATTTTGTATTCCACTTTCATTTCATCCAAAACACGGGCCAGCGCTTTTGTGCTGGTGACCTCCATGCGGACACATTTCTGGCAGGCGGCTTCCAATTCTTCGGCGCTGATTTCTTTTACGATGCGCCCGCCGTCAATGAAGCCATAATGGGTTGCAAACTTCGACAGTTCGTCCAGAATGTGACTGGAAATCAGAATCGTGACCTGCTGTTCTCTGTTCAGTTTTAAGATCAGTTCCCGGATTTCGATCATTCCCTGCGGGTCAAGTCCGTTCGCAGGCTCGTCCAAAACCAGAAAATCCGGGTCTCCCACAAGGGCAACGGCAATTCCGAGTCTCTGGCGCATACCCAGCGAAAAATTTCCGGCTTTCTTTTTCCCTGCATCCGCAAGCCCCACCAGCTTCAAAATGTGGGAAAGCCCGTCAAAAGAGGGCAATCCTAAAATTTGATACTGCTGCCTGAGATTTTCCTCCGCCGTCATGTCCAGATAAACAGCCGGCGTTTCCACCACTGCACCCATACGCCTGCGGGATTTTGCAATCTCCCTGTCGGTATTTTTTCTGCCGTACAGGGTGTAATCTCCCGCAGTCGGCTCCTGCAGCCCGCAAATCAGGCGGATCAAAGTCGTTTTGCCGGCGCCGTTTTTTCCCACAAATCCATAAATGGCGCCTCTGGGTACATTCATTGTGAGATTGCTTAACGCTTTGCAGCCCTTGTAGCTCTTTGTCAAAGCATTTGTCCTGAGAACATAGTCCATAAAGACTTACCTCCTTCCTCTGATACCGATATCCTAGCATGGAATCGTAAAGAAAGCGGTAAAGAAGCCGGTAAAGAAAAGGGAAAGATTTTCTTCAGCGCAGCCGAAAGCCAATCCCCCAGACCGCTTCGATGTGATCTTTTCCGTCCGCTTCGCGCAGCTTTCTCCTCAGATTGCTGATGTGCATTTTCAGGGAGCTTTCCGTGCAGTCCGGCGTATCCTCACTGATGCGGTCTAACAATAGTGACTTCGCAGCAATCTGATTTTTGTTTTGCAGAAGCAGTTTGAGAATTGCATACTCCGTTCTCGTCAGATGTATTTCTCTCCCGCCGAGCGATGCCATACGGGTGACGGTATCCAGTTTAATGCCGTCGTGCTCTAAAACGGAAGCAGAAGAAGTCGGATCCATGCCGCGAAACTGTACGGCAATCCTTGCTAAAAGCTCCTTGAGCTGAAAAGGCTTCGTGACATAATCTGCCGCTCCGCCGAAAAGCATCTGTACTTTATCGTCCACATCCACTTTTGCGCTGATAATGATAACGGGTATCCCCTTGATTTGGGGCAATACTTCTTCCCCGGAAAGCCCCGGCAGCATTAGGTCAAGCAAAATCAGATCCGGCTTTGTCTGCGCCAGAAACAGGAGCGCCTCCGTTCCGGAATAAGCGCGAAAAGCCCGGTATCCTTCCCTGCGCAAAGCCTCTTCGATCATATTTCCAATATGGATATCGTCGTCGATAATCAAGATATCCCTCATTCCAGACTCCTTTCTGCTTTTGGTCTGTCCGCCTTTCAGAACACAAAAAAAGGGGCCCGCCACCCGCCGTGAGAAACCCCTCTGCACCGAAAGTCCTATGGCGTCAATTTGCAATTGCCGCCTTTGCGGTGTACTACAGCTGCAAGGACTTAGAGTAACATATTTCCTGTGCTCCTAATCCCTGTTTCAAATGTTCTGTTGCGCAAAACCCATTTGCTTCATAGAACATTCGGGCTCTTATGTTGTCAACGAAAACCCACAAAACAACTTCTAAAAATCCCGAGTCCTTTATATCTGCCAACACCCGATCCATCATCAATCTGCCACATCCTTTCCGCCAGTTTTGCGGCAGGCTATGAATACAGATGAGCTCCGCTTTCCCATACAGATCGGGATCACGGGCGGTATCCCACCAGGCAATACAATGCGGCTGCCCATCGAGCGTCAGAATATAGCCATTTCCTTTCTTTTCTTCCAACAGCTTCTCATACATACTTGTTGTCCGGTCTATGTCGGTACATCTATCCAATGTTTCTTTATCCAGTATGTTTTGAAACGCGGCTTTCCAGCTTTCTGTCTGAATATAAGCAAGTGCGGGCCCGTCTCCTGCCTGAACTTTGCGAATGAAAATACTCATGCTTCTGCCTCCTATAGATCCGGAATTGTCGAATAATCTCCCAGCTGACATTATACCACCTTTTGACCTGGAACACAAAGTCGGATTGGGACTTAATTGGAAGAACTGCGGATTGAATTTATATTTCCCTTTTCCAAAACCCGTTATCGGAACAAATGTCTCTCTCAGGATCAATATTCCATTTTTGTGTCTGCCAACTGCCTTTGGACATCCCTGCCGCCATACATGATACGGATAACATACACCTTGTTCACAGCTTCCTACGGCAGATAAAAAACAAGATAATTGTCCACAGGGAAAAACCGCATCCCACGACTGTGCCACGGTTCATCATCATACCGGCGGTAACGCATCGGCATTTCGCTGAGTGAACGTATCCCCTCCATGATCTATCAAAAAATATCCATTGAAGGCAGAGCATGACACCCACAGAGTATCGAAACAAGAATTATCGGGAAGTATACTGATACCCTTTCCGATAATTCTTTCTTTATTTTTGCGGTTTGGGTTCTTAAGCCAACAATTCAAGTCCAATCGTCTGCACGTCACCCATCACAGCACCATATATCCATTCGCATACACTTCTTTCATTTCCAAGTTTATCAAAAACATTACTTGAAAGAATAGTATGCTGTGTGTTTTGTGTTACTGGATCTATACTAAATAAGTAGACACGATCATGCACTACCTGTTACAATAAATCAGACACCAAAAAGGAGGCAC
>CANQEH010000015.1 GCA_947594835.1 uncultured Acetatifactor sp. | reverse complement strand
GGGTTGCATTACTGTTTATTTGTCAAGGTTCAGCTTCGTTGGCCGTTCTTTGCGGCAACTCTGATAGAATATCACAGCTATTTTACTTTGTCAACCGCTTTTCTGCATTTTTCAGTTAAAAATCCACCGTGGCCAACATCTTCACGGTGGATTTTTATTATAGCACTTCTGTTTTTTGTTTGTCAATCAAATTATCCAAAAAACTCCTCGGCATAAGTAAAGATTTCCGCCAGCGGCACAAACTGAAATTCCTTCTGCAAAACCTCTATCCCATACGCCAAATAGTTGTGCTGGTAAAGCCATATCAAGAGCGGGCTGTCCTGGGTATAGTCAAGGATAAATTTCTCCAGCGCCCCAAAATCCAGCATCATGGAAAAAATATAGACCGTCCATAGGATCAGCAGTGTTTCCGCCAGGCCGAAGACAGCGCCCAGCAGCTTGTCTGCACCGTGTACCACCGGCAGCTTGGCCACCAGCTTTGCAGAAAAAAACAGTACGCTCAGCAGATGATGCACAATCCCCAGCAAAGTAAGCAGGATTACCACAATCGCTACATGGAAAAAATTCCCTTCTCGGTAGCTTCCAAGCCCGTGAGCCAGCAATGCCGCCACAATGCAGAGGATGACCAGCGACACCAGTGAAATGACCGCCTTCACCATCCCCTTTTTATAACCTGACACTACGTTGACCAGGGCCAGCAATGCCGCGCCGAGCAATAAAATATTGATTTCCATTTTCCCTCTCATCCCGCCGCTTCAGCGGCTCTTGTATAAACGGGGCTTTCCCCTATTTCATTTGTATCGTATCAATGGAAGTGTCCGTTACCAGAACATACCTGTACGCACTGCTGCCCTGGAGCATCAGCCTCACCGGTTTGGAAAAAGTGCCGTTAAATTTCTCCACCCCGTCCAGAGTCTTGACGATACATTCTGTGTCATTGTAGACGACAAATTTATCCTGGTCAAAAAACAAATCGGTATACTCTATGTCAAAGTAAAAGCTTCCCACTTCCTTGGCCGCCGCACTGTACACATCCAGACGGTAGAGGGAATCGTTTTGCTCGGAATGGAAGACCAGTCCCACATACTCCTCATTGTAAAAGACAGACAACACTTCCTCATCGTAAATGTGTTCCAATGCCGAGACGGGTTTCCGATTGCCGGAGTATATCATCAGCCGGTTGTCCCCCACCGCAAAGGCAGCGCTGTCGTTCATAAAACGCAGCATCGGCACCAGCAAGTCCGTGTAAGACCAGGTGCTGACAATTTTGTCCGTCTGGCTTTCTCCCACATCCTGAAAATTATAAAATGCAATGTTGGTCTTCAGTACGCCTGCATCTACATACAAGTAAGCGATCCCCAGCAATTCCCCGCTGGGCGAAAGGCTGATCGCGCCCGGGTAGCCCGCCCCGTCCATATGAGCCTCGCCGTAGTAAAGCATCTCGCCTTCGGCATTGTAAGTGTTTACCCAGGCCTTGTCCGTGTCAGCCAGCACCGCTGTCACCATGCCTCCTGCTGAAACCGTCACATCCCGGATCGGCATAGTCGTGGTGATTGTCCCAAGCTGCTGGGCTGCATTCTGCACATAAATGCTTCTGCCGTTGTAGTCTCCTATGGCCACCGTGTCACCGCAGATCGAGACCCTGGGCTCCTGCATCTGATAGGTCTGGTTCCAGACGGCTTCCCCTTTGACATTGGTGCAGTGGACACCGTCTTTGCTGTAAGTTAAAATGGAATTTCCCAGCCTTGTATCGGTGGTTCCCAGAATGTTCTGCCGGGGTACAGAGGATATGATGTCATAGCCCGTGAAAATATGGCGATTGTATTGTGCCACGATCAGCGCGATCAGCGCTGCGGCTCCCAGCACCGTCAAAAGAATCCGGTAAACGGAGGTCAGCTTGTGTTTTCTGAGCTTTTCTTTATAGCTGGCCTGCATTTTTTCCCGCTTTTCTTTTTCTTTCATGTAGCTTCTGATATCCGCCATTTCGCCTCCGGGCCTGCTTCGGCCGGTTTCTCAAGTCTCGGACAGCACTCGGCCTGCCGTCTTCTCGTCGTCCCGGGCAGAGCCCGGAAAGCCACTGGCTTTCCGGCCCTCGGCCTGCCATCTTCTGATCGTCCCGGGCAGAGCCCGGAAAGCCACTGGCTTTCCGGGCTCGCTTCGCTCGTCAAATGCCTGTAAATACATTTGCCCGAGCCAGCTCGGCAAATGTTTTCACAGGCACTTGACTCTGCCCTTTTCGGACATTATACCACATCTCTCTTTTCTTTCAACACTAGGGAAGTAAAATTTTCTGTCCCACTTTGATGTCGTCGGGGTCTGTGATGCCGTTAAAAGAGCAAATTTCCGCCACTTTTTTGTCGGTTCCGTACTGCGCAATACAAATGCCGATCAGCGTATCGCCCCGTTTGATCACATAGGAAACGGGCTCTGCCGCAGGCTTCGGCGTTGGTTCCTGTGCGGGGGCAGCTGTCCCAGGAGAAGATTCTGACGTGGAGCCGTCGGCTGCACTGGGAGATGGTTCCGACGTGGGGTCAGCAGCTGCACTGGGAGACGGTTCCGACGTTGGTTCAGCAGCTGCACTGGGGGACGGTTCCGACGTGGGGTCAGCGGCTGCACTGGGAGACGGTTCCAGCGTGGCCCCGGCGGCTGTTCCGGGAACGGGTTCCGACGTGGGCACAGCGGAGGGCACGGGTGCGGACTCCTGTGCCGCCTGCTGCGCCGCGGCATTTTCCTGTAAGAGCGCTTCCGTCAGCTTGTCCTCGGTGACAATGGTTCCCACTTGCGCCGAATCGTTGGCCACTTCCATCGCATCCGGCAGCTGCTGCGTATTGACGTCGCTTATCATCTGCCTGGCTGCCGTCTGCAGCCCCTCCAACCCGTTTTCGCTGTTCATGGCGGCAAAGCCAGCCACAAACAACAGTACAAAAACCGCAGCGGCGGCATATTTCAGGTTGCGCAGGTTTTTTGCGCCGTCTTGCGCCGCTGCAGTGATTTTCTCCCTGCGCGGCAGGGCTTGTCCGCCGGACTGCTGCCTTCTCTCCTCCTGCCGTTTTTTTACCTCCTCGTATTTTTCCTGATCCACTTCCTCCGGCTTCGCCGTCTCCCGGCGGTTTTCCAGCATAAAGGCCAGCATACTGTCATTTTTTTCATAAAACTTTGCATACCCGGCTATGTACCTGCAGGTTCCCTGTTCGCAAACATGGAATCCCTCCACCATCTCCCCGTTCAACAGACGATACCCCAGAAAGGTGTGCTGTGGAAAATACTTTTGGCGCAGTTCCTCGCTCTCCTGCTGTACCGCCTGGGAAAGATGCCTGCTTTCGCGCTGCAGGAAGTTTAACTGACAGGCGCCATAGAAAAACAGGTAGGCGACGCCCCCTTCCTCTTTGCGCGTCCCATAGAGAGCCACGGCCAGCTGCTTGTCCTTGGCGTATCGGTTCAACTGCTTTATATAGGAAATCACATAGTCCTCCACATAGATTTTGCAACTGTGATCCGTTTCTCCAATCTGTGTGATATTCTTTGGCAGCTCCATAAAAAACACCTCCCATACCGTTTTTATCCATGATAACATCGGTATGCGAGGTATTTTATCATTCTTTGTCGGGGTGGTTGAAAAACTGTTCGACAATGTTTGCGGCAATCCGCTTAACTTTCAAATCGGTATACCGTCGTGGAATCGTACTCCCTGCCCTCCCCAAAGATTTCAGAGGGAAATTCAGGCCGGTTGACGGAATCCGGGAAATACTGCGTCTCCAGGCAAAGCCCCGCCCGGGGGCCGTAGGAAGCGCCTCCCTTTCCATCCTGTCTGTCGATGAAATTTCCTGCGTAAAACTGCACGCCGGGAAGAGTGGTATAAACCTTCATTGTCCTGCCGCTTCCGGGCGCTTTCACTGTGGCGCAATGGCGCAGGCTGCCATCCCATCCGTCGATGACCCAGTTGTGGTCATAACCGCCAGCCAGCTGGAGCTGCTCAAAATCCGCCCCGATTTCTTCTCCCACTCTTTTCAGCTTCATGAAATCCATGGGCGTCCCCGCCACAGGGGCAATCTCGCCTGTGGGAATAGAGCCCGGGAGTGTGGGCGTATAATGAGACGCGCCGAGACATAGCTCATGATCCTCTATCCTGCCGCTGTCGTGTCCCTCCAGATTGAAATAGGTATGGTTGGTCAGATTCAGGGGCGTGCGCTTATCGCTTACGCCGTGATAGTGCAGGGTCAGGCCGTTTTCCGCATCCAGCGAATACGTCACGGAAATTTTCTTGTTGCCCGGAAATCCCATGCTGCCGTCCGCATCCTCCAGGGAAAAGGTGACGCTGTTCTCCCCCGTTTCCGCCGTCCATATCTGCTTGTGGTATCCCTTGTCCTTATGGCTGTGCAGATTGTTGGGGCCGTCGTTTACGTCCAGCTGATAGCGCACGCCGTCCAAGGCAAAAGACGCGCCGCCGATCCGATTGGCGCTCGGCCCGATGACCACGCCGAAAAAGCTGCCGTTTCCCAGATAATCCTCCCCGCGGTCAAAGCCCAATACCACATCCGCGATCCGGCCCTGTCCATCCGGCACCAAAAGCTTCACCAGCGCCGCCCCCAGATTGGTCACCGCCGCCTTCATCCCGTTTTGATTGGAAATCGTGTACAGCCGGATTTCCCCGCCGTCTGGATGTGTCCCAAATGCACTTACCTCTACTGCCATATCTCCTCTTTTCCGCTGCCCGCGGCAGCTTTTTACAATTCTACGCGCCCTTCCAGCGCCCGCAGCAGCGTGACCTCATCAATGTATTCCAGATCGCCGCCCACCGGCACCCCGCTGGCGATCCTGGTCACGCGGATGCCCATGGGCTTAATCATCTTGCTGATATACATCGCGGTGGTCTCACCCTCCAGGCTGGAGTTGGTGGCGATGATGACCTCCTCCACGTCTCCCTGCAGCCGCTGCAGCAGCTCCTTCAGCTTGATATCGCCGGGGCCGATGCCCAGCATGGGCGAAATTGCCCCGTGCAGCACATGATAAACGCCCTCGTACCTGCCCGTCTTCTCGTATGCGGCCAGATCCCGTGTGTTCTCCACCACCATAATCAGCCTGTGGTTGCGGTTCTTGTTGGCGCATACCGGGCAGATATCCGCATCGGTCAGCGTGTAGCACTCCTTACAATGGCGCACATTGGCCTTTGCCTCCAGGATGACATCCGTCAGCCGCTTGACCTTATCCTGGGGCATATTGATCAGATGGAATGCCAGCCGCTGGGCCGACTTGTTGCCGATCCCCGGCAGCCCGGCCAATTCTTCTATTAACTTGTTGATATGCCCGCTGTAAAGATCCATCAGAAAGGCAAGCCTCCCAGGCCCCCGGTCATCCGATTCATCAGCTGTGCATTGGCTTCCTCCGCCTTGCGCAGCGCCTCGTTGGCTGCCGCCACGATCAGATCCTGCAGCATCTCAATGTCCTCCGGATCTACCACTTCCTCAGACAGCTTGACCCGCAGAAACTCCTTCTTTCCATTTACCGCAACTTCCACGGCGCCGCCGCCCGCCGCCGCCACAAACTCCTGCACCTCCAGCTCCTTCTGGCCTTCCTCCATCTGACGCTGCATCCTCTGGGCCTGCTTCATCAGGTTGCTCATGTTGCCCGGCATCGCTCCCGCCGGGAATCCGCCTCGTTTTGCCATTTTCTTCTCCATTTCCGCGCAGCGTGCCGCGCATTTTATATCGGTTCCTCCTCGATCTCCATACGGATGACCTGGGAAAGATCGATGTATTTTTCTTCAAATTCAGCCTGATCCCTTACCGTCTGAAAGTCTACCGGAATCTCTTTCCCGGAAAAGTCCGCCAGCACAGTCTTTAACTGCTCCTGATTTTCCGGGTGCTGCAAAAAGTAATCAGAAGCCATTCCATCCTCCAGCACCAGCTTCAGATGGGCGTCGTCTCCCAGGCTCAGCTTAGCCCCCTTCAAATAAATGCGCATGGGATTTTCTACACCGCCCACAACGGTGGGCCAATTGGCCACCACGCGGTGCACATCCTCCGGGACTGCCTGGGGAAGGGGCAGCTTTTGTTTTGGCGCAGGCGCGGGCTGATCCGTGCGCACCGCCACCGTCACACCTTTTTCTACCTTGTCTTCCACCTGCCGGATGCGATCCAGCACAGCCTCCCTGTCCGTCTCCATCTCCGGCCTGCAGAGCTTGATCAAGGCGATTTCCACCAGAATCCTCTTTTGGGCCGCATATCGGATCTGCCCGGAGAGTTCGGAAAAAATCCGGATGTAACGGATAATCCGATCCGTCTCCACCAGCTGGGCCTCCTCCTTTAACCGCTTCAGGTTGTCTGTGGACATATCGATCACGTCCTCCAGATTGTCGGAGGACTGCACCAGCATCAGGTTCCTGAGATACCAGGTAAAGTCCGCCACAAACTGGGTCAGCTCCCGGCCCTGCATCACAATCTCTTCCAAAAGCCCGATGCAGCCCAGTACATCCCGATCCAGCACAGCCCGCAGAAGCCTGCTGAACACTTCTGTGTCCACCGCGCCCAGCACATCCAGCACATGGTCGTAAGTCAGCTCCTTGCCCAGGTGGAAAGCGATGCACTGATCCAAAAGGCTTAAGGCGTCCCGCATGGATCCGTCCGCCGCCTTTGCAATGTAGCGCAGGGCCTTTTCCTCTACCGTCACCTGCTCCTCCGAGATCAGTTCTCTCATCCGATCCGTGATGGTGTCGATGGAAATCCGCTTAAAATCATACCTCTGGCACCGGGACAAGATGGTGATGGGAATCTTGTGCACTTCGGTGGTCGCCAGAATAAAGATCACATAGGAGGGCGGTTCCTCCAGCGTCTTTAAAAGTGCGTTGAATGCCCCGATGGAAAGCATATGCACCTCGTCGATGATATAAACCTTGTATTTCCCTTCCGCCGGGGAATAGGCGATCCCCTCCACGATCTCCCGGATATTGTCCACGCCGTTGTTGGAAGCCGCGTCGATCTCAAACACATTCATGCTGGCTCCCGCCGCAATGGCCCGGCAGATGCGGCATTCCCCGCAAGGCCCGTCCTCCGTCGGATGTTCGCAGTTCACCGTCCGGGCAAAAATCTTTGCCACAGTGGTCTTTCCCGTCCCCCGCGTGCCGGTGAACAGATAGGCGTGCCCGATGCGATCCGCCCGCAGCTGGTTTTTCAGCGTGGTCACGATGGCGTCCTGGCCCTTGACATCCGCAAAAGTGCTGGGCCGGAATTTTCTGTATAATGCGGTATAAGACATATCAATCTCCGAAGCTGATGCCCAGCAGCTTTGCCTCCTGTATGATGCTTGCGTCCGGGTCGATGGTCTTTAACTTCCCCGCCACATCCTCCAGGGGTACCCGCACGATCTCCCGGTTTTTATAGCCCACCATAAAGCCGTACTCCCCATCCAGGATCAGCTTGCCGGCCTCGGAGCCCAGGCGGCTTGCAAACACGCGGTCGTAAGGACAGGGGCTTCCGCCCCTCTGCACATGGCCGGGCACAGTGACGCGCACTTCCCTGCCGGATTTCTTCTGGATCGCCTCCGCAATCTCATACGAGACGGAAGGGGCGGTGCGCTTCTCCAGCTTTTTCTTGTAATCCTTTTTGGAAAGACTGGCGTCCTCTTTGGAAATAGCGCCCTCCGCCACAGCGATGATCGTAAACCTGCTGCCCCGTTTATCCCGCTCCTCGATCTTCTCTATCACTTTGTCGATGTCATAGGGGATTTCGGGAATCAAAATAATATCGGCGCCGCCTGCCATTCCCGCATTCAAGGGAAGCCAGCCCACCTTATGGCCCATGATCTCCACGATGAACACCCTCCCGTGGGAAGCCGCCGTGGTATGGATGCAGTCGATGGCTTCCGTGGCAATGTCCACTGCGCTCTGGAAGCCGAAGGTCATATCCGTCCCCCAGAGATCGTTGTCGATGGTCTTGGGAAGCGTGATGATATTCAGCCCCTCCTCCCGCAGGAGGTTCGCCGTCTTGTGGGTGCCGTTCCCGCCCAGGATCACCAGGCAGTCCAGCTGCAGCTTGTAATAGTTCTGCTTCATGGCCTCCACCTTGTTGAGGCCGTTCTCATCGGGCTCATGGATGGTCTTAAAAGGCGTGCGGGAGGTGCCTAAGATCGTGCCGCCCTTTGTGAGGATCCCCGAAAAATCCTTGCCGGTCAGCATCTGGAACCTGCTGTAAATCAACCCCTTATAGCCGTCCAGAAATCCGTAAATTTCCACTTCCTCCTTGCTGTTGGAGAGAGTTTTCACAACACCTCTCATGGCCGCATTCAAAGCCTGACAGTCTCCGCCGCTGGTCAACATTCCAATTCGCTTCATATGCTCCTCCATTCCGCCCTCAAAGGCATTTCCAGCTTTCATTATAACCTATTCCGGCTTTGTGCACAATCTCGAGAAAAATATTTTTGAAGATTTTCCTCCCCAGGGCTTGCCAAGCGGGACATTTTCTTATAGAATGATTAACGTTCGGAGATGTACCCAAGTGGCTGAAGGGTCCGCACTCGAAATGCGGTAGGCCGGGCAACCGACGCGAGGGTTCAAATCCCTCCATCTCCGCTCAAAAGACCGCCGTCAGGCGGATCTGTCACAAAAGCCGGGGCAGCGAAAGCTGTCCCGGCTTTTTAACTCTGTCTCAAGAAATTTTAAGAGAAAACCGCACTCCAGCGTTTCCCCGGCCCTTACACCTTGAAAGACGCCACCGTCTGGTTGAGCTGTTCGCTCAGGCGGGAGAGCTCTCCCATCTGTGCCAGCACCGTCTGGGACTTCTCGTTGGAGTCCTCCGCAGACTGTTCGATGGTCTGCATCTGGTCTGCGATCTCTCCCACCAGGGAGACCACAGAAAGGATGGACTCCCGGATCCCCTCCATATTGGACGACATTTCCTCAGACGCTGCGCCCAGCTGGCCGGAAATATCGTTGTAGAACACGGCGTCCTGCTCATACATCCTGGCCAGCTCCGTCATGCCCTGATAGTCTTCCATGACCTTTTCATTCATAAAGCGCAGGATCTTTTCGGAGCTCTCCGACAGGCTGGACACATTCTCCACCACGCCTTCGGTCACCTTCCGTATCTTATCCACCGCCTGCCTGGAATTATCCGCCAGCATACGGATCTCATCTGCCACCACGGCAAACCCTTTCCCCACTTCCCCGGCCCGGGCCGCCTCGATGGAGGCATTGAGCGCCAGCAGGTTTGTCTGGGAGCTGATGGCCAGTATCTCCTCTGTCAGCGAATCAATCTCTTTCACCCGCTGGCTGTCCGCTATGGCCTGCTCCAGCTCAGCTTTCGTGTCCTGATAGATCTGCACCGCTTCGCCCGTGGACTTCTCCGAGGATTTCAGCTGTCTGGCCGCGCGCTCCATGATATCGCCGGACTGGGTCGCCCCTTCCCTGGCCTTGCGTGCCACGCTCTCGATGTTTTGTCCCAGTTCCTGGCTGGTTCCCTGGATGTCCTGTGCAAGCGACTTTGCCTATGTGGTCTGTTTCATCACATGGCCGATGGTATCCGTAATGCCGGAGATATCCTGATTCAACTGGGTCATCTCCCCGGAAGTCCTCTCGGCGATGGTCTCAATGTTCTCCGCCTCCTGCTTGGTGTTTAAGATAATGCCGCGGATCTGCCGCTTCACGCCCAGCGTCGCCGTCTCGATCTGCTCCGTCTCATCTTTATACTGGGCCGGGATCCCTTTCTCCACCACGGCATTCTCCGAAAAGTCCCCGGAGGCAAACTGCTTCAGCACCTGCACGGGAGCCAGCATCTTCCCGATCAGAACAGACATGAATACCGCCACCAGGGCCATAATAACCAGGGCGATCAGAACGGCCACCACCGCCATGGCCCGCAGGGAGCTGGTCACATTGGCCGCCGGCACCACCACGCCCAGCATCCAGTCGCTCCCCTTCACCTGGGTCAGGGAGAAATAGCAGGAAACCCCGTCATAGTCTGTGATCTGGCGCACCTCTGTGCCGTCGGAGAGCATCTCGGCCACCTCCGGCAGCACGTCCGCCACTGCAGTCACAGCCACGGTGTCCGCGTCCATCACCCTGGGGGCATACGCTTTGTTAGGATGGGTCACATAGTTGCCGCTGCCGTCCACCAGGAAGCCGTAAGCCCCCTCGGTGTAATTGATATTGTCTGTGAGGTCAGACACCGTCGTCATCGTCACATCCAGTCCGATGACTGCGGCCACTTCCCCTCCGATCAGGACCGGCGTGGCGATGGTCGCGCACATCTGCCCCGTGATGCCGTCCAGATAAGGGTCGGTCACGATGGTTCCTTTCTGCGCCGACGCCTGGATATACCAGCCCCGCTCCACCGGGTTAAACCCTTCGGGGATCCCCGCCTCCCGGTTTGACTGGATAAACCGGCCGTCCGGCGTGCCGCAGTAGAGGTTTAAAAGCTCCTCCCTTCCAGCGGCATGGCTGTCCACCACCGACTGTAAAAAATCGCTCTCTATGCTTTCCACTGCCGCCACGCTGGCCGCAGTTCCCTCCGCCAGCATTTTCTCACTCTCGATCCAGGTGTTAATCTCTTCCGCATAACGGGCTGAATTCAATTCCAGAACGCCCGTCTGATCCGAGATCATATTCCGTCCTGCCACAGAGGCAATCCCCAGGCTCGTCAGCAGGATGCTGGCCACCACGATACAGATGACGCTGAATGTCAGTTTCCCTTTGATTGTCCTTCTCATCGTGCGCTTCCCTCTTTTCCTTCTATCAGCGTTTCTAAAAAACTCCTTTTTTATTTTAACGCAAGTGTTTTCCCTTGTAAAGAAACGATTTTCCGAAGCAGAAAAGACAAAAAACGCTATGGCCCCGCTATGACAGGTCGCACTTTCGGAATGTGGCCGCAAATACAAGCGCTGCAATGAAAATATTTGCTCCGATCACGCCGATTCTCTCAGCAGTAAGTTCAAAACTATTTATGCTGCCAAGCATACGGCTGATCTGCTCAGAATAGGCAAATCTCGCTATTTTTGCGACTGTGCCGTTAAACAGCGACAGCATGGGCAGAAAAGAAAAGATCATCATAACGGGGACAGTGATGGAAGTCGCCATCATCTGTGTCCGGCTGCCGATTCCTATGACTGCGCCGATCAGAAGCGAAATGAGTATCCCGACTGCCATAATGCCCATAAAAATCAGTCCCGTTTTCCAGTCATAATGGCCGGATATGCAGATGACCATGCTCCCGGCCATACAGGCAAGCCATACATAACTCCCGATTCCCAGCAGGTACTCATAGGACTTTACATTAGACAGGATCAAAACGCGCAGGGTATTTTTTTCTTTTTCCTCTGAAATGACAGCGGCGATACTGGTCAAAGGGGCCATGCCTATGTACATTGCTGCAAATAAATTCACAAAAAAATTTTGCGGCATATCCGGAATCCTGACGGTATGGTTCATAATGAGAGTCATTGCTGGAAACATCAGAAACTGGATCAGAACCGTCTTATTCCGCAGGGTATCCCTGATCTGTTTTTTGAAAATAGCAATGATATTTTTCACACTAATCTCCATTCCGGAGCGTTTTACGCGACGGGGCGATGAGAAATTCGCGAATGCGATTTCTCATCTGCCATCAGAGCAATTTGTGACGCTCCAGCACAAATTGCCGTGTGAAAAATAAGCTATCGAGCTTATTTTTCACACTATTGCAGCCCCTTTCCCGTCAGTTCAATAAAAGCCGTTTCCAGGGTCGGCTCGGAAGAATGAATGGAGCGGATCCTGTCCTGCTCCAGATATTCTTTGATTGCGGATGCGGAGGCGCTGTTATTGTCCAGCGTCAGTTCCGTATCGTCCGTAAGCGTGATATGAAGCTTATTCAGGTGATCGTATTTTCTGCATATGTCCGCGGGTCGTCCCCGCTCTATGATATTGCCCCTGTGCAGCAAAATGACATAGTCGCAGATACTTTCCGCTTCAAACATATTATGGGTTGTCAGAAAAACAGTGGTTCCTTTCTTCCTTTCTTCGGTTAAAATGCCATGTATCTCCCTTGTCGTCACCGGATCAAGCCCGGAAGTCGGCTCATCCAGAAAAAGCAGTTTCGCATGATTCATGAGCGCTCTCGCCAGCGAAAGCCTGTTCTTCATTCCCTTGGAAAGCTTTGAGACAGCCGTTTTCCGGGCTTCATACAGTCCGACGCTTTTTAATATGTCAGGGATCCCCCGGCGGGAAACCCGATAGATATCCGCATAAAAGGATAGATTCTCATAAACGGACAGGCGCTCATACAAACCGCAGTTATCCAGCATGGCGCCAATTTTCCCATGTTCTGCCGCTGTCAGGCTACGGGTGTCTTTTCCGAAAAGCTCCGCTTTCCCTTCCTTCTGGCAAAGCTGCCCCGTCAACACTTTGATCAACGTGGTTTTTCCTGCGCCTGACGGGCCGAGCAGTCCAAAGATCATCCCTTCCGGCACTTCAAAGGAAAGGTGGTCTAAAATCGGCTCCTGTGAAAATCTGACCGTCAACTGGTCAGCCTTGATACAAACGTTCATTTTTCATACGCCCCTTTTTCCATCGTTGCCCTTTGACGACAGACTTATGCCTGGCATGGAAAGTTTACCTTCAGACGTTCTTTCCCTCCGTCTCCTTCAGACGCCGTAAGGCTTCCTCCATACGCCTGTTTTCCGTCTTTTCTTTCAGCGTCACAAAAAGGCAGCTTCCGGCAAAGCAGACTCCAAAGCAGAAGAAAAACATGAGCCACGGCTGCCACATTTTAACCGGGAACCAGCCAAACAGAATGATAAAAGCTGCGATGATGATGACCGCCAAAGTCAGCATACAAATACATCTCAGCCAGACGGGCATTTTTTTAATGATCCTGTCTGTAAAGAAAACGTAACGCACCCCCGTAAGCAAAGCGGAAACGCATAGAAACTGAAAGGAAACGCTTACCGGGACGCCTTTTGCACCCAGCGCAAAGATCGCTGAAATATCTCTTGCGGAGGATCCAAACGCAAGGCAGAAAATGTTCAGTATCAGCATGGTAAAACCGAATATAATCATCACCTGGGCCAGATAATCAAAGACCGTTCTCTTTTCTTCCATCATCATATCACTCCTAATCGTTTTTTTAATTCATCCGCATATTGCCTGGATGCTATAATTTGTTCCCCGTTAGACATGGTAATGCGTATTTTCCGATTGATATCCGCTTTTAAAGACTGTACTTTCTGCAAATGAATCAAAAAGGATTTGCTTACACGCAGGAATCCGAGCTCCTCAAGCTGCCCTTCCAGCTCATAGAGCCGGAAATCAGACTCATAAACCTCATCCGATGTGTAGACAAAGCACTTCCGCTCAATACTTTCTATGTAAAGAATCTCCGCAGTATCCAGCAGATATATTTCCCCGTTTTTTCTTGCCGTCAATTGATGATCCATCATTCGGAACATTTTCAAAATCTTTTCAATCTCCGGCGTCAAATGCCTGCAGGTGACTGAAATATGCAGATCGTCCGCTTTTTCATCCACTATGATCTCTATCTTCAACGTTTGCTGCCTCCACTTCATTTGCCAGAAAAGACTGACTTTGAGGCTATTATACTTCACATTTTTTCTTTTGCAACCGTCAGAAGCACAGGCTGCCATATTTTGAACGCAAGTTGCCATAGGAGTAGTCTTTCATCAGAAATGCCCGGGGACTCCCGGGCTGCTTCCATACAAAAAACGCCCCGGCAGTTTTGTACTCTGCCGGAGCGTTCCTATCCGCTGTCCCGGCTCGTCTGAAAGACAAGCCCAAACGATATACTGTTTTATAGCCTTCCCGGAAAGCAGCCCGCTTTTTCAGCTCTGACTTTCCGCCGTTTTTAAGAGTCCTGCGCCGTCATCCCTTTACGCTGCCCATAGCCAGGCCCTGCACAATGTGCTTGGAGAGGATCAGGTACACCAAAATAACCGGGAAGATGGAAAATGAGATCGCCATGTATACCACGCCCATGTCCTTCTCTCTCCAGTCCGCGCTTCGCAGCTGAGCAATCAGGATAGGCAGCGTCTTCATCTTGTCGTCGTGAAGGATCAAGGACGGCGTGAAGTAATTGTTCCAGCTCGAAACGAAGGAGAAAATGGCCTGTACTGCCATTGCCGGCTTCATCAGGGGCAGGACAATACTGTTGAAGGTGCGGAACTCGCCGGAGCCGTCGATCCGCGCCGCCTCCACCAGAGACAGGGGCAGCACGCTCTCCATGTACTGCTTCATATAGAAGAAGACCACTGGAGAAGCGATAGCGGGTACGATCAGCGGGATAAAATTGTCTTCCAGCCCCATACCTCTGACTAACTGCAGGAATCCGAGCACCGTCACCTGGGTGGGAATCATCATCACCGCCAGGATAAAGGTAAACATGGGTTTCTTTAACCGAAATTCATACGCATGGATCGCATAAGCCGTCATCGTGGAGAAATAAGTGCACAGCGCCGCCGTCAAGGTGGAGACAATCACGCTGTTTAACATACCTGTGCCCATGGAGATCATGGGGAAGTTCAGCATCTTTGTCCAGTTCGCCGCCAGATTTCCTCCCGGCAGGAAGGAAAAGCCCCGGTTTAAGTCTCCCTCGCTTCTGGTCGCATTGATGAACAATACATAAAACCAGAACAGGCAGAGGAAAGAAACGAGGATCAGCACCACATAGGCAATCACCCGCCTGATACCGATGCCGACGCCCTTTGACGCTTTCTGCTTGTCATCGAATTTAACTGCCATCTCTTGAGCCCTCCTACTTTTTCTTTCCATTGGTAAACTTAAACACCAGCAGGCTTAAGATACCGGTCATGACGAACAGGTAAACGGAAATTGCGCCGCCCATGCCGTAGTTCTTGCTGTAGAGGTTGTTGTTCAGGAACATGATCAGCGTCCTCGAGGTGTTGTTGGGGCTGGCGTCCCCGGTCAGGATCTGGGGCACGTCGAACATCTGCAGACCGCCGATCAGGGAAGTGATCATCACATAGAGCAGGATCGGCTTTAAGAGCGGCAGCGTGACCCTGAAAAAGATCTGGGTGGAGGTAGCGCCGTCCACCTGGGCCGCCTCAAACAGCGAGGTATCGATCCCCATCATGCCCGCCATCAGAAGGATCGTAGTATTTCCGAACCACATTAAGAAGTTCATGAAGGCTATCAGGATCCTGGTGGGCCACACATGATCCAGAAAGGTGTAAGCCTCCGCAAAGATCCCGCTGTTTACCAGAATCGAGTTGACCGGGCCGCCCTTGGAAAACAGCATAAAGAACAGCATGGCAAATGCCGCCGCCATGATCAGGTTCGGCAGATAGATCACCGTCTTAAAGAAGCGCTGCCCCTTCAGCCGCAGACTGGGATCAGAAAACCAGGCCGCGATCAGAAGGGAAACGATGATCTGGGGCACAAAGCCCATCAGCCAGATGATCAGCGTGTTGCCGGTATATTTCCAGATATCCGCATCCGAGAACAGTTTGATATAGTTCTGGAGTCCTAAGAAGTTAGGCCCTACTACCTTAAGACCCGCGCGGTAATATTCAAAAAAGCTGTAAACGATCGTGCTGATCAAGGGGATCAGCTGAAATACCACAAAAGTCACGAGAAAGGGGATCAGGAAGATATATCCCCATTTGTTGAAACGGACTGCCTTGCTTCGTTTGCCCATCTTCATTTAGCCACCATCCCTCTCTGCCGCAATGCCCTGATTTTTATCATTTTGAAAAGCCGCGCCTGCCAAAAGGCAGGCACGGCCCTCGTGCGCAAGTTTGAGAAAACCCGCTTTTTTAAAGTCCCTTCGATCAATAGGTCAGATCAGGATGCTTCGTCACTACTGCTTTGAAGAAGTTCTCTTTTGCAGTGTCAAGGTCAACGTTGCCCTTCATGTAGTCGAGCATTGCCTTCTGGAACTCTTCGTTGCAGGCCTGGTCATAGTCGCTTAAGTTGCTCAGATCCAGGTCGTTAACACCTGCGCAGTACATAGCCAGAGGATTCTGTCCGCCCAGAACTTTGCTGGAGTAGGAGGTATCCTGTGCCATTGCTTCCATGGTAGGCTTGTTGTTTACGAAATCGTCGTCCTTGATCACAATCTCCTTCATGATTTCAGGGTTGCAGGTCAGCTGCAGCATGATGTCCTTGATGGTAGCCACGTTGTCGGTGCCGGTTGCTGCGCAGATCCAGGTGCCGCCCCAGAAGAAGCCCTGAGGGCCTTCGGTAGCGCCCCAGCCGCCGTTGTAGCCGATGCTGCCTTCCGTGTCAGCGGACATGGAGAAGTTTACAAGCCATGCGGGGCCAAAGTATGCGAATACCTTTCCGTCAGGGAAGAAGCCCTTGCTCCAGTCAGCGCTCCACAGCTCGCTGGTGCCGATGTAGCCTGCGTCAACCAGCGCCTTGGAATCGTTTACCCAGTTCATCAGGTTCTCGTCGATGTTGATCTTGCCGTCAACAACCCAGGGGCTGCTCACGTTGTTGGAGTAAGTACGATAGGTGTCTGCTGCGGAGGTTACGATGCTGTAGCCTGCGTCATGCAGTTCCTTAGCAGTTGCATTGAAGGCCGCCCAGTCCTTTACCTTCTCCTGTACGGCAGCGGGATCGTCGCTTCCGAACACTTCTTTTGCAGCCTCGCGGTTATAGAACATAACGCCGGGGCAGCCCTGCCAGGAAAGTCCCTTCAGAACGCCGTTGGAATCCGTCACCACGTCCTGGGTGTACTTGTACTGGTCTGCGATGTCCGCATCCGTGATGCCCAGATCCTTCACTGCCATGGAGTAATCGGAGTTGACATACTTTAATGCATAGTCTGCCTCCACCAGGAAGATGTCTACCTTGTCGTCTGCGGCAGCGGACTCCTGGCCCAACAGCGCCTCGTCCAGATTGTTCTGGTAAGCGTTGTCCTTGCTAGGGGTAATGTTGAACTTTACGGTGATGTCTCCGATCTTACCTTCTACCGTACCCTTCAAGTTACCGTTTTCGTCTGTCTCCGTGTTGTCACTGCCTTTGGTGTACCCGGGATAGTGGTCCGTCAGGCGGTTCATGAACTCGGTGTTCCAGGTGTAGATGTTCAGCACTGCGCCTTCGCCTGCTGCAGCACCTGCATCGGCGGCGCCGGCATCCGTGCTGCCTGCGTCGGTGGTGCCTGCGTCAGTCGTACCTGCATCAGAGGTTCCCGCCCCCCCTTGGTCGGTGGTTGCACCGTTACCGCAGCCAGCCAGGATGCCGGTGAGCATCGTAGCGGCAAGCAGTACGCTCAATACTTTTTTCTTCATTTTTTTACCTCCCTTGTGTAAAAAAGTTGTAGGGTTTTGCATTTATGTTACGCAGGGGCTTTGCCCTTGCCAAATGCCTGTTTTGTCTTTACGGCGTCTCTAAAAGGGCCACCGTTTTCCCCATCTCCAGGCTGCCCGGTATCACCAGCTGTTCGATCAGCGTGGTCTTGGGCCGCTCGATCAGGTCGATCAGCTTGCGGGCTGATGCCCGTCCGATCTTCTCCGTATCCTGCCTCACAGTGGTCAGCCGGGGTTCCAGCCAGATAGCCGCCGGGATGCCGTCGTAGCCAGCCACGGAGATATCGCCGGGGATGCTAAGCCCCCGCTCCCGGATGGCGTTGAACCCGCCAAAGGCGGCGAAATCGTCCGGATACAGGATACAGGTGGGCGGTACGGGCAGGTCTAACAGCCGTCCCGTGGCCGCTTGGG
The DNA here is from genome assembly GCA_947594835.1 of uncultured Acetatifactor sp. Taxonomy (GTDB): domain Bacteria; phylum Bacillota; class Clostridia; order Lachnospirales; family Lachnospiraceae; genus Acetatifactor. The sequence continues at coordinate 54,073 of CANQEH010000015.1, read as the reverse complement.
CAGCCTCGGTGTCCCGGTATGCCGCCTCCAGTATGTACTGGTCAGGTATCTCCAGGCCAAGCTCCTCCGCCGTCCGATAAAAGCTGGAGAGGCGGCTCCTGGTCACCGCGGAGTCCGCGCCGTGGATATAGGCGATCCGGCGGTGCCCCCTGCTGTGGATATAGAGGAGAAGCTCCCGCATCCCTTTCACATTGTCGGATATCACAGCCATACGGTTGTTGTACAGATAGTCCACAGTCACCACCGGGATATCGCTCTTTAAGAGCTCCGATACCTCCGGGTCGTCAAAGTCGATACACGCCAGCACTACCCCGTCAAACCCTCTGTAGCGGCTGTGCTCCAGATAAGACATCCGGCCGGGCCGTTCCTTGCAGCCGTTGATGAACGTGATATCGTAGCCGCGCTGCTCTGCCGTCCGCTTGAAGCTGTCCAGCACACTGGAAAAATAATCGTGGGTCAGGCCGCTCATGGCTTCGTCTACGAACAGCACGCCGATGTCATGGGTGCGGTTGGTCTTTAAGGCCCTGGCGGAAAAATTCGGAAGATACCCCATTTCCTTGGCCGTCCGCTTGATCTGCGCCCTGGTCTCCTCGCCGACATCCGCATAGCCGTTCAGCGCTTTGCTGACCGTTGCGACCGATACCCCGCAAACCCTGGAAATATCTTTCAGCGATGCCATGGTGATTCCTCCCGGTTGTTAAGGTTCAGACTGTATCATGTATCGGTACATCTTCTTTTGTCCACTTAATCGTTTTCGTGTTTTCACTATACAACAACTTTTACAGATTTGCAACAACATTATTTGTTTTTTTGTAAGTTTTGTGTACTATTACCATTTTCCAGATGGTATTTTTGTATAAGAGTGCCTGCGTTTTTTTACATTTTTCGCAAACACCGCTTCCCCGACCTTCGAAACGCCGTTTTATCGCCCCCGTCGGCGTTTCAGAGCGCTCCCTGGCCCCTTTGCCACGGTCCTTCCCGCTTTGCAGAAAATCGCTTGATTTCTGCGATTTTTGTTGCATTTCCAAGCTAAATCAAGTATAATCCCAATTGTAATTGAAAGAACCGAAAAATCCCTCAATCGTTTTCGCCATTCTGCCGTATCACCCGTTTCCAGAAATTGCCGGGCGGGTGGGAGCCGGACGTCCCCAGGACGGCGGCGCAGCAGGACGTCACCTTCAAGTATCAGAGACGTGAAAAAAGCACCAGTCAGGAAAACAGCATTTCCAATCCCGGGTTTTGTGTCTGCGCGTTGCCTGCCGCAAACCCGCCCCACACCACAAAGCAGCGCAGAAATGGAGAATAACTATGAAATTCGGTTACTTTGACGACGCCGGCAAGGAGTATGTGATTACCACGCCCCGGACGCCCCTCCCCTGGATCAACTATCTGGGGTGCAATGGCTTTTTCAGCTTGATTTCCAATACCTGCGGCGGCTATTCCTTCTATAAGGATGCAAAGCTGCTTCGGATGACCCGGTACCGCTACAACGACGTCCCCTGGGATACCAACGGCAAATATTTCTACATCAAGGACGGGGATACCGTGTGGAATCCCGGCTGGCAGCCCACAAAGACGGAGCTGGACAGCTATGAATGCCGCCATGGCTTGGGCTACAGCCGCTTTACCTCCTCCAAAGACGGCGTGGAGGCTTCCCTGCTTGCCTTTGTCCCCATGGAGGACAGCTGCGAGCTCTCGAAGCTGACCCTCGTCAACCGTTCCCAGTCCCCGAAGACCCTTTCCGTATTTTCCTATGTGGAGTGGTGTCTCTGGAATGCGGACGACGATATGAAGAACTTCCAGCGCAACTTAAGCACCGGCGAAGTAGAGGTGGCAGGTTCCGCTATTTTCCACAAGACAGAGTACAGGGAGCGGCGCAACCATTACGCCGTTTACTCCGTCAACGCGCCCGTGGCCGGATTTGACACCAGCAGGGATGAGTTCCTGGGCGCTTACAGAGGCGCCGACAAGCCTGTGGCCGTAGAGAAGGGCGCCTGCGGCAATTCCATGGCCAGCGGCTGGTCTCCCATCGCGGCCCATCAGTTGGATCTGACGCTTGCCCCCGGGGAGAGCAGGACTTATGTGTTCGTCCTGGCTTACATCGAAAATCCGGAGGAGGAGAAGTGGGAGTCCCACGGCGTGATCAACAAAAAGCGGGCCTATGCCCTGCTTGAGAAATATCAGACGGAGGACAGCGTAGACCGGGCCTTTGCAGACCTCAAAGAGTACTGGGAAGGGCTGCTTGCCAAATACACGGTTGCTTCCTCCAACGAGAAAGTGAACCGGATGGTCAATATCTGGAACCAGTATCAGTGCATGATCACCTTCAATATGTCCCGCTCCGCTTCCTACTACGAGTCGGGCATCGGCAGAGGCATGGGCTTTCGGGATTCCTGCCAGGATCTTTTGGGCTTCGTGCACTTAATCCCCGACAGGGCCAGAGAGCGCATCATCGACATTGCGTCCACCCAGTTCCAGGACGGCAGCGCCTACCATCAGTACCAGCCCCTGACCAAAAAGGGAAATTCCGACATCGGCAGCGGGTTCAACGACGATCCCCTGTGGCTGATTGCAGGCACCAGCGCTTATGTCCGGGAGACCGGGGATACCTCCATTCTGACGGAAATGGTTCCCTTTGACAACGATATGAGCGTGGCGACTCCTCTGATGGATCACTTAAAGCGCTCCTTCGACTATACGGTGACCCATAAGGGCCCCCACAGCCTGCCCCTCATCGGCCGCGCCGACTGGAACGACTGCCTGAACTTAAACTGCTTTTCCGCTCATCCCGGCGAATCCTTCCAGACCTTCGGCCCCAGCGAAGGCCCGGTGGCAGAGTCCGTATTCATTGCGGGGATGTTTGTCAAGTACGGCGAAGAGTACGCGCAGCTCTGCGAACTGATGGGAGACGGCGCAGAGGCAGCCCGGGCCCGGAAAGAGGTACAGGCCATGTATGACGCAATCCTTGCCCACGGCTGGGATGGCGACTGGTTCTTAAGGGCTTACGACGCATACAGCCACAAGGTGGGTTCCAGGGAATGCAAAGAGGGCCAGATCTACATTGAGCCCCAGGGCTTCTGCGTGCTTGCCGGGGTCGGCGTGAAGGAAGGGCTGGCAGAAAAGGCCCTGGACTCCGTCAAGGAGCGCCTGGACACGGAGTACGGCGTGATGATCTTACAGCCCGCCTACACCGAGTATCATCTGGAGCTGGGCGAGGTTTCCTCCTATCCCCCCGGATACAAGGAAAATGCCGGTATCTTCTGCCATAACAATCCCTGGGTGTCCATCGCGGAGACAGTGCTGGGCCGGGGTGACAGGGCCTTTGAAATCTATCGGAAGACCTGTCCCGCCTATGTGGAAGAATTCAGCGAGATCCACCGCACGGAGCCCTATGTGTACTCCCAGATGGTAGCCGGACGGGACGCCAAGTTCCACGGCGAGGCGAAAAACAGCTGGCTGACGGGAACGGCTGCCTGGACGTTTGTGAACGTCTCCCAGTATATTTTAGGGCTTTACCCCACCCATCAGGGCCTGTCTATCGACCCCTGCGTGCCGGAAGGATTCGGTGATTTCACCCTCACCCGGAAATTCCGGGAGGGCACTTACCACATCCAGGTCAACAACCCGGCTGGCGTGTCCAAGGGTGTAGTCTCCATGACCGTAGACGGCAAGGCTGTGGAAGGAAACGTGATCCCCTATGAGAAGGGAAAGACAGAATACAACGTGGTCGTGACCATGGGATAAGATCCGGCTGGCCCCCAGGGCTTTCGCCGGGAAAAAAGACGCCCTCTCCGGGATGTTCCGGAGAGGGCGCCTCTTTCTTTTCTCACAGATATTGCAGCAGTTCTTCCCGCACCCCATCCATGCGGCTGTCTAAGATGCCGAAATCCATCTCCCTGTAGCTCCACGCCGCCCGGGAGATCTGGTACTTTTCAAAGACGCTGTGGATCGTCTGAAACCACCTGAGGGCGTCCTCGGGCTCAGCCTGGTCAATCACGCCGTATTCCCCGCAGTAGAGCTCCACGCCGTATTTTTTTGCCTGCTCCAGCGCGGGCGCAAAGAGCTTTTCAAAGTAGGCCGGGGTGATCTCCCCGCACTCTTCAAAGCGGTATCTGGCCTCCGAATCGATCTCATCCGTCCAGTAAGCCCCCTGGTGGGTGAAATAGAGCGGGGAGTAACAGTGGAAATTGTAGAGCACCCGATCGTCATAGGGCGCCGCCAGATCCGCCACCGCCTCCGGGCTGTTGTTCCAATAGCTTCCCACCAGAATCAGCACATCCGGCGCATAAGCCCTGATCCTGCGGATACACTCATGGGAAATCCGGTTCCAGGCGTCGATAAAGTGCTTTTCGGTCACCTCGTTTAAGAGTTCAAAGGCCACCCAGTCACTCTCCCGGCCAAACCGTTTCGCCAGCTCCTCCCAGAGCCTGTAAAAGCGCTGCTGACAGGCCTCGCTCTCAAAAAACCCGCTCTCCGCTTCCCCTGCGTCAAAGGAAAAGCCTGCGGTCTTGTGCAGGTCTACCACCGCCTTCAGGCCGTACTTTTTCGCCCAGGCGAGGGCCCTCCCAAGCCGTTCAAAGCCTTCTTCCAGATATTCCCCTTCTTCCGTTTCAAAAATGTTATAGTCCACGGGGATCCGCACATGATCCAGCCCCCAGGATGCGATCTTTGCAAAGTCCGGCTCCGTGATGAAATGATCCAGCCTCTCCTGGCTGTAATCGCACTGTGAAAGCCAGCCGCCTAAGTCGATCCCTCTGTAAAATCCTTTTTCCTTCAGCATTCTTATACCTCATTTCCGCGCTGCTCTTTGCGCATAACGAGTTTGTGTCAAGCAGCGCGCGGACACAAATCTCGCGATTGAAAATTTTAATTTTCAATCTTATATCTCCTTGTGCGCCCCGGGCACTGCCTCCTTGGCTCTTGTGCGCCTTCGCACCGCCTCCATTTTAACAACGATCTGTCAAAAAAGCAACCGTCAGCAGCTGTTTGGCCGCATTTTGTCCTTTCCGTGCATGATCTTCCTGATATCGGGATAAACTGAACAAAAAAACTGGCCCCATGCGGGCAGGACAGGAGCGCTTATGAAACTATTGTTCTATGATGCCAAAAACTACGATGTGGAATCTTTCACAGCCACCCAAAGAGAGTTTCCGGATGTGGAAATCGAATATATCAAGTCCGACTTAGAGCCCCGCACTGCCGCTCTGGCGGAAGGGTTTGACGCGGTCTGCGCCTTCGTCAGCTCCGACGCAGGACGCCTTACCTTACGGCTTCTCTCCGAAAGAGGAATCCGGCTTCTGCTGCTGCGCTGCGCCGGCTTTAACAATGTGGATCTGGAAGCGGCGGCAGAATATGACATCCGCGTCATGCGTGTGCCCGGCTACTCCCCGGAGGCGGTGGCGGAACACGCCATTGCCCTGGCCCTTTCCTGCAACCGGAAACTGTACAAGGCTTACAACAAAGTGCGTGAGAACGATTTCAGCCTGAACGGCCTGATGGGGTTTAACTTTTATGAAAAGACGGCCGGCATCATTGGCACCGGGAAGATCGGGGCCGCCATGTGCCGTATCTGCCGTGGCTTCGGCATGAGGGTCATCGCTTACGACGTCGTTCCAAACGACACCTTAGCAGAGTTTGTAGAATACATCCCTCTGGAAAAGCTTCTTTCCGACAGTGATGTCATTTCTCTCCACTGCCCGCTGACAGACGACACCTATCACCTCGTCCAGCTGGACACCATCCGCCAGATGAAGGACGGCGTCATTCTGGTGAACACCTCCCGGGGCGCCCTGGTGAAAACGGAAGATCTGATCGAGGGCATCCGGATGCACAAATTTGCCGGAGTGGGGCTGGATGTGTACGAGGAGGAGGCGGGAAACGTGTTTGAAGACCGCTCCGACGAGATTCTGGAGCACTCCACCACCGCCAGGCTCCTCTCTTTCCCCAATGTGATGATCACTTCCCATCAGGGATTTTTCACAAGGGAAGCGCTGTCTGCCATCGCTTCCACCACCCTGCAGAACTGTGCGGACTTCCTCCAGGGCAGGGAAAGTGGAAACGATGTAAAATGACACTTGTATCAGTCTAGATGGAACACGTTCTTGAGATCGACGCTGACGGGGCTGTTGTCGGGATTGGTCTCCATGATATCCGCCATGAAATCCCACCACTTCCGGTTGATGGCGGTGTCTGCCCCCTTTGCCCACAGCGCCTCGTCCTCGATCTCAATATAGCCGAAGAGGGTGAGCGTCTCCCTGTCCAGGAAGATGGTGTAGTTCTTCCCCCCGTGCTCGTGGATCATGTCCTGCATCTCGGGCCAGAGTTCGTTGTGGCGCTTTTCGTACTCCTCCTCTTGCCCGGGATAAAGTTTCATCTTAAAGCCTTTGATCATCGTCTGTTCTCCTTTCTGTTCCAGTTTGCAGTGTTCACTGCTCTGCCTTTATGATGTTGTTCAGCCATACGCCCCGGCGCACCAGGACAAAGCCGATGGTACATTTGATGCAGTCGCTCAGCTGGCAGCACAGATACAGGGGAAGAATGGGAAGCCCTGTAAAACGGCTGAGCACATACGCCAGCGGGATATTCACGCACCAGAGGTACACGCTGTCAAAGAAAAAGGTAATCAGCGTCTTGCCCCCGGAGCGCAGGGTAAAGTAAGCTGCGTGCAGGAAGGCATACAGCGGCATACATCCCGCTGCCACCCTGAGCAGCTGGGCCGCCAGTTCCTTGACCCGGGGCGAGGTGTTGTAATGCTGCGGGAACAGGGGCGCCACCGCAAACAGCAGGCTTCCCAGCACCACGCAGGACAGCACGGAAAAGACGATCAGCTTCCGGGCCGTATCCTGGGCCTCCTCCATCTTCCCCGCCCCCAGAAGCTGTCCGACGAGAATCGCGATACAGCTTCCCATGGCGATGAAGACCACGTTGAACAGGTTCGAGATCGTGCTGGAAATATTGATGGCCGCCACCGCATCCAGACCCCGCAGGGAATAGCACTGGTTCAAAAGAGCCATGCCCGCCGCCCAGAGGATCTCATTGCACAAAAGAGGCGTGCCTTTTTTCACAATATTGGCCGCAAGGTGACCCGATACCTTCCATTGTCTATAAGCGCCCACGATAAACGGCATCCGCCGGGTATGGGTGTGCGTCCAGGCAATCACCACAACGGCCTGCACATACCGGGAGATGACCGTGGCCAGCGCCGCTCCCACGACGCCCAGCGCCGGAAAGCCCAATTTCCCGAAAATCAGGACATAGTTCAGCGCCAGGTTTACCACTACCGCCACCGCTCCCGCCACCATGGGCACTTTTGTCTCCCCGCATTCCCGGAGCGTGCTGGCGTAGATTTCTTCCACCGCAAAGGGGGCCAGGCCAAAAAGCATGACCCAAAGGTACTGCTTTCCGTATCCAAGAGTGGCCTGCAGCGCCGGCCCGTTTCCCTCCCCGTGGAGATACAGAAGGATCAGCCTCTCTCCCCCGGTAAACAGCGCCAGAATCCCGAGAAACAGGATTCCCGCGCCCACATACAGCTTAAACCGGAAGGTCTGACGGACTCCTTCCTGATCCCCGCAGCCATAAAACTGTGCCCCGAAAATGCCCACGCCGGAAATCGCGCCGAAAACAGCCAGGTTGAACACCAAAAGCAGCTGGTTGACGATGGCGATCCCCGACATCTGTTCCGTGCCCACCAGACCTACCATGATATTGTCCAGAAGGCCCACAAAATTGGTAATGCCGTTCTGGATCATAATGGGCACCGCCACCGTCAGCGCCATCTTATAAAAAGCCTTATCCCCGAAATATTTCCCCTTCCGATTCATGAACCGTTTCGCCTCCGCAGAAAAGTTTCTCCGGCCGCCCGGAGCGCAGTGATATTATTTTACACCCCGATCCAGACATTGTCCATAGCTTTTGGCCCAATCGGCAGAAAGGCCCCGGCAGAGATCTGCCATGGCCTTCCCTTCGTTTTCTTTATTTTCCGGCGGCAGACTGCCTTTCCGCCCTGCCGTAGAGCGCGGCGTATTCTCTCATCTTCGCCGCAAGCTCCTCTGTAAATGCCCCCGCTTCCATCCGCCATTTCCAGTTCTGGCCCACTGTGGAAGGCGTGTTGATCCTGGCCTCGGAGCCCAGTCCCAGATAATCCTGCATGGGGATCACTGCCAGGTCCGCCACGCTGGAGAGGGCGGCCCGGATCAAAGCCCAGTGCAGCGGCTCTCTGGCGTTTCGTCTGTAATTTAAGTAAGCGTTGCAGAATTTTTTATCCCGCTTCCCCAGCGTCTGATACCAGCCAACCACCGTATCGTTGTCGTGGGTTCCCGTATAGACCACACAGTTGTGCGGATAATTGTGGGGCAGGTAATCGCTCTCCTCCCGGGAGTCAAAGGCAAACTGCAGCACCTTCATGCCGGGATACCCGGTCTTTTTTAACAGCTTTAAGACAGAAGGGGTCAAAAAGCCCAGATCCTCCGCAATGACCTGCTTCTTCCCCAGTTCCTTTTTCATCGCGTCGAACAATTCGTACCCGGGCCCCGGCATCCACTGGCCGTGCTCGGCGGTATCCGCGTCTGCGGGGATGGAATAATAGGCGTCAAACGCCCGGAAATGGTCGATGCGCACCACGTCATACATCTGGTAGCAGGCCGCCAGCCGCTTGATCCACCACTGGTATCCCGTCTCCTTATGGTACGCCCAGTTATACAGCGGGTTCCCCCAAAGCTGCCCCGTGACAGAAAAGGCGTCCGGCGGGCACCCCGCCACTGCCGTGGGATTGCAGTCCTCGTCAAACTGGAACAATTCCGGGTTGGCCCAGGCGTCCGAACTGTCAAAGGCCACATAGATGGGAATGTCGCCAATGATCCTGATCCCCTGGCTGTTGGCGTAGGCCTTCAGCTTTTCCCACTGTACCCGGAACAGGTACTGCTGGAACTGGTAAAACTGGATCTCCTCGGCAAATTTTTCCCGATACGCCTTCAATGCACTGGGCCTGCGGGTTTTGATATCCTCCTCCCACTGTACCCAGCACACATTGTCAAAGGAAGCTTTCACCGCCATATACAGCGCGTAATCGTCCAGCCAGTGGCTGTTTTCCTTCACAAAGTCCTGGAAGCCCTTATCCTGCGCAATTCTGCTGTTTTTCCACGCCTTGCGCAGCAGCAGAAACCGGCTCTCGTATATCTTTGCGTAATCAATGTAGAGCGGGTCGTCTCCAAAATCGTAACTGTCGCAGTCCGCTTTCGTCAGAAACCCTCTTTCCACCAGATCCTCCGGGTCAATGAAATACGGGTTTCCGGCAAACGTGGAAAAGGACTGATAGGGGGAATCCCCATAGCTGGTGGGGCCCAGGGGCAGAATCTGCCAGTAGGACTGCCCCGCGGCCTTCAGCCTGTCTACAAATTCATACGCTTCCTTTGAGAAACAGCCGATCCCATAGGCCGACGGCAGACTTGCTACCGGCAGCAATACGCCACACTGTCTCATACTAACCTCCATTTCCTCTTATGCCGTCAGCCGCAGTGCCAAATATCCCTGTTGTACTCTGCGATGGTTCTGTCGGAGGAGAAAAAGCCCGCTTTTGCAATGTTGACTAACATCATGCGCTTCCACTTTTCCCTGTCCTCATAGTCCGCAAACATCTTGTCTTTCACGGCAATGTAGTCTTCCAGATCCAGCAGGGTCATAAACCAGTCTTTGTTGAGCAGTTCATGGTACAGCCGCTCCAGGTTCTCCTTATGGCCCACCTTCATGGCCTGTTTACCCACGATAAAGTCCACTGCCTCTTTGATGACAGGGCTCTTTTCATAGTACTCCCGGGAGACATAGTCCGCTTTTGCGTAGTGTCCGATGACAGCGTCGCTCTTTTCGCCAAAGATATAGATGTTGTCGTCTCCCACCAGCTCATGGATTTCTACGTTGGCCCCGTCGCTGGTTCCCAAAGTCACGGCGCCGTTTAACATGAACTTCATGTTGCCCGTGCCGGAAGCCTCCTTGGAAGCCAGGGAAATCTGCTCTGACACATCGCAGGCGGGGATCAGCTTCTCTGCGTAGCTGACGTTGTAGTTCTCCACCATGACCACCTTCATATAAGGGCTTACCTTGGGATCCTTGTTGACGATCTCTTCCAGCACCAGAAGCAGGTGGATGATATCCTGGGCGATCACATAAGCGGGAGCCGCCTTTGCGCCGAAAATAAAGGTCATCGGCCTGGCCGGGAGCTTGCCTGCTTTGATCTCCAGATATTTGTGGATGATATAAAGGGCGTTCATCTGCTGCCGCTTGTACTCATGAAGCCGCTTTACCTGAATGTCAAAGATGGAGTCCGGGTTTAAGGCAATGCCTTCCCGCTTCTTGATATAAGCTGCCAGCGCTTCCTTTTTCTGCCGCTTGATGCCCTCGATGGCGTCCAGCACCCTCCCGTCGTCCTTCTTTTCCAGCAGCTTTTCCAGTTCGGCGGCATCCGTCTTGTAGCCGTCCCCGATGGTGTCCGTCAGGAAAGAGGCCAGCTCTCTGTTGCAGGACAACAGCCATCTGCGGAACGTGATGCCGTTGGTCTTGTTGTTGAATTTCTCCGGGTAGATCTCGTAAAAATGGTGCAGCTCCGTATTTTTCAGGATATCCGTGTGGATCGCGGCGACGCCGTTTACGCTGAAACCGTAATGGATATCGATGTGGGCCATATGCACTCTCTTGTCTTTGTCGATGATCTGCACTCTGGGGTCGGTGTATTTCTTTGCCACCCGGGCGCTCAGCTCCTTGATGATGGGCACCAGCTGGGGCACCACCTTCTCGATATAAGCCAAAGGCCATTTCTCCAAAGCTTCCGCCAAGATGGTATGGTTGGTGTATGCGCAGGTTCTGCTCACCACGTTTACGGCGTCCTCCATGGTAAAGCCCTCCTCCCAGGTCAGGATCCGGATCAGCTCCGGGATCACCATGGTGGGGTGGGTGTCGTTGATCTGGATGACGGCGTACTCGTCCATATGATACAGGTCGCAGCCTCTCTCCTTCAGCTCCTTGATGATGAGCTGCGCGCCGTTGCTGACCATGAAATACTCCTGATAGATGCGCAGCAGATTGCCTGCCTCGTCGGAATCATCGGGGTATAAGAACAGGGTCAGGTTCTTCTCGATCTGGCTCTTGTCAAATTGGATGCCGGATTTTACCAGGCTCTCGTCCACAGACACCACGTCGAACAGGTGCAGCTTGTTGCGCCCCCTCTGATAGCCGATGACATCAATGTCATAAAGTATGGATGTCACTTTTCTGTCCCCGAAGCACACGTCAAAAGAGATCCCGGTATTCGTGAGCCAGGAATTTTTCTGGATCCAGTCGTTCTTTTCCGCTTTCTGCAGCCTGTCCTGAAACACCTGCCGGAACAGGCCGTAGTGATAGTTTAAGCCAATGCCGTCTCCGGGCAGCCCCAGCGTGGCAATGGAATCCAAAAAGCACGCCGCCAGACGGCCTAACCCCCCGTTGCCCAGGGAAGGCTCCGGCTCCGCTTCCTCGATATCCGACAGATGCCTGCCGTGCTTTTCCAGAATATCGGACAATTCGTCGTAAATTCCCAGATTGATCAGGTTGTTGGACAAGAGCTTCCCGATCAGAAACTCCATCGAAATATAATATACCTTCTTCTTTCCGCCGATGATCGTCTTCTGCGCCATCTGATCCTTGGTCAGCTGCAGCACGCAGTCATAAAGCTGGGCGTCCGTGCAGGATTTGATCTTTTTCCCATGCCTTTCTTTTGCAAGCTGTTCCAACTGCTGTTCCAAATTCATATTTTCCTCCCATTCTGCCTCTCATACGGCTGCCGTTTCCCTCAAAACGGCAATAGTTTTCCGGCATTTCCAGCCAAAATCTGTCCCCTCACCTCTTTAGGATAGCACAGGAAAACGTTTTCCGCAATGTGCAATTGCAACTTTGGCGATTTTACCTAACAGATAATATCTTTATAGTGCATTTTCACAATACTGTACGGCATCCTCACCTGACGGCCCGCCTGCCCGTCGATCAGGTATTTGACCTCCTGGATCGCCTGGCTGGAAATACTGTAAAAATCCTGACGGATGGTGTTCATCTGCTTCCCCACATACCCCATCAGCGTAATGCCGTCGAAGCCGCATACCGGCCTGAAAATATCCATCTCGGTCAGCGCGTTCATGGCCCCGATGGCCATCAGGTCGGAAGCGCACACCACCACATCTTTATTCTTTGCATACTGAAACGCAATCTCCCGGGCGGTTTTCTCGCTGAACTCCCCGTGCCGTACCAGCATGGTGAGCCCCAGATCCTCCACCAGGCGCTTCATCCCTTTCAGTCGTTGCTCCGTTACGTACCCGTCCCTGCGGCCTGCGATATAGAGCACGCGCCTGCACCCGTCGTCCAGCACCGTTTTTTTCGCCACGTCATACTGAGCCTGTTCGTGGTCAATGCCGATGGCAGTAGTCCGTGGGTTTACAATGGGGGCGTCCACCACCACAAACGAAAACCCCTGCCCGGCGATGAGCCGCTGCAGCACCTTATCTTCCTTGGAGAGCCCGTAGATGACCACGCCCACGATGCTTTTGGAGACAAAATAGCCTGTGATCTCCTCCACCGACATCCCTGCAATCATCGAAGTAAAGATCGTCTCCACCTCTACGTTCAGCTCTTTGGCCTTGTCCAGGGCCCCCATCAGATACTGCATAAAAATCTGGTCAATGGCCTGGGTCTGGCGCTTGGGATCCAGAATCAACGCAATCCGGCCATACTGCTTGGAAGAGAGGGCCGCCGCAATGGAGTTTGGGATATAATTCAGCTCCCGTATCGCGGCGTTGACTTTTTCCTTTGTGGCAGCGCTGACATTGGGGTAATCATTCAAGACTTTGGAAACCGTGGAAATCGCCACCCCCGCTTTTTTTGCAACCTCTTTGATCGAAACCATTTCCGCTCCGTTTCCGCGCCGCTTTGCCGCGCCATGACGTGATCGGCTTACAGGTGCGCGACAGGCTGCACGCGCCCTGAAACCGCATCTTCGCCGTATACGGTAATGATATATGGAAACGGGGAAAAAGTCAACCGCGCCCGTTGTGCCCTGCCCCGGGGTGTGGTAAAATGAAGTGGCTGACCCAGCGCACAGCCCAGAACCTTCAGAGAAAAAATTTTCGGCGAGGCAGCTTATGACAGCAGTCAAAAACATTCAGGAAAAGTACATGAAAGAGGCCCTAAAACAGGCCGGGAAAGCCTATGCCCTGGGAGAAGTGCCCATCGGCTGCGTCATCGTCTGCCAGGGAAAGATCATCGGCCGGGGCTATAACCGCCGCAACACGGATAAAAATACGCTGGCCCACGCGGAGCTTACCGCCATCAACAAGGCCAGCAGAAAAATCGGGGACTGGCGGCTGGAGGAGTGCACCCTCTATGTGACCCTGGAGCCCTGCCAGATGTGTTCCGGCGCCATTATCCAGGCCAGGATACCGGAGGTCGTCATCGGCTGCATGAACCCAAAGGCAGGCTGCGGGGGATCCATCTTAAACATTCTGGAAATGCCCCAGTTCAACCATCAGGCGGCAGTGACCCGGGGTGTGCTGGAGCAGGAATGCAGCGATCTCTTAAAGCGATTCTTCACGGAACTGCGGCAGCGCAACCGTGCCCAGAAGGAAGCCGGCCGCCAGGCTCCATCGGAGTTTTGAGGCCGGGGAACAGATCTTACAAAAGATAGGCATACGGATTGATATAATACAGCCCGCTGAAAAAGTGGATGGCGAGCAAAATCCACCCCACCATAACCAGGGCCGGCTCCCATTTATGCTCCGCCGGCCGCCCCGTCAAAGCTACCAGTCTGGCGCCGCTGACCACCCATAAAAGCAGCATTCCGGACATCATGGGCCAGGCAAAATTCAGATGGGTCAGCTTTTCCCCCGTTTCCACGAAAAAGGAAAATTCCAGCGCCCCTGTCAGATAAGCCACAAGGGAGAGCCGTCCTTCCACAGACTTTCCAAAATATTTTAAATTCGTGAGCACCATCCAGATCGGAAATGCCATAGCCAGCCGGATAGACCGGGCCACGTTCGGGGAATAGATGCGCCAGGCCGTCAAAAACGGATAGATGGCGATCGAAGCATCTTCATTAGTTCCCCCCCATAAATAAAACGCCGCATATTCAAACATGAGATAAAAAATCGCAGGTGCCGAAGCACAGGCAATCCGCCAAAAAAAGCCCCACACCTTTTGATAGCTGCCGTCCCTCTTCCAGAGCGCAATCCCCAGATCAATCAACAGATATACCGCTCCTGCGGGAAGCAGCATATACATAAACGTGGGCTTGGCAAACGCAGAAAAAAGCAGCAGCCCGGAAAACAGGAAGTACAACTGCTTTGCCTTTCGGATCCCCGGGAAAAACAATTGTTTTTCCCCCTTGTACACCAAAATGAGATCTACCGCCACCATAAAGCAGAGAAGCCCAAAGGGTTTCACCGCCATATGGGTTGGGTTAAAGATAGGATTTATGGAAAACTGCCCTTCGTGCTGATAGATATTAAACCACGGAACATATAGGGCCATCGCGAATCCAAGAGCGCCCGCCGCCAAAGCAGCCGGTACGCCAACGTTTTTCCCCGAAATCCTCTGGCCTGCCCGATCCAGCAGGTAGAACGTGACCAGACAGGTAAGCCCGGCCAGGAAACTATGGGTGCAGGCAGCGGCATCCGCCACAGGCATTCCCAAAAACTTGATACAGCTCTTTACACACAAATGCCAGAACAGGTAGGGCCGTTTCAGCCAGGCGGTCCAGAGCCGGTCCAGATATATGTCCTCTGCGTGCCAGGTATGCTCCACCAAGTCGTTAATTTCATCCGGGCGCAGCTGGTTCAGCGTATACCGATAAATGATCACATAGATCATCACAGCCATAAATGCGGCCACTGCATATTTTACCTGATTTTCCTTTTGTGTCTGTCCTTCTGTCATGACTTTATCCTCTTATCGTTCTGTACAATCCTCTTTTTACAAAAGATAGGCATACGGATTGATATAATACAGCCCGCTGAAAAAGTGGATGGCAAGCAAAATCCACCCCACCGTGACCAAGACAGGCTCCCATTTATGCTCTGCAGGCCGCACCGTCAAAGCTGCCAGTCTGGCGCCGCTGACCACCCATAATAAAAGCATCCCTGACATCATGGGCCAGGCAAAATTCAAATGGGTCAGCTTTTCCCCCGTTTCCACAAAAAAGGAAAATTCCAGTGTCCCTGTCAGATAAGCGATCAGGGCAAACCGCCCTTCCACAGACTTTCCAAAATATTTTAAATTCGTGAGCACCATCCAGATCGGAAATGCCATAGCCAGACGGATAGACCGGGCCACGTTCGGAGAATAGATGCGCCAGGCCGTCAAAAACGGATAAACCGCCACGGAGGCGTCGTCATTGGTTCCGCCCCAGAGAGAAATCGCAACATACGCAGACAGCAAATACAAAAGTGCAGGGATAGAGGCACAGGCAATCCGCCACATACACCCCCATACCTTTTTGTGGCTGCCATCCTTTTTCCAAAGGGCAAACCCAAGATCGATCAACAGATACACAAACCCTGCCGGAAGCAGCATATACATAAACGCAGGCTTGGCAAATGCGGAGAGAAGCAGCGCAAAGGCAAACCAGACATACAGCCACTTCTCTCTCCGTATTCCCGGAAAAAACAGCCGTTCTTCTCCCTTGTACGCCAGAATAAGATCCGCCGCCAGCATAAAGCAGAGAATCCCAAAGGGCTTCACCGCCATGTGGGTCGGATTAAAAATAGGATTGGGCGAAAACTGCCCTTCATATTGATAGGTATTAAACCACGGCACATACAAGGGCATGACAAAACTCAGCACGCCGGAAACAACCGCTGCCGATATTCCCGCCTCTCTTCCTGTCAGCTTCTCCGCGACCCTGTCTAACAGATAAAACACAAGCAGACCTGTAAATCCCGCAAAAAGCCCGTTGGCACAGGCAGATGCGGCATCTATGGGCATACCAAAAAACTTGGAGAGTCCCTTCACGGTAAGGTGCCAGAACAAATACGGCCTCTGCAGCCAGGAGTCCCCAATGGTGGCAAGATGAATATTCTCCGCGTGCAGCGTATGCTCGATCAGGTCATTCATGCCGCCCTGCAGCAGATTCAATGAGTATTTGTAAAAAATCACATATAGAACCGTCGCCATACAGGCGGCCGCTCCATATTTCATCTGGCTGTTTCTTCTCTGTTCCATTTTTCGTCAGGGTCACCTTTCTTCTTTTTCCTTTGAGGCCAGGGTGGCAAAGTCTTCCAGGCGGCGGCCAGCTCTTACGCCTGCCAGCGCCTTTTTCTTACTCTGCAATATAGGTCGGCGCGTTCTTCGGGCTTTTGCCTTTGATCACATTGTGGTAGTACGCATAGGTCATGGGCACATCCTGCTTGAGCACATCCGCATCCAGCACTTTCCCAAGGAAAACGGTGTGGGTGGAAGTCTCCATCTTGTCAATGACCTCGCATACGATATAGCCGCAGGCATCTGCCACAACCGGCAGGAAGCCCTTCACCGCCTGCTGCACCTCGTCAAATTTGTTGTTGTCCCTGCCGCTCTTAAACCCGAACGTTCCAATCACGCCGGGGTTGCAGTGTTCCCCCAGAATGGAAATGGCAAATTTGCCGGTGTCCTGAATGCACTGGTTCGTGTAGTTGTCATGGTTGATGCTCACTGCAATGGTAGCGGGCTGCGAGGTAATCTGCATGGCGCTGTTTGCGATGCACCCGGTGCCACGCCCCTTGTCCCAGGTACTCACTACATAGACCCCGTAAGATAATTGGTAAAGCGCGTTGTTATTCATTCGTTTCACTCTCCCTTTCTTTCTGCCGCAAGCGGCGGCGTTTTTCCTCAGTATACCACAATCCATCGCAAAAGGACATTGTTTTTTGGGCAGGCGCTTGACAAATCTTCTCAAAACCGATACACTGATAAAGCCGTACATTCTGAGGCAGGCGTGATGTTGAAATTCGGTCTTGCGCAATGAGAATCCGCGAACCGTGTCAGGTTGGGAACAAAGCAGCACTAAGCGGAACCTTTCATGTGCCGCAAGGCAGCCGGGTGGAGTCTTGTCCTCTCAGAGTGTGCGGCCTTTGTATCTGTCCGCAATAGGAGTTTCCCATGAGCATGACAAAAGAACAAATCGACCAATGGATGCGCGACTGCACCTTATGTCCCAGGCAATGCCACGCCAACCGCTCGGCAGGCCAAAGGGGCTTCTGCGGCGAGACGGACTGTGTCCGGGCGGCCAGGGCTGCCCTCCACTTCTGGGAAGAACCCTGCATCAGCGGCAGCGCAGGATCCGGCGCGGTCTTTTTTTCCGGCTGCAGCCTGCGGTGCATTTACTGCCAGAACCGCTCCATCGCTTTCGGCGAACAGGGCCAGACCCTTTCCCTGGAGCGTTTGTCGGAAATTTTCCTGGAATTGCAGGCTAAGGGCGCGGCAAACCTCAATCTGGTCACAGCCGGCCACTTCCTTCCCCAGATCGCCTACAGCCTGGAACAGGCAAAGCGCCAGGGCCTGCGACTCCCCGTCGTCTACAACACGGGAGGCTACGAGGAAGCCGGCTCCTTGAAACTGTTGGAAGGGCTGGTGGACATCTATCTGCCCGACTTGAAATACCGCGCTCCAGAAACCGCCTCGGCCTGTGCCAATGCGCCCGATTATTTTGCCAAAGCCACCGCCGCCATAGCGGAAATGTTCCGCCAGACAGGCCGCCCAGTGTTCGACACAGCTTCTGGCATGATGCGGCGCGGCGTTTTGGTGCGCCACCTTGTACTGCCGGGTTATCTTGGCGAATCCAAGCGCATCCTGCGCTATCTCCATGAGACGTACGGAAATGACATATATGTCAGTATTATGAATCAATATACGCCTCTCAGGGATGCCAGCCTTCCTCCCCCGCTGGATCGCCGCCTTTTAGACGAAGAGTACCAAAAGATCCTCTCCTTCGCGGAGCGGATCGGCATCGAGCAGGGGTTTTATCAGGATGCGGGCACGGCAGAGGAGTGTTTTATTCCGCCCTTTGATCTGGAGGGCCTTTAAGGCCCTCAAAGCTGCGTGCGCATCATATAGTACCCGAAATCTCCTGTTTTGGCAGGCTCCGAAGCGCTTTCAAAACTCTCAAAGCCAAACATGAGGGCGACCTGTTTTTCCCGTTCATAATAGTTGCCCGGCACCCCCAGATAATACTGTACTTCTCCCCTCTGTTCCATCCTGGCCAGGATCAGATGCTCATAATTGTAATACCCGTGCAGCAGGAAGCTGTTGTTCACCGCCTGATAATATCTGGCCGGAAACAGCACAAAATCTGCCGGGCGGATCGAAAGGTACTCCCGCTCATCCTCAAAAGGGTGCACGTGCGGATAGATTGCGGAGAGCTGCTGCCACTTGTCCTCCCGCAGTTTTACAGGCTGCCTGTTTTTTCCTGCCGCCTGCCCTTGCGCCTCTCCCGTTTTCGGTTCTTTCTGTCCTAGAGGTTCTTTCGATACAGGATTTCCTTTTGGTTTTGTGGTTTTTACTGGCCTTTCAATTTCTCCCGGCCTTTTAATTTCTTCCAACGTTTTCCCTGCCCGTGGCTCTGTCCTTTCCCAGAAGGATTCTCCCGTCTCCGGGCTTTCTCCTTCCCCCGGCTCTTTTGTCTCCTCCTGCTTTAAGGCGTCCTGACCCGCCTGGCCTGCCTCCGCCTCATCCAGGGATTTTAACACCTTCCAGACGCCCGAACCGCTCTCCCAGGGAACGCTTGCCGACTCTGCCGCTGTCAGCTGTGCCGCTCCCCGGCGGGACTCCAAAGGATCTTCCCCTTTGGCGCTCATTGGGGCTGCCGCCGACCGGGATCTGTTCTCCGCCAGGCCGCAGCGGATCTCCCTGGCGCCTCCAATGGGAATTTTCAGTTCCTGCATCTCCTGCCCGGCAAAAAGCAGTTCTCCGCTTTCCCCATCCAGCCGCCGGATACAGGAAAAGCGTCCGAAGCCCCCCTGCAGGGCAATCTGCCCCAGCGTGACCTCCTTTTCCCCGGCCTGCAGCAGCACGTCCCGCACAAAGGAGTCCGTGGTATGCAGCCCCCTTACCGTCATGTCCAGCCGCAGTTCTCCCTGCCTTGCCTCCAGCTTGACAAATCCGCCGCCGGACACCCTTTCCCCATTTTCGTAATAATCCAGATACAGGATCTTTCTGTGATAAGCCATAAAAACACCCCCGATATACCGCTCTGACAGTTTCAGTATATTCGGGGGGTTGTCTTAACATTCCTCAATAGTTCAGATTGTCCAGATACTTCATATAGTTGACTACCATCAAGGCAATTTTAAAGGTCAGCGCATCGTCAAAATTGCGCAGGTCCAGTCCCGTGCTCCGCTGAAGCTTCTCAATTCGGTAAACCAGCGTATTCCGATGGACAAACAACTGCCTGGAGGTCTCTGACACATTCAGGTTATTTTCAAAAAACTTGTTGATCGTGGTCAGGGTCTCTTCGTCCAAGTCGCTTGGCACATTCTCCCCGAAAATCTCCTCGATGAACAGCCTGCACAGATTCACGGGAAGCTGGTAGATCAGACGCCCGATCCCCAGCGTGCTGTAAGCCGCCACGTTCTTTTCCGCGTAAAAGATCTTCCCCACGTCCAGGGCCATCTTCGCCTCTTTATAAGACTTGGACACATCCTTTAACTCCTGCACCACCGTTCCAAAGGAAACCCGCACATTCAGCATGGCCTCGCTGTTCATCATGGCCACGATCGTCTCTGCGATTTCCATCAGATCTTCATAATTGGTATTCGCATCCAATGCCTTGACCAGAATGACACTGCTCTCGTCCACCGCCGTGATGTAATCGCCCGCCTGGGTGGAAAACATTCCCTTTAACAATTCCGTCACAATGCCGTCCTTTTCCAGCCTGGTTTCCACCAGAAACACCGTCCTGGGCACAGAGACTTCAATGTGCAGTTTCTTTGCCCTGTTATAGATGTCCACCAATAACAGGTTATCCAACAACAGGTTCTGGAAAAAATTGTTCCGATCAAATTTTTCCTTATAGGCAACGGCAAGGTTCTGGAGCTGGCAGACCGCGATCTTGCCCACCATATAGGCGTCCTCCCCATTCCCCTTTGCCACCAGGATATACAAAAGTTCCCCCTCATCCAGAATCTTCAGGAGATGATTGGCCCCGATCACCTGGCTGTCCGCGGGAGAAGACGCAAAACTGCTGATCAGTTCCGCAGATATTTCCGGCTGCGCCATCGTGGACGCCACCACACTTCCGGGAGGATCGTATACGCACAACTCCACCTTGGTGATAGCTTTCAATTCATCAATACTGGTCTGAATGATCTGGCTTGAAATCATAGCGATAACCTGGCCTTTCTTTTTTGTGGGGAAAACGTCTCAATTTTCTGCTCGTATAAAAAGGGGTGCTGTTACCAGCACCCCTTGCATCACATCTACTAATTTGTGATAACCTGCTCGGTCTCCTTGTCGAATACATGGATCTTCTCAACATCAAATGCAAACTTGATGGGATCGCCAGGTCTTGCAGTTGTACGAGCGTCCATTCTTGCGGTGATCGGGAACTCCTCCAGATCAAAATACAGATAAACCTCTGCACCGAGCAGCTCGTAAACCTTAACGGTAGAATCAAATACGCTCTGCGGAGAAGCATTGGTAAGCGTCTGGGAGTCATATACGTCCTCGGGACGGATACCAAAGGTAACTACCTTTCCGTTGTAGCCGCCGTCAATCAACTTCTTGGACTTTGCAGCGGGAAGCGGGATGCTGTGTCCAGCAATCTCCAGGCTGGCAACATCGCCATTCACCTTCACGGTTGCATCCAGGAAGTTCATCTGAGGGGATCCCATGAAGCCTGCCACAAACAGGTTGCCGGGCTTCTCATACAGATTCTGAGGGGTATCTACCTGCTGGATTACGCCGTCTTTCATAACGACGATTCTGGTTCCCAGGGTCATAGCCTCGGTCTGGTCATGGGTTACGTAGATGATGGTGGTGCCCAGTCTCTGATGCAGCTTTGCGATCTCGATTCTCATCTGCACACGCAGCTTTGCGTCCAGGTTGGACAGAGGCTCATCCATCAGGAACACCTTCGGGTTACGCACGATTGCACGGCCCATAGCCACACGCTGTCTCTGACCACCGGACAGAGCCTTGGGCTTACGGTCAAGGAGAGGAGTCAGATCCAGAATCTTGGCAGCCTCTTTTACCATCTTGTCGATCTGATCCTTGGGAACCTTTCTCAGCTTCAGACCGAATGCCATATTGTCATATACGGACATATGAGGATACAGAGCGTAGTTCTGGAATACCATGGCGATATCCCTGTCCTTAGGCTCAACGTCGTTTACAACTCTGTCGCCGATCTTCAGCTCACCGGAAGAGATATCTTCCAGACCAGCGATCATACGGAGCGTGGTAGACTTACCGCATCCGGAAGGTCCTACAAAGATAATGAACTCCTGATCTGCGATCTCCAGGTTGAAATCCTTCACTGCTTCAAAGCCGTTAGGATATACCTTGCAGACATTTGTTAAAGTCAAGCTAGCCATAATCAGTAAACTCCTTTCGCATTACGCTTTGATAATATGTGTTGACTTCGTACTTAAATCACATACAGTATAGCGAAAAAATGGGGCTTCTGCCATACCACTATTACACAAATATTTTAGGCTCGATTGTTAAATTTGCTTACCATCAAATATAATTTCTCATTTTGCTGGCACATTACCTAAAAAACCAGTTCTTTCTTAGACAAAATTTACAACTCAGCGCCGCTGTTTCCCGTCTCTTCCGTGTTTTCCATAGGCTGGTCGTGGAAGATCCGTTCGTCCTCCCCGTCTTCTTCTTCCTTCGGGGCCTCTCCCGCCAGAATCTGATCCTCCAGCTTCTGGAAAAACTTGTTGTACAGCTTGGCAGACAGCCAGGCAGGCACAGACAGCCCGAACAGGATGCCCAGGGGCGCCGCCTGATAGGCAAAAATGATCAAAAGCACCGGCGCCGCATAGAGCACGATCATCAAAAGCGTCTTGGGCAGCTGCATAATGCTCATTAGGAACGCATTTTTGACGGTGAGGAAGGTGGTGTTGTCAAACTTGGCCAGCACGGGAAACACATACAGGAAAGTGAACACTGCCAGCACACCCGCCGCAGGGATCACAATCCGCAGGACACGGCCCAGCTGGATGTCCGTATTGCGCAGGATGTAAAAATCTCCCGCCAGAATACCAAACAGAAGCAAAAACAACAGCCAGATCAGCGTCGCCTGCTTAAAATTCTCCTTAAAGGACTTAAAGTAGCTTCTGGTGACATAACATTCCTCGTTTCTGACGATCTTCAGGGCCATATAGTGAAGAGCCGTCAGCGAAGCGCCCACCGTCACGATGGGAAGGCAGCAGACGATCGTCAGCACATTCAGCCACAACAGGTCTGCCATTTTGCCCAATGCCTGCATCAATGGGCTGTCCAAATCAAACAGCTTCATATTCCCTCTTTTCCGCCAGGATAAACCCTAAAATACCTTGACCATGGTGGTGACCCGGATGCCGGCATATTCCTCCTCGGGCCGCACCGTGCGAAATCCCAGCTTTTTATAAAATTCTACGGCATAGGGGGCCGCGCGCAGGGACATATAGCGCTCTCCGGCCTCATCCCTCAGATAATCGCAAAGGCCGTTTAAAATGGCGCTTCCCACCCCTTTCCGATGATGGGCTCCGTCCACGAACAGCAGGGACAGGTGGTTACAGTTTCTCAAAGAGCCGGCTCCCACCATCTCCCCTCCCTGCAGCGCCACCATCATCTGGTAGTCCCCCTTTAAGAAGGAGCGGTAGAGACTGTCATCGGTGATAAATTCAAAAAAGTTGCGGACGCCTTCTTCCGTGTAGTCCTTTCCATCGTATTCCAGAAAGGTCCGCCAGATCATTTTCATCGCGGGGGCCCACTCGTCCTCACGGGCCCATCGGATCTCATAGGATGCGCATTTTATCCCTGTTGCCATTACTCCTCAGATCCTGCCTGATGCAGCACCGTCTCCTCTATCCACTGATAAATATCCCCGTACACCTCGTCCCGGTCGATCTCGTTTAAGATCTCATGCCTTCCGCCCGGGTACAGTTTCATCTGCACATTCTCCAGCCCGGCGCCGCAAAGAGAATCATAAGTCTTGCGGACGCCTTTTCCGTAGTCCCCCACCGGATCCGCCGCGCCGGATACTAACAGCACGGGCAGCGCCTTGGGGATCCTCTCCAGGCTCTCCTCCCGGTACAGGCGCAGGATCAGTTCAAAGAGAGTGCAGAAGCCATTTACCGTAAAGGTAAATCCGCAGAGCGGATCTGCCAGATACCTGTCCACCTGCTCCTCATCCCTGGTCAGCCAGTCGAAAGCCGTCCTGGGCGTTTCGATCCCCGCGTTGTAACTGCCAAAAGCCAGCTTGTTCAACAGCTCGCTGACGTGTCTGGAGCCAAAAATAAGCTTTTGCAAACAGGCCGTAAACTTTGCCATATTCAGCACATTTTTGGGCATCATCCCCGTCCCCACGATGACCGCGGCACTGATCCCCGTCCCGTAACGGAACATATAATTGCGTGCGATAAAAGAGCCCATACTGTGGCCCAGCAGCACATAAGGCACGTTGGGGTACAGCGCCTGAGTGGCTTTTTTGAGCCTGTGTACATCCCGCACCAGAACCGTGGCGGGATCCTGCTCGCAGAAATAGCCGTACTTTCCGTCTTTCCCCACGCTCTTGCCGTGCCCCATATGATCCTCGCCGGTCACCACATAACCGCGGGCCGTCAGATACTCGGCAAACGCTTCATAGCGCTCCACATACTCCGCCATGCCGTGCACGATCTGAACCACACACCGCACTTCCTCATCGCCTTCCGGCACATACCGCACCGCGTGCAGCTTGCTGACGCCATCCCGGGAATCATAATAAAATTCTTCCTTGACCATGTTTACCTCACCGCCTTGTTGTAGGAAGCCCCTCGGGCATATTGTCTCATAAGGAAGTATACCTTATCTGGCCCAAAATTTTAAGACCTTATTTGCAAAATTCACAAATTGTTTTCTTTTTGCCTAACAGATCTCCGCTCCGGCGGGCATTTCCTTCTCCGGCGCCACCAGCGCCAGATTCCCCTCCGCGTCCTCCGCGCACAAGAGCATCCCCTCGGATACCACGCCAGCCAGGGTGGCAGGCTTTAGGTTGACTAGCACCATTACCTTTTTCCCCACCATCTCCTCGGGCGTGTAATGCGCCCGGATGCCGGAGACGATCTGCTTGATCTGGCTGCCGACCTTTACCTGGCTGCACAAGAGCTTCTTGGATTTGGGCACTGCCTGGCAGGCAATGATCTCCCCCACCTGGAACTGCAGCTTTGCAAAATCATCATAACTGATCTCTGGCTTAGGCTCTATATCCACAACCGGCGCTTCCTCCTTTGGCGGCTGGGCGCTGGCCGCTGCCTCTGCCTGCTGCGCCTTGGCGATTTCCTCCTCCCGCTTCTCCACTTCTTTGAGATCCAGCCGGGCAAAGAGGATCTGGGGCTGATCCGTCACCTTGTTGCCGCTGGGGTAAAGGCCGAACTGATCCAGTTGATCAAAATCCCGCAGGGAGGTATTAAGCTGTTCTGCAATGCGCTGCGCCGTCCGGGGCATAAAGGGCTCCAGAAGGGACGCGCCCACGAGAATGCCTTCCACCAGATTGTACAGCACCGTGGAAAGCCGGTCTGCCTGGCCGGGATCCTTGCCCAGCACCCAGGGCTGTGTCTCGTCGATATATTTGTTGCAGCGCTTGAAGACGGCAAAGATTTCCGTGAGGGCGTCCGCCACCCGCAGCGTCTCCATGCGCTCCGCCACTTTCCCGTACGCGCCGCAGACCGTCTTCTTTAAGTCCTCGTCGATCTCCTCCGTCACTCCCTTGTCTGCCACTACGCCGCCAAAGTACTTGTTGCTCATGGCGACGGTGCGGTTCACCAGATTGCCCAGCACATTGGCCAGGTCGGAATTGGTGCGTTCCGCGATCAGTTCCCAGGTGATGTTCCCGTCGTTGTCGTAGGGCATTTCATGCAGCACATAATAGCGCACCGCGTCCACGCCGAAAAAGTCTACCAGATCGTCCACATAGATCACATTGCCCTTGGACTTGCTCATCTTCCCCCCGTTCATCAAAAGCCAGGGATGGCCGAACACCTGCTTGGGCAGGGGTTCCCCCAGCGCCATCAGAAAGATGGGCCAGTAGATGGTGTGGAATCGGATAATGTCCTTTCCGATCAGGTGCAGATCCGCGGGCCAGAATTTCTTATACTGCTCCGTGCTGCCGCCGTCGGCGTCGTAGCCGATGCCGGTGATATAGTTGGTCAGCGCATCCAGCCACACATAGACCACATGGCCGGGGTCAAAGTCCACGGGGATTCCCCAGCGGAAAGACGTTCTGGACACGCACAGATCCTGCAGGCCCGGCAGCAGGAAATTATTCATCATCTCGTTCTTGCGGGAGACGGGCTGGATAAACTCCGGGTGCTCGTTAATATGCCGGATGAGCCTGTCTGCATATTTGCTCATGCGGAAGAAATAAGCCTCCTCCTTGGCGGGCTTCACCTCCCTGCCGCAGTCCGGGCACTTGCCGTCCACCAGCTGGGACTCCGTCCAGAAGGACTCGCAGGGCGTACAGTACAGCCCTTCATAGGCCCCTTTGTAAATGTCGCCCTGGTTGTAGAGGCGTTTGAAAATTTTCTGCACCTGGCGCTCATGGTCCTCGTCCGTCGTGCGGATGAACTTGTCATATGAAATGTCCACCAGATCGCACAGCCCCCGGATCGTACCGGCCACACTGTCCACAAATTCCTTGGGCGTCACACCGGCCTCCTGGGCTTTTATCTCGATCTTCTGCCCGTGCTCGTCGGTGCCGGTCTGGAAAAATACTTCATATCCCTCTTTCCTCTTGAACCGGGCGATGCTGTCCGCCAGGATGATCTCATAGTTGTTTCCGATGTGGGGCTTCCCGGAAGTATAGGCGATGGCCGTCGTCAGATAATAGGGTCCCTTGTTTTGCATTTTTTCCTCTCATTCTGCCGCTTCAGCGGCTCTTGCTTCTTTTCCTGTCTCCCGCACAAAAAAGCCCGTCTTCCGCACCTGCGTCCAGCGCATATGTGCGAGAAGACGGGCTGTATACCCGCGGTACCACTTCTCTTCGCCCCGCCCTCACGGGAGAGGCCTTGTCGGGTCAGTAACCCTATCCGCTATAACAGGCGGAACCTGTCGCAGCCTTACCTCCCTGCGGGATGGCTCGGTGCGCTGCTCAGGGGCCATGTTCCACGCTTTCCCGCCCCATCCCTCTCAGCCATCGTGTCTGTGCACCTGCCTGCCAAGACACCCGGGATGTTCTCTGTAAAGCGCCCTTAACGTGTACTCTCCCCGTCACTGCGTTTTTCTGTCTAAAACACAGGGTAACATAAGGGGACGTTTTTTGTCAATCCTTTGTTTGCGCCTTATTTTCTGGTGGTCAGCTGGCTGTACTCGCCTTTTCTGTCATAAGAGTCCAGCAGATAACTTTCGTCCGTCAGGATGCAGTCGATCTCCATCTGGTCTTCCCGGTATCTGCTGCGCTTTCTTGGGTCCTCCCTGCGGCCCTCCTTCCCGGCCTGGAACGAACCCTGTTTTTGAAAGGGAAGAAACTGTCCGGGCAGATGCCCTGCCAGGCGGCCCGCTGCGGCCTTCACCCTGCTTTTGGCGCTCTGCAGGACGGGAATCGGCTTGCCTTGGGTCTTTGGAGGCTCCACTGCTGCAAAGTACGGATTGTGAAGCAGCCTGTCCTCCAGCTTGTTTCCGGGGACGCCCGTGCCCTGGCTTTCCTGCGCCGTCACCTGGGAGGAACCACCCCTTCCCTCAGCCTCTCCCGCAGAAACCGCACCGCCTCCCTGCCAGACGCCCCGGATGCCGCCCTTTATATTCTGCAGCAGCCGCCGCAGACTTTCCATGAGAGAAAGCGGCGTCTGGTCGTCCTGTTCTGCCAGGTGGGCCTGCATGACCTTCTGCCGGGACAGACCGGGGCTGGACAGCTTCATATCCCCCTCCAGATGGTGTTCCTGACTGTGCAGGCACTTTGTCACCTGATGGGCTTGCGCACTGTGGTGATCCCCAATTCCTCCCAACTGCATCCGGCCGCCTCCTCCCGCAAAAAACCAGTTCTGCAACTTGGTTATCGGCAGGAGAAAGCGGCCGCATGATAGGGTCAGCTCAATTTTTTCAGAAATTCCGTCACATTTGCCGTGATGTTCCCGCGAAATACCGCGGAACCCGACACGATCACATTGGCGCCTGCATCCAGCGCCTGCCCGACATTGTCGATGCGGATGCCGCCGTCCACCTGGATGGCGGTCTTAAGCCTCTGTTCTTCCACCATCGCCCGGATGGCACGCACCTTGTCCAGACACTCCGGCAGGATGGCCTGCCCTCCAAACCCGGGCTCCACCGTCATCACCAGTACCATGTCCACCATCTTTAAGTAGGGGCGCACCGCCTCCGCAGGCGTCGCAGGCTTGATGGTGATGCCTGCCTTTTTGCCCAGTGACTTCACTGTGCGGATCACCGCTGCAGGATTTTCCGCGGCCTCCAGATGGAAATTGATCAGGTCGGCCCCGGCATCTGCAAATTCCTTCAGATACCACTGGGGATTCTGTATCATTAAATGCACGTCAAAGAACAAGTCCGTGCCGCTGCGGATGGAAGAAATGACCGGCATCCCAAAGGAAATCGACGGGACAAAGACCCCGTCCATCACATCAATATGCAGATAGGAAGCGCCGGCGTCTTCCACCTCTTTGATCTGCTCGCCCAACCGTTTAAAATCCGCCGCCAAAATAGACGGTGACAATATGTTCATCCTGCGTCCTCCCGCCCCGCGTCCCAGGACAGCGGTGCTCTGAGTAGATTATACACAAGGCAGGCGAAAAAGTCAAAGCCGCTGTTTACAGGGCGGCGACGTCCCGCAGCAGCTGCTCCCAGGCGTCTTCATGTTCTACATAGTAGAGCGGGCACTTCTTGCCGCCGCAGTCATAGTGGCGCAGGATATGCTCTGTGTCCAGGCCGTAGGCGTCTGTCAGCCAGGCCAGAAGCTCCACCAGGGAATCGTAAGTCTCCTGGGTAAAGGAGCCGTCCTCCGCCCGATAGCAGCACTCGATGGACACGGAATCCATGTTTCTGGTCATCACGGCGTATGCAATTTCGTCCAACGGCACGCACTGAATGATTTCGCCCTCGCAGCCGATGATAAAATGCGCGCTGACGCTGCGCTCGTGGACGTCCTTCTGCTGTTCAAAATAACTGCGGTTCTGCGCCGCGCTGGTGCCGGGATTGGCAGTGTAATGCACAAAGACGTCTTTCACCTGCTCCAAGGCGTCCCCCGGCCTGGAATATTCATTGGGCGTCAGGAAGTCCTCCGTCCACTGGGGGTGTGCCTCGAACACCTCCTGGGGCAGCCCCTGGATCCTGCTCCCCGCCCTATCGTTTTGTGCGGCGGGGGCACTTTCCCCCGCCGCCCTGACATTCTCCTGCCCAGCCGCCTCCGCCGAATGGTTCCGGGTCAAAAAGACTGCTGCCGCCAAAATAAGGCAGACCGTCCAGACCGCCACGGTGATCCGCTGCCGACGCACAATCCTTTTGCGCCGCGCCCGGGCATAGGCCGTCCTCTGGGCCCTCCCCGCAGCTTCCGGACGTTTCGGAGCCTGCCCCGCCCCGGGCCGGGCGCCTCTTTTCACCTCTATGGCCATCAGCTGGCGCTGTCTGTCATATTCTTCCAGATAAGGATTTCTCTTTTCCATTTTCGTATCTCACCGTACCCTCTTGTGCCTCAAAGCAGTTTTGAAGAGGAAGGCTTTCCTCTCCTGTCTGGGTACAGCCTAACACGCAAATGTATCTTTTTTGTTTACGAAATCCTTAAGATTTCATAACAATTCTCTCACAGGAAAGACTTTACGGATTGGTAAACGCCTTCTGCATCCAGCCCGTACTTCTGCACCAGCGCTGCGGCAGAGCCGGATTCGCCGAACACGTCCTGCATCCCCAGCCGCTTCACCGGGGTCGGCAGCTTTTCGCTGAGGCAGTCGCAGACTGCGCTGCCCAGGCCGCCGATGACGGAGTGCTCCTCCACGGTCACCACTTTGCCTGTCTTCTTTGCGCTGTTCACAATGATGTCCTCGTCCAGGGGCTTGATGGTACAGATGCTGATGACTTCCGCATTCACGCCATCTGCCGCCAGTTTCTCCGCAGCGCCCAGGGCGGAATCCACGCAGATGCCGGTGGCCACGATGGTCACGTCGCTCCCCTCCCGCACCACGCTGCCCTTGCCGATCTCAAACCGATAGTCCGGCCTGTCGTTAATCACCGGCACTGCCGCACGGCCAAAGCGGATGTAGACGGGGCCCTCATATTCCAGCGCAGCCCTTACCGCCGCCTTTGCCTCCACATCGTCCGCAGGGCACATCACCACCATGCCGGGGATGGTGCGCATCAATGCGATATCCTCGTTGCACTGGTGGGAAGCACCGTCCTCTCCCACGGTGATCCCCGCATGGGTGGCGCCGATCTTTACGTTCAGATGAGGATAGCCGATGGAGTTGCGCACCTGCTCAAAGGCGCGTCCCGCCGCAAACATGGCAAAGGAGCTCACAAAGGGGATCTTCCCCACCAGGCTTAAGCCTGCGGCAATTCCCATCATGTTGCACTCCGCGATGCCGCAGTCGATATGGCGGTCGGGATAAGCCTTCTTGAAAATTTCTGTCTTGGTCGCCGCAGCCAGGTCGGCGTCCAGCACTACCAGCTGCGGGAACTCTTCCGCCAGCTCTTTCAGCGCATTGCCGTAGCTTTCACGGGTTGCGATCTTCTTACTCTCTGCCATTACGCCTCACCTGCTTTCTCTAATTCTCTGTCAATCTTTTCCAGATCCGCCATAGCCACGGCGTACTCCTGATCGTTGGGAGCTTTTCCGTGCCAGTCGATGCTGTTTTCCATAAAGGAGACGCCCTTGCCCTTCAGGCTGTGCACCACGATACAGGTAGGCATCCCTTTGGTCTGCCTTGCTTCGTCAAAGGCAGCCCGGAGCTTGTCAAAGTCATGGGCGTCCGTATTGATGACATGGAAGTTGAACGCCTCGAATTTCTTGTCGATGGGATAGGGGGAGCACACCTTGTCAATGGGGCCGTCGATCTGAAGGTTGTTGTTGTCCACGATGACGCAGAGATTGTCCAGCTTCCGATGGCCTGCAAACATAGCGGCCTCCCACACCTGGCCCTCCTCCAGTTCCCCGTCGCCCAAAAGCGTATACACCCGGAAATCCTTCTCCTGCATCTTTGCGCCGAGAGCCATGCCGACAGCAGCCGAAATCCCCTGTCCCAGGGAGCCGGAAGACATATCCACGCCGGGGATGTGCATACAGGGATGCCCCTGCAGATAAGAGCCCAGCTTGCGCAGGGTAGTCAGATCCTCCACGGGAAAATACCCTCTGTTGGCCAGAGCTGAGTACAGGCCGGGGGCCGTGTGTCCCTTGGACAGAACAAAGCGATCCCTGTCCTCTTTTTTCGGGTTTTTCGGATCGATGTCCATCTCCTCAAAATACAGGAAGGTAAACACATCCGCCGCTGAGAGGGAGCCGCCGGGATGTCCTGCCTTTGCACTGTGAACTGCCGTTACAATGCCTTTGCGCACAGCGTTTGCGTGCTTTTGCAGTTCTAAATTGTTCATGGTCTCCTCCATTCTTCTCCCTCCCGGAACGCCCGCCCTGCGCTTTCGGCCAGGCAAGGGGCCGCAGGATGCGCCTCCGGGAGGGGAGTACATATTTGACATTATTTTAACATAGGAATCGGGCTGCGTCCAGCTTTCCTTTCCCTACCGCAGCCCGGCAATAGCCGCTTTCTCTGCCGGCAGGGCCGCCTTGTACTTTTCAATGTAGGCGTCGAATCCCGCCACATCCTCCGGCTTCGGCGAGATGGTGGTTCCCGTCTGTCCGGCAAAGATTTTGTTGTTCAGATAGTCGGCGAGAGTCTCGCCCTCCTCTTTCTCCCGCATATAGCAGGCCAGGATAGCGATCCCCCAGGGGCCGCCCTCGCTGGCCGTGTCCATTACGGTCACAGGGGCGTTCATGGCCGCCGCCATCAGCTGCTGCCCCACCACCGGCGTCTTAAACAGGCCTCCGTGGCCCATCAGGGAATCCACCCGGACGTGTTCTTCCTTTAAGAGGATATCGTTTCCGATCTTCAGAGCCGCCATGGCGCCGTAGAGATGGGCCCGCATGAAATTGGCCAGGGTAAAGGAAGCGTCGGGAGTGCGCAGGAACAGGGGCCTGCCCGCATCCAGTCCCATCACGGGCTCACCGGAAAAGTAATTGTATGCCATCAGGCCGCCGCAGTCCGCGTCCCCTTTCAGCGCCTCCCGGTAGAGGCTGCCGTACAGGTCGTCCTTGGAAATCTTTTGGCCGGACAGCTCCGCAAACTGTTCAAAGAGATGCACCCAGGCATTCAGGTCGGAGGTGCAGTTGTTGCAGTGCACCATGGCCACGGGGTAGCCGTCGGGCGTGGTCACCATGTCGATCTCCTCGTGCACCTTGGAGAGAGAAGCTTCTGTCACCACCATGGAGAAGATGGAAGTGCCCGCAGAAATGTTGCCGGTGCGCACCGCCACGCTGTTGGTGGCCGTCATGCCCGTGCCCGCATCTCCCTCCGGGGGACACATCGCTGCGCCGGGCTCCAGCGTCCCGGTGGGGTCTAAACGTTTTGCGCCTTCCGCCGTGAGCACGCCCGCCTGCTGCCCCGCACAGGCAACACGGGGCAGGATATCCCTGATCTTCCAGGGGTATCCTTTTTCCGCAGTCAGCTTATCAAATTGATCCAGCATCCTCCCATCAAAATCCCTGGCCGCAGAATCGATGGGGAACATACCGGAGGCCTCGCCGATGCCCATCACCTTCTCCCCGGACAGCTGCCAATGAATGTAACCCGCCAATGTGGTCAGATAGGAAATGTCCTTCACGTGGGGCTCGCCGTTTAAGATGGCCTGGTACAGATGGGCGATGCTCCACCGCTGGGGAATGTTGAACTGGAACACCTGCACCAGCTTCCTGCAGGCTTCCTCCGTCATGGTGTTTCTCCAGGTGCGGAAAGGAACCAGCAGTTTGCCCGTCCGGTCAAAAGGCATATAGCCGTGCATCATGCCGGAAAAACCCAAGGCTCCCAGTCTGACGAGAGGGACGCCGTATTTTGCCTTGACGTCCTCTGCCAGGCTCCCATAGCAGCTTGTGAGACCTCCCCAGATATCGTCCAGGCTGTACGTCCAGATGTTGTCCTCCAGACGGTTCTCCCAGTCATGGGTTCCCATGGCAATGGGCTGATGGCTCTCGTCCACCAGCACTGCTTTAATGCGGGTGGAGCCAAACTCGATGCCCAGGACGGTCTTTCCCTCCTGAATTGCTTTTACGATTGCTTCGCTCATTTTCCCTCTTTTCCGCTGCCTGCGGCAGCCATTTTGCAATCTTTTGACGGGGCTTCTGCCCACGAACACCTTTGCTCGGGCTAGCCCGGCACCCTGCGGGCAGGATCCCGCACCCTACGGGCAGAGCCCGGAAAACTTCGTTTTCCGGGTCGCTTCGCTCGTCAAATGCCCATGAACACCTTTGCTCGGGCTAGCCCGGCAAATGTGTTCATGGGCACTTGACTCTGCCCTTTGCGGACATTATACCATACAACTTGAATTTGTTCACTTAAATTTCTGCGAAAGGGCTGTCTTTTTGATGAGGTCAGGTCTGGGGCCCAGTGCTGTGTCATCCGTTTGATTTTTTCAAAAGCGTTTCATAGAGTTCCTTCATTTCGTCGGTGTCCTTGGTGCCGATTACAAAGGTCTCCCCGTCGGCCTCCAGCACGATACAATCCCTGCTGCCCGTGTAGGTATATCGCGTATAAGTACCAAATTCGTCATTGCAGAACGTCCCAAGCAGCAATCTGCCCGAGCCGAATCCATTCGTCCGTACGCCCGGATCAAGGTCGGTGCGGTATTGGAGACCGTCTATTTCAGCATAATCAATTTCCAGATCGCTCCAATAGGAGGCCTCTACACGAAGCGAACTCTCTGTGCAATATATGCCGATATCGCCTGTGAACATGAGAGCCCCTGCTCCGATGAGGATGACCGGCACAGCGAAAACCGCGGCCCTGGCAAAATATGTTTCTGCCCTGCTCCTTGGCTGCGGGGCGTAAGAGACGCCCTCCTTCCGATGCTTTCTATAAAGGCGGTAAGAAAAGACGATCGGCGCTGCGACGGCGGCGAGAATGGCGCAGCAGGAGACGAGAGGGATCACGGGATCCGGCAAAAATACACAAAAGCAGAGGGCCAGGCCGCAGATTACCCAGATTTTCCCGGCAAACCGATGCGTTTTGTTCCAATTCTCTTCGTTGTTTAATGTCCAGGAAATTTTTATCCCCAGCGTCCTGTTCTGCTTTGTTTTAGGCAGATAATTCCCGATAAAAACAAACATGATCCCCAGCATGGCTGGCAGAAAAGAGAAAGGCCGGAACTTTTTCCCGAATGCCGTGCCATACAGAAAGCTCTCGGCTAAAAGGGACAGAAACGGGATAATCCAAAAAACGATCTCAAGGGCCTTTTTGCTCTGATCCGCCTGCTTTTTATCCAAAGACGTCAAAAACAGTCCGCCCAGATGCAATGCAAGACAGAAAATGGGCAAGCCAAAAACCACTACTGGCTTGGAGCCAACCCGGGAGGGGATTTTGTCCCACAAAATAAGCCCTGCAAAAAGCGGGAGCAAAATGATAAGTGAGGAAATCAGTACCTTCCATTTGTTGTTTTTAATCATGACTGGGGCCTCCTTTCAAATCAGTGATCCAGAGCATAATCTCTTCCAGAACCGAAGCGTTCAGTTCGTAGAATATGAATTGCCCTTCCCTGGTATCCCGTATCAGATCAGCCTCCTTCAAAACAGACAGGTGGCGGGAAATAGAAGGCGCGGAAACCGGGAAGCGGGCGGCGATCTCACCCGCCGGCATCCTGCCGTTTTTCAGCATATTCAGGATCTCCCGGCGGATCGGGTCGGCAAGTGCTTTTAAGGTCTGCTGCAATCCCATGCTTCATCCTCCTTTTAACATTTAACCTAAATGTTAATTATAGGATACAGGAAAGAAGCCGTTCTGTCAAGATGTATTTTTCGGTGCTCCGTTTGGGCATTTCCAGCTGTGGGCCGGTGGTATTTTCCTCCCGGTTCACATATAGTGTAACAACGCAATATGCCACCGGGTGGAATTTTGAAAAACCATACTTCCTTTTCAGCAAAACAGCTTTCGGTCATAGCGGCACTGCTCTTGTGTTTTGGCGGACTGACCATCTTTCTTTTTACCTTCCGTCAGGATGAAAAGCGCTTCACCAATATCACCGGGCGTCTCTTTGTCAATGAGATGACCGCCAACACCCTGAATATGCACTACTCCCTGGCTTTTCCCGGCAATTATGGTATTTACGACTACACTCCCGCTCTGCCCGTCTATGTCCCCAAAAGCGCCGCCGGAAGCCAGATTGCCACGGAAAACACCCTGGCGTCCTTAAACGCCATACATTCGGAAAAGCTTTCTCCCTCCGACGCTTATCTGCATACGCTCCTTACCCGTTCCCTGGAAAATTCTCTGGAACTGGGCCGCTTTCCCTATTATCAGGAGCCCCTCTCCCCCGTCTCCGGGATGCAGAGCCAGCTTCCCATCCTGCTTGCGGAGTATACGTTCCGCACCAGGCAGGATGTGGAGGACTATTTAAATCTGCTTGACCAGACTGACGAGTATTTTGCTTCCCTCCTTCTCTATGAACAGGAAAAATCCGAAGCCGGGCTGATTCTTCCGGCCTTTGCTCTGCAAAAGGTGCGGGAACAATGCGACGGCATTATCACGTCCGAAGAACTGGAGCGCGGCACACATTTCCTGCAGACCACATTCCGGGAGCGGCTGGAACCCCTCTGCGAGGAAGGGATCCTCTCCCTTGCAGAAGCCCAGGAATATCTGTCCTTAAACGACCGCCTGCTCAAGACAGTGCTGCTTCCTGCCTACGGGGCACTGGGAGACGGCCTGCTTTTGCTGGAGGACGGCAGCGTACCGCTGACGGGATTAGCCGGGCTGCCGGATGGGCAGGAATACTATGAGGCCCTGATAAAATCAGAAACCGGCTCTTACCGCCCCATAGATGAGATTCAAAGTATGCTCACCGGGCAGTTTACCGCGGTGTTCAAAGAACTGCAGGATCTGGCGGCGGCAAATCCCACATTGCTGCAAAACAAAATATCCCCCGCAGCCGTCTCCTTTCCCTGCTCCGGCGCAGAGGAAATGCTTGCCAGCCTGCGGGAGAAGATGGCGCAGGATTTCCCTGCCCTGCCGGAAGAAGGGACCCATGTGTCCGTCAAGGCGGTTTCCGAAAGTCTCTCGGACTACTGTGCCCCTGCCTTTTACCTGACGGCGCCCTTAGACGACACCAGCCAGAACGTGATTTACATAAACGGCCAAAAGACCGCAGAGGGCGTGGAGCTCTACACCACCCTGGCGCACGAAGGCTATCCCGGGCACCTGTATCAGACCGTGTACGACAACCAGGACGCCTCCCGGGACGGGGATCGGCCTGTGCGAAAGATATTGTGGTACAGCGGCTATCTGGAGGGCTGGGCGCTGTATGCGGAGTTTGTATCCTTTGATTACGCCTCCCAGCTTTTGACGGAGCAGGGCCTGGAGACGGAAGCCCTTTGGGTGCAGGTAGAAAAATGCAACCGCAGCCTGCAGCTGTGCCTCTACTCCATGCTGGATATTCTGATCCATTACGAAAACGCTTCCTACGACAAGGCGGCAGAGATCCTGAAGCGATTCGGCATCACGGACACAGCCTCCATCCAGTCCATTTACGCTTATATCGCCCTGGAGCCCTGCAATTATTTAAAATATTATCTGGGATATCTGGAAGTGCTGTCCTTAAAAGAACAGGCAAAAGAATTGTGGCAGGAGAGCTATTCAGACTATCAGTTCCACACCTTCCTGCTGGAAACGGGGCCGTCGGACTTTGCCTCCCTGCAGGAGGCGCTGACCGCCTGGGGGAGCGGAAGGTGAGAGCTTGACATCGGATATACCAAAGGACGCTGCATACCCCATGGTCAGAACAGCCTTGTCCTACCCAAAAAGAGATACCGATCACTCGGTATCTCTTAGAACAATCTACAAATGCTTCCCGATATATTTTACAATAACCCTTCCACCCAATATCCCCTGTTTGCCTGGGAAAAAGTAAATTCTGTCCTGCCTCTGCCTGTCCGTGTTAAACGTTCTGAATTTTGTGTGCAATTCACAAACTATGGTCTCCTCCTGCCCTGTTTCTTCATTTATCCGACTTTCCTTTAGCGCTTCCACGGTATCTCTCCCCGCTTGCGGTGAACAGTCGATCCCTGTGTCAGCGGTAAACTGCTTTGCCATCTCCTGAAAAGATTTGTTGGCTTTGAACATTTCACTAAATTTTGTCTGATAACCGTCGATATGGGCTAGATGTTCCACTATCTCTTTTTGTATCTCCTCAAAGCGCCTATTCAGTGTGTTGATCGTTGTGCCAATCCCTGCTGCGAAGACTATGTTGGGAAAACATTCCTGCAGATCATTACAGAACTCATCCTTCTTTTCCATCGCTAAATAGGCTCTTATACCGACGTAATATTGCGCGATTGTGGAGATGCAGTAGATATTTTCTCTTTGGAGTGACAGGAGCAGTCCCTTAACCGCAAATTGTTTCCCTATCTTTTCCAAAAGCCTATTAAACTCCTCTTCTCCCCTGACCCTTGCCTTTTCCAGACGTCTGGACAATTCTCTCTTGATGTCATTTAATTCGACCTGATCCTTTGAGTACAGCCATTCCCAAAGGTCGGCTTTCTCCAATGTGATTTCGCAGATCTCATTAGGGATCCCGTTTTTCTGCAGAAACCTTATCAGTTCCAGAAGTCTGTCCAATTGGTCTTCCAATGCAGCCGCAAATTCTTTTTCGATTTCCTGTCCCCACAGTATGATCTTGTCCATCATCTTCTCCTGAGTTCCCGCAGCGTTCTTAAGTCTTCCTCTTCCTGATCCAAAAACCCCTCCGGCCAGTCTTCCAAATCCATCCTTTCATTTAATCTGATATTTTCCACGCTGTGATACGTGGCACCACCATATGTATTGATGGAAAAGAAATTGATGCTGATATCCTCCGGCGACATTCCATTTTTTAATGCCGCAATCCTCATTCCATTCAAAACGTGTTCACTGTGCGTTTCAACAATCACCTGGAGTCCCGCAAACGCCATCGTTGCAAGAAAATACCCGATATGGGACTGCCCCTTTGGATGCAAATGAGCTTCCGGGTTTTCCACCAGAAATACACTCCCACTCTCTGCCATCAGGCCGGTGAGGATGATGGGAAGGACATAGGATATTCCAAAGCCAAAATTATAAGGCGATAAAAAGCCTGTGTCCAGGGCAGGCTGCCGCAGACTCATCTTACTGATCCTCAAATCTGTCATGTCATCCGCATTGATTTCAATCCCCGGTATCACATAATCCATCCAGTATTCCACCTGTTTACTGAACGTATTGACCCTTTTATTTTCGTCCAGCCCAAAACACCTTTCTTCTTCTACCTTGCGTGGGCCAAGCACACTCAATAGATGCATCGTGTTTTCCCCGTATACCCCGCAATCGTCTGCCGTTTCAGAATGAATTGTCTGATAATTTCTTGGCCCCATCCTCTCCGCGTTCAGATAATAAAAAGACTTGGAAAACAGACCCTTATATGACGACATTTTGTCTGCATCGTATCTATTTTTGACGGTCATCTCCATAGGTCTATGCTCGTCAGAAACCAGATCAAATTCATACCTGTCATCCAGTTTTAAACAGATGTCGTCCCTGTTCTTAGAGGATTTGATATGTTCTGCATCCCCCAGTTGCAGCCCGTACACATCATTCAATTGGACGTTATATTTCCTGATCTGCGTGCCTTCGAACAGCACTGCCTTCTCATAAATTTGCCTAAGCAGAATACAGGCCTGGATGACGGTCGATTTGCCGACCGAATTACTCCCCAGGCAGACTGTCATCTTCCCCAGCCTGATTTCTGTTTTTTCAGAAAAACATTTGAAATTTTCAATCGTCAGTTTTCGGTGCATCCCTCATTCCCCCACTATCTCTTTCACCGTTTTATATACAAAATTTACATTTCTTGCATCATTTGTCGCCATGGACAGTGCATTCCGAAATCTTTCGTTTTCATTGATTTCCGACTGCATTTGCTTCGCTATCCATTCCTTATCCTTCTTACAAAGTTCC
The DNA here is from genome assembly GCA_947594835.1 of uncultured Acetatifactor sp. GTDB lineage: Bacteria > Bacillota > Clostridia > Lachnospirales > Lachnospiraceae > Acetatifactor. The sequence goes on along the minus strand of CANQEH010000015.1, from coordinate 15,686 downwards.
TGCAGCGTAATGTCACAGAGCACTCTGGAAATACCAAGAAAAAGAGATTTGTTGACATAATTTGCCTTTCGGAAAGCGTTCTCTCCAAACAAATAAAACGCATTGTCCATAGCCTGGAAAAAGTGCTGCCGAATCTCTTTAAATTTCTCCAGCCCCAGCGCGTTCAGCTTCTCCACCGTATCATCCAACAGTTCGTCCATACCGCCCTTATATTCCGTCTCCACATTCTTGTGATCAATCAGGTAAAAAGCGACAAAGCGCAACACCAATTCCTCATCCGCCATCCTTGCAGCACTGATGCTCTTCCTAGTCGCACGGAGAAAGTTTTCAGACCCTGACAATTCATGCAGAAAACTTCTTGTTTTTGCGTTTGCCAGGCAGTTTCTAATTTCCTGGCTGTTGAGCGCCTTCCCGCCAGTATTAATCCTCTTGAATATATCATATTTTACCTTGCCTGGTGTCTGTGGATCTATCACGTTCACGAACAACTGCGTCTGCTCTATGCGCCGCACATACATATCGTCAAGACTTTCCGACTTAGCATCCTGTTTTTTGAAATATTTGCCATTACATTCCGACAAGTATTCCAGGTTTTTTAACTTAAATTCATTCTTTAAGAAAGAATGAATGACCGTCAGACGCTGAACACCGTCCACAACCTGAAATGTTCCCTCATCATCCTGGGCAAAATAAAAAACCGGGATAGGAATCCTCAGTAAAAGAGATTCAATCAGCCTGGACTTTCTTGTGATATCATTCCACACAAAGCCTCTCTGAAAATCCGGCGAAAGATCCACATCTCCCCTCTCAATCAGGTCGTCCATCTGCCGAATGGAGAATGTTTTTGTGTCTACCCGTATCAACCTGGGATCATACGGATTGTATCTGATACCCTCGTCCCCTTCTTCTTCGTCTGCATCGTCAAATCCGTCCGCCATATTCATCATCTGGTTCATCTTGGCCTCGAACGCCGCATCCAAAAATTTATGCCGGATCTCGTCCTTCTCTTCCACAATCGTATCGCTCTTTCTGATGTCTTCAATGATCCTGATCTCCTGATCCGTAACGATTATAATTTCAAAGCGTTCGTCCTGAAAACTCCAGATAATGCTTCCTCCCTGCGTTTGCCGTTTTAAAGGAAATGTATTTATAATATTGTCATGATCCGTCAAATAAATGGTCAACTTTTCTATCTCACTTTTTTTATGTTCCATCACATTTTTCCTCTTGACGTATCCCACGACTTCTCAGCTTGTTTCTTCCCTGGGAGCATGGCTTCTCTCCGCACTCCCCCGCGTTACTTTTCTTTCATTATACAAGGATGGTCTCCCCTCGTCAAATGATTATTCCCAAATATCCTATCGCCCATGCCGCAAGGGTTTCATCTTGTTGCATTTGCCACTGCGCAAGCGTCATTTTATGAGTTTTCCTTCTCACACCATCCTTCCCGCCAGGATCACGCTTGCCACCGTCCCGGCCAGCGTGGACAGGAGCGCCCCGGCCAGGGTGTAGCGGGTCTTGGTCACCTTGGCCGCCAGAAAGTAAACGCTCATGGTATAGAACACTGTCTCCGTACAGCTCATCAGGATTGACGTCAAAAGCCCCGCGTAAGAATCCGGGCCTGCGGTCTTGAAAATATCCAGCACCAGGCCCGTTGCAGCCGAGGAGGAAAACAGCTTGACGGCAAGCAGCGGAAACAGCTGCACAGGCAGCCCCATCAGCCCCGTCACTGGCGCCAGCACCCGGCCCAGCATATCGAAAAAGCCGCAGGCCCGCAGCATCCCCACTGCCACCAGCAGCCCGATCAGGGTGGGAACGATGTCCACTACAATGTTTAAGCCGTCTTTTGCCCCTTTCAAAAAGGTCTCATACACCTTAACCTTCGACACATATCCATATCCAACAATAAAAAAGATCAACATGGGAATGACAATGTCCGATAGATTCGCCAGCGCCCTCATATGTCCCTCCTTTTCTCACCAGGCCTTTCTCCCCCTGTCCTTCCACTTACAGTAAAGGATCGCCACCAGTGTGCTGAACAGGGTAGCCGCAATGGCCGGGGCAATAATCGCGGTGGGATTACTGCTGCCATATTGGTTCCGGTAGGCGATCATATTCACCGGGATCAGCTGTAGGGAAGAGATGTTCAGGATGAGAAAGGTACACATTTCATTGCTGGCATACCTGTTTTTCGCCCCGCTCCCGTCCTGCCCTGCCAGATACCCGGCATTGCCCCGCTCCGCCTCCAGCTTTGCCAGCGCTTCCATGGCCTTCAGCCCGGCAGGCGTACAGGCCCACCCCAGCCCAAGTACGTTGGCGATGATGTTTGTCGCAATATATTCCCTGGCAGGATGGCCTTTGGGGATTCTTGGAAACATCAATGTGAGAAACGGAGAGATGCCCCGGGTCAGCTTTTCAATGATTCCCGCCCTCTGCGCAATCTCCATCAATCCCATCCACAGCGCCACCACCCCGGCCATGGTAATGCACAGGGAAATCGCCTCCCCCGCGCTGTCCAGCGCCGCGTTTGTCACGTCGCTCATCCGCCCCGTAAACGCCCCGTACATCACCGCGGTCAGTATCATTACAGCCCAGATCGTATTTAACATTTTGTCAGTCCGCTTTTTGCCTGCTTTACTTCATCATATGCCTTTTCCCACATAAAAAGCACCGCCAGTTTCCGGCATTTGCGAATCGCCGTTTCATTCCTGCGTACAGCGTGCTATAATAAGCAAAAATTTGTATCCGGCCAGCATACCGTCCCGGCAAGGTCAGAAAAAGTTAAGAATTTCTGTTCAAATCATTTAAGACATATATCGTAAAATTCTCGTGCCGCAAGTAAAACACACTGATGTGCCGATTGTTTTACAAAATAAACTTTATTCGTTCAGAAATGGAGACCGTCTATGAACCACCTAAAAATTTTGATAGCGGATGACGACAGGGAAATTGTTGATTTAATTGAACTCTATCTTGCAGGCGAGGATTATGAAATTATCAAGGCATACGATGGGAAAGAATGTATGGAGATGCTGAGGAAACACGAAATTTCCCTCTTGGTGCTTGACATCATGATGCCTCACATGGATGGGCTGGAGGTATGTAAAACTCTGCGGGAAACCTCAAATATACCCGTCATCCTCGTAAGCGCCAGGACCGCACCCCTTGACAAAGTACAGGGACTGTCCGGCGGAGCGGATGATTACATCACAAAGCCCTTTCACCCTCTGGAACTTGCAGCCCGCATCAAAGCGCAGATGAGAAGATATACAGAACTAAACCCCAACCGTTTGCATGAGCCAAGAGAGATTATCATCAAAGACCTGATTATCAATGTAGATGAACACACCGTGCGGAAAGGTGACGAGCTGTGCCAGTTGACGCCGAAGGAGTTTGATATTTTACTTTTGCTCGCACAAAACCGGGGGCAGGTGTTTAGCTCTGAAACGCTTTTTGAGAAGGTATGGAAAGAGGACGCTTTTGATCAGGATAATACCGTCATGGTTCATATCCGCAAGCTCCGGGACAAGCTGGGAGACAACGCAAGGAGACCTAAATACATCCATACAGTGTGGGGAGTGGGGTATAAAATTGAAAAATAAGTATTGGAAGCTGACGATCAAATTATTACTGTACGCAGCCTTAAGCTTGATTTCAGGAATGGCTGCCACGGCGCTTCTTTATTATGCCGCCTATAAAATTTTCGACCTGCCTGGGGGACGTTATTATACGATACGCGCCTATGAGTTGTTTCGGGAATTCACACGCGAAATGCCGTGGCTTCTATGGGGATGTATGACAATCGCGTTTTTTGCGGTTTTCTTTTTTCTGTTTGCGAAAGACACCGTGAAGCGTCTGGGCAATATCCAGGGAGCCATTTCGCAGATCCGCGCCGGGGGGTATCGCGTCATGCTGCCAAACGATAAAACAGACTGCCTTGGCGGTCTGGAACGCGATATCAACGCAATGGCCATGCAGATAGAAAACACCTTTAGAGACAAAGAGGAAATGGAGCAGTCTAAAGATGATTTCATTGTCAATATCGCCCACGATCTCAGAACCCCTCTCACCTCTGTGATCGGATATTTGTCCTTTTTGACCGAACGGGAGCTTGACCCTGAAATTTCTGCAAAATATGCGTCCATTGCTTACGAAAAGGCTGGACAGCTTGAGAGCCTGGTGGAATCGCTGTTTGATATTGCACGTCTCACAATGGACACTGTTCCAATCAACAAAGAAGCAGTTCCTCTCAAAAAAATGCTCCTTCAAAAACAAGATGAAATGTTTCCCCAACTCCATAGCGCGGAGATGGAAATACATCTTGACGTGCCGGAAGATTTGCCCCGGATCCATATAGACGGCGAATTGATGGCCCGGGTGTTTGACAATCTGATTGTAAACGCCGTCCGATACGCCAGCGAGGGCAGAGTTTTAGACATACGGGTCGCTCCCGGTGAGAAAAATGTGCTGATCTCGTTTATCACCCACGCAAATCCCATTCCCACCTCAGAACTTGAGCATATTTTTGACAAGCTTTACAGGCTGGAGAAATCCCGCGCAGCACAAACGGGCGGGACGGGGCTGGGGCTTTCCATCAGCCGCCGCATCGTGGAGCTTCATGGAGGAACTTTAACTGCCCGGCAGGCTGAGGGCGGCACGGCGTTTGATATCTTTCTTCCTCTGTGAATAGAATGACACGTTAAGAAAACGGTAAGGTTTGCTCTCCGTATTTGTTCAGATGACTTTGTTATTTTAAGCTCACATCAACAATACGGAGGGCTTTTTTATGAGGAAAAAACTATTTGCAGTTCTATTCACCGCAGCGTTAGCCACGCTATGCGCCTGCGGGGAGACAAGCGAAACATCGGACAGAACAGAAGTCCCGCAAGTGACCGGGGCTGCTTTGCCCGCGCAGGATTCCAGGCAGCCGCAGACAACGCACATGACTCAAACCTTATGTGATGGGCTTTCCATTGACGCCGATATCCCGGTGCTGGAAAATCCTGCTCTTCCCACATATCAGGCAGATTATTTCCGCATATCTGCGGCTGACGCAGTTTCCCTGCTGGCCGGGGGAAGCAAGATCATAACGGAGACACCGCATCATTATGACCCAGACGGGTTTACCCTTGTATTGGAAAACGGCGCGGAGATTTCCCATGCAAACGGGATTCTCACCTATTGTTCTGAGACCGAAAATCGGGACAGGGAGATCGCTGATCTGCTTTCAAGTTACGGAGAAGCGCACAGCAAAGAAGAAGTTCACGTCCTGTCGTTTATGCCGCCTGATGAGGCCGTCAGCAAAGCCAGCGCCTTGATCTGTGCGCTGGACGTGATCGGGGAGCCTGCATTGGACTCGGTGACCGGTTTGTCGGGAGCGGAGATTCAGGCGTGGCAAAGCGAACTGATGACCGATGAAAACTACAGTTGGTGGGCAGATATCGGAAAAGCCACTGTTTTAGACGACCTGACCTCTGAGGACGACGCTTATTATATTTCATTCTATTTCACTTATCAGTCTGTCCCCGTGTTTGATCAGGACAGGGAGCCGGGAATTTCATCTGCCAGCGACAGCTTCCCATCAAACTCGATGAAAGCTGAGGTTTTAATCACGCCAAAAGGAGTGCGCTATTTCAAAGTGGAAAACACCTTAAGCACACAGGGTGAAATATCAGAGGCTCAGAGCCTGATCTCCGTTCAGGAGGCTCTGGAAAAACTTTGCGAAAAGCAGGAAAATACCATCTCATTCGGAACACAGCTCATCACCAGGGTGTGGCTTGAATATATCCCCCTTCGAGCCGAAAACGCTGTTGAGGGCGCAGGCCCATTTATCTTAAAGCCCTATTGGTGCTTTGGAACGGTCGATGCGGAGTCGGACGGCGGACACATCATGAACGCAGATCGGATCAATGCCGTAACGGGAAAGGATTTGGCCTATGAGCAGTAAAACCTTCCGCAACACATTCGCGGCGGACTTCAAACGCTCTCGCCTGCCAATGCTGGCTGCAGTGCTGGCTGTCATTGCCGGATTCATTTTCGACAATTACAGCGACTTAAAATTCCTGGCTTCCGAGCAGGGGAGAGAAAACTTAAGCGTATTCTATTACCATTTCAATTCCGTTTCGTTGGGCGGTATGTTCTCGTCATATTTATCTGCGTTGATCGCCGCGCTGCCATTCGCCGCGGAATACGCCGTAGAACATCAATCCGGCATGGTGTTGTATCTGGTGAGCAGGATCGGGGTGAATCATTACAGCATTTCAAAAATGCTGACCGCAGCCATAACAGGCGGGCTGACCCTGTGTCTCGGCAGCATGATCTTCGCGGCGGCATTGTCTGCACAACTGCCGTTTGTGCGGCCATCTGACCTGGTGGAACATTCCGGGCTGCCCTATGATTCACTGCTTGCGTCCGGTAACGGAATACCATATTTTGGAGCCGCCTGGTATTTGCGGTTTCTGACCGGCTCGTTATGGGCAAGCACGGCGATGTGCGTCTCGGCTTTCGCACCAGACCGATATGTCGTGATCACATCCCCCTTTTTACTCTGCTTTCTCATGGTACAATTTGCGCGGCTGTTCAGGATACCGGATGCAGCGCGATTGGATATGCTTTTCATCGGACGGGCACAATGGGGCTCAGAGCCTGTTTCCTTGCTTCTGGCCGGAACAGTGACCGCTTTGTTCGTCGCGGCACTGACATTCGTATTCTGCAGACGTGTGAAAGAGGTGGTACAAAATGGACTTTGCTAGAAAAAGCTGCCGGGTATTTTGCTTTCGCCTCCGTTTGACCTTTTCGTCGCCAAGAGTGGTATTGCTGTTTCTCATGGCAGCCGCATATGTCTACGGCGGCGTATCCCCGGTGGCTGATATGTCGGCGGATTTTGGCATCCCCGCACATCCCTGGGCGTTTCCTCATTTGACGAATGATTTCGTCTGCCAGCTCATGTTCATGGCCACTGCCGCAGCGCTATTCTGTGACGCGCCGTTTGAAAATGAGGCTGCAATGTATTTCAAATACCGCGCCGGGCACACGAGCTGGGCAATGGGTCATGCCCTGTATATCATGGCACTCTCCTTTTTGTTCGTACTGCTGCTTCAGGTTGTCAGTGTCCTGGCCCTGATCCCACAGCTGGCCTTTCAGCACGGATGGGGAAAAATATGGGGTACGCTCGGCAAGTCGGGTATTGGGAGACAATACGGAGTAGTTTTTACCGTCAGCGATTATCTGGTGGGAAAATACACTCCGCTGGAAGCCTCGGTTTACAGCTTTTTGCTGGAATGGGCCTGCACTGCATGGCTGGGACTTTTCAGCTACGCCGGAAATATGCTCTCCAAAAAGCCTGTGGGAACATTTCTCGCGGCGGCCTTTGTCCTTCTCGACGTGACAATATACAACGAATGGACGCCCGCCGCATACGCGTTTTCGCCTGTCACTCTGGCGCAGCTTTCCGCCCTTTCCGGCAGAAATCTAAACTACGGCATTACGCCTGCATACGCGGTTCGTTTCTTCTGCATTTCCATCCTTGTGCTTCTTTGCATCTGCGTCTGGGGGCATAAACTGAAACGCATTGCTGGCTGGATATCTTGCAGACTAAGGGCGGCTGATCGATTCGGAGGGAGAGACAAGTGAATCATATCATTTCCGTACAAAAAGTAACTAAAATTTTTAAGCGCCAGGCTGTGCTCCAAACTGTCAGCGTGGATTTTTCCGAAGGCGGCATATACGGTCTGATCGGACGAAACGGCTCGGGAAAGACCATGCTGATGAGGTGTATCTGTGGGTTTGTACCGCCTGACAGCGGAGAAATCTTTGTTCGTGGGAAGCGTGTTGTCTACGGCTCCGATTTCCCAAAGGGCATCGGATTTATGATCGAATCGCCCGGCTTCCTTCAGAACGTTTCCGGGCTGAACAACTTAAAACTCCTGGCGTCTATCAATAGAACCATTGACGAGACGCGGATCCGGGAGGCCATAAAAAAGGTTGGGCTCGACCCGGACAGCAAAAAACAGGTTGGCCGTTATTCTCTGGGAATGCGCCAGCGTTTGGGAATCGCACAGGCAATCATGGAGCACCCTGACATCCTGCTGCTGGACGAGCCGATGAACGGTCTGGACAATGGCGGGGTGGTCCAAATGCGCGACCTGTTTCTGCAGCTGAAAAAAGAAGGTAAAACCATAATCCTTACCAGCCATTATCATGAGGATATTGAGATTTTGTGCGACCATGTATATGAGATGGATCACGGCAGGCTGAGTTGAGTGACTGCGCCCGCTGTGAAGCAGGGCCCTTATGTCTCTTGCGCCAGGCACAGAGAGGGCAGAAATGCTTCGGATAAAAAAACGCCGCCGGTTTTGCCGGCGGCACTTTTCTCTTGGTCAGATCGTTCCCTGGGTGAAAAGCTGTCTCACATGGGCCACTTCTTCCTCCGTTGCCTTGCTGGCAGGCACATAGTAGGACTTTTCCCTGGCAATCTGATACAGCTCCTCCTGGGACTGTTCGCAGGCATTGCGCATCTGCTTTAACGTCTGCTTCAGCTCCTTGTTCTCAGACTGTGCGATCATGCCCGCGTAGCGGGTCAGCTCTCCGTTGATACCGGCAAGGGTATCGGATACCATTATTTTTTCCTGCATATTTCCTCTCATTCTGCCGCTTGTGCGGCTCTTACAGATTGAAAATTTTCTGCCGCTTGTGCGCGGCGCCTTCTCTGGTCAGCTCAAAAACTTCATCAACTGCTGCTTGTTGTCCATGGCAGATTTCGCGCCCTTTTCGAAAAACTGCTTGACCTGGGGATCCGTAGCCTCCTGGGCGTAAGCCTGCATCTTGCAATGAGTGGTGTCAAAGCCGCCGATCAAGTGACGCAGATTTTGAAGATCCAGTTCTGAAATGTTGGTCATGTCGTACCTCCTTCATGATTTTACTGGCACCGCGCCGCAAACGCGGGTGTCCTTGGAGGTTAGTTTTGACCGTGAAAGGAAAAATTATACAGTACTCCCTTGTAAATTCCGATCTTACATCTGATGCCGGACAACGCCATACTCGTCGTCCAGCCGGAAATAAGGACATTCCCTGCAATTTCCGGTGAGAAACCGATACATCTCGTCCTCATCCAGATTCACCATGCAGTAATATTCATCGTCGTCCTCGTCGTACACATAATTGACACATATGTCACAATTACTCGCCATAATACCTCACATCCCGCCGCACACCCGGCTGTCTTCCCTGCCGCACAGGCTCCGGCAGATCCCGCCCGGAATTTCATCCGTCCTGCTCCCTGTGAAGGCAGGCATAGATCTCCCGCTTTCCCACTCCTCTGTCCTTTGCCACCTGTTTCATGGCCTCTTTGCTGTCCATGCCCTGTTCGGTATAGTAGGCCATATGCGCTTCTACAGTCATGTGGGCCCAGGCAGAAATCTCCTCCGCACGCTTCTGGGCAAGGCTCCTGCCCCGCAGCACCAGCACATATTCCCCCTTGGGCTCCTTCTGGCTGTACTGCTCCAGCGCTTTTTCCAGCGTGGTGACCGTCACCGTCTCAAATTTTTTGGTCAGTTCCCTGCAGATGGCGATGTCCCTGTCGCCCAGCGCCTCCCGCAATTCCTCCAGGGTGCGCACCAGCCGGTGGGGCGCCTCATACAGGACGATCGTCCGCGTCTCCCGGGCCAGTTCCTCCAGCACCTGACGTTTCTCCTTTTTATCCGACGGAAGAAACCCCTCAAAGCAAAACCGCCTGGTGGGCAGCCCGGAAAGGCTCAACGCCGTAATGCAGGCCGAGGGGCCGGGCAGGGATGTCACCGGCACGCCGCTTTCCCGGCACATCTGCACCAGCACCTCCCCCGGGTCTGAGATAGCCGGCGTCCCCGCGTCCGTGATCAGGGCAATGTCCTTTCCCTCCAGCATCTGCTGTATCAGCTTCTGCGCCTTCTCCACTTTGTTGTACTCGTGGTAGCTGGTCATGGGCGTGTGGATGTCAAAGTGGTTTAACAGCCGGATGCTGTTGCGGGTGTCCTCCGCTGCGATCACATCCACCTCCCGCAGCGTATCCACCACTCTTTTTGTCATGTCTCCCAAATTTCCGATGGGAGTAGCGCACAGATATAAAGTTCCCGGCATAACGCCCTCCTTGCTGTCCGCCTTATCTTTCTTCAGTAACCGTAGATCTCATAAATCTCAGGCCGGTACACGCCGGGGCTTTCGTAGACGATGAGCGGCTTCTCCACCTTCATCCGGGGTCTGCCGCCTCTGACCGCCTCGATCAGCACCATATTCGGCTCCCTGTCCACATACGGATGCACCATCTGCATCCGCTTGGGTTCCAGGCGATAGCCTGCAAGCGTCACGAAAATCTCTGCCAGCCGGAAAGGGCGGTGCACCAGAAAGAAACGGCCTCCGGGCTTTAACAGCCGGGCAGTCTGCCGGGCCACATCGTCAAAAGTGCATGAAATTTCATGCCGTGCAATGGCCTTGGGCGCTTGTGGATTGGCCAGCCCGTGCTTTCCGATCATATAGGGCGGATTGCAGGTAATACAATCAAAGGAAGCGGGCTGAAACAGCCGATCCGCCTCCTTGATGTCTCCTGTTACAATATTGATTTTATCGCTCAGACCGTTTAAAGCGACGCTTCTTGCCGCCATGTCCGCGCTCTCCGGCTGGATTTCCAGCCCGGTCAGCCGGGCGCAGTGATACTTGGCCTCCATGAGCAGGGGAATGATCCCCGTCCCTGTGCCAAGATCCAGCAATTCCTCTTCCGGCCGCGCGTGGGCGAACCCCGTCAGCAGGACTGCATCCATCCCAAAGCAGAAACGCTTGGGATCCTGGATGATCTGATAGCCGCTGCGCTGCAGATCGTCCACACGCTCTCCTTCTTTAAGCCTTGGTTCCATCGTTCCTTGGCTGTCCTTCCTGTCTCGGCTTCCCGCCGCCCCGCCTGTGCCTGTGGTGGCGGTGCGCCGGATGCTGCTCCCCTTCTTTGGAGGGGCGGTTCTCCTGGGTGTGCTCGCCGCGCTGTGTATTCTCCGGACGGCTGTCACGTTTCCTGTCCCTCTGGCGCTGGTTTTCCTGACGGTTCCTGCCGCCCTGGCGCTGTCCGCCTTCGCCTGTGCCCGCCGGGGCATCTTCGTGCTTTTTCCCCTCTTCCTCCTCCAGACGCTCCAGCTCCTGCATCTCCTCCCTGGAGAGATCCACTCTATCTTTTTTGCCCCGCTTGCGCCTGAACTGCAGCTTGTCCACGGGATATTCCTTGATCTCTTTTTCTTCCCCCGTCTCCACAACCACTTTCACCAGCTGGCGCAGCACATTCACGCTCTGCACCTCGCCTTTCAGGCCGTCCTCTGTGGTCACATAATCGCCGATGCCGGGGAGCCTGCGGTTTAACTCCTCATAAGTTTCCTCTTCGTTTTTGAGGCAGCACATCAGTCTGCCGCAGACGCCGGAAATCTTGGTAGGGTTTAAGGACAGGTTCTGCTCCTTTGCCATCTTGATGGACACCGGGACAAAATCGGCCAGATAGCTGTGGCAGCACAGCGGCCTGCCGCAGATGCCGATGCCGCCCACGATCTTTGTCTCGTCCCGCACGCCGATCTGCCGCAGTTCGATCCTGGTGCGGAAAACGCCCGCCAGGTCTTTCACCAGCTCCCTGAAGTCAATACGCCCGTCTGCCGTAAAATAAAAGAGCACCTTATTGTTGTCAAAGGTATACTCCGCGTCGATCAGCTTCATCTCCAGCCCATGGCTGCGGATTTTTTCCAGACAGATCCGAAAGGCCTCTTTCTCCTTGCGTTTATTGTCTGCCTCCTGCTCCAGATCCCGCTGGTTTGCAATGCGGATGACCTGTTTTAAGGGCTGTACCACCTTGCTGTCTTCCACCTGGGTCACCCCGGTCACCACTGTGCCGAACTCAATACCCCTGGCAGTCTCCACAATCACATGGTCGCCTCTCTTTATCTCCAGTTCCAACGGGTCAAAAAAATAAATTTTCCCTGCTGTGCGAAATCTCACTCCGATTACTTTTGTCATCTATATACCCCTTTGCGCGCTTTCAGCACGCATATCAACCAGATTTTCCCCGCGATAGGAACCCTCTGCGGGCGCTTGCGTATGTATTTTAGCACAAAAACGCCAATCACGCCACTGTTTTGTCGCGAAAGCCGCTGCCAGATCCTGACAGCCTTTAAGCGTTGGCTTTCTCCGGCGTCTCCTCGCCTTCCTGTTCTTTGCTCTTTGGGGTCTTTCTTGCCGCCTGCTTCACCGTGCGGGTCAGGCGGGCTCCCAGGCTGGTAAAAATTTCGTTGGTGATGGTATCGGCTGCCTGGGCCATTTCGTAAGCGCTCAGCGTCTCGCTCCCCGAGCGGCCGATGAGCACGGCGATATCGCCGGTCTGTACATCGGGAATCCCCGTCACGTCCACCAGGGTCTGATCCATGCAGACCCTCCCGGCGATGGGCGCTCTATGTCCCCGGATCAGCACGGCGCCCCTGCCGCAGGACAATGCCCTGGAAAGGCCGTCCGCATAACCGATGGTGATCACCGCCAGCCTCGTAGGCCGCTTTGCCACAAAGGCCAGCCCGTACCCGGCCCCCTCCCCGGGGGCAAGCTCCCGCACAGAGGCCACCCGCGCCTTTAAGGATAAGACAGGGCGGAAGGACGCCCCCGAGCGGTTCATATCTTCCTCCTCGCTGCTCACCCCGTAGAGGATAATGCCCACTCTGGCATAGTCCCCCACATATTGAGGATAATTCAGCACGCCGCTGCTGGCTGCCAGATGTTTTTTCGGGCAATGGCAGCCTTTCTTCTCCAGTTCATCCACCGCCTCAAAAAAGGCCTTCGCCTGCTGCTGCGTATACGCAATTTTGCGGGCCTCGCCGCTGTCGGCGACGCACAGATGGCTGAATATGCCTTCCACCTTCAGATTCGGATAGGAGAAAATCTTCTCCAGCTCATCCTGACGTCCGCAGGGGATCCCGATGCGGTGCATCCCTGTGTCCACTGCGATGTGCACCCGCAGCTTCCTGCGGTATTTTGCCAGTTCCTCTCCGTATGCGCTGTCCACAACCGCCTGCGTCATCCTATAGCGGCGCAGCAGGCCAAACTGCCGGGGATGCGTATACCCCAACACCAGAATCTCTCCCTTGACGCCCGCCCGGCGCAGCTGAACGCCCTCCGAGACACAGGCCACACAGAAAGCCCTGACCCCCAGGCGGTTCAGCTCCCTGGATATCAACACCGCCCCGTGCCCGTACCCTTCCGCTTTCACCGCTGGCATCAGCTCGCAGCCCTCCGGCAAAAGGGATTGCAGCGTTTTCACATTGTGGGCCAGAGCCCCCACGTCCAGCTCGATCCAGGCGCGGTCCTTCTCAAACGCAGTCGGGCGAAACCTCGCAAGCACCATGGCCACCACAAACGATACAGCCGCAGTGCCAACGCACACCGCCAGATAGTGCACCAGGCTGTTTTCCACCAAAAGGGCAGTCAGCCCCACTGCCTTCGCGCCGCCCCGCACCAGCACGATCATCGCCGGATGCAGGATATAGATCCAGGTGGAGATCGTTCGGAATGCCGCTAACGGCTTTCTCTCCCAGGAAAGGATGAGCCGGTATAAAAAGAACATACAGACAGGCAGCATCACATACATACTGTCATGGCGCTGCAGAGCAAAATGCCGCAAAAGGAAAGCCTCTACCGTCATCAGCACAAAGGCTGCGCCAAAGCCAAAGCCCTCCGCCGTCATTTTCTTTTTCCCCTCTTTGGGGTTGATCAGGGCTCCCATCACCAGAAACAGCGGCGCCAGGAAAATGCCGTTTCTGGTATAGGAAAACGCCTGGAATCCGGCTTCGTAGACGCCTGCCAGAGGCAATCCCTCGATCAGCCCCCAGTAGCTGTCCCCAAAAAGCCCCGCCAGATACAGCAGGGCCGCCAGCGCTGCCGTGGCCTTTGGCGGGCAGAAACGGGCCGCCAGGCTCACCAGCAGGATGCCCAGAAGCAGCGCGGGGAAATACCAGAGATGATAAAAGGTGCCGTCAAAGAAAAGCATCCGCAGGACGCCCCAGACGTCCAGGCCCTCATAATGCCCCGCATAGACGCCGATCGGGAGATAGATCGCAATGGAAACGGTGTACAGCGCCGCCGTCTTCCCCAGATAGCGCCTGATCGGCCGAAATTCCCTGTTTTCTCCCCGCACCCAGCCTGAGAGCACAAACTGGCCCGTGACCATAAAAAAGAAAGGCACCGCCAGACGCGCCAGCACTCTTGTCAGGAAAAAGTCAGCCTCCGGGCCAAAACAGGTCAGGGGTGATGTGTGGATCGCCACCACCAGAAAAGCCGCTATCATCTTGAAGACATCCAGACCGCCGTAGCTCTTTTTTGTATCCATCTCTCCTCTTTTCCGCCGCGCAGGACAATTGTTATGACCGCTCCCCAAGCGCCAGCCCGACCACTCTGTCTAAAATCTCCCCAAAGGAGATCCCCGCGGCCTTCATCATGCCGGGGTAACGGCTGTGCTCCGTAAAGCCGGGGATGGTATTGACCTCGTTGAACACAATTTCCTTTTCAGGGGTCAGGAACATATCCACCCGGGCAAATCCTGAACAGCCCAATATCTGATACAATGTCTTCGCCGTCTCCTTCAGACGATCCGACGTCTCCTGATCCACCCTGGCGGGCACATGGATTGCGGAGGTCTTTAACGTATATTTTTCCGTGTAATCAAAGAATCCCCCGGCCAGCTCGATTTCATCTACCTCGCCCACCGTCAGCTGCCCCGTCCCCATGACGGCGCAGCCCACCTCAAACCCCGGAATCCCTTCCTCCACGATAACCTGGTCGTCGTATCGGAAAGCAAGCTCAATGGCTTCCATCAGATTTTCCTTGTCCTGTACTTTCGTCACCCCATAGGAGGAACCCGCCTTCACAGGCTTTACAAACAGAGGATACCCCGTGCGCTCCGCAAAATCCAGCACCTTATGTAAATCGTAACGCGCGCCGAAGGTCATTGCCCTGGGCACCCGGATCCCGGAAAGCTCCGCCAGCTTATGGGCGCGGTCTTTATCCATGCAGAGCGCAGAGGCCAGCACGCCGCATCCCACTAACGGAATCCCCGCCAGCTCGATCAGCCCCTGGATGGTTCCGTCCTCACCGTTTTTCCCGTGCAACACGGGAAACGCCGCGTCAATATGCAGGGCTTCTACACGATCCCCCCGAAACAGCAAAAGCTTTCCCTCCCCGCGGTCAGGCGAGAGGGCGCAGGGGACGCAGGAGCCGTCCTGCTGCCAGGTATCCTGTTTCAGTTTATCCACGTCGCCGCTAAAATAATACCATTTTCCGCTTTCCGTGATCCCTACGGGCAAAGGTTCATATTTCTCCCGGTTCAGATTACAGATCACGGAGGTTGCAGACTCTAACGACACGCTGTACTCGGAGGAGCATCCTCCGAAAAACACCACGATTTTTTTCCTGTTCATCCCTCTATCCTTTCCAGCCAAAGGCCTATGCTTTCCCTGCAAAATTTTTGCCACACAAAAATAGCAGCCGCCGCTCACTGGGGAACTGCTATTTTGCATTTTATCACATATGGGATAAAAAAACCACTCAGAATATCAATTTCCTTGCCGCCCGGTGTAGGATTACAATACATCTGTTACAACTGAATATTTAAAAAGCAGAGACGCTGCCTTTGTGTTATATTTTAGTCA
>CANQEH010000014.1 GCA_947594835.1 uncultured Acetatifactor sp. | reverse complement strand
CCATCGCCGCGTAGCCGGAGCCCATGGTATCCCTTGCCAGAGTTGCGGTCAGGGAGCCGAAGAAATCACGCATCGCATAGAACGGGCCGCCTGTCTCGGAGTAAATTCCGGCATTGGAGCCCAGCCCGATGTTCATCAACATCATGCCGATGGCAGGCGCGATGCCCAGCCGCACGCCCAGGGGAATGGCGTCCACGATCTTCTCCCGGACATTCAACAGGGACAGGGCCACGAAGATGACGCCCTCGATCAGGATGATGCACAGGGCCGCCTGGAAGGACTCCACATAGGTCATCCCGGTCAGGCCCACGATGTTTGCCACCACAATGGCAAAGAAGCTGTTTAAGCCCATGCCAGGGGCCATGGCAAAGGGCTTGTTTGCCAGAAAGGCCATGGCGAACATACCGACTGCGGAAGCGATACAGGTCGCCAGAAACACACCGTTCCAAAGCGGCGCGCCCTCCGCCCCGAAATTGGTCAGCAGATTCGGGTTTAAGGCGATGATGTAGGCCATTGTCATGAAGGTTGTGAGGCCGGCAATGATTTCGGTCTTCACGTTTGTCTTGTTTTCCTTCAGTTTGAAGAGTTTCTCTAACATTGTTTTTTATCCTCCTTCTATCGTCAAACGCCTGCGCTGTCCGTCAGACGTCTCACAATCTGGCTGCATATACCATAGATGCGCTCCGGGCTGTCTCCCACGTTGAACTCGCCGTTGTAGTACAGGATCTGGCCGCCGATCATGGTCATACGCACATTGGATTTGCTCCCGCTGTACACAATATTCTTTGGTATATTGTGAATGGGCTGCATATTGGGCTGGTGCAGATCCAGCATGATGATATCCGCATTTTTCCCCTTGGCCAGCACGTCTGACTTCGGCAGCCGCATGGCCTTCGCCCCCTGGACGGTGGCCATATGGAGCACCTGCCGGGCGTCGATGCTGGCGGCGTCCTCCTCCTTCAGCTTGGAGAGACCCGTCACCAGGAACATTTCCCGGAACATATCCAGGCAGTTGTTGCTGGCCGGGCCGTCCGTGCCGATGGCCACAGGGATCTTTTTGCGCAGAAACTCCGCCACCGGAGCGATGCCGCTGGCCAGCTTCATGTTGGAGGCGGGGTTTGTGATCACGCAGAGCCTGTGCCTGCGGAAGACGTCCATGTCGTCCTCCGTCATATGGACGCAGTGGAACCCGCCGCCGCCATAGGCAAACAGCCCCATATTCTCCAAAAATACCGCGGGAGTCCTGCCGTAGCGCTCCAGGCACTCCTCCACCTCCCGCCTGGTCTCCGCCAGATGGGTGTACACCGGGGCGTGATACTTGTGGGAGAGCTGCGCCAGCTTGTACAAAAGCTCCTTGGAGGTGGTGTACTCCGCGTGAAAGCCCAGCTGGTAACTGATCAGAGGGTGCGCCCCGTTCCACTTATTGTACTCCTCCTCCTGCTGTTCAATGGAGGAGGAAAAATTGTTCATGCCGCTTGTGAGCACACAGCGCATCCCCATGTCGATACAGGCCCGGGCAATGGTGTCCGGGGTCAGATACATCTCAAAGATCGCGGTGATGCCGGAGGTCAGATACTCCAGAATGGCCAGCCGGGTCAGGTGATAGATATCCTCCCCGGTGAGCTTTGCCTCCATGGGAAAGACCTTCTCGTTGAGCCACTGCTGCAGGGGCACGTCGTCCGCATAAGAGCGCAGAAACGTCATGGCGGAATGGGTGTGGGCGTTCTTAAAGCCGGGCATCAGGAGATTTTCCTTACAGTCCAGCTCCAGATCCCACCTGATCTCTGGAAAATCCTTCTCCCAGCCCTTTTCCAGCTGCTTTTCCTCCAGCACGCAGACGATCTTTTCATTTTTCACCCAGACCTCGCCGGAAAAGACAGGCTTGTCCTTCTCCATGGTCAGGATTCTGGCATTGTAAAGCCGTACATTCATCGGATGGATTCACCTCCAAAACTGTCTGGCAGAAGTTCTCCCAGGGAAAAAACCTGATAGTCGGAAACGCTTTTTGCCACAATCACGGGAAAATCCGGGCCGCAAAACTCGCTCAGCACCTGTCTGCACACGCCGCAGGGAAAGGCATAGTCCTGGGGCGCACACCCCTCCAGGCCGCCTGCGACGGCCAGCCCCAGAAAGGAGCGCTCCCCCTGGCTGACGGCCCGAAACACCGCCGTCCGCTCTGCGCAGCAGGTCGCGCCGTAAGAGGAATTTTCCACGTTGCAGCCTGTGACGATCTCCCCGCCCGCCCCAAGGAGCGCAGCGCCCACCAGATAATGGGAATAGGGCGCGTAGGCGTTCTCTCGGGCCTCTAAGGCCGCCTGAACCAGCTTTTCCTCCAGCTCTCTCTCAAGACGCATCCCGCTCCCCCTTTTATCTGCCCATCTTCTGGATCGACGCAGTCAGAAGCTTTTTGAAATTGGGCGCCGCCTTGTCCGCCGCCTCCTGCACCTCCCCGTGGGTCAGAGGGGACGCCGTCATGCCCGCAGCCAGGTTGCTGATGCAGGAGATGCCGCAGATTTTCATGCCCATGTGGTTGGCGGCGATGGCCTCCACCACAGTACTCATGCCCACGGCGTCGCTTCCCAGCGTCCGCATCATGCGGATCTCCGCGGGGGATTCAAAGGAAGGCCCCGTCAGCTGGGCGTAAACCCCTTCCTGTAAAAAGACCTGATTTTCCCTGGCCGCCTGCCGGATCAGCTCCTGCAGGGAGGGATCGTAGACCGCGCTCATATCGGGGAACCGGGTGCCCAGTTCGTCCAGATTGGGGCCGATGAGGGGATTGGGCGCAAAGAGGGCGATGTGATCCTTGATCAGCATCAGATCCCCCGGGTGGAAGGACGTGTTCACGCCTCCCGCCGCGTTGGTCAGAAACAGGATTTTGGCCCCCAGAAGCCCCATCAGCCGGATGGGGAGCACCACGTCGCTCACCGCGTAGCCCTCGTAATAGTGTACCCGCCCCTTCATGCAGACCACAGGCACACTTCCTACGGTTCCAAAGATAAATTTTCCCGCATGGCCCGGCACGGTGGAGACGGGAAACCCTTCGATGTCGCCGTAGGGGATCTCACATTCCACCCGGATATTTTCGGCGTAATCCCCAAGGCCGGAGCCCAGCACCACCGCAACCCTGGGGACAAAGTCCGTCTTCTCCCGCACACAGGCCACGCAGCGGATCAGCTTTTCGTAAATTTCACTCATGTATGGGCCTCCTCTCCGGAATCGCAGAACCGGCGATCCCTTCCCGAATCTTTGTAACAGGCCATTTTAATATTAGCCTGCGGGAGGCCGGATTGTCAAGACCCATTCCCCGGTTCAGATAATAATGCAGACCATACCGCCGTTTGAGTCATTGACGATTTTCTGCATGGTATCCTGCAATTTTAACTGGCTTTCCTCTCCGATTACCGCCACTTTTGCAGTAATCCCGTCATTTACCAGCTGTTCTACCGTTTTCCCAAAGATATTGGTGTCCCAGATGCCCTTTTCGCTGTCCGCCTGGTTGATGTAGCTGATCAGATCGTCAGCCTGCTGCTGGGAGCCCACGATGGGCGCGATCTCCGTCTCGATATTGGCCCGTATCATGTGGATGGAGGGGCTGGAGGCCTTGATCTTCACCCCGTATTTGCTGCCGTGCCGGATCAGCTCCGGCTTTTCTAAGACGATCTCGTCCTTGTCCGGCGTCACCACGCCGTAGCCCTTGACGCGCACTGTGTTGACTGCGTCCAGCACCTTGGCGTACTCATGCTTCATGGCCGCAAAGCTCTTGAGCTTCCCGATCAGCTGATACTCGTCCCGGATGTCCTCTCCCACCAGCTCCGTCAGCATCTCGTAATAATAGGAATCCTCCACGTCCAGCTGGATCCGGATCACGCCGTCGCTTAACCGCACCGCGTCCGTCTTGCAGCGCTTTATGTACTCGCTCTCCATCTTCACCGGCTTTTCCAGCACGTCACGGATCACCGTGTACTCCTTCATCAGCCCCTTGACGCCGGCCACCAGCTCCTGCTTCAGACGGTTGTCTGAGGGGAGCATCTCCACCCACTTGGGCACATAAAATTCCATGGAGGAGATTGGGAACTCATAGAGCACGTTTTCTAAGATCATGTGGATGTCTTCCCGCTTGAGCTGTTCGCAGTTGACAGGGATGGCGTAGATGCCGTACTTCCCATTCAGCTCCGCGGCGGCGGCCTTCGCCTCCTCGGAATAGGGCTTCTTGCTGTTGACCAGCACCAGGAAAGGCTTGCGCAGCTTCTTTAGGGCAGTGATGGTCTTCTCCTCCGCCTCCAGGTAATTTGCCCTGGGGATTTCCCCGAAGCTTCCGTCCGTGGTGATGACCAGGCCGATGGTGGAATGATCGTTCATCACCTTGTCTGTGCCCAGCTCCGCCGCCTGGGTAAAGGGGATCTCATAGTCGAACCAGGGCGTCTTTACCATCCGCTCCAGATCCTCCTCCATGTGCCCCGCGGCGCCCTCCACCATGTAGCCCACGCAGTCGATGAGCCGCACGGAAACCTCCACGCCGCCGTTTAACGTCACCCTGGCCGCCTCGTTGGGGATGAACTTGGGCTCCGTGGTGGTGATGGTCTTTCCCCCTGCGCTCTGGGGCAGCTCATCCTGTGCCCTGGTGCGGGCGTGCTCATCTTCCATAAAGGGCAGCACCAGCTCCTCCATAAAGCGCTTGATGAAAGTGGATTTGCCGGTGCGCACCGGCCCCAGCACTCCGATGTAGATCTCCCCTCCGGTCCGGTATTTGATATCGTTGTACAGGTCATAGGGATTCAGCGCATAATTTTCCATAGAAAAACCTCCTGCATATACTGTTAGATGTATATGCAGGAGGCGTCTGCTTTTATGCCTCTCTTTAGTCCAGCGGAAACAGCGGCTGGAAAGCCATGTGGAGCTTGGTGTCGGTGGTGGACTTGATTTTGTTGTTCTTGACCGTAAACACAATCTCCCCCTGGCTGATGATCGATTCCTTGGGGTAATCCAGATAATAGGTCTGGCTGTTCTGCAGGCCCGTAAACCAATGTTCCCCGTCGGCGTGCAGCTCCCTCTTTACGCCGTTTACCACCTGGTAAATCGTGTCCGCATAGACGCCCTCCCCAAGCTGGATAGCACAGGAAAGCTGGGTGGATACCAGGTTGAAGTCCACAGGGGTGAAGCTCACCGTATAGACGTCAGCGCTGCCGAATGCCGACTCCCCGCCAACCGTATAGTAGCCCTGGGAGATCTCGTCGAAGTTTTCGATCAGCTCGATGGAATACTCGTTGCTGCCGCTTAACACCGCCTCCGGGTTGGTCACCTCGATCACCGGCGGCTCCAGCGTCACGTTGTAGGCCGTGATCATGGTATTGACAAAAAGTTTTGCCTCCATATCCGTCACCGTGTTGCTGTGCCCCACGCCGGAATAGAAGATATTGTCCTTGCTGTACACATAGTAATTGTTCATGGCGTCCTTGGGAGACACTGCAAAGAGCGTACTCCCGGCGCTGTTCCAGCTTTCGTCCGTCCGCCTGTCCAGACAGTACCACACCGTCACCTCCGGATCCTCCGGGTTTAACTGGTAATACTGCACGTTGGTCTCCGCGATCTGGAAGACGTCGTCGATCTTGTAGGGATAGCTGGTGATGGGCCCCTCGTTGATCTTTGCCACCTTATTGGTCACGCCGTCGTCGTCTGTGTTGTTTTTCGCTCCATCGAAGGTATAACGTGAGCCTTTCGATGCGCTCAGCGCCTGGTACGGCATCCGTGCGCCCACGTTGGTTGCGCCCATCCGCTTGATGGCCCCGTAGGTATACCCGTGGGTGGCCGCGCTGTCTGTGACGTCGTAATTTGACGCATGGGCGTTCTGGTAATCGGACAGCCTCTTCTGGTCGCTTTCGCTGATGTTCTGATTGACGGAGCCGTAACGGTTCATACCCATCAGATCCCGCATCAGCGTATTGACAGTGTAGCCGAAGGGGTTTGGATAATCCTTCGTCGTCTGATTGTACATGGAGGACAGGTCATGGGTAAAGAGCATCACCCTCCCGGAGTCGGCAAAGTAGTACAAAAAGTCTACCTCTCCTTGTGCATTGCTCATGGTCACCGCGGAGTACTGTTTTGCGCCTGCGGGGCCGATGATGATCATATTGTAGTCGTTTAAGTTCTTGCCGTTTGCCGACCCTCCCCCCGAGATCGGGTTCAGACGGTTCAAATTCACAGGGTTTCCCGACACGGGGTTTTCCGTGTCGATGGCCTTGGAGTGGTCGTAGCGGAATCCGGCGTTTTTAAAGCAGGCCGAATACTCTTTCCAGGTGATGGAATTCACAGTAATGTTGTAATTGTCCAGATTGCTGTAATATTTCTCGAACCTGTTTCCCCTGTTTGCCAGGATCACTTCCTGGTTGTAAGACGTCCTGTCCTCGACGATCTGCAGCACCTTGATCTGCCGTTTGCCGGTATTGGGCTTCGGCTGTACGGCGGAGCATCCCGTCTCCACATACCGGACGCTTTCATTGTCGCCCCGGTAGACCTCCATCTTCCACTGCACCAGCCCCAGCATGGAGGAAGCAATGCGGAATTTTAAGGTGTTTTCGCCCTCCTTTGCCGCCCCCGCGGACAGCACCTCCTCCTGCTCGAACTTGCCGTTGTGATCCTGATCCACATACATCCTGTAATAGTAGCCTGGCTGGGACACGGTAAAGTCAAACTGCAGATAAGCCCTGCCGCCGTCTACGGGCAGGTAATTGGGGTTGGCGATCACGCTGGTGCCGGGGTTTGTGGTTCCGTCGTAAAGGGCGGGCAGGCCGGTAAAGACCACCTGGTCTTCCATGACGCCCTGCAGCGCGTTTTCGATCTGCTCCACCTGTCCCACGCCGTAGAGAAGCCCGCCCGCCTCCTTCTGGGTCTTCACAAGCTGATAGAGATAGGAGGTTGTGTCGATCTTAGCCGCATCCAGCTTGTCAAGGTATGACTCCACGACGATGGGGCGTCCCGACCGGAGGAAATCCTCCAGCTCGCCTTTCTTGATCCTGCTGATGTCGTTGCCCGGGAATCTCAGATAGACGGGATCCCAGCTATTGCTGCCAGGTTTGTCTTTCGCATTGCCCAGGTTTAACCCGTACCGGCTGGACACCCACTTAGCCGTCCTGGTGCCGCCGAACGTGTCTGAAAATTCGCCGCTTTGCACAGAGTCGCCGGTGTGGAAATAAATTTTCCCGTTCATGGTATAGTCGTTCCAGACAGTAGAGCCGTTACTCAGGTTATAGCCCGACACATCCTGCCCCACAAACACCATGTCGTAGACGTCGTTTAAGTCCTCCGCCTTGCCGATAAACTCCGCGGTGGTCTGATGAACGATCTGAATCTCCCCTGCAAACTTTGGCAGGAGGAACCGCACATAGCTTTCCTTTAAATACCACTTAGGGGTATTGTCTTCGTTTAAGCCCACAGAGGGCTCAAGATCCAGTATATTTAACGTGATCCCCTGGCCGAAGGCGCTGCTGCTTTTGTTCTCCCCGCTTAAAATATAGCGCAGCGCATAGGCGGGAATGATCTTCTGTTTTTCCTCCTCGGTCAGATGCCCGTCCAAAAATTCATACAGGTCTTTGTATTTATCTCTGTTGGTTCCCAGAATCCCCCCCGCAAATCCCTGGAGCATGGTGGTATCGCCACTATAAGTAAACACACGCCCGTCGCACCAATACCGGTAGGGGGCGGTGGTGGGGTTTGCCATCATGTGGTAATTGTTCCAGGCCTCCTCTTTGTACCAGTAGACCCAGGGCGCGTTGTCATTCTCATTCCCCGGCTTTACCAGGGAGAAGGTGCCGATGCCCCAGGCGGTGTCCAGGGAAACGCCTTTTGACACCTCGCCGCTTCGCAGGCGGAACACCCCGTTCTGGATCAGCGGGTCGCTGCCGTTTAGATACAGCTTCTGGAACAGGTTTTGATCCATGGAGCAGAGCATCACCCAAAGCTTGTAGACATTGCAGGTGCTGACGGAAATGTTTTGAGGCATCCAGCTGGTCTTTTCCAGATTAAAATCGTAGACAGCCGCCGGCACATTGTCGGTGGTCTTGATACAGCCTACTACGTCGGTGGCAATGGCGTCGTCCAGTACGATGGCCGCAAAGTTTGTCTGCGCCGTGATCCGCCTGTAAATCCGCTCTACCACCTCCCAGCTTAAGTCCTTCATGCCCATGGCAGGGTCAAAGCCCTTGCCTGTGGGGACGCTTGTGTTGTTGTACTTTGCATAGAGGTCGGGCAGGCCGGCCACATGGCTCTGGGGAGAGAGATAAAACAGATCCGCATAGTCCACCCAGGCCGGCGTCTGGTTTAACTCCTCCGGGGTGATGGTCTTTACCACGATGGAATACGTGGACGCCGCCTGGGCGCTCAGCCCCAGCGCCAGCCTCAAAAAATACTCCTGGTTCCGGTAGTACTGATAGCTGTTGGAGTGCTTCATGGGATTTTCGCTGTCGCAGGCCAGGGTGGTGTAAATCCTCCCCCCCACAGACAGCCCCTGCAGCGCCTTGGCAAAGTCCTGGGAGGATTTGTCATAGGCAGAAAAGTCCACGCCGGGATAGAGATCGGCCCGCTCCGCTTCGTTTACCGTGTGCCAGACCAGCGTCCCGTCCGCATCCCCGGGGGATACCCTTTCCAGCTTCACCTGAAGCATTTTTGGGCGCTCATCCCCGCCGGAGACGTCGCCGTCAGAGACGTCATTTCCCGACACGTTGCCGCCGGAGACGTCGCCTTCGGACGTATTGTTCTGGGGCGGCGGTGGATTGCTTAAAAGCGAGTTTCCCGGAAGCAAGTTCTCAGGGGACGGCGTACCGCTGCCTTCCGGTGCGCTCTCTGGAGACGGCGTACCATTTCCCTCGGGCGCGCTCTCTGGAGACGGCGTGCCATTGCTTCCGGGTGCGCTCTCTGGAGACGGCGTACCGCTGCCCTCGGGTGCGCTCCCCGGAGACGGCGTACTGCTGCTCTCGGGGTCACTTCCCGGAGAAGGCGTATCGCTGCTCTCGGGTTCACTTCCCGGAGACGACGGCTCGCTGTTTCCGGGTGCGCTCCCCTGGGGCGTTCCCGTCTGCTCCAGCATCAGAACCAGACTTTTCCCTGCCTCCGAAGAAGCGCTCTCCAAAGAAGTGTTTCCCTGGGCGGCGTTCTCCGGGGCGGCAGTGCTTTCCGAAGCGGGGGTATTCCCCGAAGCGGGGGTGCTCCCCGAAACAGGGGCATTCTCCGGCGCGGGGGTGCTCCCCGAAACAGGCGTACCCTCCGAAGCGGGGGTGCTCTCCGGCGCGGGAGTGTTCCCCGAAACAGGCGTGCCCTCCGGGGCAGCAGTTCCCTCCGAAGCGGGGGCAGGATTTGGCACAGAAAGGCTCCCAGGCCCGTTCAGAGGCGCAATGATCCCCTTCGGCGCGGCCTGGGGCGTTGCTTCTACATACTCATATACCTCCCGGAACTGTCCGCCGGAGGCCACCCGTTCAAAAAACCCGTTGACTTCCCCGCTCTCCAGAAGGTCTGCATTCCAGGCGTCAAACATCCCGTCCTGGGCTTCCGGTTCCCAGGTGAAAAATTTCGTATCCCCGCCTTTCAGGTATGCGGAATTCAGACCGACGACTCCTCCCATCAGATCCGTATTTCGCTGATACGTCAGGTCAATGGGCTCGCATCCTCCGATCAGATACCCAATCTCTGCGTACTCCTTGTAGGGCACGATTTCCAGCACCACAAAAGGGCGCTCCCTGGCGCCTTTTTCCAGCGTCTGGTAGTCAGCTCTGCCGTATTGGGGAAGCTCTGTGATGCTGTTCACAGCGCCTCTCACCCGGTCGCCGCCCGATATGGCGGCATACGCCACCTTATCCTGCGCAGGCGACATCCTGACCATCGTCGCCAGCATGGCCAGAATCAACACAACCGATATCACCCGTTTTTCCAGTCTCTTCATACGCTGCCCCATTTCTGCCGTATCAGACGGCAAACCATCTGTCATATCTATTTCGGCTAAATACTTCGATCCGTCCAGTCTTCCCCTGCGGGTTTGGGCCCTGCTCCCTACGGGGCGGAAGACGGGGCGGGGGAACTTGCGCTGTTTCGCATCTTGATCTCATCCCGGATGGCGTACTCCTGTTTTCCCTCCTGCATCTGAACCTCCAGGCTCAAAAGCCCCCGATCTGGATCCCAGGCAGGTTGAAACGCGGCCATATACTGGCTGATACAGTTCTCCCGGACGGCTTCCGATACGTCCGGCCTCGGGGTCGTATCGCTGTCCGGGTCCGCAATCCCCTGCCGCACCACCATGTAAAGCCCATCCCCCTCCATCCACACCAGCCGTTTGGAAGCGGGCGCCTCCGTGACCTTGGGGCCCGTGGTGGGAACCACGCGCCCGTTTTCATCCAGGGTCGTCCCGTCCGGCAGAAGGGTTTCCCCGGTCTGGCGGGGCACGCTGTAAATGACCAGCACATTCTCCGGGGTCACCTCCACCCGGAGAATGTGCTGGTCATTTACAGCGTGCCCCGCCAGACACATTCTCCGGGGTCACCTCCACCCGGTTCCCCTCCATCACCCAGGCGGCCATCTGCTCCAACAGCACATGGGCCTCCATCTGCAGGTCGATGGCGGAGGTAGCCGTGTCGTAGCTCTGCATGGCCCGCCGGATGAACAGCGCCGCCGCCCCCAGGATGATAGCGGCCATGGAGACGGAAATGAGCAGTTCAATCAGAGACATCCCCCGGCTGTCCCTCAAAACCCTGCTCTCCTCTTTTCCAACCCTGATGCCGTCCATGTCCACTGCCCGATCCTTCTTTTTGCCTGTTTTGCTTCTATCCGATACACCCGCCGGTACATCCGCCGGTACACCCGGTGTGCCCTGGCGCGCGCAGCTTCTCACCCGCGGACTTCTCACTCCTCAAACACCTTCCCCGTCCCCTTCACCAGGCAGATGCTGCGTGGGTTGTTCCCCAAAAACACCAGTTTCGCCTGGGTTTCGGTTCCCGAAAAGAGGTTGGTATCCTCTGAGAAAACGCCGCTTCTGGTATAGGCGATACGGGCGATGGCGTTCCCGGCGATACGGGCGCCCGTGGAGCTGCCGATGCGGATCTCCATGCCCTTCCCGCATACCTTGACACCGCTGTGGTCAAGCAGGGCGCCGTTGAAGCTGTCTAACTTTCCCCCGCTCCCCGCCAGCACCTTCATATAGTATCCGTCGGAGAGCTGGTAGAGATACAGGTACTGGACGTCGCCCTGGCTCATCGCGGTGATCCGCTGGCTCTCCAGACGATCCGTCACCGCCGCCACAGCCTTTTCTGTGTCCGCGTAGCGCAGATATCCCATCAATGAGACGGAGGCTCCGGCCAGCACGGCCATCACGGCGATCACCACCACCAGCTCCACCAGGGAAAACCCCGCCCTGTCCCCTATATGATTTTTCCAGACATTGCGTCCCTGCGCGCCCATGGCTTCTCCGATCCGGCTTCCGCCCTGTTTCGTTTTTCAGTCCTCCCGGGAGCTCATTCCTCCGTCCGGGTCCAGTTTTCATACGTCAGATACTGGCTCGTCTGCTCTGTGCTCACGACGCTTCCCCCAGCTATGCTGTACCCCTTGAAGAGATTCGCAAACACAGGGCCCTCCTCCCGGGCAGCGTCCTCGGCAAACAGCTTCGCCACCAGAAGCTCATCCGCCGTGACGGTGACATTGTTGTCAAATTGAATGGTTCCCCCGGCGATAATCATGCCGGTAAAATTTCCCTTCACCTGCACGTCCCCGGTGGCCACCACGACGCCCCGTCCCGCCGTCACCGGATAAGCGCCGGCTCCGTCGTTTTTCACGATATTGACCGTATCCCCCTCCGCGTTTGTCACAGATCTGTTCTCCGTGATCTCCTCTGTCCAGATCAGGTTTTCCACCAGCGGGTCCATGGTCTTGTCGATTTCTCCCGCGCTTCCGTTTTTATAGAAATGGATCCGGGAAGAATCGATCCCCTGGTAGGAATCCTCCAGATACATCTGCAGCGCCATATAATTGACTGCCAGTCTGTCCGCATAGACGTAATACACGCCGTCCGGCTCCCAGTCCCCGGGGGAGATGGACACAGGCCGCTCTCTTAAGGAATCCCCCGCGTTCCGGTACAGGATATCGCCCTTTAAGCTAAAAAGCGTATCGCCGTCTATCTGGATCGCCACCGCATAGGGATCCCCGTAGGCGGAAAGCCTGGTTGTGTTTGCATTCCAATAGTCCGTAAAAAACTGGTTGGCCTCCTGCTCGCCCTTAAATTTCAGATAATACCTTCTCCGCTCCACGCCGTTTTCCATATAGCGGTAAGCCATCACGGGGTCTCCCAGATCCACATAGGCGGAGACGTCGCCCACGCCCGCAGAGGCGGCATAACCCGCCGCCCCGTCCACCTGGAAGACGACCGGGTCCTTCGTCAGATCCAGAAACCGCTCCGGCACGCTGTACGCAAGCTGGTTCGTCCTGACAGACAGGGATTCCCCCAGCATGATATCGCTGTTTGCACCGCTTCCCTTGGAGAGGAAGGTGCGGCCCGCCAGCATCAGGTAATCCAGGCCGGACAGATCCAGCCTTCCCCCTTCCCCGTTGAGCACCATGGCGCTGGAGAAATCAGAGCTTCCGTCCCCCGACGCAGAGCCAGTGTAGCTTTCCTTGAAATTATAGCCGTAATAGCTGCCCCGGAGGGTGACCGTGCTGTTGTATCCGTTTATCGTCAGATCGTCCGCCACATAGCAGTTCCCATGGATGGACAGGGACGCGGGATCTCCGCCTTCCGTGGTGGACAGGGGCAGGGTGACAATGTTCTCCGCCCAGATCCTGTCGCTTCCCGTCCCGATTTCCAGCCGGGAGCCGGGCTGTACCTGGATGTCCCCCCGGGTAACGATATTGCTTCCGGTCAAGGTCACCGGCAGGCTGTTGTGATCCGTGACAATGCCCTCCGCTCCCGCGTAGACGCTGCCCTTTACGTTCACATTGCCCACGCCCGCCGCCCGGATGCCCTGGTCAGCAATCAGGGCGTACTTCATATATTCCATCACGCTGCCGGACTTTTGAAAATTTAAGGCCGGGGTGTGGAACACCAGATCCGTGGAGATGGTGGTGGCATAGCCCCGGTCGTCCCGGTAAGAAACCTTCACGTTCTGCAGGGTGAAAAGGCCGCTTGAAAAGTCTGCGGTAAAGGTCAGATTCTCCTCCCCGTGATCCAGATAGGTGTAGTCCTGGCTGTTTGTCAGTTCTTCCACACGATCATAGCCCCGCACCTGGGCCCAGCGTGAGGTCATCTCCTTCTGGTCGTAATGCCCCCACATATAGTCCACTTTCCCCACATCCAGCGGATCCGTGGTCACCTTGACGTCTTTGTCCGGATCCCGAAACACCGCCGTCAGCTTTTCCAGATAGGCCCGGGCAAAGGCAGCCTGCAGATCCGAGCCGGACTGCACAATATTGCGGTAATCCGCCATAATTCCCGCATAGGCCTGGCTCATGGCCTCGGAGGCGGAACGGTTCAGCCCGGAGGTGATCTCGTCTAAAATCTCCTCGGCGCTGTAAAAATTCTGTTTGGAGGAGGCTTCCGCCTCCCGCATCCGGATATTGGTGACCGTCACGTTCATCACAATGCCGCCGATGGTCATCACAAAGATCATTGCGATCAGCACCGCCACCAGGGAAGCGCCCCGGTTCTGTCCTCTTAAAGACCAATTACCCATAACAACACCTCGCTGCGGACTTACTCAACTTTCGTTGTCTCCATCACCGCCAGGGCCGCCCCGCTCTCCGCATGGCCCGCCAGGTAAACCTCCGTGTGGATTTCCACTAGCCGGGCGCCCGCCCCAATGGAGATTAACGGCTCCGCCTGCAGATCCATCTCTGCGCCGCCTATCACCTCCGACACCTTTCCCGTCCTGTCCGCCAGGCGGATATTGGAGCGGATATCGGTCAGACGCGCCGCGCTGCCGGACTGGTCCAACACAAGCTGGTAACTGATGTCCTCCGCCGGATCCTGGCAGATCAGATGCAGGGACGGCAGGGGAAGCCCCGCCAGATCCAGGGCGTTTTTTGCCGCCGCATCCAGCTTTACGCTCACATAATCCCTGTTCTCCGTGCCGTTCTTTTCGTACAGCAGATAGATGTTTTTCAGGGATTCCACCCGGGTATCCGCCAGGTAAACCCCCCGGTAAGAGGCAGACGGCGCATGGGCCTCCGGGCAGCTGTACTCATACCAGATCTTCACGGCATAGCCCTTCCCCGCCTCCCAGCCGACGTCCACATAAGCCCTCCGGCCCATGTGCGCCAGGGTCTGGTCGTATGTCCAGGGAACGCCGCCGTTTTTTGCGCAGTCATCGCGCTGGGCCGCCATGAAATACACCGCCGCCTCCGCCTGCTGATCCCGCTGGAGCCCCATCACGTCCGTGGCGTCATCGACGCCGTAGGCGGCGGACTGCTGCGGGGCTGCCGCCTCCGTCTCAAGGGTGATCCGCAGATCATAGGAAACCCCGGAAAACTCTACCGCGCCCGCAAAGACCGCCTTCCCTTTCCCGTCTGTCCGGAAACTGCTCCCGGAGGGCTCCGTCATGGAAAGGCCGTAGCCTCCCTCTGCGGCCTGGGCCGTGAGAAGGGGCGCCTGGTAGCCGTCCGTCCCGTCCGCCAAAGGCTCCCTCCGGATCAGCTGGGTCTCCGCCTTCATCTCCTCCGTGACCTGCTGGGCCAGGGCGGTGGCCTTCTGCCGGTTCGCCATCTGGGCGCTGTAGCGCAGAGAATCCGTAAAATAATTCATCAGAGGAATGGAAATCAGCGCCAGGATGGTCATGGCCAGGATCACTTCGATCAAGGAAAAACCGGCGTTTTCATCTTTTAAGTTTCTTGTGTCCGTCCAGTTTCTTTTCTCCATACTCCCGATCCTGCCGCAGCCTTTCCACTGTCAGAGCCCTTCTGTTTCAGACCCCGCCTTCCCCGGCGGCGTCATCTTCCGCGCTGCCTTCCGCCTGATCCGTCTCCCCGGCGGGCCATCCGGCGCTCCCGCCTCCGAAGATGCTGTCCACGCCGTTTGGATAACTGCCAAACGCCGGGGCCTCATACTCCCTGCCCGTATTGGTGAGATAATACAGGTTTACGGTGACCATCCCGGTAAGCTGATCCGTCTCCTGGTCGTAGACCGCGGAGATGGCGGGCACCGTGCACCGGTCCGCCAGGGTGTTGAAATAGTATACCATCTGTTTCATCGCTTCATAGGAAGCGGTGTAGTTCATGCTCACCGAGGAGAAATATCCCACGGGCGGCTTCTCCTGCCCCTCCACGGTATTGGAAAACCCCATCAGCTGGGTTCCCATCTGGAAATTGATGTTGGAGATATGGGCCCCGGAGGCGTCTTCCATATTCTGGATCACGGAGAGCACCTTTTCTGTGGGCAGGGCCGAGGGGTATCTGGAAACAATTTTCTCCATCTCCTGCCTGAGCGCCTCCGTCTCCTCCTCCACCTGGCCCTGCCTGCCCACCATGGCTTCCAGTTCATTGAGCTGTTTCTGCTGCGCCTGATTCTGTTCCTCTATGGCCTGGGCCCTGGTCACCATCCGGTGAAACCCGAACCAATAAGCCCCTCCGAACAAAAGCAGCGACAAAAAGATCAGCAGAAGCCGTACTTCCGAATCGGACATTTTGGTTTTTTTCATTGGTTACATTGCCTCCTGTCCTGTCTGCTCCGGGTCTTCCGGGGCATAGACGGCGCTCACGGAATACTGCCACTGGATCCTGCCGGAAGGGGTGGTTCCCTCCGTCATGGAGGGGATGGCCACATTGGTCAGCACCGGCATATCGTAAAAATACATGAGCATCTGGGCGGTGGTCAGCTTATCCGGGCTGGTCACGCTCATGGTGATCATGCCATTTGCCACCGACAGGCTCTGCACCTGTACCGTCCGGGGCAGGCAGGCCTCCAGCCCGGCCAGAAGGTCTAAAAATCTCTCGTTTTCGTTTTTTGTCAGGGCGTCAAAGGAGCTGTACTCCGCCGCCCTGCCCGTCACCGCCACATTTTCGTCGTAAATCTGCTGCACATAGGAAAGCTCCCCGATCCGCGTTTCCAGTCTGTCCGCCTCCGCAGCCGCCAGGCTGTATCGCAGCCACCCTGTGGCCACCAGCGCCACGCTGGCCGCAGCCGACCCGGCAAACAGCACATAAGCGGCCTTTAAGTTGCTCTTTTTCGCCTCCCTGGCCGCCTGTTCCCTGGGTTTAATCCCCAGGGGAGAGATGCCTGCTCCGATGGCGGCGGTAAAATCTACCTCCGAAGCCTCCTCCAGGGAGATGTGCTTTGACAGGCGAACCTGGGAGATGGCGTCGGAGGGAGCTACCTCCAGATTGATCTCATCCGCGAATAATTTGGCAAGGCCCGCGATCCTGGCGCCGTCGCCCACCAGCCTGAGCACCCCGTGGAACTCTTTTTTGGACTGGTTTAAATAGTATTCGATGGCGGTGTACACCACCCGGATGTGATAGCTCAAGGCGTCCCGGATCTCCGTGTACGCATTGTCCAGCTCCGCCTGCTTCCTCTCGTCCGCCCTGGAGCCGGAATTGACCACCCGGGGCCGCTTGAACAAAACGTCGTGGGTGATGAGGAAATAATAGGCGCTGGACTCGTCCTGGGCCCCCAGAACCGGGTGATCCAGCACGGTGGCCAGGGTGGAGCCGTAGCCGTTTGGGGCCACCCGCTGGAACACTGTCTTTTTATTGACGATAATGCTGATGATGGTCTCGTTTTCATCCAGCTGCACCAGCACGCTGTTTCCCTCGTAATTGGCCTTGGCAAAGGATACCGCGGCGTTTCCGATGTACTCGTAGGATTCCACCGAAAAGCCCCCGTTTTCCGCCAGGGCCCTGTAATTGTTCAGGAGATTGTCCGGGACGGCGATCAGCAGAAGCTTCAGCTTCTTTTTCTCCTCCTCGGTGTACTCCTCCATCTTTCGGAAAGAAATGGTATAGTTGGAGATATCCATGGGGAAAAATTCTTTGGCCTGGGTTTCCACCACGCTGGGAAGCAGTCTATCCTTCACAAAGGGGATGGAGACTTCCCGGATGATGACCTTGGTGGAATTGATGATAAAGATCACGTCCCGCACCGTGATCCTGCGGGCTGCCAGCTCCTCCTGAAGGGCCGCCAGAAACGTCTCCCGATCCCGTACAAATCCGTCCTCCACCGTGTGTTCCGGGGTGCGGAAATAAAACAGATCCAGAATCTGCGGGAAGCGCTTGTAGGGCTCCGTCAGGACGACCTTGGTCCACCATGCCCCCAGTTCAATTGTCAAAACCTTCTTCGCCATGTCGTGTGCAACTCCTAGTTTTTCTGATTCCGAAAAGGCACCGCCCCCTCACGGAGCGTTTCCCAGCGCAAGGCGCAGATACCAGTCCAGAAAACGTTCCCCCCACAGTGCGCAGATAAAAATTCCTGCCGCCAGATAAGGCCCCATGGCCAATACCCGATCCGCCTTGCTTACCTTCATGCGGATCACATGGATCACGGAGCCTAAGATACATCCCAGAAAGAATGAGAGCAAAATCAGCTTCCAGCCCAGAAGAAGGCCCGCCGCCCCCATCAGTTTCACATCCCCTCCCCCCACGGCCCTGCCGCTGGAGAAAAGGTAGATCAAATACAAAAAGCCGGACACCAGGATCAGCCCGATCAGATGTTCCCACAGATGGGGCAGATCCAGCGCAGTCCCCGCCACCCCCAAGAGAAGCAGGAACAGACTGCAGGACGGGGGGATCTCAAACGTCCGCCAGTCCACCACGCTGATCACCAGCAGGGCAGACGCCATCAGACAGTGCAGTACGCTCTTTGGGCAGACGCCCTCCGCCAGAAAAACGGTCACATACAGCGCCCCGTTCAACGCTTCCACCAGAGGGTACTGGGGGGAGATCCCTGCCCCGCAGTACCGGCATCTGCCCTTGAGCCATAAGTAAGAAAACAGAGGAAACAGGTCATACCAGGAAAGCCTGTGTCCGCAGCGCGTGCAGTGGGAGCCTGCAAGCAGGCTCTCCCCCGCCGGAAGCCGCAGGATGCACACATTCACAAAACTGCCGATGAGGATTCCGTATAGGAAAATGACCAGATAGAGCAGGATTGCGGAATGTTCCGGCATAGACTGTGGATTCCTCCTTTATCCTTTTGATTCAAATCCATTGGACGGGTTTTGCCGCCCGTCCGCGGGTAAACGAACGTCAGCCGCCGGCGCCCGGTGTGGCAGTGGCACCGATAAAGGACGTCACGGGCTCCAGTACTGTCCCAGAGGCGTCATAAGCATTTGCTGTAATTGTGCCAGCAGCGGGGTCAAACACAATGGCAATACCTGTTAGAGTAGTCTTAAGATCAGAGGTCATTGCATTCTTGACTGCGTTAATATCCGTATAACCTGTCAATGTGCTGATTTCACTCTTCCAGGTAGTTTCTACACCTTTACTTGATTCACTAACTCCGTTTGCAGTGCCTATGACAATTGTAACTTTATCTGCGGGAAACTCCTCTGCATGGAACGTGTAAGCAGAAACCGCCGCCGTGCCAAAGGCACTGATGATCTGCAGATCCTTCGCCTCCTTTGCCTTATTGATGTAAGGCACCACCTGTGTCCCCACGATACCGGTCAGGATCGCCATGATTGCCATCACGATGATCAGCTCGACCAGGGAGAAACCCTTGTTGCCATTTTCCTTGCGGAAGAGATTCTTTTGCATTTTCTTTTCCTGTTTCATGTTTACCTTCTCCTTTTCCCATAATATTTTACATCTATCATCAAGCGGTCCGCGGCAGACCGCCGGTGATCTTCCAGCCGCCCCGTTACAGGCTGTTGTACAGGCTGAACATCGGGGTCATGATGGCTAAGAGGATGGGCACCACGATGAGCGCCATCATGACGATGAGCAGCGGTTCCAGCGCCGCCATCAGGGATTGGGTGGCCATCTCCACCTCTTCCTCGTAATAGTCGGAGATCTTATCCAGCATACTCTCCAGATTACCGGTCTCCTCCCCGATCCGTATCATGTGATACACCATGGGGGGAAAGACGTCGGTATCCTCCAGGGACGCGGACAGGGTCCGTCCTTCCGTCACATCCTTTTCCGCCTGCTTCAGAGCCTGCTGGACGACGGCGTTTTTCACGATCCGCTGTACCAGCTTGACGGACTCCATCAGAGAAATACCAGCCGCCATCAATGTGCTCAATGTCCTGGCCAGGTTTGCGCTGGCGGACTTGATGGTCAGACTGCCAAAGAGGGGGAGCCTTAAGCTCAGCCGCCCAAAGAACAAAGCGCCCCACTCGGTCTTTTTCACTTCCCTGAGCAGCAGGATGAAAACTGCGATGCCGCCCAGAAAATAATACCAGGAACCCACCAGAAAATCGCTGACGCCCATGACGGCCCTGGTGATCGCCGGCAACTCCGCCCCCACCTGGGAAAACGTGGCCGTAAAGGTGGGCACGATCTTAATCATCATGATGGCCACCACAGCGATGATGACCACGATGAGCACAATCGGATAGATCATGCTCTTTCCCACGAGCCCCGCCAGATGTGCGTCCTTTTCAAACTGCCGCCCGATCCGGTCGAAGGCCACGTCCAGGCTTCCCGACGCCTCTCCCGCCGCCACCATGTGCAGCATGATGTTGGGAAAAATCTTTGGGTAAGCCGCCATGGCGTTTGACAGGGTCTCGCCCTTCTGCACCGCGTCCCGCACATTCAGGATGGCTTTCTGGAACGCCTTGTTTTCCGTCTGCTCCCCCAGCATCCCCAGCGCCTCGATCACAGTGACGCCTGCGTTTAGGATGCTCTGGAACTGCCTGCAGAAAATGCTGAGTTCCCGGGGCTTCACCGCCCTGCCGATATGGATCTCCAGATCCCTTTCCATGACGTTGGCGGGTTTTAGGGAAACCACAAAATTTCCCTGGGCTTTTAAGGCCGCGGCGGCCGCATCCTGATTGACCGAGTCAATGGTGCCCTTTCTCAGCTTGCCGCCCGCGTCCACGATCTCATATTTAAAGGTTGTGGCGCCTGCCATTTGTCCTCACCTTCCGCCGCCCTGCGGCCAGTTCGTCTCCGCTTTGGAGCGTTCCCGCACCGGGGCGGCGCAAATCTATCGTTTCTGTCTGTCACCGCTAGTCTTCGTAGGTGATCCGCTTTACTTCCTCCACCGTGGTGATGCCCTGGAGCACATAGTCCGAGGCCGCCCTGCGCAGCGTCGTCATGCCCTCCTTCACCGCCAGCTTTTCGATCTGATCGGAGTTGTCCCCCTGGCTGATCGAATGTTTCAGGGCCGGGGTCACCGGCATAATCTCATAGACGCCGATCCGTCCGCGGTAGCCGGAGCCGCCGCAGGTCAAGCAGTCCCGGTGGCTGGCCTGGGGGATCATCAGGGGCGTCTCCCTCTTTGGCTGCCCCAGCGTCTCCAGGTCAAATTCGTCCGCCTCTTTCATGGTGTGGCAGTCGGGGCAGACCCGGCGCAGCAGGCGCTGGGCGATGACCCCCACGACGGAATCCGCGATCAGATAATTTTCCACCCCCATGTCCGCCAGACGGGTAACGGTGCTGGCGGCGCTGTTGGTGTGCAGGGTGCTGACTACCAGATGTCCTGTGATGGACGCCTTTACAGCGATCTCCGCCGTCTCCTGGTCGCGGATCTCCCCGATCATAATGATATCGGGATCCTGCCTCAAAATGGAGCGGAGGGCGTTTGCAAAAGTAAGCCCCGCCTTTTCGTTGACCTGTACCTGGTTGATGCCGGGAATGTCCGCTTCCACCGGGTCTTCCACGGTGATGATGTTCACGCCCTCGGTGTTTAACTCGCTTAAGGCGGTGTAGAGGGTGGTGGACTTACCGCTTCCGGTGGGCCCGGTCACCAGGATAATCCCGTTTGGATGGCTCAGTATCTTTTCAAATTTTTCCAGCTCCCGGGGCGGAAAGCCGAGCTCCCTTTTGTCCCGGGTAAGGGCCTTTTTGTGGGTCAGACGCAGAACGCATTTCTCTCCGTAGACCGTGGGCAGGAGGGAGACGCGGATATCGTACTGCTGGCCGTCCACAACGTACGTCGCCCTGCCGTCCTGGGGCTTTCTCTTCTCGGAGATATCCAGTCCGCTGACGATCTTGATGCGGGCGATCATGGCCGGGTGAAGGGTGATCTCGTGGAGCATCCCCTCCTGCAGGACGCCGTCCACCCGGTAGCGGATGCGCAGCTTGCTGTCCATGGGCTCGATGTGGATATCGCTGGCCCTCTTGCGCACCGCCTGCTCCACCACCTGGCGCACCAGCCTGACGATGGGGGCGTTGTTTAAGGCCGCGTCGTCCGTCTCTTCCACGACCTGGCGCTCCCTGTTGAACTCCTCCCGCTCCCTGGTGTACTGCTGGGCCACTTTCATGGCCTCCACATTCCCGTAGTAGCGGTCAATGGCGGCGGCCACGTCCTTCTGGGTGGTCACATACACCTCTACCTGAAACCCGGTGATGATGGAGATATCGTCTATGGCCCTGATGTCCAGGGGATCGCTCATGGCGACCTTTAAGATATTCGGATTTTTCTCGCTGAAGCCAAAGGGCATCAGGTTGTACCGGCGAAGCAGGGTCTCGTCCATGAGGCGGGTCACTTCCTCACCCACCCGCTCCCTGGCCAGGGTCACCCCCTGATAGCCAAGCTGCTTCTGCAGGGCGTCTACGATCTGTTGCTCGGTCACGAAATTTAAATCCACCAGCACGTCGCCCAGCCTGGAACCTTTTTTGTCTTCCTTCTGGGCTGCCAGCGCCTGCGCCAGCTGCTCCTGGGTGATGGAGCCAGCCTCCACCAGAAGGTCTCCCAGGCGCTTCTTCCTGCCATATCCCATGACACGTTTTTCCAACATCTCTTTCGCATTCCCTCCAAGCAAGGATCCCGGCAAAAAACTAAAAAAAGTCAGTTTTCACCTAATTTTATGATACTACATTTTGGGCCGGATCGGAAAACTATTTTTTACCAAAAAAAATTTAATTTTTCTGTATCTTTTATACAAAAACGCACAAAAAACAGGCTCTGCCCGCGCAGTGCCCTCCTTTGCCGTCCCATCCGGTAATTTTTTCCGTCAAATTCGGTGCATCATATCAAAAATTTCTTCTTTCTGGCATTTGATGGCCACGCCGATCTCCTGTCCCAGGGCGGCCAGCTCGTCGGACATCTGCCCGAAGGGCTTCTTTGCCGCGCCGATGTCCACGATCATCATCATGTTAAAATATTCCTGGACGATGGTCTGGGAGATATCCAGAATGTTGACCCCGTTTTCCGCCAGATAGGTGCAGACCCTGGCAATAATGCCCACCGTGTCTTTTCCCACCACGGTTATAATCGTCTTTTCCATAGCTTTTCCATTCCTTTCCTTCACGCGATCCGAATCACGGCGGACATCTCGTTTCTTCCCGCCACCCGGATGTCAAAATCCCCGGCCTTGTAGGGGGTATCCCCCATCTCGATCTCCATGCGCACCGACTCATAGGCAAGCTCCGGCAGGTTGTTTTCCTTGCTCAGATGCCCTAAGAGCACGGCCTGCAGGCCGTCGTGCAGGATGCGGCACAGCAGTCTTCCGGAGTTTTCGTTGGAGAGGTGGCCCCGCTCCCCTAAGATCCTCTTTTTTAAATAATAGGGATAAGGCCCCACCTGAAGCATATTCACGTCGTGGTTTGCCTCCAGCAGAAGCACGTTCACGCCCCGCAGGCACTCCACCGTGTACTCGTCGTACACGCCAAGATCCGTGCAGACCGCCGCCCTTTTGTTCCCATAGGAGATACGGTATCCCACCGGCTGGGCGGCGTCATGGGAGATATGCATGGGGTTCACGGTCAGATCCTTGATGATGATCTTCTCGTCCTCCCGCACCCGGCAGAAAAAGCTCTCGTCCAGCTCCCGCAGGCCGTCGTTATTCCGGATCGCCCGGATGGTACCCTCTGTGGCGTAGATGGGAACCCGGTATTTCCGGGCCAGGACGCCCAGGCCGCTTATGTGGTCTGAGTGCTCATGGGTGACCAGGATACCGTCCAGATCCCTGCCCGTCAGGCCCAGCTGGTTTAACCCGGCCTCCACACGCTTTCCGCTGATGCCCGCGTCCACCAGAAGGTGGGTGGCCTCAGATCCCACATAGACACAGTTTCCGCTGCTGCCGCTGGCAATGCTGCAAAGTCTCATAGCGACCTCTCTTTTCTGTCTTCCCAGTAGATTTCAATCACATCGCCCTCCCCTAAAGGCTCCATATACCCCGCTCTCCTGCCGTTTAGCAGGGTCACGATGTTCCGGCCCCTGGAATCGTTTAAATCGAACCGGATAAAGTCAAAGATATCCACAAACACATATCCTGCTTTCCCCTTTAAGGTCACAGGCTGCCCGTTTGCGGTCACGGTCAGCTCCACCAAAGGAGATACCCCTCCGGCAGGGGCAGGAGTTCCGAAAGCCGGATCCGGGCCTGCCTGGGCCGTCCCAACTTCTGAAGGCGTCTTCTGTCCATCCGCCGCAGCGCTTAAGGAAACGTCGCCTGCGGCCTCCTGAACCGCCGCAAGCACTGCCGCCTCCGCGGCTTCTCTCGCAGTTTCCTCCGCCGCCTGCCTTGCAGCTTCCCTGGCCGCTCTCCGGGCCGCGGCCTCCTCCGCCGTCTCCTCCTCTAAATCCGCATAGGTGAGGTCTTCGCCCACTTTAAAGGACAGCGTGAAATTTTCATAGATCCGGGTCTGTCTCTGGGCAGGGGCGTCGTTGACCAAAATGGCGCCGCCCAGGGGCACATCCATGAATCTGGCAATTTCTTCCACCGTGTAAAAATTCTGCACCTGAATCTCGTCGTCGTCCTGAATGAGATAGTACTCGTTCTTTCGCTCCCCGTTGACATAGGCGGTTCTGGGCAGGTCGATCCTGGCTCCGTTTACCGCCACATGGAGCCGCTTTTCCAGCTCCGGCAGCCGCCCCAGCTCCAGGGACGCCGCCTCCCCCGCTGTGGAGGGCACCACCTCTATCCGATCTCCGTTTCTCACCTGGGTATGAATGTCCCCGGGTTCCCCGTTGACCCGGATCAGGGCCGCTTCCCCCTGCTGGCCCCGCAGGATACGGCTTTTCCCGTTGACGGAAAAGGTCAGGGGCTTCCCGCGCCTGGGGAACAGCTCCTCGTTGGTGACGTCGGACTGCATGGCCGCGTCCGCCACGGACAGCCTGCCGTTGTCGTAGAGCTTCACCCGTCTGCCGTTAAAGTCCACAAAGATAAAATTATTGCTCTGCTCGTAATAGCTCAGGCAGATGCCGATGGGGGTCACCATGAGGGAATCCCGGCGGGGATCCTCCACTTCAAACTGGATGGCCTGCATCACCTCCTGCCCCCGGATGGCCACACGCTCCCTGGCGATGCCAAGCTCCTGGGCCAGGCTCTCGGTGTAGCCCGGGATCATGCCCCCGCCGCCCACCACAAACACGGCGCTCACAGATTTTCCACCGTTCAATTCCTTGATGCAGTCCGCCGCCAGCTTTGCCATCTCCTGCACCTTGGGGGAAAGCACCTGGGCCACCTCCTCCGCGGTGATGGCCTGGGGCAGTCCCATAATGTCCTGGTATTCCACGGATTCCTGCTCTCCCGCCTGGCGCTTGATCCATTCCGCGGTGTCAAAATCCACCAGGCAGTGCTGCACCAGAAGCTCCGTCAGGCTGTCCCCCGCCACGGGGATCATGCCGTAGGCGGTGATGGTGCCGTCCTTTGTGATGGAGATATCGCTGGTTCCGGCCCCCACGTCCACCAACGCCATGTTCAGCATCCGGAATTTCTCCGGGATGGCAAGCTGGATGGCGGCGATGGGCTCCAAGGTCAGATTGGCCACATGGAGGCCCGCCGTCTCCACCGCCTTATACAGGCCGTCCACCACGTCGTCCGGCAGGAAAGTGGCGATCAGATCCACCGCCATGCGGCGCACCTTATGTCCCTCCAGGTTGCCGATCTGGTAGCCGTTCATATAGTAGCGCATGGGCGTGTATCCCACGCAGTAAAATTTCATCTCCGTGTCGTTATTTCCCTGAAATTCTTCATAGGCACGCTCCACCCCCAGGGTGGACAGGGCATACACGTCCTCCTGGGTCACCTGGTGGTCTTCCTCAAAGGCCTGCTCCACATGGGTGGTGACGGTGCGCAGTACCCGTCCGGCGGCGGCAATGCAGACTTCCGTCAGTTTCCGGTTCAAATCCTCCTCCAGCAGCTCTTTGACATGGGCGATGGAGGCCGCCACCCTGCCGATATCGTGGATCTGCCCGTCCAGCATGGAGCGGGTGTCATGTTCTTTGATCCTCTGTCCCAGCACATGGAACCTGCCGCCGTTTAAATAGCCCACGGTGCCCACGATGCTTCTCGTGCCGATATCCAGGCCAAACACCAGCTGGCCCTGTGCCTCTCTCACTCCTGCCATGTAAAAGCCTCCAGTTTTTTGTCGATCTGCCTGCAGCTCTCCTCCAGGGAACCGCTGTTGTCTATGACAAAGTCGCAGCTTTCCCGAAACGCCTTGTCGCTTAGCTGGTTTCCCATGATCCTCTCAATCTTTCCCTCGTCGTAGCCCCGCAGGCGTCTCAGCCGTTCCCTGCGGATCTCCTCTCTGGCGTAGACATACCACAGTTCGTCCGCAATCTGCCGGTAACCGCCCTCTATGAGCAGGGCCGCCTCCACGAAAAAGAGTTCCTTCTCCCCCTGGGTGCGCACCTGTTCAAACGCCCGGAGCAGATATTCCTTCACCGCCGGGTGGACGATTGAATTGACCTGTGCCAAAAGACCCGGATCCCGGAAAATGCGCTCCGACAGTTTCCCCCGGTCAAGAGCGCCCTCCCGCGTCAGTATCTGCGGCCCCAAAAGCGCCACAAGCGCCTGAAAACAGGGCTGCCCCGGCTGCTGCAGCCCCTCTGCCACCCGGTCGGCCAGATAGACCTCACAGCGGTAGTGGGCCTGGATGTAGCGGAGCAGTTCCGTTTTCCCGGCTCCCACGCCCCCGGTGATGCCGATAAATTTCAGCTTTCTTTTCATTTTGCTTCGTACCAGTTCTTCCCGGTGTGAAGATCCACCTCCAGCGTCACCGCAAGATCCGCGGCCTCCTTCATGTTTTCGGTCAGAATCCTGCGCACCTGTTCCTCCTCTGTAAGGTAAGTCTCCACCACCAGTTCGTCGTGCACCTGCAGAATCAATCTTGACTTTAAATCCGCTTCCCGCAGGGCGCGCCACACCTTAATCATGGCGATCTTCATGATGTCCGCCGCGGTGCCCTGGATCGGGGAATTCATGGCTGCCCGCTCCCCGAAAGAGCGCTGCATAAAGTTAGAGGAGGACAGTTCCGGGATGGGACGCCTCCTGCCAAAGAGGGTGACGGCATACCCCGTCTCCTTCGCGCTGGCCACCAGGCTGTCCAGGAAGGCCTTCACCTTGGGGTAGGTGGCAAAATACTGGTCAATGTACGCCGCCGCCTCTTTCCTGCTGATGCTCAGATCCTGGCTCAGCCCAAAGGAACTGATGCCGTAGACAATGCCAAAATTGACCGCCTTGGCGTTTCGCCGCTGCAGATCTGTCACCTGCTGGGGCGGGGTGTGGAACACCTTTGCGGCGGTGATGCGGTGGATGTCCTGCTCCGTGCGGTAGGCCTCGATGAGCTGTTCATCCCCGGACATATGGGCCAGCACCCTTAACTCTATCTGGGAGTAGTCCGCATCCATCAGCACGCAGCCCTCCCGGGGGACAAACACCTTCCGGATCTGCCGCCCCAGTTCCATGCGCATGGGGATGTTCTGCAGATTTGGCTCTGTGGAGCTGATGCGCCCTGTGGCGGTGATGGTCTGGTTGAAGCTCGTGTGGATGCGCCCGTCCCCGGCAATGCAGGCCGCCAGGCCGTCCGCATAGGTGCTCTTTAATTTCACCAGCCCCCTGTACTCTAAGATATCCCGCACAATGGGAGCGTCCTCCGCCAGCTTTTCCAGCACATCCGCCGCCGTGGAATACCCGGTCTTCGTCTTTTTGCCGCCGGGCAGATGGAGCTTTTCAAACAGGATTTCTCCCAGCTGTTTGGGAGAATTGATGTTAAAGGTCTCCCCCGCCTGGCTGCAGATGCTCTGCTCCAGCTCCTGGATGCGCTGTACCAGCGCGTCGCCGTAGCTTTTCAGCTCTGCGCGGCGGACTAAAACGCCCTCTCTCTCCATCTCATAGAGAACCAGGGTCAGGGGCATCTCGATCTCTTCCATCAGCCGGTCCATGCCGGCTTTTTTCAGCTTTTCCTCCAGGGGGCCTGCGGCAGCCCTGGCCACACAGGCTTCATAGCAACAGTATTCTGCAAAGGCTTCCGGCCGCTCCCCGGCCGCCTGGGCAAACCCTGCCTTCCCCAAAAGCTCCGCCCTCCCCGGGATCGTCATCCCCAGGTGCTCCCCGGCCACCGCCTCCGCGTCGTAGTCGCTCTTTAAGGGGTTTAAGAGATAGGCCCCGATCAAAACGTCAAAATACCGCGTCCCATCCTCCCGGCACAGATACCCGTACTGTCCCTTGACGTCAAAGACTGCCAGGGGGACTTCCCCGGAAAACCGGATGAGGGCTTCCCGCAGCAGGGTCTCTTCCCCGGCTGCCTTGTCCAAGGCATCCCCTTCTTCCTCTGAGCCGAAGATGCTAAGCTGTATCTCTTCCGGCTCTTTTAACAGGGGAGGCTGGTAAAAGTAAGTCTCGCCGCTCTCTAGGGAGAGGGCCGCGCCCCAGAGCCGTCCCTTCTCCACCGCCAGATAAAGGCCCGGTCTTCCCGCCGTTTTCCCGGGGCAGAGACGGCCCAGGAAGTCTTCCAGGGAGCTTTCTATGTGAAAAGAGGCGCTGATTTCCTCCCCGCCCCTTCCCGCCGCCTTTTCGTCAAACCGGGAAAGCAGGTTTTTAAATTCCAGCTTTTTAAAGAGTTCATAGGCTGCCTGGGTGTAAAACCCTTCCGCCCTGGCCTTTTCATAGTCCAGGGTAAGGCCGCAGTCCGTCCGGATGGTGGCAAGCGTCCTGCTTAAGTCTGCCAGATCCCGGTTCTGGAGCAGGGATTCCCGCACACTCTTTTTGGAAATCTCCTCCGCATGGGCGTAGAT
Source organism: uncultured Acetatifactor sp. (assembly GCA_947594835.1). GTDB lineage: Bacteria > Bacillota > Clostridia > Lachnospirales > Lachnospiraceae > Acetatifactor. The sequence continues at coordinate 45,646 of CANQEH010000014.1, read as the reverse complement.
GTTTTCCAGGGAACCGTACTGCACCATCAGCTCCGTGGCCGTCTTCTCCCCCACCTTCGGCACGCCGGGGATATTGTCCGCGGTATCCCCCATCAGGGCTTTTAAGTCGATAAACTGGGCGGGCGTCACCTGATAGGTGCGCTTTACATCCTCCGGGTAATAGTCTTCTATCTGGGTTTTCCCGGATTTCGTCTTGGGAATCCGGATCTTGATCTTCTCGTCTGCGATCTGCAAGAGATCCCTGTCCCCGGACACCAGAGACACCCAGATCCCTTCCGCCTGGGCTTTCTTTGCCAGGGTGCCTAAAATGTCGTCCGCTTCCAGACCTGCCTGCTCCACGATGGCCACGTCCATGGCCCGGAGCACCTCTTTCATCACCGGCACCTGTTCCCGCAGTTCCTCCGGCATGGCCTTTCTGGTTCCCTTGTAGTCCGAATACATCTCATGCCGGAAGGTGGGCGCGTGCACGTCAAACGCCACCGCCAGAAAGTCTGGCTTCTCCTCCTCCAGAATCTTAAAGAGGATATTCAGAAAGCCGTATACCGCGTTGGTGTGGAGACCCTGGGCATTGCTCAAAAGGGGCACCCCGTAAAACGCCCTGTTTAAGATACTATGTCCGTCTATCAATACCAATTTCAAACTTGTACCCATGGATCATCTCCCGCCTGTCTCTATATCAGAACCCAGAGGATGCACCCCGCCAGAATCCCGGCTGCCGCGATCTCCAGTGCCAGCCCCACGCCCAGAATCATGGTGCGCCGCCGGATGCGCCTTCCGGTCTCCTCCAGAAGCTGGTTTAATTCCCCCTGCAGGTCGAAGGCGTTCCCGTTCTCCAGCCGGTGTACGCCCTCCGTCACCAGAAACTGTATGGTCAGCTCCTCCATACAGTTTTTGCATTGTTTGATATGCTGAAAAAACTTTTTCTGTGTCTCATAGTCCAGACTGCCCTCTATAAAGCCGGGTATCTGCCTCTCATAATCCTTGCAGTCCATCTCTCACCTGCCAGCCGGGGTACTCTCCCAATCCTGTCGTCCGCTTCGCGTCCATATGAGCTCATCTGTTAGTATACACATCCGAAGGGAAAATTCAAATTTTTTATCTTCATTCCGTTACAAACGTGTAAAGGCTTCTGCCGCCTGCTTCATCAAATTTGACCAGTGTCCTTCCCTGTATCTGAAACGTGTCTCCCTGATAGTGCTCTGCATCGTCCATTGCCACAGCAACCACCGCATTTTCCGTCTGAAAAGGCAGGCCCTGATAGCGTTCGTAATAGTCGTAAACCCAGCTGGTTCCGTCCTCTCCCAGATGCAGGTACAGGTGGCTGTTGTCCAGCACCCTGCAGATTTCCGAATCGCTGATCCCGTAATACAGATAGATGACATCCAGATCCTTGCCATCGAAGTACCGGCATAATCCTTTCAGATCAGCATATTCCTCCGGGCGCAGGTAGACTTCCCGGAAGGAGAGGCCGCTCAATGCGCACAGCATTGCAAAGCCAACGGAAAAAAAGAGTTTCTGCGGTCTTCTATCCAGAGCCAAAAGCCATTTCCCGGCCAAAGAGACGGCAACACACAGCAGGGGCAGCAACCCGATCAGGTGATACCTGTACTCAAATGTATCGGCACCGTACCGCACATTGGTGATCGTCAAGATATAGTAATTCCACAAAAAGATGGAAAGGAGAAGCACATTTCTAAGATTCCCCTGTTTTTTGATACACTTTGCCAGGGCAACCGCGCCGCATACTAAGACAGCCGTCAGCAGGATGTGCTTTCCAAGCTGCTGGATACCCGCCATGGAAAAGACCCGGGTGTCCATAGCAGTGGTATTCGCACCCACCAGTTCAAACAGACCAAAGAAGCAGGAACTGACGCCGCCTAACATCTGGTAGACACTGGTAAACATCATCCCGTCGGCCCTGGCCGCGCCCAGAAGCACTGCGTTCAGCTTTATGCCCACAAGGACACAGACAAGCGTTACCCCCCCGAGAATCCAGAGCGGCCTGGGGATCCTCTCCCAGCGTGACGCTTTATAGAGAAGATACACCGCTGCCACCGGCACAATGGCACAGGCCGTCACATAGATGCCGCTGGAAGCGGTGCTGAGAAACAGCAGTGCCAAGTATCCGGCTCCGATACAAGGCAGTTTCCATCTGCTCTTCCCGTTTTCTTTCTCCGCCTTCAAAATCAGTCCAACCGCCAGCAGTGGGATCATCACCTTTACAACATACTGGCTCCCGGCAAAAAAGAGCATATTGTAATAGTCCAACATTCCCATCCGATAGGGAAGGAGAATCAGATTGACAGCAAGCAGAGGGTACAGCTTCTCTTCTCCGTCAAACACAAAGAATACAGCCGCCGATAAAAGCAACATCAGCAGGATGTCCGACAGGCCGCAGGCAAGGTAAATATTTTTTGTCAGACCGTAGAGCGGCAGTGCAAACAGCGTAGTGCAGTCCCACTCCACCGTGGTGGTATAACTCCAGTGTGGGATTGCCAGACTCTTTTCCTCCCACATCTTGACGATATGTTCCAACAATTTTGCGCTGTCGCAGTCGAGATGTAAGTCTATCATGGTCAGATTGCTGTAAGCGATCAGAACCATCTGGGCGCACATCAAAAGAAGCAAGCACAGTTCCATGGGCTTTCGGAAAATCCGATCTTTAACGTTGTAGTTCATAAAATGTCTCCTTGCAGTCGAAATGTCCTGCTCTTTTTAGTCCTGGGCCACAACCTCCCGGTAAAACTCCGCATAGTCCCTGCGCCCTTCCCTGGTGAACTGGATGGCGCTCCTGGGGTGCTGGTTTAAAAGCCCCGTCATCAGATACTGCAGGTCATACCCCCAGACAACGCCGTCCTCTTTCAGCCTGCCGATATACTTGTCGATGAACTGAATGGCCGGATATACGCTGTACTTGGGATTCTTTAAAAAGCCAAGAAGCAGCTCCATGGCGCAGTTTCCCGCTCCCCGGCCCATGGACGCATAGGTTGCGTCCAGCCAGTCCACCCCGTCCCCCACCGCCTCAATGGTGTTGGCAAAGGCAAGCTTCTGGTTGTCATGGGCGTGGATGCCCACCTTCTTTCCATATTTCGCCGCCATTTCCAGATACAGATCCGCCAGGCGGGCGATCTGCTCCGGGTACATGGCGCCGAAGCTGTCCACAATGTAAAACACTTCCACAGGGGTCTGGCCCAGGATATCCAGCGCAGCCCTCAGATCCCCCTCCTGGGCGTTGGAGATGGCCATAATGTTGCAGCTCACCTCATAGCCCTTCTTTGCGGCGTCCTCGATCATTTCCACCGCCCCGGGGATGGTGTTTAAATAAGTCGCCACCCGGATCAGGTCGATGGGGCTGTCCGCCCGGTTTAAAATGTCCTGCTTGTAATCACAGCGTCCCACGTCCGCCATGACCGAAATCTTCAAATCGGTATCGTTGTCGCCGACGATCCTGCGGATGTCCTCGTCCCTGCTGAACTTCCACTTCCCGAACTGATTCTCGTCAAACATCTCCCGGGAAGCCTTGTAGCCGAACTCCATATAGTCCACGCCCGCCCGCAGATTCGTCTGGTACAGCGCCTTTACAAACTCGTCGTCAAAATGAAAATCGTTTACCAGCCCGCCGTCCCGCAGCGTGGCGTCCACCACCCGCACTCCCGGGCGGTACTCCATCAGCTTTGATATTTCTTTCATCGTCGTTTCCTCCCATTGACATTTTAGCAATTGAAAGCGCAGGAGTCAACACCAGCATCTGCTCTCATGGCAGGTGAAATACAATACCTGGTACTGCTCCCCGATCTGCTTTAGCACTTCCCCTGCGCCGGACAGCTTTTCCCCGTCCAGATTGGCAAAGGGGTCGTCAAAGATGACAAAAGGCTTCTCCTCTTTGTACATGGCGTCCACCAGCGCCATCCTCATGCAGATGCCCAGAAGATCCCGGTAGCCTGCGCTGAAAAATCTGGGCTCCCGCTGCATCCCCTGCTCGTCCAGGGTCACCTTCGTGTTGGCGTCCACATGGAGCCGCTCCCCGCTCTCCCCGGATAAGAGGGTAAAGTAGTTTCCCAGGCTCTTTCGGATGGGGGCTGTGTACCTGGCCGTAAATGAAATTTTTGCCTGCTCTAACAGCTCCCTGGACTTTTGTAACAGGCGGTATCGCTCCAGCTGCCGCTGATATTCCTCCTGCAAGACTTCCAGGGCTTTTTTCTCCTCCTCGATCCGATCGGCCTCCTCCCGCAGGGAGAGAATCTGCCTGTTCTCCTCCGCCACGGCCTGGTACATCTGCTCCAGCATTCTGGACAGTTCCTCGATCCGGGCGGCATACCCGGCGGATTCCTCCGGCCCCTCTCCGGGGCTTTCCCCCAGGATCGCCTCCATGGGCTCCCTCTCCTCAAAGGCTTCCTTCTTTGCCCTTGCGTCCTCATATTCCCGCCTGCTGGCCTCCAGGCTCTGCAGATGGCTCTGCGCCTGAAGGAGCTTCGCCTGCAGATCCTCCCCCTCCGGCTCCGGCTCCATGCCCAGGCTCCTCACAAAGGTCTCCAGTGCGGCCAGGCGGCTGCGGTACTCCTGCATCGACCGGGCGTACTGTTTTTCCTTTTTCTGAAGTCTTTCGCAGGAAGCTGCCATCTCCTTCAGCTCATGGAGCCTGGCAGGATACTCCGTCTCCGGGATGGGCGTCCCCGGAAAATAACCGGAAAGAAACTGGGACAATTCCCGGTCAAGCCGCCCGGCTTCCTCCTCCATCTGCCGGGTATCTGCCAGCCGCCTTCGATTGGACAAAGTGATATAATCCCGTATCTGGCCTTTGAAGCCATAGAGGCAGTCCAGAATATCCTCCTCCCGCTCCCAGAGGATCCCATACCTCTCCAGAAACTCTTCCGTCCGTCCCTGCGTCTTTTGGATAAAGGCTTCGTCCTGAAGGATCTCCTGTTCAAACCGCTCCAGGGTCGTCCGCTCTCTCGGCGCTTCCTCCTGGGGCGGGGAGGATTTCCCGCCTTTTTGCAGGAAGCTTCCGGCGCATCTTACCGCCAGGCAGCCCGCCCCAAACCCGGCCAGGAGAATCCCCGGTAAAGGGCCGCCTATCCGGAGGCCTGCCAGACAAATCCCGGCAAAGAGAAACAGCGCTCCCGCCAGGATCAGGAACATTCCCCGGCCTGTGTCCTTCTTCTCCGGCTTCCCCTGCTCTTTTCCCCTGTCCAGTTCCTGCAGGGTGAGAAAATGGATGCGCTTCTGCTCCAGCACGCTTTTCTTTTCCAGACAGCGCTTCCAGTCCCCCATCAGCCGGTCCACTTCCTCCGGCTGGGGCATCCCTTCCGCAAATCTGGCCTGGTAGGAGAGAAACCGCTCCTCATCCTGGGGATCCGGCCTGCTCTCCGCCAGCGCGATCCTTTGTGCCTGAAGGTTTGCGGCCTTTTCTTCCCATTCCTGTATCCTGTTTTTCTCCGGCATTCCCTGGGCAAACACAAGACGAAGCGCCGCATACTCCCTGGACTCCTCCGGCGTCATCCCGCTTAACCTGACGGATTCCTTCACAGCCGCAAGCTCCAGGCTTTCCCCAATCTGTTCCCGCAGCTTCTCCTTCTCAGGAAGCTCTCCGGGGAAATAGGCGCGCTCCCTTTCATATGCCTCTTTCCTCTCCCCCATGGAGCGGCAGAGCGCCTCATACGCTTCCCGTTTTGCCAGAAGCTCCTTCCTCTCCCCTGCCTCCTTCTGCTTTTGCAGAAGCAGGGCCTGCTCCTCCTGCATCTGCCTCTGGCGCATCTGCTTTTCCGCAAGACGCCCGCCTGCTTCCTCCAGGGCGCGCAAAACGCCCTCCCCGGCCCGGACCTCCATCTGGAGCCTTGTCAGTTCCTCCTTTTTCCGATAGAGGGCGCCGGTCTTACGGGTGGGGCTTAACTGGTTCAATAAATTGAGAAAGCGCTGGTTGGCGCTCTCAAAATTGTTGATGTCGTCGGTGGCCTCCGCCAGATTCCCGATCTTTGCATTGACCGCGTCGGTGGAAACGGTCTCGCAGTCGCTCTGGGACACAAAGACCGTGCGGCAGAAGGAGCTGCAGTCCAGGGAGAACAATTCCTCCCCCAGACGCACGGAGTAATCATTGGATTCCAAGTTGGTGTCCGCCTCCCGCAGGCTGAAGCGGTCCTCCCGCTCCTTCGCCCCGAAGGTGCGGTTTACCACATAGCGGCGGCCCCCCGCCTCAAATTCCAGGCTGCCCCCGTAGACGCCCCCCTGCCAGGGGAAAAAGCGCTTTCTCTCATTTTTGAACTCATCCCGGGACTTCTCCTCCCCAAAGCCGTAGAGCATCACCTTGAGAAAGGCCGCAAGCGTGCTTTTCCCCCAGCCGTTCTCCCGGCAGATCACGTTCAGGCCCTGTTCAAAATCAAGCGTCAGATCCGACAGTTTTCCAAAATTTTCAATGTGGCAGCGAAGCAGACGCATGGCAGCCCCCTTTCCTTTACATCGGTTCCTCCCCGGAGAGCGCCCGGATGCCGCAGCGGATCACCTCCGCCTTCTCCCCGGCGCTTAAGTCCTGCGCCTGTTCTACCAGCCGCACGAACTCCCCTTTTAAGGATGCGTCCAGGGCAAACCTGCCATAGTCCACCTGCAGGGTGGTCTCGTCGGAGAGCCTGACGCAGTAAAACTCCGGCTCCAGCTTCTTTTCCAGAAAATCCAGGTTTTTTTCACAGGAGATGTCCACCTGTCCCACCAGACAGATCTTCACCAGGCTCTCCGGGGAAAGCCCCTCCTTTTCCAGCCGCTCCCGTACCAGGGCTGCAATCTGCGCCCCTGAGGCACAGCCTGTCACATCCACCTCCAGGCGGCAGATCTGCCGTCTCGCAAAGGGTACAAACTCCTTTCGGCAGGTTTTCTGCTCCGGGTCGATCTCCAGATAGACAAAGCCGTGAAGGCCGCACTCGTCAAACCCTCTGCCCTCCAGACAGCCCGGATAGCAGTATACGCCCCTGGCGTCCAGGGGCGCTGACTTGTAGGCGTGGATATGTCCCAGGGCCAGGTAGTCTATCCCTCTGTTTTTTAACAGTCTCAAGGGGATGACCTCCGCGCCCTCCCGGGGCGCACTGTCCGCCTCCTGTCCGTGGAGGAGCACAATGTTGAAACGATCCCCGTCCAGCGCCAGGGAGGAGAAAAGCCGCTCCTTCGTTTCCCCGCAAAGCTCCGCCCCCGTGACGGCAACTCTGCCCTGGGCCAGCAGATAGGTGAGCCACTGCTGGGCCTCAAACAGTTTTAAATTCCCCGGCAGTTCCTCCAGGCTCCCCAGAAATCCGTCCGCGTCATGATTGCCCCGCAGATAAAAAAACTGGATGTCCGGATGGGCCAGAATCCCCTCCCGCACAGTGTTTTTTGCCGCGGCAGAGATGTTTTTCGTGTCAAACAAGTCTCCGGCGATGAGAATGGCATCCACCCGGTGCTCCTGCGCCCAGTCCAGCATCCTGTCGAAAGTGTGCAGAAGCTCCGCCCGCCGCTCCCTGGCCTTTTCCCTGGGCAGCTGGGAGGTCATCCTGGCGTCCAGATGCAGGTCTGCACAGTGGATCAGTTTGATGGTGTTTTCGCTCATGTTTCCCTTTTCCCTCTAAAACCCACTGAGGCTTTTGCCCCAATGGGTTTTCCCGGTCACTTATGATAAGGCTCCCCCGCCTGGATGCGGAAGGCGCGGTAGATCTGTTCGCAGAGAATGACCCGCATCAGCTGGTGGGGAAACGTCATGTCGGAAAAGCTTAAGGCATAGTCGGAGCGCTCCCTCACCCTGGGGTGCAGCCCCAGGGAGCCGCCTATCACAAAGGCAAGGTGGCTGTTTCCCCTCAAGGCAAGCCCTTCCATCCAGTCCGCAAACCCCTGGCTGGTCATCCTTCTCCCCTGGATCTCCAGGGTGCACACAAAGGCGTCCGGTTTCAGCTTTTCCAGAATGCGTCCTGCCTCCCTTGCCAGAAGCTTTTCCTCCTGGGCGGGGGAAGCGCCCTCCGGCGTCATCTCGTCCGCCACCTCCACAATCTCCAGCTTACAGTACCGGCCCAGGCGTTTGGCGTACTCCGCCACAGCCTCCCGGTAAAATTTCTCTTTCAGCTTTCCCACACAGACCAGGGTGATCTTCATGCCCGCTCATTCCTTCTCAAAAACCATTGCATAGACCTGATCGTCCACAAACCGATCCAAAAAGCCCTGATCCAGATTGACAAACTGGCGGTTGAGCCTCTCCTTGACGTAGGCGGTGCGGTCAAAGTAGCGCACCTCCTCCGGCAGTCCGGCGGCGTGGATCGCTTCGTCGATCTCTGCGGCCCTTAAGTTCTGGCTGCACCATTCCAGCATGGCGCCGCGCAGGGTGTTTTCGGAGGCCGCCTTCCTCTCAAAGATCACTGCCGTGCGGATGGACATGATCCCCGTGATCAAAAACAGCAGGCTCAAAGTCAGGAGCACCCCGTTAAACAGGTATGGATTGCCGATCTGTACCGGCAGCACCCCCGCCATGCACAGGCCGGAAAACAAAAACCCCATGGCGCTCACCGCCAGGAGAACCCAGCCTGAGGAGCGGTTATCCTCCGCTTTCTGGGAGCTGTCCTGGTAGGGGAAGTCCTGGGGGAAGGCGGGCCGCTCCAGGCCCTCCGCCTGCTCTTTCGTCTCCTGAACATCCGGGTTTTCCCTCTCCTCAGGCTGCTGTCCTCCAGGCTCCTGCTCCACCAGCTTTTCCCCGCAGTCCGCGCAGACGCTAAATCCCTCCCTGTACTCACTTTTGCACTTTGGGCACCAAGGCATCGCTGATCCCCCCTTTTGCCAATCCATCCCCGGTTACTTGCCGCTTAAATACTCGTCAATCCCCTTTGCAGCCGCTTTTCCGGCCCCCATGGCCAGGATCACCGTAGCCGCGCCGGTCACAGCGTCGCCTCCGGCATATACGCCCTCCTTGGTGGTGCGGCCATCCGCCTCATCCGCCACGATACATTTCCACTTGTCCGTCTCCAGACCCTCCGTGGTGGAAGAGATCAAAGGATTGGGGGAGGTACCCAGGGACATGATCACCGTGTCAAGCTCCATGGTGAACTCGGAACCCGGTATCTCCACAGGCCTGCGCCTTCCCGAGGCGTCCGGCTCGCCCAGCTCCATCCTGATACATTTCATGCCCTTCACCCAGCCGTTTTCATCACTCAGAATTTCCACGGGGTTGGTGAGAAGGTCAAACTGGATTCCCTCCTCCTTGGCATGGTGCACCTCCTCCACCCTGGCAGGCAGCTCCTCCTCGCTCCTGCGGTAGACGATGTGAACCTCCGCCCCCAGCCGGAGAGCTGTCCTGGCCGCGTCCATGGCCACGTTTCCGCCTCCCACTACGGCCACCTTCCTGCTCTGCATGATGGGTGTCTCTGCATCCCCGTCAAAGGCCTTCATCAGGTTGCTCCGGGTCAGGTATTCGTTCGCGGAGAACACGCCGTTTGCATTTTCCCCGGGGATCCCCATAAACTTGGGCAGGCCTGCGCCGGAACCGATAAACACCGCGTCGAACCCTTCGTCCTCCATGAGGCTGTCGATGGTCACGGACTTGCCCACCACCACGTTTGTCTCGATCCGCACGCCCAGGGCCTTAACATTTTCAATCTCCCTGGCCACCACGTCCTGCTTGGGAAGACGAAACTCCGGGATGCCGTACACCAAAACGCCGCCGGGCTCATGGAGGGCCTCAAAGATCGTCACCTCGTATCCCATCTTCGCCAGATCCCCCGCGCAGGTCAGTCCCGCCGGGCCGGAGCCGATGACCGCCACCTTCTTCCCCTTCTTTTCCGCAGCCTCCTGGGGCTTTAAGCCGTTCTCCCTGGCCCAGTCCGCCACATAGCGCTCCAGTTTGCCGATGGCGATGGGTTCTCCCTTGATGCCCCGGATGCACTTCCCCTCGCACTGGCTCTCCTGGGGGCAGACCCGTCCGCAGACGGCGGGCAGGGCGCTGGATTCGCTGATGATCCGATAGGCCTGCGCCATATCCCCCTCTTTTACCTTCTCGATAAAGCCGGGAATGTTGATGGCCACAGGGCAGCCCTTCACGCACTGGGCGTTTTTACAGTTGATGCAGCGCTCTGCCTCCTGTCTTGCCTCCGCCTCGTCATACCCCAGGCAGACTTCCTCAAAATTGGCTGCCCGCTCCTTTGCATCCTGCTCTCTCACAGGTACCTTCTTCAAAACATCCATCATCCTATCCACCCCTTTCCGTCTATTGACACTGATGACATCCGCCGTGATGGGTGTCGCCCTCTTTCAGCTTTAACATGGCCCTGCCCTCCTGCGTCTTGTAAATCTGCTGCCGTCTCATGGCTTCGTCAAAATTCACCTGGTGCCCGTCGAACTCCGGCCCGTCCACACAGGCGAATTTCACCTGGCCCCCAACGGTCACCCGGCAGGCGCCGCACATCCCCGTGCCGTCCACCATGATCGGGTTTAAGCTGACCACCGTGGGAAGTCCCATCTCCTTGGTGAGCAGGCAGACGAATTTCATCATAATCATGGGCCCGATGGCGATGCAGAGGTCGTACTGCTTTCCCTCCGCCGCCAGCTCCTTGATGGTCTGGGTCACCATGCCGCTTCTGCCGTAAGAGCCGTCGTCGGTCGTCACATACAGGCTGCCCGCCACCGCCTCCAGCTCATGCTCTAAAATCAGCAGGTCCTTCGTCTTGCTGCCCACGATGACGTCCGCCTTCACTCCCCGCTCATGGAGCCACTTCACCTGGGGATAGACCGGCGCGGCGCCCACGCCTCCCGCCACAAACAGGATGCGCTTCTTTTTCAGCTCTTCCAGGGGCTGGCTTACCAATTCGGAAGGCCGTCCCAGGGGCCCCACAAAGTCCTGGAAGCAGTCCCCTTCCTCCAGGCGGGCCATCTTGTAGGTTGCGGCGCCCACGCACTGGAACACGATGGCCACGCTCCCCTTTTCCCTGTCATAGTCGCAGACGGTAAGAGGGATCCGCTCTGCCTCCGCATCGGTTCTCACGATGACAAACTGCCCGGGCTCACAGGTTCCGGCGACCCGCTTTGCCTCCACTTCCATCAGATACGTGTTTTCGGTGAGTTTTTCCTTTTTCAAAATCCGATACATCTTCCTGACCTTCCTTTCCGTAGCCTGGGTGATGCGGATGTCCGCATTTCCCAGGTACAAACCTTGCCTTCCTGCGGCTTTTTCAGCCAGTGTTGGCCGCTCCTTCCGCTGCTTCTTCCTGCGCCCCGGTCACAACCAGATTCCGCAGCCTGCCCGCGCCGTCCGGCTGCAGCTGGTACAGCGTGCCGCCGTAGACATTGACCGCGTAAAAATTCCCCGTCCGCACCTGGGTCACATTGTCCGCCTCCCTCTGTACCTCCGCGATCACATAGTAATCACTGTCGTCGGACAGGGTGGCCGCATAGAGGAATTCGTAGATATACATGGCGCCGGTGTCTCCAAAATGCCCTGCCTCGTCAAAGACCCTGCCGCTCTCCAGGGCGTATGCTTCTGCGATATCTACCGCCTGGGCCGGCGTGTAGCCCGCCTGCAGCTCCAGATTATAGACCCGTTCCGTCACATCCCCCGTCACCCCCTCTACCACCCTGGCAAACTTGTAGTGGGATTCCCCCAGGGGCATATGGATCGGCCTTGTGTACACGCTGGAAGCGTATGTGGGAGTAGAGCCGTCGGTGGTGTAATAGACTTCTTCCCCCTCCTCCAGTCCCAGCACCTCGATATCCAGGGGCCTTGTGTAATCGCCGCTGACCACGCTCACCTCCGGCGCGGGGATCCGGTCGTTCTCGATGTGGTACTCCTTTGTGACGATATCGCTGACAATGCCTTTTTCATTGATGAACACCGCCTTGACCACATGATCCCCGTCTTCCAGGATAATGGGCATGGTATACTGCCCGCTGGTTTCATCGGGATCCGTGCCGTCCAGCGTATAGTAAATCCTGCCGTTTCCGCTGGCGGAGAGCTTTAACGCCTGAATGTTGGTATAATATCCCTCCACCACGCTGAATTCCGGCGGTTCCGCGATATACGCCTGGTACAGCGAGATCAGCTGCTTGTTGCCGCTGGAGAGCAGAAGCTGGTTGATGGTTTCGTAATCTCCCCTGTCGCGGTAGATGGCGATCAGTCTGCTGTAAGCCCCGTCTAACTGCTCCACGGTTGCGTCCTTCTGCTTTACGATCTCCCGCAGAAGGTACTCATACTCCACTTTGTTGTTCTTGCGGTAATACATCTCCGCCAGACAGAAGAGCAGATCTGTATTGCCGGAATCCAATTCCAGGGCCCGCTTGTAATAGCGGATGGCCTTGTCATACTTTTCCTGGGCCGCGCACTGCCCGGCCCGGTTCACCTGGTAGGAAAGGGAATTGTGCAGCCAGGCCCATACCCCCATGCCAAGGGAAGCCGAAAGCACCAAAGCGGCGATCAATGCCGGGATCAGGAAGCGCCTGCGCTTTTTCTCCGGCTCCTTCCCTTCCTTGTCAGGAAGATCCTCCTCGATGTCCTCCCGGATGCCCTTGATTACCTGCTGTATGTTCTGCTCCAGCTCAGGCTCAAAGTCTGGGACGATATGTATCTCATGGCCGCAGTGCTGGCAGTACAGGACACCGTCGCCCATCTCCTCTCCGCAATTCGGACACTTCATGGTTCGCTTCTCTCCTTCGCACCTAGAACAGCCCGGTGATCACACCCTCATCATTCACGTCTATCCCCATGGCCGCAGGCCGTCTGGGCAGTCCCGGCATGGTCACCACATCCCCGGTCAGCGCCACCACAAAGCCGGCCCCCGCGGAGACGTAAGCCTCCCTCACGGTGAGCTCGAACCCTTCCGGGCGGCCCAGTCTGGCAGGGTCGTCGGACAGGGAGTAGGGATTCTTGGCGATACACACGGGAAGGGAGGAAAAGCCAAGCTCCTCCAGCTTTTTTAACTGCCGCCGCGCCGCCTGGGCAAAGGCCACGCTTCCCGCGCCGTAAATTTCTTTTGCCACACAGATAATCTTTTCCTCCAGAGAGAGGGCGTCCCCGTAGACCGGCGCAAAAGCGCTCTCCTTCTCCTGCAGAGTCTCTATCACTTTTTCTGCCAGGCTGATGCCGCCCTCTCCGCCCTTCTCCCAGACCTCAGAGACGGCGAACGCACAGCCTCTGCTCTCGCAGAACTCCTTCACAAACGCGGTCTCCGCCGCCGTGTCCGTCACAAAGGAATTGAGCGTCACCACCACAGGCACGCCGTATTTGTGCAGGTTTTCTATATGCTTTTCCAGATTGACGATGCCGCGCCCCAGCGCCTCCAGATCCTCTGCGCCCAGATTCTCCTTTGCCACGCCGCCGTTGTACTTTAACGCACGCACCGTTGCAACTAAAATCGCCGCATCCGGCTTCAGCCCTGCCAGGCGGCACTTGATGTCAAAAAACTTTTCTGCGCCCAGATCCGCGCCAAAGCCCGCCTCCGTGATACAGTAATCCGCCAGCTTTAACGCCGCCCGGGTGGCCCGCACGGAGTTGCAGCCGTGGGCGATATTGGCAAATGGCCCCCCGTGGATCAGCACCGGCGTATGTTCCAGAGTCTGTACCAGATTGGGCTTTATGGCGTCCTTTAGCAGCGCCGCCATGGCCCCCACGGCGTTTAACTGGCTGGCCGTCACAGGACGGCCCTGGTAATCGTAGGCAACGATGATGCGGCCCAGCCGGTTTTTCAGATCCTGCATATTCTCCGCCAGGCACAGGATCGCCATGATCTCGCTGGCCACGGTGATGACGAAGTGGTCTTCCCGCACCACGCCGTCTGCCTTATTTCCGAGCCCCACCACGATGTTGCGCAGAACCCTGTCGTTCATGTCTTCACACCGCTTCCAGACCACCTGCCGGGTGTCAATGCCCAGCTCGTTCCCCTGCTGGATGTGGTTGTCCAACATTGCCGCCAGCAGGTTGTTGGCGGACGTAATGGCGTGGAAATCCCCGGTAAAGTGCAGGTTGATGTCCTCCATGGGCACTACCTGGGCATACCCGCCTCCCGCGGCGCCTCCCTTTAAGCCAAAGCAGGGGCCCAGGGAAGGCTCCCTGAGAGCCAGCACCGCGCGTTTTCCCAGCCTGCCGAAAGCCTGGCTTAAACCTACGCTGGTGGTGGTCTTCCCCTCCCCGGCAGGGGTGGGGTTGATGGCAGTCACCAGAATCAGCTTGCCGTCCGGCTTTTCCTCCAGCCGGGCCAGGCACTCCTCCGTCAGTTTCGCCTTATATCTGCCGTAACACTCCAAATCCTCCTCGCCCAGGCCCATGCGCCTGCCCACTTCCAGAATCGGTTCTAACGCCGCCTCCTGGGCGATCTCAATATCCGTCTTCACTTGCCGTTCTCCTTTAATGTTTCGTATGGAAGCCTCTGAGGGCCCTTGCAGCCGCTTTACAGGATCTCCTCCAGAAGCTGTTCAAACTGCTCCATACCCATCAAAACCTTCCGGGGCTTTGTGCCCTCCTCTTCGCCTACCACGCCGTACTCGCTCAGCTGATCCATGATGCGGGCCGCCCGGTTAAACCCTACCTTTAACACCCGCTGCAGCATCCCGATGGAGGCCTTGTCCTTGTCGATGATAAAACGGCCCGCTTTCTCAAACAGCTCGTCCAGAGCTGAGTCGGAGCCACCTCCCGGCCCTCCCGCAGCGCCGCTTCCCAGATTCTTGATCTTCTCCTCGATGTCCTCCGCATACACGTTTCCCAGGGTCTGGTTCTTTAAAAAATCTACCACGTCGGAGACCTCTTTGTCGGACACAAAGGCCCCCTGGATACGGGCAGGCTTGGAATACCCCTGGGGATAAAAGAGCATATCCCCCTTCCCCAAAAGCTTTTCTGCGCCGTTCATATCCAGGATGGTGCGGGAGTCCACGCCGCTGGACACGGAGAAGGCCACCCGGCTGGGCATATTGGCCTTGATCAGGCCGGTGATCACATCCACGCTGGGCCGCTGGGTGGCGATGATCAGATGGATGCCTGCAGCCCTGGCCAGCTGGGCCAGGCGGCAGATGGACTCCTCCACCTCCCCGGGAGAGACCATCATCAGATCCGCCAGCTCGTCCACAATGATGACGATCTGCGGGAGTTTGGATACGGTTTCGCCGCCGCTTTCCCCCATGGACTCGGCCTTTTTATTGTAGCCCTTTAAATCACGCACATTCCAGTCCGCAAACTTCCGATAGCGGTCTTCCATTTCCGAGACGCCCCAGTGAAGCGCCGCAGAGGCTTTCTTGGGATCCGTCACCACAGGAATCAGAAGGTGGGGGATCCCGTTGTAGACGCTTAGCTCCACCACCTTGGGGTCGATCATAATCAGTTTCACGTCATCCGGGTGCGCCTTGTACAAGATGCTCATGATCAGCGTATTGATGCAGACGGATTTGCCGGAACCGGTGGCGCCGGCAATGAGCATATGGGGCATCTTGGCGATATCCGCCACCACCACCTTGCCCGCAATGTCCTTTCCCACTGCAAAGGCCAGGTTGGAGGGAAATTCCTTGAACTCTTTGCTCTCCAGAAGATCCCGCAGGGCCACCGGCATATTCTCCTTGTTGGGCACCTCAATCCCGATGGCTGCCTTGCCGGGGATGGGCGCCTCGATCCGGATATCCGTTGCGGCAAGGTTTAACTTGATATCGTCCGCCAGACCCACGATCTTAGACACCTTCACGCCCTGCTCCGGCTGCAGCTCATAGCGGGTCACGCTGGGGCCCTGGCTGATATCGGTGATGGTCACCCTGACGCCAAAGGTATGTAAGGTCTGCTGCAGGCGCAGGGCAGTTTCTTTCAGTTCCGCTGTGGAATCCCCCACCGCGCCGACGCCTTTTTGCAGCTTGGAGATCGGCGGGAACAAATACTTTTTGGGGAACTTCCGCTCCGGCTTAACGCCGCTCTCCTGGACGGCCTTTGGCCTCAGCTGCTCCCCATCCCCCTCCTTGTGGATTCTGATGGCGTCCCCCGCGCCGGACAGGCCGGCCTCCGGATGGGAGGGCGCCTTCCAGGCAGGCGGCTCTGGGGAAGGTTCTGCAAAGGGCTCCCCAAAGGCTTCCTCCAAAGGCTCCTCCTCACAGGGCAGGGCGTCCTCTCCGGCCATTTCCTGGGGAAATGTCTCTTCATAGGCGTCCTCCTGATCGGTTTCCTCCTCTTGTACCGTCACCTGATGCATACTGCGGATGCGTATCTTTTCAAAGTCCAGGGCCGGTTCCTGGGAAGCGCCCAAGGACTGTCCTTCCTCCTCCGTCCCCGTGAACATGATTTCATGTACGTCGTCCCTGCGGGTGTTTCCGCCCTGTCTGGGCAGCGCCGTGTCCAGCATCACGCCGGAAACCTTTTTCTCCATGCGCAGGATCTTCTCGTTTTCCTTCTCCTCCGTCTTCCGTCTGCGTTCCTCCTCCCGCAGGGCGCGCTGTTTTTCCTGTTCCTCACGGCGCTCTAAGACGTATTCCCTGCGGCGTCTGGCCTCCTCCCGGGAAATCTCCCGCATACGGCTTCCTCCGTTTGCCACGCCGCTTATCAGGGATTTCCCCGTCAGCAGGATAAAGCTCACCGCCGCTGTGAGGATCAGCACCAGCACTGCCCCCAGGGTGCCCAGGTAGTGCCTCAGCAGATAACTGAGACTTCCCGCCAGAATCCCCCCGCCGGAGCGGGCGTCCCGGCAGCTTTCATACAGGACCTTTGCGCTGTAACCGTTTAGGGAAGCGGAAATATTTGTGACCATATCGCAGAAAATGCCGGCAGCCAGAAACAGCACAATGCCGGAGATCAGCTTCCGCAGGGCGTTGGGATTTCCCCCATTTGCAAACCAGAAAGCCGTTGCCAGAAACAAAAGCACCGGGACGGCGTAGGCCAAAAGGCCGAACAAACCGAACAGAAAGCCGCTGACCGCATTGCCTGCGGGGCCGATGATACCGAAATTGCAGAAAAACAAAAACACCATTGCAGCAAACAGCACGATCAGGCCAATCTCGTGGAACAGCTTCTGATCCTGCTCCGCCCGGAGCGCTTCTTCTTTTTTCCGCGCGGCCTGGGTCTGTCTGGAGCCGGAGCTTCGCCCGCGGGTGCCGGAAGATGCGGTTCTCCTTCCATTGGTAGCTGCCATTTCTCATACCTTCCTTGTCTTAAATATCGCTACAATTATATCATTTTTATCTGGACTTGTCATCCCCCAGTTCAAGCGCCATATTTTTCCCCGATCAGCTCGTGCAGCTTGGCCATGGCTTTGTCGATTCCCCCTACCTCGTCGATGATGCCGTATTCCACCGCCTCCTGCCCCACCAGAATGGTGCCCACATCTTTCGTCAAAACGCCCGTCTCCAGCATCAGCTGCTCCAGCATCTCCTTGGTGACGCCGCAGTGGCTGCAGACAAACCCGGTGATCCGATCCTGGATCAGTTTAAAGTAGTCAAAGGTCTGGGGCACGCCGATGACCATGCCGCTCATCCGCACCGGATGGATCACCATGGTGCCTGTTTCCACGATATAAGAGTAATCCGTGCTCACCGCGATGGGGACACCGATGGAATGGCTACCACCTAACACCAGAGACACCGTCGGCTTGCTTAAAGAGGCGATCATCTCCGCAATGGCCAGACCCGCCTCCACATCCCCGCCCATGGTGTTTAAGAGCACCAGGACACCCTGGATGTTCCTGCTGTCCTCAATGGCCGCCAGGCTTGGCAGGATGTGTTCATATTTTGTAGTTTTGGAGTTGTTGGAAAGATTCTCATGCCCCTCTATCTCCCCGATGATGGAGAGCAGGTGGATCCTGTCCAGCTGTTCGTTTTCGTCCAGGGTCACCTGGCCCGTCTTCTCAATGCGCTCGTCTGTGTGTTCCTCTTTTTCAATCTGCTTGTCCTGTTTTTCCTCTGCCATAACTATACCCCCAGCGTGCTTCAGCACGCATACAAATCAAAATTTGAAAGTTTACTTTCAAACTTATACCTCTCCCGTTTTTTCCGCAGGCGCTCCAAACCTATGCCTTGTTAGCATTGCCCGTTTCCGGGGAAAAATACACATGGAAAGCGCCCGCCAAAATGCGGAAAGATCTGGCAGAAAAAACAGCCCCGCCGTCTCCGGCAGGGCTTTGTACCTCAAACGCATCCGTTATGTCAGATCAAAATCGTCGCCGTCCTCCACCTGGAGATCATAGTCCTCTTTTCCCGGCTCCAGGGGATAATCATAGTCCAGCACCTTCTTCTGGTGAGGCTTGGGCAGAGGCAGGGGATTTTCTATGTATCGAGGGGCGCTGTCCCGGCTCTCAGGCGCAGGTTCCGTCCCAGCGTCAGGCGCAGCTTCCGGCCCTTCCTGCGCTTCGTCCCCAGACACCGTTGCCATTGCAGACTCAGACGCAGATTCCTCCACTTCCAGGGCAGTTTCCTCTCCCCGGCCAGGTACAGGCGCAGCTTCCGGCTCTTCCTGCGCTTCGTCCCCAGACACCGTTGCCATTGCAGACTCAGACGCAGCTTCCTCCACTTCCAGTACTGCCTCTTCCTGCTGGGGCTCAGGCTCTGTCTCCTCCTTCAAAAACGGGATGGCGGCCGTGCCCTGCAGATACTTGGGCAGCCTGATCTCCTGCTGTTCCCCGGCAAGTGCCTTCCCGGCAGGCTTCCCGTGCTGCCTGGCGCCAGGCTTTTCATGGGACTTTGCCCTGCCCTTGCCTGCCGCATTTTTGCCGGAAGCCTTCTTCTTTTCGCCGGAGGCGTCTTTCTCTCCCTCAGACGGGGCGGCACCCAGGGGCGCTTCTCCCGCCGTCTCAGGCGCCAGTTCTCCCCGGAAGGAGCCCTCCACGCCCAGGCCCGCAAGGGCGGCAAGAAACGTCAAAAACAATATGACAGGGGAAAGGGCTTCCTGGAGCATTCCAAGACCCGACGCCAGCCCCGCCGCACAGCCTGCCGCCACCCAGACGCTCATGCGCTCCCATTTTTTGCTGCACCAGAAGCTGAACACGCCGAACACAAAAAGCAGCGTCAGCAGGCTCCCTTCCATCACGCTGAAATAATATCCGCCCTCCAGGGACACGATCCTGGGCTGATACAGCTCTGCCCACGCCGCCAGCGTGCCAGGAAGAGCCCTGCCCGACGCAAGCGCATCTGCCCCTGCGGAGACGATAAACATGAGCGCCGTCCCCAAAAGTCCCGCGCCCATGGCCAGAAGCCGCCTCTTTTTCGCCTCCCCGTCCCCCGACAAGGCTGCCGCTCCCAGAAACACCAGAAGCAGCCCGCCGGACACGTCCAGATACAGCGCAAGACCCGCCGCGCAGCCTGCGGCCGCAAACCAGCCAGGCTTTAACTCCTGCACCTTCCTGCCTGCGCAGAGCAAAAGCCCAACTGCAAACAAAAGCAGATACAGCGCATCCGGGGACAGCGAAAGCGCCTCCTTCACCCCGGTCTCCCCGCACATCAAAAAGCTGAGAAAGATCAAACCGGACAGAACGCCCCCGAACCTCCGGATGCCAAGGTACAAGAGAAGACCCGCCAGAAGCTGCAGGATCACCTGCAGCCAGAGCCCGGGCGTCATATTGTTTCCCAAAAACACGAACAATAGATGCAGAAGCTTCAGGTACAGATACTCCGCGCAGCCTGCCTCCCGGGGCACAGACTGCCCTTCCGCCACCCGGGCTTTTTCAAAGTAAGCTGCACCGGGCAGATCCTCCTGTCCCCCCAGTCCGGACATCCCGTCCATCCGCAGTAAAAGTCCCAGGATCAAAAGTACCACCACGGCCACGGCCTCGGTGACCAGGGAGACGCTCATGCCGTTAGAGGGCTGCTTCGGCTTTGCGCAGACGCGGTGCAGCAAAAACACGCAAAGTCCGGCTAACAGGCAGATCCCCGCCGCCATCCCATAGCCCTCATACGCCCCGAGGCCCATAGAAAAGGACAGCGCTACCGCCATCTGCACCAGCGCCCAGCCTGCAAACAGAGTATATACCGCCCACATCAAATAGCTGAATCCCGTCTTCTTCCAACTCATTTCACATTTCCTTCTCCCTGTCGGCCCTCAAAACCTGTTCAATATTGTATCTGGGTCTCTCCTTCACCTCGATGTAGATTTTCCCGATGTAGAGCCCCACCAGGCCCACCGCCAGAAGCTGCAGGCCGCCCAAAAACCAGATGGACAGGATGAGGGAAGTCCAGCCCGGCACCACATGGCCGGTAAAATAGGAAATCAGCGCATAGACCGCCGCCAGCGCCGACACGCACAGAATCAGCATTCCCACACCTAAGATCAGGCTGATGGGCTTTACGCTGAAGGAGGAAATCCCGTTGAAGGCCAGCGCCAGCATCTTTTTCAACGGGTATTTGGACTTTCCCGCCACGCGCTCTTTGCGGTCGTAGTACACGCTGTCCGTCCGATAGCCGATCAGGGGCATAATACCCCGCAAAAACAGGTTGGTCTCCTTATATCTGGAAAACTCCTCCACCGCCCTTTTGGACATGAGCCTGAAATCCGCATGGTTGTACACGGTCTTTACGCCCATCAGATCCATCAGCCGGTAAAAGGCCTGGGCCGAAACACGCTTGAAGAAGGTGTCGGTCTTCCGCTCCCTGCGCACGCCGTAAACGATATCACAGCCCTCGTGGAACTTGTCGATCATCTCCTCGATGACCGATACATCGTCCTGAAGATCCGCATCGATGGAGACAGTCACGTCGCTCATGTCTTTGGCTGTGACAAGCCCCGCCGTCAGCGCAAACTGATGTCCCACATTGGCCGCCAGCTTCACGCCGCACACCTGGCCAGGGTACTGCCTGTGCTCCTCCTCGATCAGTTCCCAGGTTCTGTCCCTGCTTCCGTCATTGACAAACAGGATAAAGCTGTCCGGCGCGATCTTCCCCTTGCCGATCAGATCCGCCAGCACCTCCCGCAGGGCCTTGGATGCAATTTTTAACACTTCCTCCTCATTGTAACAGGGAACTACAATGGCTAATCTTTCCATTGGGCTTTTCCTTTCCTCCATGGCGTTTCCGAAACAAAGGGCGCACACCCTGTGAGCGCGCGCCGCTTTCCCGCTGCGCAGGGCGCAGCTTACTCGTCCCAGTTGTGATATACTGCCTGGACGTCGTCGTCCGCATCCAGAATATCCAGCGTCCTCTGCAGGTTCCGGATCGCAGTCTCATCGGTCAGTTCCACATAATTCTGCGGAATCATGGTCACTTCCGCGCTGAGCATGGGCACGCCCGCATCCTCCAGGGCTTTGCGCACCGCCTCAAACCCATCCGGGTCGGTGAGCACCTGAAAGCTGTCCTCCTCCTCAGCAAAGTCCTCTGCCCCCGCGTCCAGGGCAAGCATCATCAGGTCGTCCGCATCCAGTTCGCATTCCTCCCTGTCGATGATGATCTGTCCCTTTTTGTCGAACATAAAGGAGACGCAGCCCGGCGTTCCCACATTTCCCTGCCCCTTGGTAAAGGCGCTGCGCACGTTTGCCGCGGTGCGGTTTTTGTTGTCCGTCAGGGCGTCCACGATGATGGCGATGCCGTTTGGCCCGTACCCCTCATAGGTCACATACTCGTAATTGACGTTTTCCACGTCCCCGGCCGCTTTTTTGATGCCCCGCTCAATGGTGTCGTTGGGCATATTGTTTGCCTTCGCTTTCGCGATCACCGTGGCCAGCTTGAAATTGTTGCCGGGGTCCGGCCCCCCTTCCTTTACAGCCACTGCAATCTCACGGCCGATGATGGTAAATATCTTTCCCTTTGCCGCATCATTTTTTTCCTTTTTATGCTTGATGTTGGCAAATTTTGAATGTCCCGACATAATAGCTCCTTTCGTCTCCCGTTACTTTTTTATCATATCATTTTTGGGGCGTCTCTTCAAGCACTGTTTCGCCCCCGGCCCGGCCCTGTTCCCCCGTCTCCTCCTGGGAGGGAAGCCTGGTGACCAGCACCCGCTGTATCATCTTGTTCTCCACGGAGAGGATCTTGAAATTGTAGCCGCCGTAGTCCACATCGAACTGCTCGTCCGGCTCCGGGATTCTGTCCAGCCGGGAGATGAGGAAACCGTTCAGCGTCTCGCACTGCTCGTCTGCAAAGGACACGTCCAGAAGCCCTTCCAGCTCCTCCAGCCGGTTCTTCCCCTCCAGCACATACTGATCCTTGCCCTTCTCCTCCTGCAGGGAATCGCTGTCTGTGTCGTACTCGTCCAGGATATTCCCCACGATCTCCTCCAGAATGTCCTCCATCGCCACCAGCCCGTCCGTCTGGCCGTACTCGTCCACCACCACCGCCATCTGCTGCTTCTGGGCCTGCATCTCCCGGAACAGCTCGTCAATGTTTTTGGTCTGGGGCACAAACCAGGCCTCCCTGAGCAGCCCTTCCGTCTCCCGCAGGGGGCGGTCCGTATTTTCCTCATCCCGCTGGAACCGCATGGCGTCCTTCAGGTGCAGGATGCCGATGATATGGTCGATGTTCTCCTCATAGACCGGATAGCGGCTGTTGGTGCCCGACAGCATCAGGTCGATGGCCTCTTTTAAGGACAGGCCTGCGTCGATGGCCACAATGCTGTTGCGGTGGGTCATTATATCCTGGACTTCCTTGTCCCCGAAGGCAAAGATATTGGATATCATCTGGGCCTCGCTGGCCTGTATCACGCCCTGCTCATGGCCCTCGTTGATGATATTGATGATCTCCTCCTCCGTCACGTCCGCCTCGCCCTCGTCTGCCCGGATGCCGAACAGCCGCAGGATGCCCCGGGCAGTCAGGGAAGAAAGCCCCGTGAAGGGGGAAAACAGCTTCACCGTGATGTACACCGGCGTAACGCAGGCATAGGCCCATCTCTCCGGCGCCCGCAGCGCCGCCTGCCTCGGAAGCAGGATGCCCAGCGTCAGCGTTATGTACAGAAGCAGCACGATGGACAGGGCCACGGCCGCGGCTGTGGTCACATGGAGCATCCCCTCAGAGGCCTCAAAGCGTTCCGCCGCAAACAGCGCAAACCTGTCGGAAAAGAATCTGATCAGGACGCTGAGATAAGCCACGCCGATGGTCACATTAGCCAGCGTGGCGACCATCTGGAAGGTCTGCCAAAAAGCGGCAGGGGACTGTAACATCCCCTGCAGCCGGATGGATTTTTTGTCCTTTTCCTCCTGGGCTCTTTTCTCAATCTCCTTCTCGCTCAAACCCTCCAGCGCTGCCTGAAACCCGTAGAAAAAAATGTCGATCAGAAGCAGTGCAAAAAACAGCAAGGTCATACTGGCAGTAGGCCCGTCGTCCATATTGATTTCTTTTCCTCCAAATTCATTTTCAAACTTATGCCGCAGCACATACCTAATATATCATTTTGCATGAAATCCGTCAATAACCGTGCCCTAAGAGATCTGCTTACGGCCTTCCAAACGGGCGATGCCGTATTCTACGCTCACCTTTCCCCGGTCGTAAAGCCCTTTAAAGTTCCGCACGATGCGTTCCGCCACCATGTCGCCGTTTTCATTGTTGGCGTCCATCAGGATCACAATCAGCTGCCTGTTGGAATATCTGGTGGAGATGTCCGAGCGCCGCAGGGAATCGTAGATGGCTTGTTCCAGGAGCTTCAGGGCAAGCTCTGTCTCCGCCGCGTCCGGCTGTTCCTCCCCGGCTCCCTTCACGGTAAAAAGCACCGTCTGCACATCGTGTTCGCTCCGCTCCACAAACCGGCGGATAAAATTATAGACGTGATGAAAGCTGCCGAAATCCATAAAATAGGTTTTCCTGCCGTTGTCCTTGCGGCTCATCATCTCCTGCAGATAGTTTAAATCTACCGTGGTCTCCCCGGCGCCGTCCCCGCCCATCAGCGCTTCATTGTAAAAATAGTACGCGTTTTTGCCGTTCTTCTTGACGTAGTAGAGGGCTTTGTCCGCCGCGTGATAGAGCTTGTCGAACGTGGTTCCGTCCTCCGGGGTCCTGGCAATGCCGATGGACACGGAGGTGTCCGTATCATAGCGGCACTCCTTGATCTTACGGCACAGATCCAGAATAATCTTTGCCGCACGCCCGCTCAGCTCCTTTTTGTCAGTCACGTCCTTCACAAATGCGATAAATTCATCGCCGCCCAGACGGCAGAGCACGTCTTCCTCCCCGGCGAACGCCCGCAGCGTGTCCGCGAACATTTTTAACATCTCGTCCCCCGCCAGATGGCTGTAATGGTCGTTGATCAGTTTGAAATTGTCCATATCGATCATAAACAGCGCGCCCTGTTCCCCTTCGGCGATCATCCTGTTGATGGTCTCCTCCGCGTATTCCCGGTTCCACAGGCCGGTGAGCACATCCTGATATGCCTTGCTCTTGATGTGGGACACTTCCTGGGTCTTCTGCTCCAGCCGGTCTGCAAGGGAGCGCCGCAGCTCTTCCATTTCCAGCGCCCTGCCGATTCTGGAAAGCATGACGGCGGGGACGAAAGGCTTTGCGATAAAATCCACAGCCCCCTCCTTGAAGCAGCGGGTTTCCGTCTCCACATCCTTTTCCCCGGTCAGGAAGATCACGGGAATGTGCTGGCACTGCTCCAGCTTACGGATCTCTTCCAGCAGTTCAAACCCGTTCATGCCCGGCATATTGATATCCAGCAGGATCACGTCGCACGTCTTCTCTGCCAGGTAGTCCAGGGCTTCTTCTCCGTTCTTGACGGAGACCGCGTCGTAGGTGCCGCTCAACACCTGGCTCACCACCGTGAGATTCAGTTTGTCGTCATCTACCACAAGTATCGTTTTCATCCGAAATAAAATGCTCCTTTTCTTTTGCGCATCGGTTCTGGTAGTATCATATCCTGTTTTTCGTATTTTTTCAATAGAAACATCGTCAGCTTCTTCAATCTCAGCTTCTTCAATCCTATGTATGCAGTTCCAGACTGATCATCAGCGCCCTGTCCACTTTGCGCATGATCTCTCCGTCCAGATGGCAGACCTTATCCTTCAGCCTGGTTTTATCAATGGTGCGGAGCTGCTCTAAGAGCACCACGGAATCTTTGTCCATATCGTAGAGGGCGGAGTTCAATTCAATGTGGGTGGGCAGCTTCGCCTTATTCATCTTGGACGTGATGGCGGCGCAGATGACCGTAGGGCTGTGCCTGTTTCCCACATCGTTCTGCACGATCAGGACAGGCCGGATGCCTCCCTGCTCGGAGCCCACCACAGGCCTTAAATCCGCGTAATACACATCGCCTCGTCTCATTTTCCATACACCTCCCGGCACGCCGCTTCCCGCGGCTTAAAACTTTTCCGGGGAAACGCCTGTTTTTGCCTTCCCCGCTATTAGTGTTGCCGGGCAGTGCCGGTTTAATCAAAAAAGTGCATCCGCTCCAATTCCTCCACCAGATCGCCGGCCATACAGGCGTGCTCCCCTTTCCTGCGGGAGACCTGATCCCCCAAAAGTCCGTGCAGGCGCACCCCGGCGCATACCGCCCGGAAGGGTTCTTCCCCCTGGGCCAGAAATCCCGCCAGAATCCCCGTCAGCACGTCGCCGCTTCCGGCAGTGGCCATGCCGCTGTTGCCGCTCTGGTTCAGGCACAGGGGCCTGCCCTCGGCACAGACAAAGCTCTTTGCGTCCTTTGCCGCCACCACGGCGTGCAGCCGCCCGGCCAGCGCCTGCCCGGATTCCCACAGCCGCTCCCTGACGATCTCTGTTTTCTCCCCGGACAGCCTGGAAAGCTCCCCCACATGGGGCGTGAGGATCAATGTCCTGCCGCCAGCCGCCTGGCGGGCCAGCTCCTCCTGGTACGCCGGATGCGCCGCCAGCAGGTTCAGCCCGTCCGCATCCAGCAAAAGCGGCTTCTCCCCGCAGGAGATGACCTTTTCCAGACAGGCGCAGACTTCCTTCCCGGTTCCAAACCCCGGCCCCAGCGCCGCCACATCCGCCCAGGCAAGGCTCTCCTCCAGCTCTTCATAGGCGCCCAAAAGGGCCTCCGGCACCGTCTCCTGGAGAATCACCCGGTTTTCCCGGGCCGTGATCACCTTCACCATGCCCGCTCCCGACCGATAGGCGGCCCTTGCGGCCAGGATGGCCGCTCCCGCCATATTGGCGCTCCCCGCAAGCAGAAGCACCTTCCCGAAGGTTCCCTTGTGGCCTGCGGCCTCTCTGGGAGGGAACAGCTTCCCGGCGGGCTCATCCAGAGAGAACATCCCGGGCGTCTCCCCGTAAAAAGCGGCCTGGGAGATGCCGATGTCCGCCACCGTCACCTTCCCCGCCCAGAGGCAGCCGGGATACAGCAGAAGGCCCCGCTTGCAGAACCCGAAGGTCACCGTCTCGTCCGCCTGCAGGGCGCTGCCCCAGATCTTTCCCGTATCGGCGTCCACGCCGCTTGGCAGATCCACGGCAATCCGATAGCCCTGGATTTTTTTGTGGGCCAGGGCCGCCTTTTTGTACGCCCCGGAGAGCTCCCTCGACAGCCCCAGGCCTAACAGGGCGTCGATTACAACAGTATATTCCCGGCTTTTCGGTTTTGTGACCATTTCCGCCGGGTAGTGCTGCAGAATCTCCCACTGGGCCTTCCACTGGGGCGTGGCCTTCTCCTGCTCCCCCACCGTCCAGACCTCCGTCTCAAAGCCTTCCTCGCACAAAAGCCTGGCCAGGGCAAGCCCGTCGCCGCCGTTGTTTCCCGTCCCCGCAAGCACCAGGGCGGTCCGCCGCTCCGGGCAGATTCCCCGCTTTTCCAGCGCCTTCCCGTGCCGCCGCACTGCCTCCAGAAGCGCCAGGGCCGCCCGCTCCATCAGAACCATGGCCGGGATCCCGATCTTTTCCACGGTATTTGCATCATATCGGCGCATTTCCTGCGCAGTCACCACATACTTCATTTTTATACCCCCAGCGTGCTTCAGCGCACATACCAATCAAAATTTGAAAGTTTACTGTCAAACTTTTCTCCATTTCTCATCTGCCGCAAAGCCATTTGTCTTCGCTCAAAGACAAACAGAGGATCCTCTCGATGTACGGGATGGTTTTTGCCGAAAAAACCGAGACTGCCAGCAGTCCCGGTTGTTGTCACTATATCCCTTCCCCGTCCCTGCCGTCAGGGCCGGCCTGCCTTCCGTGCGCCTTTGCACGCTTTTCCCGCTGGGGCATCTGCGGCCGTTTTTTCTCCGGGTTATACTGCATATCAAACAAATCCACCACATCGGCTCCGAACACGTCGTGCATATAGGAGTAGATCTCGTGGTTTTGCTGCTCCATCTCCTGTTTCCGCACCAGGTTCTTTTTCAGCTCGATGCGGATCTCCTTCACCCAGGCCTCAATGCGCTGGATTTCCTCCGTATTCCCCTGCATGGCGTCATAACAGCAGTCCATGGTGGCCAGCATCAGCTGGTTGTTGAGCCGGTTGATCTGCCTTGGAAGCTCCTTCAGCTCATCCTTGTATTCCTCCATCCGCCTGCTGCAGTCCTCCACCAGCTTTTTGTTCTGGTCCACCTTCTTGTCCAGGGCCTTGTCGCCGGTCTGCTCCGCCTCCGTCACCAAAGGCACCATCTCGTCCATCAGCCTGCGCTTGAGCTTGTGGATTTCTTTTGACTCCGTATTCAGCTTGCCCTGGCGCTTTAAAAGCCCGTTTAACTGTTCTTCCGTGCCCTTTACCGCGGCCCGGGTATTTTCGTCCAGCAGCCTGTACCATTTGCTGTCCAGAGTCAGTATCGGTACCTTCTTGCCTCTTAAAGCCTCCTCAAAAGCCTCCTGCCTTACTTTTCCCGACTTGCGTTTCATGGGCTGCCACCTCCTGTCAGGCCTTCTGGTGTTCCTGCATATAGCGGTTCAGATTGTAGGACAGCTTCATCAGGCTGTCGGAGAGGTGTACGTTCTCCACCTGTATCCCCTCCGGCACATTCAGGTCCACATGGGCGAAATTCCAGATCGCCCGCACCTGGGTTCCTGCCAGCCGCTCCGCGATTTCCACCGCCCCTGCCTTCGGGATGGTCAGCACCGCAATGTCGATGTTGTTTGCGTCGATAAAGTCCTCCAGTTCCTCCATGGGCCGCACCTGGATCTCCCGCACCTTTTGCCCGATCTTTTCCGGATCCTGGTCAAACATTCCCTTTAAGAGGAAACCGCGGCGTTCAAAGTTCGTATAATTTCCCAGCGCCCTGCCCAGGTTCCCGGCGCCGATGATGATATAGTAATGCAGCCTGTCCAGCCCTAAAATCTTTCCAATCTCGCTGTAGAGGTATTCCACGTTGTAGCCGTAACCCTGCTGGCCAAAACCGCCGAAATTGTTGAAGTCCTGGCGTATCTGTGACGCGGTTACCTTCATCAGCCCGCTCAAGTCCTGGGACGATATCCTCTCGATGCCGCTGTCCTTCAATTCCCCAAGGTAACGGAAATATCTGGGAAGCCGCCCTATCACAGCCTGCGAAATCTCTTTCTCCTCCAAAGGGAAATGTACCTCCTTACATCTTTTCTATAGTGTAGCAAACTGTTAAAATCTTGTCAATGAATAGACTTGCCCGGAGCGAAAAAATTGTATAAAATCTCTTTTGGAGGAACAATACCATGATACTTTCCTGTCAGAACCTTTCCAAGGCATTTGCCGATACCAGCATCTTAAAAAATGTCAGTTTTCATATAGAAGACTACGAAAAAGCGGCCCTCGTGGGGAAAAACGGCGTGGGAAAGACCACGCTGCTGCGCATCATTGTGGGCCGGATGCAGCCGGACGAGGGCACGGTGGCTTTCGCCAAAGACAAAACCTTCGGCTATCTGGCGCAGAATGACGCAGTGGACACCGAAAACACCATCTATGAGGAGCTGCTCTCCGTCAAACGGGAGCTCATCCGCCTGGAACAGCGCATCCGGGACTGCGAGCAGGCCATGCAGCACAGCGCGGGGGAGGAATTAAAAACCCTGATGCAGCAGTATGCCAACCTGACCCACGCCTTTGAGACAGGGGACGGCTACGCCTACAAGAGCGAGGTAACCGGCGTTTTAAAGGGGCTTGGGTTTTCGGAGGAGGACTTCGGGCGTCCCGTCTCCACCCTCTCCGGCGGACAGAAGACCCGGGTGGCCCTGGGGAAGCTCCTCCTGCAGAAGCCTGACCTGATCATTTTGGACGAGCCCACCAACCACCTGGACTTAAATTCCATCGCCTGGCTGGAGACTTACCTGTCAAACTACAAGGGCGCCGTGTTCATCGTCTCCCACGACCGCTATTTTCTGGACAAGGTGGTCACAAAGATCATCGAACTGGATCAGACGAAAGCCGCCATGTTCCAGGGAAATTATTCCGCTTACGCCGCCAAAAAGGAAATGCTCCGCGCCGCCGCATGGAGCGCTTACTTAAACCAGCAGAAGGAGATCCGCCATCAGGAGGAAGTGATCGAAAGGCTCCGCTCCTTTAACCGGGAAAAGTCCATCAAACGCGCCGAGAGCCGGGAAAAGCTGCTGGGACGGATGGAGGTTCTCGCAAAACCTGCGGAGGACGCCTCCGGGATGCGCCTTACCCTTACCCCAAGACTTCTCTCGGGAAACGACGTCTTAACCGTGTCCCACCTGGGCAAGGCCTTCGGCAGAAACAGACTGTTTGAAGACGTCAGTTTCGAGATCCGGCGGGGGGAGCATATTGCCATCATCGGGGACAACGGCACCGGGAAGACCACCCTGTTAAAGATCATAAACGGGCTGATTGCCCCGGACAGCGGCACGTTTTCGCTTGGCAGCAATGTGGAGATCGGCTACTACGACCAGGAGCACCAGGTGCTCCACGGGGAGAAGACATTGTTTCAGGAGCTCTCCGACACCTACCCCACCCTCACCAACACGGAGATCCGCAATGTGCTGGCATCCTTTTTGTTCACCGGCGACGACGTGTTCAAACAGATAAGCGATTTAAGCGGCGGGGAAAGGGGACGGGTCTCCCTGGCAAAGCTCATGCTGGGAAACGCAAACTTCCTCATCCTGGACGAGCCCACCAACCATTTAGACGTCCCCTCCAAGGAGATTTTGGAGGATGCGTTAAACGGCTATGAAGGGACGCTGCTCTACGTCTCCCACGACCGCTATTTTATCAACCGCACCGCCACAAGGATCCTGGATCTGGAGGGAGGGCGGCTGGTCAACTATCTTGGAAATTACGACGACTATCTGGAAAAATCCAGGGCGCAGGCCGTCTCCTCCTGCGATCCTGATTCTGTGTCCGCAAAAAGCGCCTCCTCCCCCGCCCTGTCCGAGGGCAGGCTGGACTGGAAGGCCCAAAAGGAGGAGCAGGCGAGACTGCGCAAAAAGGAAAACGACCTGAAAAAATGCGAAGGGCGGATTGCCGCACTGGAAGAACGCCTCCGGGAACTGGAGGCGCAGCTTTCCGACCCTGCGGTGGGCACGCAGGTGGAGATGTTAAACCAGCTGACCGCCGCCCAGGAACAAGTAAACCGGGAATTGAGCGGCCTCTATGACACCTGGGCGGAGCTGGCGGAATGATGTTTTCCCCAGCCTCTATCCTTCCAGGGCGTCGAACGTCTCCCGGATGGCTTTGATAAAGTCCAGGCTGTTTAAGATCACAGGATGCTCACAGGTGGAGATGAGCGACAGGCTCTTTGTCATCTTCCCGTCCTCCACCGTCTTGATGCAGGCCCGCTCCAGCCTCTTTGCAAATGCGCAAAGCTCGCTGTTTTTGTCCAGCTCCCCTCTCTTGTTCAGCGCGCCGGTCCAGGCAAAAATGGTGGCGATGGAGTTGGTGGAGGTCTCCTCCCCCTTTAAATGCTTATAGTAGTGGCGCTGTACCGTGCCGTGGGCCGCCTCATACTCATAGACGCCGCTTGGGGACACCAGCACGGAGGTCATCATGGAGAGATCCCCGTAAGCCGTTGCCACCATATCGCTCATCACATCGCCGTCGTAATTCTTGCAGGCCCAGATAAAGCCGCCCTCGGAGCGGATGACCCGGGCTACCGCGTCGTCGATCAGCGTATAGAAATATTCAATGCCCAGCTCTTCAAACTTCTCCCGGTACTCCCTGTCGTAGAGCTCCTGGAAGATGTCCTTAAAGGTGTGGTCGTACTTTTTGGAGATGGTGTCTTTGGTAGAAAACCACAGATCCTGTCTGGTGTCCACCGCGTAGGAAAAGCAGGCCCTGGCGAAGCTTTCGATGGATTTTTCCGTGTTGTGGATGCCCTGGAGGATGCCGGGGCCGTCAAACTCGTGGATGGTTTCCCGAATCTGGGTGCCGTCGGGCGCGGTAAACACAAGCTCCGCTTTCCCGGGGCCGGGCACCTTGATCTCCGTGTTCTTGTACACATCGCCGTAGGCGTGACGGGCGATGGTGATCGGCTTCTCCCAGTTTTTCACATAGGGGACAATGCCCTTGACCAGAATGGGAGCGCGAAACACCGTGCCGTCTAAGATGGCCCGGACGGTGCCGTTGGGGCTTTTCCACATCTCCTTGAGCTGATATTCCTTCATCCTGGCGCCGTTTGGCGTGATGGTGGCACACTTTACCGCCACGCCGTGCTTTAAGGTGGCCTTTGCGCTGTCCACGGTCACCTGGTCGTCAGTGGCGTTGCGGTTTTCCAGGCCCAGGTCATAATACTCTGTCTTTAAGTCGATGTAGGGAAGCAAAAGCTCCTCCTTGATCATCCGCCAGAGGATTCTGGTCATCTCGTCCCCGTCCATCTCCACCAGGGGGGTTGTCATCTGAATTTTCGCCATACTGCAATTCCTCCTTTTTCCCTGTCATGAGTAGGCTTCCTTCAAGCCGTTTTCCACCATGTTTTCGTAGGCGTTTATCATATGCCGGTTTGCCAGCTGCTCCGCCAGGTCGGGATTTTGATCCCGGATGGCCTCCATGATCTGGCGGTGCTCCTTATTGGACTGTATGCCCCTGCTCTCCTTGGCCAGGGTCTTTTTGCGCACCCTGAGCACATACTGGTGCAGATCCTTCAACTGATGCTCCAGTATCTTGCTGTCGCAGGCCTCATAGAGGATGTCGTGGAACCGGTTGTCCAGCTGGGCAAGCTGCTCTAAATGGCCCTTCTGCGCGTGAAATTCCGCCAGATATACGTTCTCCTCCATCTCGTCCATCTGCTCTTTTGAGATGTGCTCCGTGGCCCAGCGGGCGCAGAGCCCCTCCAGCCGGGAGCGGATCAGGTAGATGTCCTTCACATCCTTTTGCGTAATGCCCGTGACATAGGCCCCCTTGTTCGGAATAATCTGGATCAATCCCTCCAGCTCCAGCTGCCTGAACGCCTCCCGCACGGGGGTGCGGCTGACGCCCATCTCCTCGCCGATGGCGACTTCCTTCAATTCTTCATGCTCCGCATACTTGCCGCTTAAAATATCCTCCCGCAGCCGGTGAAACACCCGGCCCCGCAGGGAATACTTGTCCGTGACTTCCTGCTTTACGTCAAACTCTCCCATATCGATTCCTTCTGTCTGTTTTAACAGTCTTTCCCCTCTCCCGCCAGCGGGGCAAAGAAGATCTGCCTCCCCCGGCACACCCGCTCCACACAGGCGACGATCTCCTCATCGGTCATCACCGTGACGCGGCCGTCTGCATACTCCTGATCCACCCACTCTTTGACCGCTCTCACCAGCTCCGAATTTTTGTCCACCTGTTCTTCCCCAGTCAGCCGGTAATAGGTGTTCAGCCAGTGGGCGATGCCCGCCAGGCCGGAAGTGTTGGATACGGCGCACCGCACGGGGCGGTTTAAAAATTTTTCCGTGTCAAAGATATTGTAGATCTCCTCGTTTTTCAACAGCCCGTCCGCGTGGATGCCGGCCCGGGTCACATTGAAGTTTTTCCCCACAAAAGGCGTCCTGGGCGGGATCTGATACCCGATCTCTTTCTCATAGTATTCCGCCAGCTCCGTGATCACGGTGGTGTCCATGCCGTTTAGGCTGCCCTTTAACTGGGCGTACTCAAATACCATGGCCTCCAGGGGCGTATTGCCCGTGCGCTCCCCGATGCCAAACAGGGAGGTGTTGATGCCGCAGCAGCCGTAGAGCCAGGCCGTGGTGGAATTGCTCACCGCCTTGTAAAAATCATTGTGCCCGTGCCACTCGATCATCTCCTGGGGCACGCCCGCGTGGGTGTGAAGGGCATAGATGATGCCCTGGACGCTGCGGGGAATCACCGCGCCGGGGAAGTTTACGCCGTAGCCCATGGTGTCGCAGGCCCTTACCTTCACGGGGATCTGATACTGCTCCATCAACTTCATCAGCTCCAGACAGAAGGGCACCACATAGCCGTATATGTCCGCACGGGTGATGTCTTCCAGATGGCACCTTGGGCTGATGCCCTCCTCCAGACAGTCCCGGATGACGCTTAAATAGTGATCCATGGCCTGCCTTCTGGTCATTTTCAGCTTGAGGAAAATGTGGTAATCGGAACAGCTCACCAGAATACCGGTCTCCTTCATGCCGATCTCCTTGACCAGCTTGAAATCCTCCTTGGAGGCCCGGATCCAGCTTGTGACCTCCGGGAACTGATACCCCCGCTCCATGCACTTGTACACCGCGTCCCTGTCCTTTTTGCTGTACAGGAAAAATTCGCTGGCACGGATCATGCCGTTGGGGCCGCCCAGCCGGTGCAGATAGTCGTAGATAGTGACGATCTGCTCCGTGGTGTAAGGGGCTCTGGACTGCTGTCCATCCCGGAAGGTGGTGTCGGTGATCCAGATCTCCTTTGGCATATTGTGGGGCACGATTCTGTCGTTAAAAGGGATTTTTGGAATATCAGAATAGGGGAACATATTGCGGAACACGTTGGGTTTTTCCACGTCGTCCAATATGTACATATGCTCCTCAATCTGCAGCAGATTGTTGTTGGGGTTCATGGTGACGGGACGATTCTGAAAGGTACCGCTCTCTTTCATGGCGTTTGAAGCTCCTTTCCTGTGCTGAGGACGCGGGCCATGCGCAGGCCTGCGCCCCCGATATGATTGGTTTGTATCATTGTATACAACCGTACCGCTCCTGTCAAGAAGTTTCTTCCAAAAGCCGCCTGACGTTCACCATTCCCCAGCCCTGGAGATTCCAGGGTTCCCCCAGATCCACCGCGGTGTATTCCAGTTTCAGCTTACAGGCCTGATTGGTGAGTCCGGGATCCCTTTCAAACGCCAGGGCAGCGGCGGCGGACACGATGGGCGTGGCCATGGAGGTACCGCTCTTTGCCACATAAGGGGATACATAGCGCTCCCGCCGCTTCCGGCAAAAGAGACAGCAGGATACGATCCCCGTCCCCGGCGCCACCAGATCCGGCTTTGTATGCGCCGCCCCGGGCAGGCCCCTCCCGGAATAATTCCGGCACTGCCCCGGCATATCCGCAAAATAAGCGCCGTCGTGGCACCCAACCGTCACTACCCTGGCATTGCCGCCCACAGAGGAGACGCTTCCCTCCCGGGGCCCCTTATTGCCCGCCGCGCACACCGCCAGGATCCCGCTGTCCCAAATCTGTTCCAGCTTTTCCTGCAATGCCGCCTCCTTCCCCTTATCCTCCAGAGCCCCGATGCCCACGGAGATGTTCAGGATGCGGATGGGGTATCGCTCCCGCAGGGCCAGCACCCAGTCCAGGCCCTTCAGCATGGCGTCTGCGGAACCGTCCCCCTGTCCGTCCAGCACTTTTCCCACCGCCAGCCGCACGCCCGGGGCAAGTCCCCTGTACTTTCCCTGGGAGAGCGCCCCGCTGCCACAGAGGATCCCCGCCACATGAGTGCCGTGGCCGTTGTCGTCATAGGATTCCCTTCCCGGCAGGATAAGCGGGCTCTGTCTAGGCTTTTCGTCGTTTACAAAATCCCGAAAGCACAGGATGCGCCCCTCCAGATCCGGGTGCAGCGCCACCCCCGTATCCAGCAGGGCCGCTACCACCCCCTGGCCGCCGTCCGTCCTGTCCCCATAAATATCTTCCACTTGTCTGCGCACCCTCTGCATCAAAAAACGCCCCGGCATATCTCCCTTTGGGTTATCATATGCCGCAGCGTTCTTTCCGTTCTGTCAACAGCCCGGGGTCAGTCTGCCTGGCCGGGCGCCTCCCCCTGGGGGCACAACACAATCTGGGAAACAAATTTTACCCCAAAGCGGATCCTGCCTGCGCTCTCCTCTGTGTCCTGCTCCAGGGCAAGTTCCTCCAGCTGACCGTTGCGATCCAGCCCGAAGAGCCGCAGGGGAACCCCTTCCAGCCCTTCCGGCAGGGGCAGGGTCACCGTCAGCGTGCGGCTGCCCAGCCTGGAGATCGGGATATCGCTTGCGTCCTTTAACTCCATCTGGTAAACGACGCTTCCATCTGGAATCCCCCGGCCAAACGTCCGCTCAAAGGCACGCCCGGCCTCCACGGGGTCAGAGACGACGCTGATCTGCAGGGTATACAGCCGGGAGGCGTCCTCCAAAACGGCGCCTGCCCCTTCCGGCCCCTCTGTCACCACGCCTGCCGCCACTGCCTCCGGATCCGGCGGCACATCCCGGTAAGACTCGTTGGACAGCCGGGTGGCGGAAATCCCGTAGGTCTGCTTCGGGGGTTCTCCCTCATAGACGACGGAAACCCCGTCAAAGGCAAGCAGCCCCTCCTCCGTCACAGAGGCAGGCACTGTTACCCGTTTCGCTTTACAGCCAGAAAAGGCCCTGTCCTTTATCTTCTCAAGTCCCTGGTTGAGCTGGATGCTGCGCAGGCCGCTGCACCCCTCAAACGCCGCCTCGCCCACAACCCGCAGGCTCTCCGGCAGGGTCAGGGATGTGATCTCCCCATGTCCCTTGAAGGCTTCCGCCGCGATTACTTCCACGCCCTCTGGCACCGCCACCGTCTGTTCTTCTCCCCGGTAGGCCACAAGCACCCCGCCGGTGATGAGGAAATCGCTTCCCTCCCCGCCGCCGTCAGCAAAAAACTTCTCCAGCCAGAGCGTATGGGCAAAGGCATTGGCCGCCACGTCCTCCACCGGCCCCAAAAAGGTCACGCCGGACAGGCTGTCGCAGTGGTAAAAGGCTCCATAGCCCACCGCCTGTACCCCTGCGGGGATCAAAACCTCCGTGACAGAGCTTCTGGCGTAGGCAAACTCGCCGATCTCCCGGATCCCCTCGGGCACCACCACCACTCCCAGCTCCTTGCTCTGATAAAAGGCCTGGTCTGCAATGACGGTTCCGTCCACAACTGCGTATTTGGGCAGAGCGCCCTCCTGCCTGGCCGCAAACTCCGCCAGGGGCGGCCCCACGGGCGGCTTCTCCCTGTCATACACCCTGGACTGCGCGGGATCCCATAGAACCACCGCCCGGTTCCCCACCACCCGGGTGCTTCCCAGGACTTTTCCCCGGGTATCCTGTGCGGAGGCGGATGACGCCGCATCCGCCTCCGCCCCAGGAAACTGTACAAGCACAAGCGCCGCCACAAGCAAAGCGCCCCAAAACCGTCTTCCTTTTTTCATACACTCTCTGCCTCCCGGCCGCAGCCGGAATTTATTTTGCCTTTGCCTTCACTTTCGCTTTTTTGCGCTCCCCGCCATCCTTCTGCATAAAGAACACAACGGACAGGCAGGCTAAGCCGATGGACAAAAACCACTTGGGATGGATGCCGTCCCCCGTCTTGGGCGTACTGTCGGCCACCTGGCCGGAGGAAAGGTTTGCCACGTCCACATAGATCACATAGGGCGAAAAATGCTCCGCCGTAAAGGTCACGCAGGACACGCCGTCGATGGTGGTAAACCTGGCGTCCAGACTCTCCAGCCTGTCGTTTAAGGTGCTGGCCACCTTGTTGTTGCCGGCATACTCCGCCAGCGCATCGGGCAGGGGCAGGGTGATGTCCACCTGAATGCCCGTGGTGTCCGTAATCTGGTTGGTTCCCGTGGAATCATAGAGCGAGATGTCCATGGGGAAATACTTCACATGGTCTAAGGAGCCGTACTCCGCCATCAGCGCCCGAAGGGCCGCCTCGGTGGCCTCGTTGGTCTCCGTAATCTTAACCGTGAAATGATCGGAGGAACCGTTTACCGTAGCGGACACCACGCCGGTGTTGGAGAGGCCGTTTTTGTCAATGACCACCGTGGTAGAACCGTTTGTCACTGTCTCCACCACCTTGTTAGGCCGGTTTGTCTGGTTGCCGCTGACGGTATTGCCGCTGCTGGCAGCCGCTTTATAGTGGGCCGTCACCGTCACATCCGAAGCCGGCATGGTGACGATGGACGCCGACAGCATCGTGCTGGCAATCTTGACGTCCGAAGGGCTCACAGACCAATAGTCAAAAGCCTGCCCCGTAGCGGGGTTATTGGCGATAATGACAGGCTGGGAACCCACCTGATAGCTGCCGGAGCCGCTGCCGTTTTGCACCGTCAGGGTATAAAACGCGCCGGGACTGGCCGAGGCGCCGGGACTCGCCGAAGCGCTGGGGCTGGCGGAGGCGCTGGGCTTTGCGGAAGCGCTGGGACTGACAGACGCCCCAGGGCTTGTGGGATTGTCAGGGTTCTCCCCCGGCTGGAGCACATGGTACTGGGCAAGCAGCGTCATATCGCTCTGCACATTGGAAAGACTGGTCACATACGCGCCGTCCCCGCCGGACAGCATCCAGCCGTCAAACTTATATCCCTCTCTGTAAGGGTTCTGGGGAATGACCGCAGAGCCCCCTGCAGGCACGCTCTGCCTGCTTAACTCCTTGCCGTTATAGTCCTGGAACACCACGGTGTACAGGACTGTGTCGCTCTTTACAAACTCTGCCCAGTATTTTTCGTTGCCAGTCACCGCCTGCCAGGTATTAGGCCGCCATTCCAAAAAGGTATAGCCCTCCTTGGAGGGATGCTCCGGCTCCTGGGCGCTTTGTCCCAGCTGCACCTCCTGGGTCTTCCCTACCTGCTGGGGCTCATTGTCTTCGTCGTAGTACCAGAAGCTGACCTGATAGTAAATTTCCGGCGTCTTTTCCTCGGTGTCGATGCCGTGCTGCTTTGCAAACGTGTCCGCCATACCGCCCGGCTCGCAGACAAAGATCAGCTCGTCAGGATAATTTTCGGCTTTTCCCTGGTACTGGTCATTGCCCTGGAAGGCCTCCGGCGTCATGTTGACATATTGGCCCGGGATGGTGAGCACCCGGAGCGCACTCTTTGCAAAGGCGCCGTCTGCGATGGTGCCTCCCTCCATCTGCCGGGGCAGGGTCACGCTGACTAAGTTTTTCGTGTTGTAAAACGCCCCTTCCGGCACGGTGTTGATCGTGGTTTTGCTCAAGTCCACGGTAGAGATGCCGGTGTCTGCAAAGGCTTCCGGATAGAGCTCCGTCACGCCAGCAGTCTCCTCCGCCGTCACAATGGGATTCGTCCTGCCCTCTAAAAATTCCACCAGTTTCTCTTTTGCCCCGGACGGGGAGAGCTCATAGATGATCCCCCTGTCGCAGGTAAAGTAAGGCCCGCCTCCAAAATTCACGGTGTCCAGACGTCCGCAGCCCTTAAAAGGCCGGGTTCCCAGTTCCTGCACGGTGCCCGGCAGGCTCACGGATCTTAAGTTTTTACACCCTTCAAAGGCATATTCCCCGACGGATTTTGTGGTATCCTGCAGCGCGACGCTGACCAGGTTTTCATGTCCCTTAAAGGTACCCGGCGCAATCTCGCTGAGTCCTGCGGCAGTGATGGTCTTCTCCACAGACTTCTTTTCCTTCGGCCCGCCCTCTGCGGCGCCGCTTTCCTTCCTGACAAAGAGGCCCTCCTGGATGCCTGTGATCCCCGCCGGGAGCACCAGATCCTTTGCCGCCGTGATGGCCGCCGCCTCGTCCGTGTTCAGGGCGGAAAGCGGGTCTTTGTCCCCATTGGACGCGGCGGAGAGATACTTGTCGACACTGCTCTGCATATTGGCAGCCTGGCCCGCCGTCAGATAGGGATAGTCCTCTGCCGTGTAAACCCCTTCCACCATCTCGGACAGGGTGGGATAATTGATCAGTTCGTTGGCCCCCGTTGCGGGATTGTAGCGGACTTCCAGATTTGTGGGCCAGCCGCTGTGGTATGTGATATAGGCGTCCGGCTGATTGTCGTTGTCTATGGTCTCCCCCGGGGTCATGGCGAAGACAAAGGGCGCGGAAAGCTTCCCCGTCTCGTCTTCGATGGGGCCCGCAAAGTGAAGCTCCGGGGTCTTATCCCTTAAGCTTTCCTTGTGGGCGCAGAGCCCCCCCGTCTCCTGGGTCCAGAAGGCGTCCGGCTCGATGGACAGCGCCGGGTCGGGGTCTGTGAAAATGACCCACTTCAGATTGTGGCAGCCCTGGAAGGCGCCGGAGACGATCCGTTTCACCGTGCGGGGGATCGTGATCTGTTCCAGCTCACAGATATTGCTGAAAGAGTTCGCCCCCAGGGTGGAAATGCCGTAAGGGCCGATGGCGGCGGGGATGGTCACTGTTTTCACCGCGCCGTCTATGTGGAAATACAAAAGCTCATTCTTGGAGTTCACCTGGTAGGTCAGCTTGGATCCCTCCTCCATCATGATCTTCTCGTATTTATCTTCGTTCTCATATTTAAACGCCAGGGCGTTTGCCTGGGTATAGGCGTGTACCTTGGCATCAGAAGCAGCCTCAAAGTAAAACGTGGGATCCACCTGCGCTTCAAAGTAATCTTCCTTCGGTTCGACGCCGCTGCGGGCCGGTTCCAGATCTAAGGACGGGTTGCGCACATAAATGCGCTTTAAGTTGGAACAGCCCTGGAAATTATTGAGGTTTAATTTCCCGTTTGTCTCACTCCCCGCATTGGAAAAGGCCACCGGCAATACCAGATCTTCCAGGGAGGTACAGTCCTTGAACACATAAGCCCCCATCTGGGTCAATGCGGTAAACTTTTCCGCAGCCGCCCCGCCTGCGGCGATGCCGTCTAAATCCACCGTCTCTAAGCTGATGCAGCCGTCGAAAGCATGGTCATAGATCTTCTGCACCCCGGCGGGAAGCTGGAAGCTCTTCAGCGCGGTACAGCCCTCAAAGGTGTAATCGCTGATATAAGACAGCTTGCTGTCAAAGCCCAGGCCGATGGAAGACATATTGATGCACTGGGCAAACGCGTATTTGCCGATCTCGGTGATGCCGTTTCCCAGGGTGATGCCGCTCAGCGTGGCACAGCTGTAAAAGGCATAGTTTCCGATGCCCTCCAGCTGCCCTCCCACCGTCAGATGGGTGATATTGTTTTCCCCCGCAAAGACGCCGTCTTTCGGCTCTGTAATCTCAGAGCCGATTTTCCACTCCTTCACCGCGCCGTTTTTGTCGGCTTTTACATCCGGGTTTTTCGTCAGCGTCTGGTTCCCGATATAGAGCACCGGCACGTTCCGGATCCACTGCTCGTTGACGTCCTGCCCGGCCTTTTTGTACTTGGTATTGTCTTTGGCGTCCTGGTCTTCGCCGGATTCATCCTTGTACCAGAATTCTTCCAGACTGCGCTCTACCCCGTTTACAGTCCCCCAGACGCTGTAAGTGTCCCTGGTGCAGGGGAGATATTCATATCCATCCGGCACCGAATCGCTCTGCACCCGGTAATACAGCGGCTTATGGCTTCTGCTCACGGCCACATACCCCTTGTCGGAGCCATCGTTTGCGTTGAGCCGCGTGTAGGCGTCCACCGTGTCCGGGATCACCAGGTTTCCTCCCGCCAGCGTTCCCCCGTCATAGCCCAGGATCACCGCCGCATAGTCGCTGCTGGCCCCGGTCTTTTTCACCCAGGCAAAGGTAAAACGGCCGTCCTGGTTGGAATAAATGGGGTCTGAATCCTGCACCGTGGGGATGACCGACCCCTCTTTGCTCCACCGAAGAATCGGCGTATCGGCCGCCGCCTGCAGCCCCTGGGTGGGGATGGCCGCCACCGCGATGGCGGACGCCAGAAACAGCGCCCCGAAGGTCTTTCTCACGGAACGCTTTAAACGTCTTTTCGTTTTCTTCTTTCCCTGTGTCTTCTCCTGCATCTTTCCCTGTGCCGCTCCTTTATCCGTCATTTCCCCTTACTCCTTTGTCTCCACTTTTTTGGCCACTACCACAAACCGCCCATTGTCCTCCTCGTAATCGCAGGTGGACAGCGTCAGCAGCCGGTCGCCGTATTCAGCGGTAACGCCTGTGTCATATAAGGACAGGGCCTCCATCTCCTTCATGTTGGAGTAAAACTCCTGCTCGCTGTTTGCATCAATAAACTGATAGTACTTAAAGACAATTTCCTCCTGGCGGTACACCCTGGAGCGGAATACATACATGACCTGCCAGATCCCCTTGTCGTAGAGCGTGTCGAACTGGATATACGGGTGTTCCTTCCAGTAGCTTTCGTCCTCGTATCGATCCAGGCCGCCAAACATCTGCCCGCTCCGCATATGGTGCCCGTAGAGGATGAGGTTGGTGCTGGGGTATTCTATCTCACAGTCCTTATCCAGAAAGATAGAGCCGTTCTTGTCATACTCCTGATTTAAATTGTGGGTCAGGTAGTACTCGTTGTCATCTGTCTGCATAACGGGGTAATCTATATTTGTATCGTCAATTTTCACCCAGCCAATTAGTTTTTGGTTGATATTTAATAAATTTTTAAATTCATCCAGAATTTCCCGGGGCGGACGCTCCCCGTCTAAGGTGTACCGGGGGGCAGCTTCTGCTGAGGAAGGAGGGTCTTCTGCGGCGGCGCGGCCTTTCAATTCGCTTAAGGACTGGTAGGTATCGGCGGTCCGCTTGTTAAAATAAGAATAACATCCCAGATATGCCATACAGCCGAAAGCGGCGGCCAGGCAGAAGGCAATGAGCATTTTCCGGCGCTTTTCCCGTTTTTTTAATTCCCGGGCCACGTCTGCATCCAGATTTTTTCTGCGATTTCCGGCAAGCTGCTCCAGACGCCTGTCGATTTCTTCCTGAAAGTCCTGCCCTAACAGGGTGAGGAAGCGATATCTGCCCCCCTGCAGGTCATGTTTTAACTTTTCCAGCTGCCTTCTGTCCTTTAAATCGGTTTCTGCCCGAAGGCGGTCTATGATCTTTTTGTCGTGGAGCGCCTGTGCGTAGTCGCTCTTGGTGCGAAACTGCCGTCCCTCCACGCGATAGCCTGTCTGTACCATACGTTATCCTCGCCTGCGCTGCCTCATCCCCTGCCGCAGGTACACTGCTCGTTTCCCCTTTATGATAGCACAAAGCGCACAGGGCTTCAAGTGCCCGGCGCTTCCGGCAATCTTTCCCTTTTTTATGGCTGTGCCCGTAAATTTTCCCCCCGCCCCCGAAACATAGACAAACCCAGGTGCATAAGATAAACCATAAAAAACCTTTGGAGGCTATCACAATGAGCGATCTGACTGCTGCTAACTGCGGGTGCAACGATTCCTGCAACGGCGTAAGCACTGCAAACTGCAACAATGGAGGATTCAGCTCCAGCTGGATCTGGATCCTGATCCTGCTGTTTTTCTTAAACGGCAACGGCTTCGGGCGCAGCGGCAACGGCTGTGGCTGCGGCTGCAACAACGGCATCAGCCTGTTCAACAACGGCGGAAGCTGCTGCGAGTGGCTGATCTGCATCCTGCTTCTGTCCAGCGTCTGCGGCGGCAACGGCTGCGGCTGCAACAACTAAAGCGAAAAGCGCGGCACAGGCTTTTTCCCGCCTGTGCCGCTTCTTTCTGCCGGGATGGGACACATAAGAGACGTCCCTGCATCATACGATAAAACAGATCGGCTGCCGCCCCACAAGATACTGCCAGGAAAGGTCAGGTTCTGCCATGGAGGAGAAAGGAAAGGAAACAACCGCTGCGTTTGACGCATTGCTCACCACAAACCACATCCAGATGTTAAAAGTGCTCCTCTCCTACCTGCCTGCCGGACAGCAGGGCGCCCTTGCCGTCTATATCAAATTTTCGGAACTGCAGTATGCCCTGGAGTTTCTGCGCCGTCCGGCCCGCCAGCCCCTTTTCCGGGGACGGCCCCCCATCCTGACCGGGCGGACACCGTTTTTTCTGGACCCCTTTTCGGGAGACACAGGCGGCATCCTCTCGCTTTTAGAGGAATTGCTGCCGTTCAGCAGCCCGGGCGAGCGGGAAAAAATCCAAAACATCCAAAACCTTCTGGCAAGCCTGGGAAACATACGGGAGATGATGGAAATGATGGAAACCATGAAAGATTTTTTCCCAGACGCAGCAGAAGGGGCAGGCGGAATGGATCCTTCCGCCATGGCTGATTTGTTCCAGATGTTCCAGTCCATGCCGGG
Organism: uncultured Acetatifactor sp.; assembly: GCA_947594835.1. Taxonomy (GTDB): domain Bacteria; phylum Bacillota; class Clostridia; order Lachnospirales; family Lachnospiraceae; genus Acetatifactor. The sequence continues at coordinate 2,657 of CANQEH010000014.1, read as the reverse complement.
CAAGGGCCCGCAGCAGTCCCCAGACTCCTGACTTCATCACAAAAACAGAAAGGCGTATCCTATGGAACAAAACACGAACCGTCCGGCGTGGATGTCGGACCCTCTGGTAAGAGATATCCCAAAAGAAAAACTGGACTTCCTGGGAGAGATGTTTGCGGAAAGCCAGGGAAAAAGCCAGAAGGAGCTGATGGCTTCCCTGCTTCCCATGATGACCCGGGCCAGACAGAAGAACCTGGCCTTTTCCCCCCAGGAGATGACTGCGGCGATCGCTGCCATCCGCAGTCATTCCAGCCAGGAGGAATTACAGCAGATCGACCAGATTCTGGCCAAGGCCAAGTCTCACGGGCCCGGGCTGTAAGACCTGTCTGTCACTTTACCACAAAATTTACCAGCCTACCGGGCACATAGATCTCTTTTACCACAGTCCCGGTCAGCTTCTCTCCCAGGGCCTTCTTTGCCGCCTCCAGAACCGCTTCCTTTTCCTCGTCCTTGGACACGGTGACGGCGGCCCTGAGCTTTCCGTTTACCTGGATGCCGATCTCCACGGCGCTCTCCACGGTCTTCTCCGCGTCGTACTCCGGCCAGGCTGTCTGATACAGCCTTCCCTGAAATCCGGCGGCTGACCACAGTTCCTCCGTGATATGGGGCGCAACAGGGTTTAACAGCGTCAGAAGGGTCTTGTACTCTCCCCTGGTCACCCTGCCCTTTTTGTAAAACTCGTTGATCAGGGACATCATGGCGGCAATGGCCGTATTGTACTTTAAATTTTCAAAATCACCCGACACCTTCTGGATGGTCTGGTGCATCTTGATCTCCAGATCGGCGCTGTATGCGTCTTCCTGCGTCAGGATGTCCTGCAGCTTCCACACGCGCTCCAAAAACCTGCGGCAGCCTTTGACGCCGTCCTCGCTCCAGGCGGCGCTTAAGTCAAAGGCGCCGATGAACATCTCGTAGGTGCGCAGGGTGTCTGCGCCGTATTCCCTGACGATATCGTCCGGGTTTACCACATTTCCCCTGGACTTGGACATCTTTTCCCCGTTGGAGCCTAAGATCATGCCGTGGCTGGTGCGCTTCTGATAGGGCTCCGGGCAGGGCACATAGCCCTGGTCGTAGAGAAACCTGTGCCAGAACCTGGAGTAGAGAAGGTGCAGGGTGGTGTGCTCCATCCCGCCGTTGTACCAGTCCACAGGCAGCCAGTATTTCAAGGCCTCCTCTCCCGCAAATGCCGAGTTGTTCTTCGGATCCACATAGCGCAGGAAATACCAGGAGGAACCCGCCCACTGGGGCATGGTATCCGTCTCCCGCTTTGCAGGGCCCTGACAGCAGGGGCAGGTGGTGTTCACCCAGTCCTCCATGGCGGCCAGAGGGGATTCCCCGTTGTCGGTGGGCTCATAGCTGGCCACTTCCGGCAGCAGCAGGGGCAGTTCGCTCTCTGGAAGGGGCACATAACCGCATTTTTCACACTTCACGATGGGAATGGGCTCGCCCCAGTAACGCTGTCTGGAAAAAACCCAGTCCCGCAGCTTAAAGTTGGTCTTCCTGCAGCCGATGCCCTTTTCCTCCAGAAACGCGATGACCCGCTCCTTTGCGTCGGCCACGGAAAGCCCGTCCAGAAAGCCTGAGTTGACCAGGGTGCCCGTGGCAACATCGGTATACACCTGTTCCTGTACGCTGACAGGGCTGCCCGCCACCACTTCCAGGATGGGCAGACCAAACTTCTTTGCAAACTCCCAGTCTCTCTCGTCGTGGGCCGGCACTGCCATGATGGCGCCGGTGCCGTATGTCATCAGCACATAGTCGGAAATCCAGATGGGGATCTCCTTGCCGTTTACCGGGTTGATGGCGGTCAGCCCCTTGATCTCTACGCCGGTCTTTTCTTTCGCAAGCTCCGTCCGCTCGAAGTCGGATTTCCTGGCGGCCTGTTCCCGGTATGCGGCCAGTTCGTCATAGTTTTGTATCTCTTCCCGGTAGGTTTCGATCAGCGGATGCTCCGGCGAAATCACCATGTAGGTTGCCCCAAACAGAGTGTCCGGCCGCGTGGTATAAATCCGCAGCGTCTCCTCTTTTCCGGTGATCTTAAAATCCACCTCCGCCCCCTGGGATTTTCCGATCCAGTTTTTCTGGGAAACCTTTACCCGCTCGATATAGTCCACGGTGTCCAGTCCCTCGATGAGCTGATCCGCATAGGCGGTAATCTTTAACATCCACTGGCTCTTTACCTTGCGCACAACCTCGGAACCGCAGCGCTCGCAGACGCCGTTTACCACTTCCTCATTGGCCAGCCCCACCTTGCAGGAGGTGCACCAGTTGATGGGCATTTCCGCCTTGTACGCCAACCCCGCCTGAAACAGCTTCAGGAAAATCCACTGGGTCCACTTATAATACTCCGGATCGGTGGTATTCACCTCTCTCTCCCAGTCAAAGGAATAGCCCAGGGAATGAAGCTGGCTCTTAAAGCGTTCCACATTGTTTTTCGTCACGATTCTGGGATGGATATGGTTCTTGATGGCGTAATTCTCCGTGGGAAGCCCAAAGGCGTCCCATCCCATGGGATAAAGCACATTATAGCCCTGCATCCTCCGCTTTCTGGCCACGATATCCAGCGCGGTATAGGGCCGCGGATGGCCTACATGAAGCCCCTGTCCCGAAGGGTAGGG
>CANQEH010000013.1 GCA_947594835.1 uncultured Acetatifactor sp. | reverse complement strand
GCGAAGGACATCTATGTCTCACGCAGAAGAATGCCGGAGGGAAGGCATTCTTCATCAGGATCTGAGATGGTGTGCGGCGCAGTCAAGAGGATTGGCGTGAGAAGATGTCCAATCGTCTGCGACGATTTTCGCTCACAGCAGAGGCTGTTTCGCGAAGGACATCTATGTCTCACGCAGAAGAATGCCGGAGGGAAGGCATTCTTCATCAGGATCTGAGATGGTGTGCGGTGCAGTCAAGAGACTTGGCGTGAGAAGATGTCCCCAGAAAAGATGTCCCCAGAAAGGGATAAGGAGGTTACAGTGAGTTACGCGGATCAGGTGTTTATCGGGATGTGCCGGGATATTCTGGAAAACGGAACCAGCACGGAGGGGGAGAAGGTGCGCCCCCACTGGCCGGATGGGACGCCGGCTTACACGGTCAAAAAATTCGGCGTGGTAAACCGCTATGACCTGTCCAGGGAATTTCCCATCCTGACCCTGCGGCGGACGGCGCTGAAGCTGGCCACGGACGAAATGCTCTGGATCTGGCAGAGGAAATCCAACAATATCCATGACCTCAAAGGCCATATCTGGGACGAGTGGGCGGATGAGGACGGCTCCATCGGCAAGGCCTACGGCTATCAGATGGGGGTAAAGCACCGCTACAAAGAGGGCATGATGGACCAGGTGGACCGCGTCATCTACGATTTGAAGAACAATCCCTTCAGCCGCAGGATCATGACCAACCTCTATGTACATCAGGATCTCCACGAGATGAACCTGTACCCCTGCGCCTACAGCATGACGTTTAACGTCACCCAAAAGCCGGGAGAGGATAAACTCACGCTGAACGCCATCTTAAACCAGCGCTCCCAGGATGTGCTGGCGGCCAACAACTGGAATGTGGTGCAGTATGCGGTGCTGGTTCATATGCTGGCCCAGGTCTGCGGGATGCAGGCGGGGGAACTGGTTCACGTCATCGCGGACGCCCATATCTACGACAGGCACATTCCCATTGTAAAGGAACTGATCGCAAGGCAGCCCCAGCCTGCGCCTGCCTTTTTTTTAAATCCCCAGGTGAAAGACTTTTATCAGTTTACGCCGGAGGACGTGCGCCTGGAAAATTATACGCCGGGCCCTCAGATCCAGGACATTCCCATCGCTATCTGACGGCCTGGGCCGCCGGGGGCGGCAGAAGGAGAGGAACACACACATGAATCTGATCGCAGCAGTGGACGAAAACTGGGCCATCGGCAATCAGGGAAAGCTGCTTGTCAGCATTCCCAACGACATGAAGCATTTTCGGGAGGAGACCACCGGGAAGGTAGTGGTCCTGGGCAGAAAGACGCTTCAGACCTTTCCCCAGGGGATGCCCTTAAAAAACCGCACCAATATCATCCTCTCAAGGGATGAGGGATATGCCGTGAAGGACGCGGTGGTGGTGCACTCGGTGGAAGAACTTCTGGAGGAACTAAAGCAGTATGATTCCGGCGATGTCTACATCATCGGCGGGGAGAGCGTCTATCGGCAGCTCCTTCCCTACTGTGACACCGCCCATGTGACCAAGATCGATCACGCCTATCAGGCGGATGCCTATTTCCCCAATCTGGACCGGGATCCGGACTGGGAGGTGACCGCGGACAGCGAGGAACAGACGTATTTTGACATTCCCTACCGCTTCCTCCAATACCAGAGGAAGCGCTGATGCGGCTCTATGGCAGACGCGGCGGGAAGCGGCCGGGTTTTGTCAAAAGGGGCCTGCCGGGGCGAAGAAGTGTATTGACTTTTCATGGCAAAAGTATAATAATAAATCCAAAAGAAAGAGGGAATGGGTTATGGAAAAGAAAGACATCGACTGGGGCAATCTGGGTTTTGGGTATGTATCCACAGACTATCGGTATGTTTCCAACTATAAGGCGGGCGCATGGGACGGGGGACAGCTTACGCAGGACGCCAATATCGTCTTAAATGAGTGCGCCGGCGTGCTGCAGTACGCCCAGACGGTTTTTGAAGGCCTGAAGGCTTACACCACCGAGGACGGGCATATCGTGACATTCCGCCCCGATTTAAACGCAGAGCGCATGGAGAAGAGCGCCGCCAGGCTGGAGATGCCGGTCTTTCCCTGTGACCGCTTTGTGAAGGCAGTGTCGGAGGTCGTGGCGGCAAACGCCGCTTATGTGCCCCCCTATGGCAGCGGCGCCACGCTGTATGTGCGCCCCTATATGTTCGGCAGCAATCCCGTCATCGGGGTAAAGCCCGCCGACGAGTATCAGTTCCGCATTTTCTGCACGCCCGTGGGCCCTTACTTTAAGGGCGGCGCAAAGCCCCTCACCATCCGGGTCAGCGACTTTGACCGGGCGGCGCCCCATGGCACGGGGCACATCAAGGCTGGCTTAAACTACGCCATGAGCCTGCACGCCATCGTCACCGCCCATGAGGAGGGCTATGACGAGAATATGTACCTTGACCCCTCTACTCGCACCAAGGTGGAGGAGACCGGCGGCGCAAACTTTTTGTTTGTGACAAAGGACGGCAAGGTGGTGACTCCCAAGTCCGACAGCATCCTTCCCTCCATCACCCGGCGTTCCCTGGTTCATGTGGCGAAGGAATATCTGGGCCTTGCGGTGGAGGAGCGGGAAGTTTTCCTGGATGAGGTGAAGGATTTTGCGGAGTGCGGCCTGTGCGGAACCGCGGCTGTCATCTCCCCTGTGGGAAAGATTGTAGATCACGGCAGGGAAATCTGCCTGCCCAGCGGCATGGAGGAGATGGGGCCTGTCACCAGAAAACTCTACGACACGCTCACCGGCATCCAGATGGGACGCATCCAGGCGCCCGAAGGCTGGATCCATGTGATCCTGTGAGGGGCGGCAGAGGGGAACAAAAGAATCAAAAAGGGATCGGCAGGGTCGGGAGGCGTTTTCTGACCCTGCTGCTTGTATTGTCATTTTTTCCGGGGTGTCTCTGCGCCTGCGGCAGCCCCCGGGTGGTGTTCACCACCGGCCTGGGAGAGGACGAGGTGTTCCGGATCGGGAGCGCGGCCTGCACGCTGCCGGAGATGATGGTGTATCTGATCAACACCCAGGACAAGTATGAGAATGTGTACGGCCCCCAGGTGTGGGAGGTGTCTTTAGACGGCGTTACCCTGGAGGAGAATGTGAAGGACATGGCGCTGGCCAGGATCGCCCAGGTCAAGACCATGTATCTGCTGGCCCTGGACAAGGAAGTGGGCTTAAGCGAGAAAGAGCAGGCAAAGGTAAACCAGGCCGCGGCGGAGTATTTCCAGTCCTTAAGCCAGGCGGAGGTGGAGCTGACGGGAGTCAGCCAGGAGCTCCTTGGCCGGATGTATGAGGAGTACGCCCTGGCGGACAAGGTGTATGAGTATATCATTCAGGACATCAACCCGGAGATCAGCGACGACGAGGCCCGCACCATTACGGTTCAGCACATCTTCCTGCCCACCTATGTCACAGACGGCGCGGGGAACCGGGTGGATTACACGGACGACGCAAAGGCGGCGGTATACGAAAAAGCCCAGGAAATCAGGGAGATGGCCGTCTCGGGAGAGCAGGACTTCCTGGATCTTGCCTCGCGCTACAGCGGGGACGCCGCAATCACCTGTTCCTTCGGAAAGGGGGAGATGGATCCGGCCTTCGAGGAGGCGGCTTTTTCTCTGGAGACAGGCGAAATCAGCCGGGTGGTGGAGAGCGGCGACGGCTACCACATCATCAAATGTATCAACACGTTTGACAGGGAGCAGACGGACGCCAACAAGCTGCAGATCGTGGAGGAGCGCAGGCGTGAGGTGTTCGGCCAGGAGTACGACGCCTTTGTGGAGACTCTGGACAAGAGCCTGAATGAAGAACTGTGGGGCCAGGTGGCCCTGGCGCACGGGGAGGGGATCTCCACCACCAGTTTTTTTGAGGTGTATGAGAAGTATTTTCCCTAGTTCACAAAAATTTTAGAAAGACGGGAAACGCCGTGTTTCGGCGGTTTTGGGCAGGCTATTAGCACTCGTGCAAGATGAGTGCTAATTTTTTATTGACATTTGTCCCACAAGTGATAAACTGGATGTAGTCAGATGTCACATCAAATCAAAAAGGAGTGGTAGCAATGGCAGCAAAGACTGGAAGCTTATCCATCAACAGCGAAAATATTTTTCCCATCATCAAGAAGTGGCTGTATTCCGATCACGACATCTTTTACAGGGAGCTGATCTCCAACGGATGCGATGCGGTGACCAAGCTCAAAAAACTGGACATGATGGGGGAATATACCCTGCCGGAAGGGTATCGCGCCAGAATAGACGTGGTGGTAAACCCGGAGGCAAAGACCCTTACCTTCACCGACAACGGCCTGGGCATGACGGCGGAGGAAGTGGACGAATACATCGATCAGATCGCTTTTTCCGGGGCCACGGACTTCATTGAAAAATATAAGGACAAGAGCAGCGCCGACCAGATCATCGGCCATTTCGGTCTGGGCTTTTATTCCGCGTTCATGGTGGCGGACGAGGTTCACATCGACACGCTCTCCTATAAGGAGGGGGCGGAGCCGGTGCATTGGGAGTGCGACGGCGGCACCCAGTTTACCATGGAGACAGGGGACAGGAAGGAAGTGGGCACGTCCGTCACGCTGTTTTTAAACGAAGACTGCCTGGAGTTCTGCAACGAGTACAAGGCCAGGGAAGTGATCAAGAAGTACTGTTCCTTCATGCCCACGGAAATCTATCTGTCCAAGGCGGACACCAAGGAGACCCAGATCATCAGGGAGGACGAAAAGAAAGAGGACGACGTCGTCCTGGAGGAGATCCTGCCGGAGCAGAAAGAAGGGGAGGAAGGCAAGGAGGCAGAGCCGAAGAAACTCAAGATACGCAGGCGCCCTGAGCTTTTGAACGAGACGGAGCCCCTCTGGACGAAGCACCCCAACAACTGCACCAGAGAGGAGTATCTGGAGTTTTACCGGAAGGTCTTCCAGGACTACAAGGAGCCGCTGTTCTGGATCCATCTGAACATGGACTATCCCTTCAACTTAAAGGGCATCCTGTACTTCCCCAAGATCAACATGGAGTACGAGTCCATCGAGGGAACCATCAAGCTGTACAACAATCAGGTGTTCATTGCGGACAACATCAAGGAAGTGATCCCGGAGTTTTTGCTGCTCTTAAAGGGCGTCATCGACTGCCCGGATCTGCCCTTAAATGTGTCCCGCAGCGCCCTGCAGAACGACGGCTTTGTCAAGAAGATTTCCGAGTATATCACCAAGAAGGTGGCGGACAAGCTCTCCGGGATGTGCAAGACGGAAAAAGAGGAGTACGACAAGTACTGGGACGACATCAGCCCCTTCATCAAGTTCGGCTGCCTGCGGGACGACAAGTTCTGCGAGAAGATGAACGACTACATCCTGTTTAAGAATCTGGAGGGCAAGTATCTGACGCTGCCCGAATGTCTGGACATCAAGCCCCAGGACGAGGAAGAGAGCGCCGGGGAAGCGGTGGATGAAAACGGCGAAAAGGTGGAGGCAGAAGTGGTCTCCCCGACGTCAGAGCAGGAAGAGGACAAGGCAGAGGGAGAGGACCTACCGGAAGACGGGGAAGAAAAGAAAGAGAAAGTCATCTACTACGTCACCGACGAGCGGCAGCAGAGCCAGTACATCAATATGTTTAAAGCGGCCAAGATGGACGCGGTGATCCTGACCCACAACATCGACCAGCCCTTTATCTCCCAGCTGGAGGCCAAGAACCAGGGCGTTAAGTTCCAGCGCATCGACGCGGACGTGACGGACGCGCTGAAGTCCAAGACTTCCCAGAAGGCGTTAAAGGAGATGGAGGAGCAGGCCCAGGCCATCGCCAAGATCATGAAGAAGGCGCTGAAGAACGACAAGATCGCCATCAAGGTGGAGAAGCTGAAAAACAAGAAAATATCCTCTGTGCTCACCCTTTCGGAGGAGACCAGAAGGATGCAGGATATGATGAAGATGTACTCCATGCCGGGAATGGACATGGGAACATTCGGCGGCGAGGGCGAGACGCTGATCTTAAACGCCAGCCATCCGCTGGTACAGTATGTGATGGAGCATCAGGAAGGGGAAAACGTGGAGATGATCTGCGAACAGCTCTATGACCTGGCAAGGCTCCAGCACGCACCGCTTGCCTCGGACGCCATGACCCGCTTTATTGCCAGAAGCAACGATATCATGATGCTGCTGACAAAATAAAAACCAAAAAAAGGCGTGTGCGGAAGGGATCCGCACACGTCTTTTTGTCTGTGCGCCAGACGGCGCACGTTTCTTCCAACTCTTCGAGAGAGGGTCAGCCCACATATTTTTCCAGCGTTTTCCGGACGGCTCCCACGCCCTGGGACAGCTCCGCAAAGAAGCCCTTCACCGTTTCTGCCATGCCGGCTTCGGCCAGGCTCACACCGAAGATTTTCTCGTTGCACAGCAGGCCGTCCAGCGCGTCCAGATCCTTGGGGCCGTCATTTAAAGAAAAGCCGGCCACATAGGCGCCTGCCTCCTTCAGCAGGGGATCCGGGCTGGGGGAAAAGGGATTTCCCGCATCGTCCACAGCCATCAGATAGCGCAGCCATCCCGCAAACACCAGGGGGATCAGCTTCAGATCCGCTGTGTCAAGCTGTGGCGAGTTCTGGTATGCCTTGATGGTCTCGCCGAACCGGATTCCCAGCTTCTGGGAAGTGTCCGTGGCGATCCGCTGGGGCGTGTCGGGCATGAAGGGATTGGGAAGCCGGACGTTTATCACCTGGTCGATGAAATCCTCGGGGTGGATGACGCCGGGATCTGTCACCACGGGCAGGCCCTCCCGGTAGCCGATTCCTTCCACCAGCCTGCGCAGGGTGGGATCGGTCATCTCCTCGCAGATCAGCTGATAGCCCAGCAGGCAGCCGAAGATGGCCAGGGCAGTGTGCAGGGGATTTAAACAGGTGCAGACTTTCATCTTTTCCACCTTGTCCACGGTCGCCCGGTCGGTAAACAGTACGCCGCCCTGCTCAAGAGGGGGCCTGCCGTTGGGAAAGGCGTCTTCTATCACCAGGTATTCACACTCCTCCGCGTTGACGAAAGGAGCGATATACGTATTTTTGGAGGTGATGACAGGGGCCAGGTCTTCTATGCCGTCGGCTGCAAACATCGCCTCTATCCGGCTGTCGGGCCTGGGCGTGATCTTGTCGATCATGGACCAGGGGAAGGAAACCTTGGACTCATCCCTCACATACCCGGCAAAGCCGTCCGCAGCCAGACCGCGCCCGCACCAGGCGTCGGCAAAGGATAAGACTGCCGCCTTGAGCTTGTCGCCGTTGTGGGAGCAGTTGTCCATGCTCACCATGGCGATGGGCAGCGCCCCGTTTTGATAGCGGTGGTAAAGCAGGGAGACTACCTTGCCCAGATAACTGTCCGCCTGGCCCGGCCCTTTTTCAAAGTCTGCGGCAATGGAGGGCAGGGTGTTTCCCAGGGAATCGGCAACCGCATACCCCTTTTCCGTGATGGTAAAGCTGGCCATCTGCAGGGAGGGGGAGGCGAAGATCTCCTGCAGGCGCGCATATTCCGCCTCATCGGAGCGATCCAGCACATATGACTCCATAATGCTGCCCACCACTGTCTTTTCCACGGTGCCGTCGGATTTTAAGGTGGCCAAAAGGGTCAGGTCGTCGTGGGGGCGCAGGCTCTTTTCGACGATCTCGTAGTCGTAGCCTTCGGCGGCGATCAGCCCGGTCTGCAGGACGCCGCGGTTCAGCAGGCCCTGCGCCATGTTTGCCTGAAAGGCGCGGAAGATGTTGCCTGCACCGAAATGGATCCAGCAGGGATGGGCTGCGGTAGACGCCCGCACAGTTGCATCGTCAAAGTCCGGCAGGCGGTAACCCGCCGCAAGAAAAGCGCTGCGGTCTGCCGCAAGCCCGGTTCTTGTCAATTTCATGTCATCTGTCTCCTTTCGACGTTTTTGGCAGTATGTTGAATGCTGTTATTTTATTACAGAGGAGACGAAAAGGCAAGAAAAAATGGGCAGATTTTTAGATAAGCTGTAGTACGGAAAGTCCAAAGAGTGGTTAAATTGACTTTTCCATTGAAGTATGTTATTCTCTCATAGACATTAAAAACGAAAGGAAGCAGGTAAAGAGTTGGATAGGAATATGTCACAAAGACGTTCAGTGATCGTGTCTTCTCTGCTTTGTGCAGCTGCTTTGGCTGCTGCAATGTCAGTTTTTCTTTTCTGGTCAAGCAGAAAGTATGGCGTCGATTCCATTCCGGCAGAAACTTGTACTCAATTGGAGGTAAGTGTTGGGTTTCCGGGGGGGACTCAGAAACTGCATATCTGGCAGGGAGACGGGGGGGTATTTTATTTTTTCCTGCCTACAGGCTCTGATCACTGGGAGGTCAGGTTCTGTAATTTGGGTGAAGGTTCATCAGTTCGCTTGGATGCGGAAATTTTTACGGCTTCGAATGCTGTGATCGAACATCTGGAATATTCCAAAACGTATGAATTAGAATTTTATTCTGGACAGGAAGGCACGGATCCGGAATCCGGACAAATTGTTTTTTTGGAGTCCGCAGAAATCCCAGCCCTTTTTATTGAGACTGCATCTGGGAGCATGGAAAGAATCCATGCAGACAAAGAAGTGAAAGAGCCGGCATCTGTAGCCTTAATTGGAATAGACGGAAACAATGAATATTGCGGACAACTTGAATATATCAAGGCGCGTGGCAGTTCTTCTTTCTACGAAATGGAAAAGAAGTCCTATCAGATCAAGCTGGAAAAGGGATATGGGCTTTTAGATATGCCTTTGGCAGAAAAATGGATTTTGCTTGCCGATATGCTGGATGATTCCCTGATAAAGAACGACATAATATTTCGCTTTGCAGAAAACTATACGGAAGTACCGTCTATTCAGGGAAGATTTGTGGATCTGTATTTAAATGGAGATTATGTTGGCAATTATTATTTGTGTGAAAAAATTGAGATATCTGACAAACGTTTAAATATTACAAATTTGGAGGAAGCCACAGAAAAAATTAACGGACAAGATACATACGATACTGCGGCCCTGTATGTATCTGAGGATGGGAAAATAAAGGCAACGAGCGGACTGGTTAATCCGAAAGATATCACAGGTGGATATTTAGTGAGGCATATCCCCGCACATATCTATGAAGACGAAACAAATGCGTTTATGACAGAAGGTGGAAATTGCTATCAGATTGTCAGCCCCAATCCTGCTACGGTAGAACAGGCCCAGTATATATGTGGCCAGTTTAATGAACTGGAACTGGCATTTCATCAGGAGGATGGAATTCATCCTGGGACCGGCAGACATTTTTCGGAATATCTGGACGTGGATTCCTGGATCCAAAAATATTTGATGGAAGAAATGTTTCATAATCCGGACGTTGTCTCAAACAGTATGTATTTTTATAAGGATTGTGATAGTATAGATACTCATATCTATTCCGGGCCTATGTGGGATTATGACAGAACTATGGGAAGCTATGGAGCGAAGAAATTTTGGCTGGATGATCCCAGACAGTTGGGAAATTTCGGCATTTATGTACAGGAAATGATGCAATATCAGGAGGTACGAGACCAGGTTTACGACCAGTTTCAACAGCTATATCTGCCTTATGCTAAGTATTTGGCCGGAGCAGATATTTATCGGACGAGCGCTGTGGTAAAGGAATCGGCTGAAATGGATGGTATACGCTGGCCTGGTGTATATGGCTATTATTCTGATTTTGATACAAGCAGAGATGCTCTCATCAATTTTCTGAAGCAGAAAGCAGAATATCTGGAAGATGTCTGGCTGGATGGCGAAGAGTATTGTACCATTACATTTTTGGACTATCAAGGAAATGTTTATGAAAAATACAATGTAAAAAAAGGAGAATATCTTGAAAATGCCCCTGTGATTACAACCTACGCTGCGATTTTTTCGGGGTGGAGAAATGTGGAAAGCAATGCGTTATTTAACAGCAGGCTCCCAATATTGGAAAATGCTGTTTATCGATCAGAATGGATTGAAATGGATGTTTTATTGCAGAATGGTCTTGCAATGTCTGGACAAGAGGCTTCACAGGTCGATTCGGAAATCATACGCCAGTTTGCCGATCGGCTGGAGATGATGCAGGAGCAGGCAGAAGCAGAAAGTACCGATACGCCTTAAGGAGAAAACAAAGAGGATGGAAACGCTGCGCTATCGACATGAATGGAAATTTATTTGTGACGAAAACAGTCTTATGCTTATGGAGAATAAGATACGTCATCTGTGCAGGTTAGATCCCTATGTGGGGCCAGAGGGTAATTACGAGATTCGGAGCCTGTATTTTGACACATATGATGACTGCTGTTTCCAAGAGGGGATGGATGGGACAGACAATCGGAAAAAATATCGCATACGTATCTATGACGGATGCCCGGAAATGATAAAGCTGGAATGCAAGCATTCCGTTCGCGGAATGAAGGCAAAGGAAATCTGCAGAATTTCAAAGCATCAGTGCGAGAGCCTGATCAAAGGTAAGCCTGTTTCGGATGTAAAGGATGGGCAGGAACTTTTGAAAAGGTTTTTGCTGGAACAAAGAACGGAATTGTTCACACCCAAAGTTATGGTAGAATATACCCGGACGCCATATCTATTCAATATTGGAAATGTAAGAATTACCTTTGACCGAAATATTTGTTCTGGATTTGGCACAGAGCACTTTTTGGAGCCGACCATTGAGCGGAGAGGAATCTTTTTGATGGGGGAACAGCTTCTGGAAGTGAAATTTGATGAGATTCTGCCCAGTTTTATTGTAGAATTGCTGGCCGCCGGACAGCAGATGAGCCGTACGAGTTTTTCAAAATATGTGCTGTGCAGAAAATACGCAATGACGTAAAGGAGTCGAAAATGAGCATTCAGGATGTCATTAAAAAATCGTTTTTGCAAGGATTTCAGAATACCAGCTTGTCCATGAAAGAAGTGACGCTTTTGTTACTTGTGGCAGGACTGTTGGGAATTTATCTTTTCTTTGTGTATCGGGTCGTTACTGTCAATACATTTTATTCCAAGGGTTTTAATGTTTCCTTGATTCTGATGTGCGTGATCACAGCGGCAATCATCTTGGCGATTCAGAGCAGTGTGGTAGTGTCTTTGGGTATGGTGGGTGCATTGTCCATTGTGCGTTTTCGGACTGCGGTAAAGAATCCGCTGGATTTAATTTTCATGTTTTGGAGTATCAGTGTGGGAATCATATGTGGTGCCGGAATGCCTGGATTGGCATTGGCGCTGTCTCTGGGGGCAACAGTGCTTGTACTGGTTTTCTACCGTTTTCCAGAATTAAGAAAGTCCATGTTGCTTGTGGTGAACGCAAAGAGCAATGCGTGTGCGCCTCGTGTGTATCAAGTGGTAGAAAAGTATGATAGACATTATACTGTCAAGTCCAGAAACCTGACCAAAGAAAATGTAGATTTTTTGATGGAGATACGTATAAAGGATTACGAATCTTTGCTGAGTGAGTTAAATGAGGTTGAAGGCGTTATCTCTGTCACAGTTATGGCACACACCGGTGAGGCGGTGTACTGAGTGAAAGCAGGAATTTCTAATCAAGTGGGCATCCTCTTAAGAAGGATGCCCATTTTACTTTATCCCGGCTCTGCGATCCGCGATACGCCAACATAGATTTCCGATATCTCGTACCAGGTGGGATAGTCCGTAACGCCGGTCTGGGGCAGGTCGAAGATGCCCTGGAAGATGCGGACGGCTTCCGCCGTCTGGGAGCCGTAGACCCCGTCCGCTGCGACGGTGGGGATGGCCGGGTAGTTGCGGGCGATGCGGTTTAACTGTGACTGGAGCTGCCTGACCTTGTCGCCGGAGGCGCCGATGTTCAAGTCGTACCCCGGGTAGGAGGAGGGCACGCCGGATATGGCCTCGGCGGTGTTGATATACATATCGCTGCCGTAGTAATAGCGGATGATCTCAATGGCGGAATACCCCTGGTCTCCCAGGTATTTGGAGCCCCATTGGCTTAACCCCGAGCAGGTGACCCGCTGTCCGTCGCAGTAGGAGGTGAAGATGGGCTGACGCACGCCGGGCCGGGAGAGGTAGTTGGCAAACACCGAATCCACCAGTCTGTCGATGTTCTGGAAGATATTTCGGCCGTAAACCCATTTCTGGTCGTAGGCCGTGGAGGAAGTGATGGTAAAAGGGTAGCCTTGGTTTCGGTACCACTCCGTGTAGACACGGTTTAAGGTAAAGGACATGATCGCCAGGATGTTGGCGTAGATCGCCGCTTCCGGCCAGGTGGAGTAGATCTCGCAGGAGGCCACGTTCTTGATATAGTCCCGGTAGCGCACCCAGTAGTTTTGGGCGGTGGCGTCGTTTGGCACGCCGTCGTGCACAATGATATATTCCGGGATGACCACCCGGCTCAGGACGATTTCCCCGGTCTCCGCGATGGGCTTGATCTCCTCCTCGGGGATTTTGGGCGGGTAATCCCCAAACAGCGTGTGGGCGGGGATGACCACTATCTGGTTTGCGTCCGCCTCTGTTTCCAGGGGCATCAGGCGGACGGGCTGGAGGGAAAGTTCCCCTGCGAAGAGTTCCGAGCCGGATATGAGCACCGGCTCATAGCCTTCCGCCGTTACCAGAATGTTGTATTCCGAATAGGGCTGGAGCTCGTTCTCCGGCTCCTGGGAAAGCTCCACAGGAGGCGCGGGCAGTTCCACGGAAGGCGTCTGGCCGGAGCTGTCGGTGGAAAGCTGCATCAGCGGCTCCCCGGGATCCCCGGTGTAGGAGATGGTGACAGAGGCGTTTGGGACGGGAACCCTTCCGAGGGACGACGTCACGCTGACTCTGAGGGAACCGTTTGAGGAGGCGCCGGATTCCTGGGCGGCCGTTAACTGGTTGTTTGGCATAGTTACCTCTCGATCTGCCTTTTGGCGGCTTGCACCCGGGGCTGCGGCGCTTTCCGGCAGCGCGGCGGGTGGTTTTGGTTTTGCGGCGTATTGCATTTATGGTATAGATATGCGGCCTTTTTCAAAAGGTGCCTCCCTCAGAAATGATTTGCCCTGTTATCCATTGTTTGCTATAATGGAATAGAAGCCTGGACGGGTCATGAATGGTACAGAGGAGAAGCGGGAGAGTGGGAATGGGACAGGTCATTGATCAGATTCTGGAGGGGGATTTTTGTTATGAAAACGGATCCCTGGATTTCTCCTGTTCAAAAATAGAAATCACGCTGAAACGGGGGGAGCAGTGCGAGGGATCTTTCTTCCTCTATGCGCCCCAGGGAGTCTATGCAAACGGCACGGTGCTGTCTTCGGATCTTCGCATGGAATGTCTGACTGCAGAGTTTGTGGGGTCTCAGGAGGAGATTTTCTACTGCTTCCACGGGGAACACCTGGAGGAAGGCGACGTGGTAAAGGGAAATTTTTCCGTGATCAGCAATCAGGGGGAATATTATCTGCCCTTTGTGGCCACCGTAGAGTACGACACGCTGGATTCTTCCGTGGGGGTGATCAAAAATCTGTTCCATTTTGCCAATCTGGCAAAAACCGACTGGGCGGAGGCGGTGAAGTTGTTTTACTCGCCGCGGTTTGCGGGGATTTTTTCCGGCAGGGATACCCAGTATGCGGAGGCCTACCGGGCCCTGTCCGTCTATGCCGGATCGGAACAGCAGGTGGAGGAATTTCTGATCCAGGCCAACAAAAAGCAGAAGGTGGAATATCTGCTGGAGGAAGACCAGATGGCCCTGGAGTTTGGGCCGGAATTCGGCCCGGGGGACGTGGCGGAGCGGGAGATCGGCATTGTGCGCAACGGCTGGGGATTTACTCAGCTCTCCGTGGAGTTAAACGGCAGCTTTTTGTTTGCGGAGAAAGAGCTCATCACTGACGACGATTTTTTGGGAAACCGCTGCAGGCTGCCGGTCTTTATCGATGGGGCCGGATGCCGGAAGGGCCGGAATTTCGGAGAAATCCGCCTGTACAATTGTTATGTGTCCCTGGTCATCCCGGTGACGGTACAGTGCGGGGACGGAAACGGCCAGAGGAAGACTGCCCTTTCGCGGAAGCGGGCCCAGGTACAGCTGATGCGCCTCTATCTGGCGTTCCGCGCCAAAAAGATCAGCACCGCCGTCTGGCTGAAGGAGTCGGGGGCTTTGGTGGAGCGCCTGGTGGACAGGAATGAAAACGATGCGGGCGCCCGGCTTCTGCAGGCCCAGATGCTCATCACAGAGGAGCGGTATCACGAGGCCGGCTGGATTCTGGATCATGTGGCGGAGCTTTTGGAGCGGGATAAAAATGCGGACGAGGCGTTGACGGCTTATTATCTGTACTTAACCACATTGATCCACCCGGAGGAGGAGTATGTGAACCGGGTGACGGCCCAGGTGGAACAGATCTACCGCCAGGACGACGCCAACTGGCGGGCAGCCTGGCTGCTTCTGTACCTGTCCCGGGATTACCAGAAGTCGGCGGCGGGGAAATGGGTGTTCTTAGAGCGGCAGTTTGACACGGGATGCACCAGTCCCATCCTCTATATCGAGGCCATCGCGCTGCTTCACAGCAACCCGGCGCTTTTGCGCAAGCTGGGAAGGTTTGAACAGCAGATTCTCTGGTATGCGGCAAAACAGGAGCTGATCCGTCAGGAGGTGACAGAGCAGATCCTGTATCTGGCGGGAAAGGTGCGGGAGTTTACTCCGGCGCTGTTTCGGATTCTGGCTGCGCTGTATCGGAAAAAGGGTGATGTGCGGATTTTGCAGGAGATCTGTACCCTGCTCATCAAAGGCGGCAGGGCGGGGAAGCAGTATTTTCCCTGGTATCAGGCCGGTGTGGGCGAAAGACTCCGCATCACCAATCTGTTTGAGTACTATATGATGTCCCTGGATCTGAAGGTTCCCCAGGAAATCCCCAGGACTGTCCTGATGTATTTTTCTTATCAGAACAATCTGGACTATGAGCACACGGCTTATCTGTACGATTATATCTTACAACAGGGGGAGAAGCTGGGGGAGATCGCGGAAGCTTACCGGCCCAGGATGGAGTATTTCGTGCTGGATCAGATCCGCAGGGAGCATATCAACCGGCCTCTGGCGGATCTGTACAACAAGCTGCTGCAGCCCGGCATGATCAATAAGGATACCTGCGGGCCCCTCTCCAGGCTTTTGTTTGCCCATCTCATTCAGGTGGAGGACGAGAGGCTGAAAAAGGTATATGTGTACCAGCCCGGGAATCTGCAGCCTGCGGAATATGCGCTGGGGGACTGCCAGGCCTGGGTGGCGCTGTACGGCAGCGAATATACCATTGTGCTGGAGGACGCCTGGGGCAATCGTTTTATCCCCACGGCAGAGTATACCCTGGAAAAGCTGATGCGCCCGGGACACTATCTGCGGCTTCTGCTGCCTTATCTGGAGCAGAGCCCGGCGCTTGATATCTATCTGTGCGGCGCCGGACGGGAGGAACAGGAGAGTCTGAGGGAGCGCATCGACCGGGGCCTGCGGGTGCTGGCTTCGGGCTGTGCCTCGCAGGCTCTCAGGCGGGAGTTGTACCTAAAGGTGATGCACTGCTATTACGAGGCCGACGATATGCGTTCCCTGGACGGGTTTCTGGGACGGATTCCGGCAGAGGAGCTGACCGTGGAGGAGCGGGGCAGCGTGATCCAGTACATGGTCATGCGGGGGCAGCACCAGCTGGCCAGGCAGTGGCTGGACACTTACGGCCCCTATTTTGTGGATCCCAAGGTGCTGGTGCGCCTGATCAGCCCCATGATGGAAAAAAATCATATGATGGAAGATCCGATGCTGACGGCGGCGGCGGTTCATGCGTTCCAGCGGGGGAAGTACGACGGCGTGGTGCTTGCGTATCTGGCCATGTATGACCGGGGGAGGATCAAGGGGCTGAGGGACGTCTGGAAAGCGGCCCGCTCTTTTGGCGTGGACTGTTACAAGTTAAGCGAGAGGATTCTGGTGCAGATGCTTTACACCGGCGCCTTTGTGGGGGAAAAGATGGATATCTTCCGCTACTATTTGTCCCAGGGGGCGAAGGCGGAGGTGGAGGAGGCGTTTTTAGCACAGTGCGCCTATGGTTACTTTGTCAAGGAGCGGCTCACAGAACAGGAAGTGTTTCAGGAGATCCAGAATATGTACCTGCGGGGGGAGCCTGTCCAGAGGGTCTGCAAGCTGGCCTTTGTAAAGTATTGTTCCGAAAATCAGGGGATCCTTGGGGAGGAGGCGCAGCGCCTGGCGGAAGACTTCCTGCTGGAGTTTCTGGCGGAGGGGATCCACCTGTCTTTCTTTCAGGCGTACAGCAGGCTGCCCCAGGTACAGCAGGAGCTGGCGGACAAGACGCTGATCGAATACCGGGCCGCACCCGGCAGCAGGGCCTGCATCCACTATGTGATTGAGAGCGGGGACGGCGGTGCGAAGGAGTATACCTCCGAGTATATGCGGGAGGTGTACGGCGGGGTATGTTTTAAGGAGTTTATCCTTTTCTTCGGGGAGACCTTACAGTATTACATCACAGAGGAGATGGACGGGCAGGAGCCACAGCTGACGGAGAGCGGCTCCCGGCAGAAGAACGATATCCGCATGGACGGGCAGGAGAGCCGTTTCCAGCTGATCAACGACATTGTGATCAGCCGCTCCATGCAGGATATGGACACCATGGACAACCTGCTGGAGGAATACTATCGGAAGGACTTTTTAAACGGGCATCTGTTTCGGTTAAAATAGCGGGAGAGAAGACACATGGCATTGTTTGGCGGTGAAAAACTGATTGTGGGATATGACCTTGGCAATGAAACCTGCCAGATCAGCTATGCCTTTTCCGACAGCGGGGAAGTGGAGACCGTCTCCCAGGTGGCCGGGGCGCAGGAATACAATATCCCTGCGGTGCTCTGCAAAAGGCCGGGAGCAAACCAGTGGTTTTACGGCAAGGAAGCGCTGCGCTATGCGGAGGAAAACCAGGGGATCCTGATAGAAAACCTGTTTGGGCAGGCCCTGGACGGGGAAACCGTGTTCATCGAGGGGGAGAGCTATGAGCCGGCGGCGCTGTTAGCGCTGTTTTTCCGCAGGAGTCTGGGGCTTTTGAGCCAGGCGGCTTCCACGGAGCGCATCGGCGCGCTGATGATTACCTGCGAGATGGTGGACGGCAGGGTGCTGGAAGTGCTGAACCAGATGGTGGCGGCCGTCCACTTAAAAACGGACAAGGTGTTCTTTCAGAGCCACACGGAGAGCTATTACAATTATATGCTGCGCCAGCCCCGGGAGCTTTGGGCAAGAAGCTCCATGCTGTTTGATTACCGGGGAAATTGTATGCGGGCATATCAGATGGAGTGCAACCGCCGGACTACGCCGGTGGCGGCCTTTATCCGTGAGACGGCCCATCCTTTCTACGCATGGGAGCCGCTGCCCCAGGAGCCTGGGGCAAGGCAGAAGCGCTCCCAGGAGCTGGACGCCGCTTTCCTGCGCCTGGCGGAGAGTGAGATGGGGGAGAACGTGGAGAGCGTCTACCTCATTGGGGACGGCTTTTCACAGGAGTGGATGAAGGATTCCCTAAAATTTTTGTGCAGGGGACGCAGGGTCTTCCAGGGCAACAACCTGTTTGGGAAAGGGGCCTGCTATGGGATGCAGGAGCGGTTAAATCCCAGCCCGGCGGGAAAGGCGCACGTCTTTTTGGGAAACGACAGGTTAAAGGCAAACATCGGGATGCAGGTGTTCCGGCAGGGGGAGGCGTCCTATTACGCGGCCCTGGACGCAGGGATCAACTGGTATGAGGCGGATCACACCGCAGAGTTTTATGTACAGGACGGCAGTGAGATCACAGTGCGGGTGACGCCCCTCATCGGGAAATGCGGCAAAGAGGCCAGGATCAGCCTGGAGGGCTTCCCGGGGGACATTGGGCGCGTGCGGGTGCACTTTTACCTGGAGGCGGAGAATGTGCTGGCGGTGGAAGTCAAAGACCTGGGCTTTGGGGAGTTCCGCCCTTCTTCCAGACGGGTCTGGAAGGAACGGATTGAATTGTATGAAGGGGTATCATGATGCGGGTCAGTGTCTGTGTGGGAAATTATGCGAAATTGCCGTACTGTGTGCCGGGGCTTGAGATCAATGTGTACTGTATGGAGGAATTGTGCTACTGCCTGAAAGAAAATGCGTTCCTGCTGGATGCGTCGCTTATGAGCGACGGGCTGCTGGGATGGATGGAGCGGGAGTGCGGGTTGAAGGAACTGGCCCGTGCGCTGTCTCCTCTGGTGCACAGGCAGGGCTCCCTGAGCGCCTTTGTGAGCACCATCATGGGATATGTGGGAATGTACCCGGAGCCCGTGGTGAAAGAGGTGGAGCAGGTCTTAAAGCAGGGGGCAGGCTTAAGCCGGATCGAGCGCAGAAAGAGCCAGGTGGACTTTCTGGTCAGAAACAAAAAATATCTGGCTGCGGTCAGAGAGTACGACGCGCTGTTGGAGCAATGGCGGGAGGCGGAGGAGAAGGGGGAGCCGCTGCCGGCGGCAGGCTGCCTTGGTGCCATCCTGCACAACAAGGGGGTGGCCCTGACGGGCCTGATGCTCTATGAGCGGGCGGCGGAGTGCTTTTTCAAAGCCTGCCAGACCGACCGGGATCCGGGCTGTTACCGGGACTATCTGGCGGCAAAGAGGATGACGCTGACGGAAGGGGAGTATATCGCTTTTGCGGCGGAACAGACGGCAAATTACGAGCAGGCCCTGGAGCTGGAAAAAGAGATGGAAAAGCTCACACAGGAGTGGGAAAAGCAGCCGGAATACCTCCTTTTGTACGGCAGGCGGGAGCGGCGGGGCGGCGTGGAACGGTCAAAGTATGACGAGGAGGCAGACCGGATCATCCAGGCCTTAAAGGACGGCTATCGAAACAGCGTGGGCAACTGACGGGAGCGGGCAATGGGA
The DNA here is from genome assembly GCA_947594835.1 of uncultured Acetatifactor sp. Lineage (GTDB taxonomy): Bacteria > Bacillota > Clostridia > Lachnospirales > Lachnospiraceae > Acetatifactor. The sequence goes on along the minus strand of CANQEH010000013.1, from coordinate 55,987 downwards.
TTTTGGAAGAAGTGGTTCGGAAGGAAGAAGACAGAGGAAGCTAGTGATGGGCAGGACTGGGAAGACGCCGTGGCCTATGACGGTTCAGAGGTGGACTTTACCGACAGCGTCCAGCGCAGGCAGTATGTGGAGGAATGTCTGGAGCAGGCGGCGGACGCGGCCAGGGAAAAGGATCTGTTGAGCGGCGAGTATGCCCAGGTGACGTCTTATCTGACGGACATCGACGAGATCGAAGCCCTGCCGGAGGAGGAGCGGGAGGCCTTAAACGGAATTGCCAGGCGGATGGTTTCTTTTGTCCGGGAGCGGGAGCGGTATCAGGGAAAAAAGAATCGGATGAAGGATGCCGACTATTACCGTCTGCGGCAGCAGGAGGACCAGATACAGCAGGGCATCGACAAGCTGAAGGAGTGCGAGCGGTACGGCGCGCTGGTGCAGGAGGATATGAAACGGCTGGACAGGGAAAGGCACGCCTATGCCTACCGCAGGACGGAGCTGGAGACCATGATGGACAACCTGCGGGGGATGGCGTTTATCTTCCTGACGGCCCTGGCAGCCTGTGTGCTGATGCTTTTGGTGCTGCAGTTTGCCTTCCAGATGAATACCAAGATCGGATATGTGCTGGCAGGCGGGGCGGCGGCAGTGGCCGTCACCGTGCTCTGGATCAAATACACGGACGCGGAGCGGGAAAAGCACCGGGTGATCAACGCCGTGAACCGGCTGATTCTGCTGCAGAACAAGGTAAAAATCCGATATGTGAACAACAAGAACCTGCAGGAATACCTGTGCCTGAAATACAATACCGAGAGCGGGCAGGCGTTGGAGAAGCTCTGGAAGCAGTATCAGCAGGAGAAGGAGGAGCGCAAGGTATACGCGGAGGCGGAGGCCAAGCTGGACTATTATCAGAAGCAGCTTCTGGCAAGGATGTCAAATTATCACATCGCAGACCCGGGCCGCTGGACGAACCAGCCCGAAGCGCTGTTGGACAAGCGGGAGATGGTGGAAATCCGCCATGAACTGATCCTGCGCCGCCAGGCGCTGCGCAAACAGATGGATTACAACGACGGCGTGGCCGGGAGAGCCCGCGGGGAGATCATGGATATCGTGAAGCGTTATCCCGCATACGGCGAAGAGATTCTGGCGATGGCGGGGAAATATGAGGATGGGTAGAAGGGGGACGCCCGGCGCAGCTTTACGTCCCGCCGCAGAACCGGCCGTCACTCCAAACAATTTACACGAATCAAACAAAAACTCAGACACAAACCCCGGATGCGAACCTCGGATACAACCCTTGGGCACAAAATCCAGGATGCAAACCCCGGACACGCCACACAAAAGCATTTGCCGCACTCCGCCCCCCGATTGACTTCACAGCGGGTATCAGTTATAATGGATGAGCGCACAAAAGTAAGCGGCGCATAGTTTGCAGGTTACGGAATGGAGGAGAAGAAGATGAAAAAACTGGAGCAGCTCTACGAAGGAAAGGCAAAAAAAGTTTTCCTGACGGATGACCCGGACGTGCTGATCGTGGACTACAAAGACGACGCCACTGCATTTAACGGCGAGAAGAAGGGAACCATCGTGGGAAAAGGCGTCATCAACAATAGGATGACCAACCATGTATTCCAGCTTTTGGAAAAGGAAGGCGTTCCCACCCATTTTATCCAGGAGCTGAGCGACCGGGAGACCGCCGTGAAGCGGGTGGAGATCGTCCCCCTGGAAGTGATCGTCCGCAACGTGGCGGCAGGCAGCTTTTCCAAGCGGCTGGGCGTGCCGGAGGGAACTCCCTTTACAGAACCCACCGTGGAATTCTCCTACAAGAATGACGAACTGGGCGATCCCTTGATCAACGACTATTTTGCGAGGGCGCTTAACCTGGCTACCTGGGAGGAGATCGAGACCATCAAGAAATACGCTTTCCAGGTAAATGACGTTTTGAAGGCATACTTCCTCCAGGCCGGAATAAAGCTCATCGACTTCAAGATCGAGTTTGGCCGCTATCACGGACAGATCATCTTAGCGGACGAGACTTCTCCCGACACCTGCAGGCTGTGGGATGTAAACACCAACGAAAAGCTGGACAAGGATCGTTTCCGCAGGGATCTGGGGAACGTGGAGGAAGCCTATAACGAGGTGTTCAAACGCCTGGGCTTATAAGGAAAGAGTCTGGCAAAGATGAGGGAAACCATGATCGATCGGAATGATATGCAAAAGGAAAGCGATAAGCTGCGGGAGGAGTGCGGCGTCTTCGGCGCCTACGATTTTGACGGGGGCGACGTCTCCTCTACCATCTACTACGGGCTTTTAGCCCTGCAGCACAGAGGGCAGGAAAGCTGCGGGATTGCCGTCAGCGACACAAACGGCCCCAAGGGGAAAGTGCTCTCCTCAAAGGACATGGGGCTGGTGAACGAGGCATTCACCCCGGAGAATTTGGAGAAGCTTAAAGGCGACATCGGCGTGGGCCATGTGCGCTATTCCACCGCAGGCAGCTCCACCCGGGAGAATGCCCAGCCTTTGGTGCTAAACTATGTGAAGGGAACTTTGGGGCTTGCCCACAACGGCAATCTCATCAATGCGCCTGCGCTGCGGCGGGAACTGGAATACACCGGCGCCATCTTCCAGACCACCATCGATTCCGAAGTCATCGCCTACCACATCGCCAGGGAGCGGCTCAACTCCAAGACCGTGGAGGAGGCGGTGGGGAGGGCCATGGCGAAGTTAGAAGGCGCCTACTCCCTTGTGATCATGTCTCCCAGGAAGCTGATCGGCGCAAGAGATCCCTTCGGCTTTAGGCCCTTATGCATCGGCAAGCGGGACAATACCTGGATGCTTGCCAGCGAGAGCTGTGCGCTGGACACGGTGGGGGCAGAGTTTATCCGGGACGTACAGCCGGGGGAGATCGTCACGATCTCGCCGGAGACGGGCCTTACGTCCTATATGGAGCACGCCCTTCCGGAGAAAGAGCAGGCCCGCTGTGTGTTTGAGTACATTTATTTCGCCCGCCCCGACAGCATTCTGGATCAGACGAGCGTCTACCATTTTCGTCTGATGGCCGGGAAATACCTGGCCATGGACTCCCCGGTGGAGGCGGATCTTGTGGTGGGCGTGCCGGAATCCGGCAACTGCGCCGCCCTGGGGTATTCCCTCCAGTCCGGCATCCCCTACGGCACGGCGTTTGTGAAAAATGCCTATGTGGGCCGCACTTTTATCAAGCCCAAACAGAAAAACCGGGAGAACAGCGTCCAGGTAAAATTAAACCCCATCCGGGAGGCGGTGGAGGGAAAGCGCATCATCATGATCGACGACTCCATCGTCCGGGGCACCACCTCCGACCGCATTGTGCGGATGCTCCGGGATGCCGGCGCCAAAGAGGTGCATATGCGGGTCGGCTCCCCGCCCTTCCTCTGGCCCTGCTACTTCGGCACGGATGTTCCGGCCAGGGAGCAGCTGATCGCCTACAATCGGAGCGTGGAGGAGATCTGCAGCCTGATCGGCACCGACACGCTGGCCTATCTGCGGCTGGAGCGGCTGTACGACATTATGGGGGAAAAGCGGATATGCACCGGCTGCTTTACGGGCCGTTACCCCTTAGAGCCCCCGGCGGAGGACATCCGCGGGGAATTTGAAAAGTAAAAGGAGGCAGGATCCATGCGCACAGACAGATATATCAGCCCTCTCTCCGAGCGCTATGCAAGCCAGGAGATGCAGTACATTTTTTCCCAGGATATGAAATTCAGAACCTGGCGCAGGCTCTGGATCGCCCTGGCGGAGACGGAGAAGGAACTGGGGCTGTGCCAGAACGGCGTCCCCGTCATCACGGACGAGCAGATCCAGGAGTTAAAGGCCCATGCGGAGGACATCAACTACGAGGTGGCCAGGGCAAGGGAAAAGGAAGTCCGCCACGACGTGATGAGCCATGTCTATGCCTACGGGCAGCAGTGCCCGAAAGCCGCAGGCATCATCCACCTGGGCGCCACCTCCTGCTATGTGGGGGACAACACCGATATCATCGTCATGCGGGAGGCGCTGCGGCTGGTGAAGGCCAAGCTGGTAAATGTGATGGCCAGACTGGCGGACTTTGCAGGCCAGTACGCGGGACAGCCCACCCTGGCGTTCACCCACTTCCAGCCGGCCCAGCCCACCACGGTGGGAAAGCGGGCCACTCTCTGGCTTTCGGAGTTTGCCCTGGATCTGGAGGACTTAGATTATGTGCTCTCTACCTTAAAGCTTCTGGGCTCCAAGGGAACCACGGGCACCCAGGCCTCGTTTCTGGAACTGTTTGACGGGGATCAGGAAAAGGTGGACAGGATTGACCCCATGATCGCGGAAAAGATGGGCTTTGCGGCGTGCTATCCCGTCTCCGGGCAGACCTACTCCCGGAAGGTAGACACCCGGGTGGCCAACGTGCTGGCCGGAATCGCCGCCTCCGCCCATAAGATGAGCAACGATATCCGTCTGCTCCAGCACTTAAAAGAGGTGGAGGAGCCCTTTGAGAAGAACCAGATCGGTTCTTCCGCCATGGCGTATAAGCGCAACCCCATGCGCAGCGAGCGGATCGCCTCCCTGGCCCGGTATGTGATGGTGGACGCTTTAAACCCGGCTATCACCTCTGCCGTGCAGTGGTTTGAGCGCACCCTGGACGACTCCGCCAACAAGCGCCTCTCCATTCCGGAAGGATTTCTGGCGGTGGACGGGATTCTGGATCTGTGCTTAAACGTGGTGGACGGTCTGGTGGTATATCCAAAGGTGATTGAAAAGCACCTGCAGAGCGAACTTCCCTTTATGGCAACGGAGAACATCATGATGGACGCGGTGAAAAACGGCGGAAACCGCCAGGAGCTCCATGAGCGCATCCGCGAGCTGTCCATGGAGGCGGCAAAGAACGTGAAGGCAGAGGGGAAGGAAAACAACCTTTTAGAGCTGATTGCGGCGGATCCCGCTTTCCACATGGATCTGGAGCAGCTTAAAAAATCCATGGAGCCGGAGCGCTATGTGGGCTGTGCCAGAGAGCAGACAGAGCGCTATCTTGCCCAGGTGATTTCTCCCATTCTGGAGGAAAACAGGAGTCTTTTGGGCAGACAGGCTCAGATCAACGTATAGGACAAAAAAGATGCTGAGATTGTGTTACGTCATATTGATATCCCTGCCCTTCGTGCTGTACTACACGGAAAGGGCCCATTATGTGTCCAGGCATCCAGACAGATATTCCGAGGAGAAATGCTACAGGATCGCCAGGCGGTGTATCCGTATCATGATGCGCAACGGGCGGATCAAGACGGAGGCCTTCGGCACGGAGCTTCTGCCCCAGGAGGGCGGCTATGTGATGTACTCCAACCATCAGGGAAAGTACGATACCCTGGGGATCATGAGCGCTCACAAAAAGCCCTGCACCATCGTGATGGACGCTTACAGATCCCAGCTGCCCTTGGCCGGTTCCTTTGTGGATCTGGTGCGGGGCAGCAGGCTGGACAAGAACGATATGAGACAGCAGATAAAAACCATCCACCGGATTGCGGAGGAGGTCAAAAACGGCCGCCGGTACATCGTTTTTCCGGAGGGCGGTTACGACAACAACCGAAACGCCCTGCAGCAGTTCATGCCCGGTTCCTTTCAATGCGCCACCCGGTCAAAGGCGCCCATCGTCCCCGTGGCCATCATCGACTCCTACAAGGTCTTTGGCATAAACTCCCTGCGCAGCGTAAAGACCCAGGTACATTTTTTAAAGCCCATTCCCTTTGAGGAATACGCCAGCTTAACCACCCGGGAGATCTCGGAATTGGTCAGAGGGCGCATCGCAGCGGTCATCGACGGTCAGAGACAGCGTCCCCAGGCCGGGTGAGGGGCAGGGTCACTTCAAAGCGCACCCGGCAGCCCTCCAGGGCTTTTGCGCGGATCTCTCCCCTGTGCTGTCTGGCAATGGATCTGGCGATGGACAGGCCAAGCCCGTAACTGCCGGGTTCCGTGCGGGCCTTGTCTGCCCGGTAAAACCGTTCAAATACTTTTTCCGGCTCAAATTCCGAAGCCTTTGCATAATCGTTGGTAATCTGAAGCCGTATCCCTCTCCCGGCGTGCAGGCTGACAGAAATCTTCCCCTCTGTGTCGCAATATTTCACGGCATTGTCCATCAAAATAGAAATCATCTGCCGGATTCTGGACTCGTCTCCCAGGCAAAAGATCCCATCGGAAATGTCTAACGCAAGCTCCCGGCCTTTGGCGCGGCTTAAGTGTTCAAAGGATCTGGCGGTGTCGAAGGCGGCGTCGCTTAAGGAAAACCGGGTGAATACGGGCTTTTGCCCCTCATCCATTTTGGCCAGGGTGATCAGGCTGCGTACCAGGCCGTCCATCCGCGCCACCTGCTTGTCGATGTTGTCAAACCATTCGCTGTCCCCGAAGGTCATCCGCGCCAGTTCGTTGTCGGCGGAGAGGACGGTGAGAGGGGTCTTGAGTTCATGGCCCGCATCCGTCACAAACTGCTTCTGCTTTGCGTAGCTCTCTGCGATGGGCCGCACCGCCCGGCCGGAGGCCACGATCAGGACGGACAGGATCAGGAGAAAGCAGAGGGCGCCGATCAGGGCCGAAACGGTGAGCGCGTTAAACACTGCGTAAAGGGCGGAGGAGCCGTTTACCAGGCCGATGAGGGTCTGGGACTCCCCCTCCGGCGTCTGCACGGCGACCACCCGGAATTTGTAATATTTCTGCCACCCTTCGCTTCGTCCTTTGGACAGGACAGCGTCCGCCACCGCTTCCAGCTCCTCCCGGGAATACCGGCCTGCGTTATCCTGACGGATGTCGGCGATGGAGCCGTCTGACGCCATTAAGAGCACGCAGCCGTCGGGGCGCACTTTCAGGCGATCCTCGAAACGGGGCAGCAGATGGAAGTCTTCGGGGGCCTGGCCGGGCTCTTTCGGCGCGGCGGGGCCAGGCTTTTCTCCCGGCAGGCCGGCGGGGGGCCTTGGGACGGAGCCGTATTCCGCAAGCAGCCCGTCCAGATGGGAGGAGAGGAGGCGGGTGTTTTGAAAAAAGAAAATACCGTTGATGGAGCCCACCACCAGCACGAGGACGGCAAAGAGGGTGCAGGCAGTGATGGAGATAAATTTCCTGCGAAGCTTCGGTATCATGACGCGCTCCTTTCCAGGCAGTAGCCCACGCCCCGGACCGCCCGGATGCCCACAGGCGCGCCCAGGTTTTCTATCTTTTTCCGCAGATTAGAGAGGTAGACCCAGACGATGCTTGGCTCCACCTCGCAGTCCCATCCCCAGATGCGCTCCATGAACTGTTCTGTGGACACCAGGGCGCCGGGGGACTGCATCAAAAGCTCCAGCATCTGGAACTCCCGGCTGACCAGGCGGATGCGCCTGCCGCCGAATCCCAGCTCAAAAGTGGCAAGATCCAGGGTCAGACCCTCAAAGGAGAGGACGTCCCCCCGGTACTGATCCCGCCTGCGGAGCATGGCCCTGACCCGGGCCAGCAGCTCGGAAGCCGCAAAGGGCTTTGGCAGATAATCGTCTGCCCCGGCGTCCAGGCCGCTTACCCTGTCTTCCACTTCCCCTTTGGCGGTGAGCAAAAGCACCGGCGTCTTCACCCCGGCCGCCCTTAATTTCCGAAGCACTTCCAGGCCGTCCATGCCGGGCATCATCACATCCAGGATCACACCGTCGTAATTCCCGCCTGATGCGTAATCGTAAGCGTCGTTTCCGTTGGAGACCACGTCCGTGCTGTAGTGGCTGCGCTCAAACAGCGCCGTCAGCACCTTGAGGATATCCTGGTCGTCATCCGCAATCAAAAGCCGCATGGAGCCCTCCTTTCCCCGGGCCGGTTTGGCCGGGCCCTGGACAGCTTCATTCTAGCATAGGATGCCCGGGGGTTTCAAGGGGACAGGAAAACACATTTATTTCACAATCTGGTTAAGGTTCCCTTTAGGTTCGCGTGTTAGGATAATCTCAGAAAAAAGCGGCAGCAGCCTGCCGCGGTTTCAGGAGGTTTTTATGGATACGCCGATGGTGTTTGAACGGTATGAAATCAAGTACCTGTTGAACGGGGCACAGAAACAAAAGATTATGGAGGCGCTGGAGGGGCGCATGGAGCCGGATCGCTTCGGCAGGAGCACCATCCGCAATATCTATTACGACACGGATACCTTCCGGCTGGCCCGCAGGTCTTTAGAGCATCCCGTCTACAAGGAAAAGCTGCGGGTGCGCAGTTATCAAAAGGCCGCCCCGCAGGATCAGGTGTTTATAGAGCTGAAAAAGAAGTACAACTCGGTGGTCTACAAGCGCCGTATGGGCATCCGCCAGACGGAGGCAGAGGACTATCTGGCAGGCCGGATTCCGGCGCCTGCACGGAGCCAGATCACGGACGAGATCGATTATTTTGTGTCCTTTTACGGGACGCTTCAGCCGAAGATCTTTCTCTCCTATGAGCGGGAGGCATTCTTTGACAAAAAGGAGGAGAGCTTCCGGGTGACCTTTGACGAAAACATCCTCTGGCGGGCGTCTGGGCTGTCCCTGGGGGAGGAGGCAGCCGGGGAACCCCTGCTGGAGGAGGGGAGCACCCTGATGGAGTTAAAGACCTGCGGGGGGATCCCGCTCTGGATGGTGGAAATCCTGACAAAAGAGCGGCTGCAGAAGGTTTCCTTTTCCAAATACGGGAACGCTTACTGCACTTTGATGGAGAGAGAAAGAGGAGGAAAGAGATATGCTTGACAGGTGGTTTCGAGGAATTTTTGACACGGACGCCCAGGCGGCGGCCTCCATCTCCCCGGGGGCGTTTCTTCTCTGCCTGGCGGTCTCCCTGCTGGCGGGGCTTTTCCTTGCCGCCGTATACACCGTCGGGAGCCGCTGCACCAAGAGCTTTCTTCTGACTTTGGCGCTTCTGCCCGCGGTGGTGTGTGTGGTGATCCTGATGGTAAACGGGAACATCGGCACCGGGGTGGCGGTGGCGGGAACCTTCAGCCTGGTGCGTTTCCGGTCGGCGCCCGGCACGGCGAAGGAGATCTGCGCGATTTTTCTGGCCATGTGCACGGGCCTGATAAACGGCATGGGCTATCTGGGGTACGGGGTGCTGTTTGCGGTGCTGCTCGGCCTTGTGATGATGGTGTACAACCGGCTGGACTTCGGCGGCAAAGCGCAGGCCAGGCGGCATAAGACGCTACATATCACCATCCCGGAGGATCTGGACTACACCGGCGTCTTTGACCAGATTCTGGAGGAGTATACAAGCTCCCATGCGCTGGAGCAGGTAAAGACTGCCAGTCTGGGAAGCCTGTTTAAGCTGACTTACAGCATTGTGCTGAAGGACGCCGGGGCGGAGAAGGAGTTGATCGACAAGCTCCGCTGCCGCAACGGGAATCTGGAGATCTCCATCTGCCAGCAGGAAACGGCGGTCTGCGAACTGTGACCGCCTGCGCGGCTACGGGCGTGGCAACACGCCTACCCAGAGAGGGATCGAGGCTGCGAACTGTGACCGCCTGCTGCGGCTGCGGCGCAGGGGAGAGCCCGAAAGATGTTGAAAAAGTCCGGGGCAGTGCAGCAAGCCCAGGGCAGGTACAGAAAGTTCAGGGCAGCATAGAAAATTCAAATCAGATATAGAAAATTTTGGATAGGCATAGCGAGTCCCGGACGGTATAGCGACGGCATAGCAGGCGCAGAACCAGCGGGGCTTTGAAAAAGCGAGAGCGCATGGATGCGGTCAGGGAGGTCGGTAAGACGATGGGCAGACATAGCAAGGAAACTGACAAAAGACAGGAAACTGGAAAAACACAGGAAAACGGCAAAAGACAAAAAAAGGGAAGCGGCAGGATGAGGCAGGCGGCGCTCCTGGCGGCGGCAGCGCTTGCGCTCACCGCCTGCGGGGAGCAGACATCCCAGGGGACGGACACCCTGGCCACGGACACTCTGGCAGCGAACGGCACGGTGGGGGAGACCCTGCCGGATGTTTCGCAGCTGTTTACGGACAGGGACTTAAGCGGAAGCTATGACCCGGCGGAGTGCACCGCCATCTCACTGACGGGGGACGGCGCATCAAGCAGCGGGTCTTCCGTGGCGGTGACAGGAAACACCGTCACCATCACTGACGAGGGAACTTACCTTCTCTCGGGCAGTCTGGAGGGGATGGTGGTAGTGGAAGCTGCGGACACGGACAAGGTACAGCTTGTGCTGGACGGAGTGGAGATTTCCAACCACAGCGGCGCGGCCATTTACGCAAAGAGCGCGGATAAGCTGTTTGTGACGCTGGCAGCGGACGCCGGAAACAGCCTGACAGGGGGCGGCTATGTGGCCATTGACGAAAACAACATCGACGGCGTCATCTTTTCCAAGTGTGATCTGACCATAAACGGCAGCGGCAGCTTAAGCGTCACGGCAGAGGACGGGCACGGCGTCGTCACCAAGGACGATCTGGCAGTCACAGGCGGCAGCCTTACAATAACCGCCCAAAAGGGCCACGGACTGGAGGGAAAGGACAGCGTGCGCGTGGGCGGCGGGCAGATCGGGATTACCGCAGGAAAGGACGGCATAAACAGTGAAGGGGATGTGACCGTAAGCGGTGGGACGCTGCAGATGTGCGTGGAGGACGACGGCGTCCACGCAGACGGTTCCGCTTCCGTGCTGGGCGGCTGTCTGGAAGTGACGCAAGGGTATGAGGGGATCGAGGGAAACCAGGTGCAGATCGCCGGCGGGGAGATCCGCTTAAACGTGTCGGACGACGGCTTAAACGCGGCAGGCGGAAATGACCAGAGCGGTTTTGGCGCTTTTCCGGGGAACGGCGAGGCCTTTGGCGGAAGCGACGCCAGTATCGTCATCTCCGGGGGAATGCTAAAGATCCACGCGGCGGGCGACGGCATTGACTCCAACGGGGATCTTACGGTCACCGGGGGCGAAACCTATGTCTCCGGCCCGGAAGACGGCGCAAACGCCTCCCTGGACTACGGCGGGACAGGGCAGATCACAGGGGGCGTCCTGGCGGCTGCGGGGGATGGCCGGATGGCCATGAACTTCGGGGACGCTTCCACCCAGGGCTCCATCCTGCTTCAGGTTTCGGACTGCCAGGCGGGAGAGGAGATTTCCCTGGCGGACGAAACGGGGGAGGTGTTGGTGCAGTTTCTGCCGGAGAGCGCCTTTAACTGCGTGGTGGTCAGCTGCCCCCAGCTGGAACAGGGGCGGACGTACACTCTGACGGCAGGGGACACAACCCAGGAAATCACGTTGGAGCAGCTGATCTATGGAGACGGCATGGACGGCAGGATGGGCCCCGGGGGCAGGAATCCCGGAGGAATGGGAGGAGAGATGCCTCCCGGGGAGATGAGCCCTGGGGAGATGCCTCCCGGCGGGATGGATCCCGGGCAGATGGGCCCCAGAAATTTACAAAACTAAAAAAAGGGCACTCTTTCTGAAAAAAGGCTCCTTTCCTGGAAGGGGGCCTTTTTTTATAATAAGGGTATCGAAAAATTCTGTCTCCAAGGAGGCAGATGTGCCGCCTGTGCGGCAGAAGGCGAGGCGTTATGGCTTACTCTTATCAGGACGATAATGGCACTTTTACCCTGCCGTTTCCAGAGGCGTTAAGCGGCCTGTATTTTCCCATTGCTTCGGGAGACGGCCTGCGGAGCGCGTTCACGCCGCTTTTGGGCGGCGACGCAAAGACGGATCAGGATCATTTCCTGTTACAGCCTGTGAGCGTGGAGGATCTGCACAACAACAGGAGCACCCGGAATTTCTGGTGCGCGCTCTCAGACGGATCCGTCTGGTCGGCCACCGGGGCCAGCGCCAGCGAGGCGGCGGCCCGGGCGGAGGGGAAGGGGGAGGAGAGCAGTCTGACGGCGGGGCTGATGTGGCAGCAGACGGTCAGGCACAGCGCCAGGACGGGGCTTACCTCCCGGATCCAGGCGTTCGTGCCGGTGCGGCAGGGCAATGTGGAAGCTCTGCTGGTGACGATTCAGAACGACGGCGTATCCCCCGTGACGTTTACGCCTTACAGCGCCATCCCGATCTACGGGCGCAGCGCCGACAACCTGCGGGATCACAGGCACGTGACTTCCCTGCTGCACCGGATCTGCACCACCCGGCACAGCGTTCTGGTGCATCCCACCCTCTCCTTTGACGAGAGGGGGCATCAGATCAATGACACCACCTATTTTGCCGCCGGGTTTACAGGAACCGGGGAAGCCCCGGAGGCTTTTTATCCCGTTGCAGGCGACTTTGTGGGGGAGGGCGGAAGCTACGACTGCCCGCGGGCCGTCTATGGGCGTCTTCCCGGCGTCCCGGCGGGCGAAAGCGCGGCGGGGCGGGAGGCCATGGGGGCCATGCGCTTTGCCCAGGTGAGCCTTGCTCCCGGCGGGAGCGTCTCCTATGTGCTGCTTGCAGGGCTGACCCAGGGGCCCTGGCAGGAAGAAGCGCTGCGGGAAGCCCTGGGGACGAAAGAGAAAGCCCTCTCGGCCCTGGAGGAGACGAAAGCTTACTGGGAGGAGAAGGTCAGCATCCACTACCACACCGGGGACAGGGACTTTGACCGTTTTTTGCACTGGGTGACCTTCCAGCCCATCCTGCGGCGGATCTACGGCTGCTCCTTTCTGCCCCATCACGACTATGGCCGGGGCGGCAGGGGATGGCGGGATCTGTGGCAGGACTGCCTGGCGCTGCTTCTCCTGAATCCCCAGGGGGTGAAGGAGATGCTTTTGGCCAATTTCGGCGGCGTGCGCATGGACGGCACCAACGCCACCATCATCGGAAACGGACCGGGAGAGTTTCTGGCGGACAGAAACCATATCACCAGGGTCTGGATGGATCACGGACTCTGGCCGCTCATCACGGTGGGGCAGTACATACACCAGACGGGGGATCTGGAGTTTTTGTGCAGGGAGAACAGCTATTTTAAGGACGGCCAGATCTTTCGGGGCACCCAGATAGACCCGGATTTCCTGCCCGGGGAAGCACCGCTGCAGCGGGATCTTTCCGGCGGCGTGTACCAGGGCAGCGTGCTGGAGCATCTTCTGGTGCAGAACCTGACGGTGTTTTACGATGTGGGCGGACACAACCATATGCTCCTAAGGGGGGCGGACTGGAACGACGCGCTGGATATGGCGGCCCATCAGGGGGAGAGCGTGGCGTTTACCGCCGCCTATGCGGAAAACCTGGACACCTTAGCCTCCCTCATCGAGGCGCAGAAAGCGCAGCGGGGCATGGAGGGCTTCTGGGTGGCAGCGGAGATGGAGGTGCTGTTTTCGGACAGTGAAAAGCTCTATGACAGCCCGGAGGAGAAGCGCAGGCTCCTTGCCAGCTACTGTGAGAGCTGCCGCCACACCCTGTCGGGAGAAAAATGCTATCTCAGGGCGGAGGACGCCGCAGAGAGCCTCCGGCACAAAGCGGCCTGGATCCGGGAGCATATCCGGAAGACGGAGTGGATCGAGGACGGGGAGGACGGCTGGTTTAACAGCTATTACGACGACCACGGCAGGCAGGTGGAGGGAAAGACCAAAGAGGGCGTGCGCATGATGCTCACAGGCCAGGTGTTTGCCGTCATGTCCGGGACGGCAACGAGAGAGCAGACCGCAAAGATCACAAGGAGCGCAGACCGCTATCTGTACCGCAGGGAGGTGGGCGGATATCGGCTGAACACGGATTTTAAAGAGCTAAAGACTGATCTGGGGCGTATGTTCGGCTTTGCCTACGGCCACAAGGAAAACGGCGCCGTGTTCTCCCATATGACGACCATGTACGCAAACGCCCTGTACCGGCAGGGGTTTGCCGGGGAGGGGCACAAGGCGCTGCACACGCTCTATGAGCAGGCGGCGGATTTTGAGGTAAGCTGCATTTATCCCGGCATCCCGGAGTATTTCGACGACAGGGGACGGGGCCTGTACCATTACCTGACCGGGGCAGCCAGCTGGTATGTGCTGACCGTGGTTCAGGAGGTCTTCGGCGTGAAGGGAAAATTTGGCGCCCTGTGTCTGGAGCCGAAGCTTTTGGCGGAGCAGTTTGACGGGGAGGGCAGGGCCTCCATCGAGCTGACCTGGGGCGGGCGCAGCTTAAAGATTGAGTACGAAAACCGGGAGCGGAAAACCTGCGGCGCATACCGTCTGGGAGCGGTCTATCTGGACGGCGCAAGGCTTCCGGAGCAGGAAGGCGCAGCCGTGACGGCGGAACAGATGCGCGGCCTGGACAAAGAGACCCGGCATGAGATTTTTGCAGAATTGATATAAGACCAATGCTTAAGGAGGAGACAGATCATGTCCGATATGACCTTTACCATTACCGATTATGACAAAAAGCCTGCCTTTGCCAGCTTCCTTCCGGGGCTTGCAGGGCTCCACGGCATCCCCATCTGGTGCTATTATGTCAACCGCGGCCAGTGCATCGCAAGCTTTGGCGTGGAGGACAAGGATCACGCCATCATGGAGTTTTTCCCTGCCCAGCAGTCCTATGAGCACACGGCCCTCCGCGGGTTTCGCACCTTTGTCAGGCTGGACGGCAGATATCTGGAGCTTTTTACCGGGGAGGACACCCAAAAGCAGATGACGGTGGGGCCAAACAGCCTTGCCATCCAGGAGACGGATGCGGCAAACGGTCTGGACGTCCGGGTAGACTACATCACGCTGCCGGAGGAAAAGACGGGAGCGCTGGTGCGGAAGGTGACCCTGCGCAGCAAAAAAGGCGCGCCCTGCACCCTGGAAGTGCTGGACGGAATGCCTGTGGTGATCCCCTTCGGGGTGGACATGGGCAGCGTCAAGGAGATGGGGCACACCTCCAAGGCCTGGATGCAGGCGGAAAAGCTGATGCCCGGGGTGCCCTATTTCAGGGTGCGGGCCAGCATGGCGGACACGGCCTGCGTCACCGCTATCGCAGGGGGAAACTACGGGTTTGCCTGCGACGGGACGGGAGAGCGCCTGCCGGTGGTGACGGATCCCTCCCTGGTCTTTGGATATGACTGCTCCATGCAGAAGGCTGTGGGCTTTTCCAGGATGGACTACGACGCTTTTCTGGCGGCCCAGCAGGTGGACACGAACCAGTATCCCTGCTGCTTCTTTGCGGCAAAGCGCACCCTGCAGCCCGGGGAGAGCCTGACCTTGTACGAGGTCATCGGCCAGGTGGGCGGCAGGCGCCTGCTGGAGCGCCTGCTGGAGAAACGCCTCGGCCCCGCGTATTTTGAAGAAAAATTTGCCCGTGCCGTGAAACTGCCGGAAGAACTCTGCCAGGTGATCGGGACAAAGACGGCGGATGCGGCCTTTGACGCATACAGCAGCTACACCTATATGGACAATGTGCTGCGGGGGGGATTCCCCATCCGGCTGCCCGGGGATCATATCTTTTACGCCTACTCCAGAAAGCACGGGGATCTGGAGCGGGATTACAACTATTTCCGGATGCTCCCCGAGTACTATTCCCAGGGCAACGGGAATTTCCGGGACGTGAACCAGAACAGGAGGTGCGACGCCTTCTTTACCCCCTATGTGGGCGCAGAAAACATCGTGAAATTTTACAGCCTGATCCAGCTGGACGGCTACAATCCGCTGGCCATCGAGAAGGTGACATACACCCTGCCGGAGGAGGCGGCGGAGGAGATCTTTGACCGCTTTACCCAGGAGCAGAAGGAGGAACTTCTGGGCTTTCTGGGAGAGCCCTTCACCCCCGGCGCGTTTTTTGCAAAGCTGGACGAACTGGGCATCCGGGACGTGGAGGAAGAGGAGCGGTATTTCGCCCAGGTGATGGGCCGGGTTCACAGCACGGTCAACGCGGACTTTGGCGAGGGCTACTGGAGCGACCACTGGACGTATAACCTGGATCTGATCGAAGCGTATCTGAAGGTCTTCCCGGAAAAGGAGAAGGAGATCCTGTTTGAGACGCCTGTCACTTTCTACCGCTCCCAGGCGGCGATCCTGCCCCGGAAAAAGCGGTATGTCAAGACGGAAAACGGGGTGCGCCAGTATCATTTCCTGGACGAGGGCAGGAAAGCGGGCGGCGAAAAGCTGCTGCGGGACCGCTTTGGCCAGGGAGAGGTGGTGGAGGTGACGGTGATGGAGAAGCTGCTCTTACTCTGCGCCGCCAAGTACGCCGCCCTGGACGCCTATGGCTGCGGCGTGGAGATGGAGGGAGGCAAGCCGGGCTGGTATGACGCCCTAAACGGCCTGCCCGGGCTGTTTGGCTCCTCCATGGCCGAGACTTACGAGCTGGAGCGGATGGTCGAGTTTGTCATCCGGGAGTTAAAGACCTACCGGCCCGATATGGAACTGCTGGCAGAGGTGGCGGGATTTTTGGAGCAGATGGGGGAGATCACCCTCCACTGCAGGGAAGATATCCAAAAAGAAGAGGAGCTTCTGGAGTTCTGGAATTTGAGAAACGACGCCAAGGAGGCCTACTGGGAGAAGACCTTTGCAGGCATCAGCGGGGCAAGGGCCTCCGTGGACAGCGGAAGGCTGCTAGAGCTGCTGCAGGCCATGCAGGAGACGCTTCTGGCGGGCATCCGCAAAGCCTGCGCCGCAGGGAAAGAGGGCATCTGCCCCACCTATTTTACCTATGAGGTAAAAGAGTTTGCAGAGGATGGGGAGGGCATTGTTCCCCTGCGCTTTGAGCAGAAAAACGTGCCGCTGTTTTTAGAGGGGCCGGTGCGGTTCTTCAAGCTGGAGGGCAGGGAGGAGGAAAAGCGCAGGCTGTATGAGAAGATCAAGGAAAGCGATCTCTACGACGAGCCCCTTCAGATGTACAAGGTAAACGCCTCCCTGGCGGAGGCTTCCATCGAGCTGGGGCGGGCCAAGGCATTCACCCCCGGCTGGCTGGAGAACGAGTCCATCTGGCTGCACATGGAGTACAAGTATCTGCTGGAGCTTTTGAGAAATGGGATGTACGAGGAGTTTTTCAGCGATTTTAAAAAGGCGGCTATCCCCTTCCAGGATCCGGAGCGCTACGGCAGGAGCATTTACGAAAATTCCTCCTTCCTGGCAAGCAGCAAAAACCCCGACAAGTCCTGCCATGGCCGGGGCTTTGTGGCAAGGCTGTCCGGCTCCACCGTGGAGTTTCTCTCCATGTGGGTGGGCATGATGTTCGGGGAGCTGTTTTCCTGGAAGGACGGGGAGCTGACCCTGTCCTTAACCCCGGCCCTGCCCGCCTACCTGTTAGGGGAAGAAAAGCGGGTGGAGGCTGTGCTTTTGGGCAATACCCGGGTCATCTATGAGACGGCCCAGACCAGGGACTATTTCCCCGGCAATTACTCTGTGGAGCGGATGGAGCTGACCTATCGGGATAAAAGCAGCTTCCAGACCTGCCAGAGCGTGCTCGCAGGAGAGACGGCAAAGGCCGTGCGGGACGGGAAGATCGAAACCATCTATGTGAAACTGGTATAGGGCGGCAGCCTTGCAAAACCGACAGGAGGGATATCCATGAGAGAGATCAGAGCCGTTACCACGGACGCGGCAAAAGGGCAGTACTGGGCGGAGGAGAGCTTGTCCGCCGTCCCCCAGGAGGACTTCATCCATGTGGTCAACGTTTACCCGGAATTAAAAGAACAGCGGATAGAGGGGTTCGGAGGGGCTTTCACCGAGGCGGCGGCGGTCAGCTTTGCCGGCCTTTCCGACCAGGCGAAGGAGACGTTTCTGGAGGGGTATTTTGGAGAGACTGGCCTGCGCTACAGCTTGGGCAGGCTGCACATGAACAGCTGCGATTTTGCCCTGGGCAATTACACCTATGTAAAAGAGGGCGATCAGACCCTGGAGAGCTTTGACATCAGCCATGACAGGGAGCACATCCTGCCCCTGGTAAAGGCGGCCGCCCAGAGACGGGGAAAGGAACTGGGGCTTTTGGTCTCGCCCTGGTCGCCGCCCGCTTACATGAAGACCAACGGGGAGATGAACCACGGAGGGAAGTTAAAGGAAGAGTGCTACGGCCTCTGGGCCAGGTATTATGTCCGCTATTTAAAGGAACTGCAAAAGGAGGGGATTTTAGTCCGCTACCTGACGGTGCAGAACGAGCCGGAGGCCGTACAGAGCTGGGATTCCTGCATCTACACCGGCTCCGAGGAGGGGCGCTTTGCGGCGCAGTACTTATCTCCGGCCTTAAAAGAGGCAGGCCTTGGGGATGTGGAGATCTTTCTCTGGGATCACAACAAGGAAAATATGTACGACCGGGCCAGGGAGAGCTTTTCGGTGCCCGGCTGCAGGGAGGCGGCAAGCGGCGTTGCCATGCACTGGTACACCGGGGATCACTTTGACGCCATCCGGGCGGTGAAAAAGGCCTACCCGGAAAAGCGGGTGTTCTTTACGGAAGGGTGCGTGGAGTATTCCCGGTTCGGGGACTTTGGGGAGGTACAAAAGGCGCAGATGTACGCCCACGATCTGCTGGGGAACCTGAAGGCGGGCACGGAGGCCTTTTTTGACTGGAACCTGCTTTTAGACGAAAAGGGCGGCCCCAACCATGTGGGGAATTTCTGCGCCGCGCCCATGATGTGCGACGGGCAGGGGGGCCTGGAGAGACAGCTTTCCTATTACTACATCGGGCAGTTTTCCCGCCATATCCAGCCGGGGGCCGTGCAGGTGGCATCCACCTGTTACACGGACGCCCTGGAGGCAGCCGGCTTTGAAAACCCGGACGGCAGCCGGGCGGTGGTGCTTTTAAACCGGGGGGAAAAGGCGCTTCCGGTGTACCTGAGAGAGCGGGGAGAGGGCGTCTTCTTCTCTGTGGAGGCACATTCCATCAAAACCCTGCTCTATGAATAAAAAAATGACACCTTTACAAAAAAAGAGCCATTTTATCCCCTGGGCATGGAAAATATAATGGAATTACAAAAACGGGAAACAAGTAATGTTTCACCATAAAAGGAGGAAAAATTATGAAGCTCAAAAAGGTAACGGCATTGATGTTAGCGGGCGTCATGGCATTCTCGCTGGCAGCCTGCGGCAATGATGCAGGGAACACCAGCGGCAGCGCTGCCGGAGACAACGCTTCCGGCGATACCGCAGCTACCGGCGATGTAGCCACGGCTTCCGGCGAACTGAGCGGCAAGCTGGTGCTCTGGGCGCTGGCAGACGACATGAAGCAGTTTGCAGACCGCTTTGTGGAACTGCACCCCGGCGTGGAGATGGAGGTT
The DNA here is from genome assembly GCA_947594835.1 of uncultured Acetatifactor sp. Taxonomy (GTDB): domain Bacteria; phylum Bacillota; class Clostridia; order Lachnospirales; family Lachnospiraceae; genus Acetatifactor. The sequence continues at coordinate 36,925 of CANQEH010000013.1, read as the reverse complement.
GTGGTGACCGCTCCCGCAGACTATCCCACCACCGTACAGGCAGCCTTAGGCGCTGGCCAGACCACCCCCGACATCATCATGGGCGAGCCTCAGATGCTGGGCGACTTCTTTGACGCAGGCTTCTTTGAGGACTTGGATCAGGCGCCTTACAACTTTGAACAGTATGCAGACCAGCTGGTGGACTACATGGTTGAGGTAGGTAAGGACGAGCAGGGCATCCAGAGGGCCGTTTCCTACCAGATCTGCCCCGCCGGTTTCTTCTACAGAAGGAGCATTGCAAAGGAAGTGTTCGGCAGCGACGATCCCGAGGAGATCGGCAAGCTGTTCTCCAGCTATGACAGCATTATCGACGCAGGCCGCAAGTTAAAGGATGCAGGCTACCGCATCTTTGCTTCCGAGGCTGAGACCAACTACTTCTCCGGCGACAGCGCATGGGTTATCGACGGCAAGTTAAACATCGACCCTTCCAGAATGGAGTACATGGATATGTGCGTACAGCTCTGGCAGGAAGATCTGACCGCTTACGCTGCACAGTGGGCAGCGCCCTGGTATCAGGCAATGGGCGGCCCCGTTCCCATTCTGACCGCTGAGACCCAGTGGGGTACCGACGACATGAACGTATGGGATAAGGATTCCTTTACGGCAGCTACCGAGGGGATGGACACCGCTGAGGTATTCGCATTCGGCCTTCCTTCCTGGGGCGCTCTGACCATGCGTGACAACGCAGGCGACACCTTGGGCGACTGGGGCATCTGCCGCGGCCCTGCATACGGCTTCGGCGGCGGTTCCTGGCTCGGCATCAGCAGCTTCTCCGAGAACAAGGAATTGGCTTGGGAGTTCATCAAGTTCGCTACCCTGGATATGGATACCGCTACCTGGTGGGGCGAGACCTCTCAGGGCGACGTTTCTTCCCTGGTGGCTTATCTGGAAGCCCATGCAGATGATGTGAACCCTACTTACAACCAGCAGACCAACAAGCTGTGGCTGGAGCTGGCAGAGGGCATCGACTACTCCAAGGTGACCCAGTATGACACTGCCATCGGCAACTCATGGGGCGCAGCGATCACGAAGGTAAAGGAAAATCAGACCGACAAGGTTACGGCAATCAACGAATTCTTTGACGAGGTAGCAGCTACCTATCCCGACATCGAGATCGACCGCGAGGGCATCCTGTCCTCCCTGGGACTGTAAAGGTAAGAAAGAGCATACACTGCGAGATGGAGGGCCATAAACCCTCCATCCCGATTTCCGCGGAGAGAGATTCCACGGGCAAATAAGCTTCAGAAAGGCTGGGAGAGGTATGGCGAAAGCAAAGACTGCGAAAAAGAAAAGAAGAAACATCAACAACATGGCCTATCTTTTTGTGGCGCCCTTTGTGATTGTGTTTCTGGTGTTCAGCGTCTATCCGGTGCTACGCACCCTGCACATCAGTTTTACGGAATACAAGGGCTACGGCGCCATGAAATTCTTGGGATTTACCAACTATTTGCGGGTATTCCAGGACAAATTCTTTTGGAAGGCGCTGCTGCATACCTTAAATATCTGGATCGTGAACATCGTGCTGCAGCTGGGCCTGGCGTTTCTGCTCACCATTATTTTCAGCGACATGAAATATCGGATGAAGGGCCTGGGAATCTTCCGCGCCCTGTTCTATCTGCCCAATATCATCGCCGTGACCAGCGTGGCGTTTTTGTTCCAGACGCTGTTAGACTGGCGGTTCGGCACCTTCAACCAGATCCTGATGAAGGCTCATCTGATCAGCGAGCCCATCAACTGGCTGGGCCAGACCTCCTCGGCCCCCTATGTGATATCGGTGATACAGTCCTGGATCTGGTTCGGCAATTCCTTTATCATGCTGATGGCAGGCGTCCAGGGCATCAACCGGGACTACTTTGAAGCAGCCGCCATCGACGGCGCGGGGAGATGGAAAATCTTCGGAAAGATCACCCTGCCCCTGCTGCGGCCCATCCTTCTGTATGTGGGCATCACTTCCCTGATCGGCGGCCTGCAGATGTTCGACCTGCCCTTCTTAATGTGCGGCGGCACCAAGGGAGACCCGCTTGGCAGTACCCAGACCGTGACCATGTATATGTACAAATTCGGCTTCGAGACAAGACAGATGGGTTACGCATCCGCCATCGCCTATGTGCTGTTTTTGATGATCCTGACGGTATCTATCATCCAGTTTAAGGTGATGAACAGAGGGGAGGAATGACCATGGCATTCAAGATCAAAAAGACGCTCTTATATATTTTCCTGATTGCGCTGGCAGTGACCTGCCTGCTCCCGTTCCTTTTGATGATCGTAAACGCCACCAGGAGCGGCCGGGAGATCATGACCTCCTTTACCCTGATCCCGGGCCACAGCCTGAAGGAGAACTGGGAGGCGGTATTCGGCTACTTCAACTTGTTCCTGGGCTTTTGGAACAGCTTAAAGGTGGCGGTGCCCGCCACCGTGCTGATGGCATACTTTTCCGCGTTGACCGCCTACGCTCTGGCCGTCTATAAATTCAAGGGAAAGAACATCATCTTCTACACCATTGTGGTGTTCATGATGATCCCCGGCCAGCTTGGCCTGATCGGATTTTACAACCTGGTGGTGAAGCTTGGGCTGCTGGACACCTATGTGCCCCTGATCATCCCGGCCATTGCCTCCACCGGCACCGTGTTCTTCCTGCGCCAGTACATTTTGTCCGTGCTGCCCATGAGCCTTCTGGAGGCGGCCCGCATCGACGGCGCAAAGGAACTGCACATTTTCCACCGCATCGTGTTCCCCATCATGGCGCCCGGCGTGGCCACCATGGCGATCGGCGGGTTCATCGGGAACTGGAACTCCTACCTGCTCCCCTTGATCCTGATCCATAAACCCGAAAAGCTGACCCTGCCCGTGATGGTATCCTCCCTGCGCTCCAGCCAGGATATCGCCACCAACCAGGGCGCGATCTACCTGGCGCTGGCGATTTCCATCGTGCCCATCATGATCGTGTTCTGCTTCTGCTCCAAGTACATCATCAGCAGTATTTCTACGGGCAGCGTGAAAGAATAAGAGAAAGGCAAACCGTGCAAGGGGGGTATCCTCCTTGCACTTTTGCGTGTTTGGGGATATACTGAAAAAAGGACAGACGGACGCAGACGGGCCGAAATGAGGCGGAAGAGAGGAACGGAAGGATGAAGCGGGCAGGAGACGGTTTCGGGAGACAAAAAAAGGCGGCGGCCTTCGCCATCCTGTTGGGGGCGGCCCTGCTGGGAGCATCCTGCGGGCAGGAGGGGCAGGGAGCGCAGGGGGCGCAAGACGCCCAGGAGAAGGAGGCCCCGGAGCCCGTCACCCTGGACTGGTATATCAATTACGCCTGGTATCAGACCCCCTGGGGCGGCAATCTGGTGTCGGATCAGATCACCCGGGACACGGGCGTCTCCATCCGCTTCCTGACTCCCATCGGAAACGAGGAGGAAAAGTTTAACGCCATGATCTCCTCAGACACCCTGCCGGATCTGATCACCCTGGGCTGGTGGGAGAACGCGGTGGACACCATGATAGACCGGGATATGGTCTGCGCTTTAAATGAGCTGGCGGATGCATACGACGTCACCTTCTGGGAGCAGGCGGATCCCACGGTGGTGTCCTGGTTTACCAGGGAGGACGGCAATCTGTACTGCTATCCCAACTCCTCCTACTCCCCTGAGGACTATGAGAAGTATGAAAACATCGCCTCCAACCAGACCTTTCTGGTGCGAAAGGATATCTACGAGGCTTTGGGGTGTCCCGACATGACCACCCCACAGGGCTTTATCGACACGGTGAAGCGGGCGGCGGAGGCTTACCCCGAGGTGGACGGGTATCCACTGATCCCCGTGGGCTCCCATGTGTTCAACAGCACGGGCTGCGTCTCCTTTGACCAGTATCTGCAGAATTTTCTGGCGGTGCCCTACGAAAAGGACGGGGTGTATCTGGACAGGTACACGGACCCGGACTACATCACCTGGCTGAAGGCTTTCCGGACCCTGGGGGCGGAGGGGTATCTCAAGGAGGATATCTTTATCGACCAGCGGGTGCAGATGGAGGAAAAGCTGGAACGGGGGCAGTATTTCTGTATGCTGTACCAGCGGACGGATATGGCGGATCAGCAGGCGGCGCTCTACGCCAAAGATCCGAACAAGATCTACATGGCGGTGGACGGGCCGAAAAACAGCGCCGGGGACGACCCTGTGCTGCCGGGTTCCGGCATCAACGGCTGGACGGTGACCCTGATCTCCAAAAACTGTGAGCACCCGGACCGGGCCATCCGGCTGCTCTCCTACCTGATGAGCGACCAGGGGCAGATGCTCACTTATCTGGGCGTGGAGGGCGTCACCTACGACATGGTGGACGGACATCCCCTGGTGCGGCCCGAAGTCCAGGAGCTTTTACAGACGGACAGGGAGACCTACAACGAAATCTACGGCGCGGACAACACCTATTGGATGCTCCAGGACAATGCCAGACAGTTAGAGTGGCGTCAGCCCCTTTCGCCCCCCAACGGGCAGCTGGAGGAGTGGACGTATCCATACAGCCATTACCTGGGCCAGTACGAGTTCAGCTTTGACAGAAACACCGAGGCCGGCGAGGCGGACATGAAGGTAAAGGAGCTTTGGAGCCGGGTGCTGCCAAGGCTGCTCTTAGCGCCCACCGAGGAGGAATTTGACCGGATCTTTGCGGAATTTTTAGAACAGCGGGAGGATTTGGGGTACGGCCTGGTGTTGGAGGAGAGCACCCGCCAGATGCGGGAACTGAAGGAGCGGCTTAAGATCGAGCAGACCGGGAGGACGGGGTGAAGCGGATCAAGGAATGGTTTGACGGGCAGAAACTGAATACGAAGTTTACGCTGATCTCCCTTTGCTTTGTGCTGATCCCCATGGTGGCGCTGGGGGGATGGCTGTTCCGAAGCATGGAGGACAACGTGATACAGGAGCGGATGGACGCCATGGGCTACCGGCTGAGCGAGGCATACGAGCGGGCGGCGGGCAATGTGGAGACCATCAATATGTCCACCCAGTTTTTCTTAAGCGACCACGCCCTGTCGGATCTCTTAAACGCCGTGAAGGACGGGGAGGAATACACCACCCAGGAGCTTTTGGACTTTTACAATCAGGACGTGGCCTCCTTAGAGCGGATGGTGAACAACAATTCCGCTCTGTACCAGACCCGGGTGTATGTGGACAGCGACAGCTTACAGGAGATGATGCCCATCCTCTATCGCAGCAGCCGGATGAAAAACCTTGCCTGGGCGGGGCAGGAGGATTTTTTCGGCTGGCAGTTCGGCTATCTGGACAGCCTGTTTGAACACGCAGGGCGGCTCAACGAGGGAAGGGCCCTTTTATCCCTTGTGACCCCCATGGAGACCTACGACGGGGAGCCTCTGGCGGTTTTGGAGGTAGCCATGTACATGGACGTCATGTTCCCCATGGTCTATGAGGAGGCAAAAGAGCAATGGGCCTGCTTTGTGACGGAAGACGGGCAGTATTATTTTTCCCAGGAAAATGACACGGAGAAAAACCGCCTGCTGGCGGAGAAGCTCTTAAACGGGCGGCAGGCGGAGGAAGGGCAGCAGGTGTCCTACCTGGGCGGCAGACAGAAGCTGGTGGCGGGGTACCAGCCCATCAAAGAGCTGGGCGGCGCGCTTTTATCGGTGGAAGATATCAGCGGAAACATCGGACAGGTGTACCGCCAGCGGGCCGTCTATATCGTGGCGGGCTTTGCATTGGTTCTGCTGTTCGGCTATATGATCAACCGGACGGTGAATGCCGTGCTGGGCCGTCTGTACCGCATCTTAACGGCCATCCGCAAGGTGCAGGAGGGGGATCTGGAGGTGGTGATCCCGGAGGGCGGCAGCGACGAGATGGGGGAGCTCGGCAAACAGATCAACGCCATGTTAGTGAGCATCAAGCGCCTGACGGACGACAATTTAAAGCGGGAGCTTCTGGTGAAGAATACCCAGGTGCGGGCCCTGCAGAACCAGATCAACGCCCACTTCATCTACAATGTGCTGGAGTCTGTCAAGATGATGGCGGAGATCGACGAAAAGTACGACATCTCGGACGCCATCACGGCTCTGGGAAAGCTTTTGCGGTACAGTATGCACTGGACCAGCGGCAATGTGACGGTGGAGGAGGAGATGGAGTACATCCGCAATTATCTGAAGCTGATCAATCTGCGGTTCGACTATGAGATCTATCTGTCGGAAAACATCCCCTGGGAGATCCGCAGGCAGGAGATTCCCAAGATGTCCCTGCAGCCCATCGTGGAAAATGCCATCTACCACGGTATCGAGCAGATTGCGGAGGACACCAGCATCTATGTGAAGGGGATCCGGGACGGGGAGGACTGTATCATCGAGATCACGGACGCGGGCCGGGGGATGAGCGGCGAGGAAGTGGAAAACCTGTACCGCAAGATCAACGGGGAGATCGAGACCTCCGGCGGCTCGGGCAACGGCATCGGGCTGAAGAATGTGCAGGACCGCATCAAAATGAATTTTGGGGAAAAATACGGGATAGAGATCGCGTCCAGGCTGGGGCTTTACACCAAGATCATGGTGCGGATCCCCATGAGGACGATGACAGAGGGAGGGCAGACAGATGAACACCTTGTTGATCGTGGAAGATGAGAAGCTGATCCGGCAGGGGCTGCGGGTGATGGTGCAGCGGAGCGGCGTCCCGGTGGAGAATATCTTAGAGTGCAGCAACGGGGAGGCGGCGCTGGAGATCTTAAAGACGCAGAAGGTGGACGTGATGTTCACGGACATCCGGATGCCGAAGATGGACGGGATCGCGCTGGTGAAAGCCATGCAGGAGCTGCCCGTAAAACCGCTGACGGTGGCGGTCAGCGGCTACGACGACTTTTCCTACGCGGTGGAGATGCTGCGGGGCGGCGTGCGGGAATACCTGTTAAAGCCGGTGGATCGGGAAAAGGTAAAGGAGATCCTGCAAAGGCTGGACGGGGAGATCGCCGCCGGGCAGGAGAGCCGCCGGGCGGATTATTCCCTGGGCTGCCAGCAGTTAAAATACGCCATCTTAAACGACAATCTGCCCCAGGAGGAAAAGGAGCTTTTAATCCAGCAGTATGAAGGGAGCTTTTTCGGGGGGAACTTTTATGCGGTGTGCGCCAGGGACACCGGGGGAGAGACAGAGGCGGAAGACGGGGCTCCCTACATCTACCTAAGCGGTGTAGAGGGAAGGGAATATTATCTGGTCTCGGAGCGCCATCTGCCCATCCTGTTAAGGGAGGAGCTCCCCGGGCGGTATGTGGGGACAAGCGGCCCCTGGAGAGGGCTTGAGACGCTCAAGCAGGCCTGCAGCCAGGCGGACGACGCCCGCAGGGAGGCCTTTTTCCTGAATAAACACGCGGTGGCCTATTCGGAGATGGTCACAGGCAGGTCCGGGGGGGTGGCTCTGGAGGAGAGTTCCATCCAGCAGATCGTACAGCTTCTCGGCACGGACAAGTATGAGGAGGGCCTAAGACAGCTGGGCCGCATCTTTAAGAACGCTTCCCTTGGAGCCTATGCGCCCCAGGTCTTTGAAAACGGGATGCGGATGCTGCTGGACGGCATCCGAAGCACCTACGCGGGCATTTTGAAGGTGGATGAGCGGGAGGTGGAAGGGTATTACGATTTGTACCGCTATCCCTGCATGGAGGAGTATGCGGCGGAGATGACCGGGTGGCTGACGGATTTTGGAGAGACGGTCAACAGCCGGTTTGACGATTACAAGAACAGGCAGAAGATCAAACAGGCGGTGGACTATATCCAGGAAAATTTCGACAAGGATTTAAACATGGCGGTGGTGAGCAACCACATCTCCATGAATTACTCCCTGTTTTCCTATGTGTTCAAGCAGTATACAGGGAGCAATTTTGTGAATTACTTAAAGGACATCCGGCTCCAGGAGGCCAAGCGGCTTCTGGAGGAGACGGATATGAAGGTGGTGGACATCAGCGCGAAAGTGGGATACGAAAACGAGAAGCATTTTATGAAGATCTTTAAGGCGTCCTGCGGCGTGTCGCCCACTGAGTATCGGAAAAACGCCCTATTTAAGGGCTGAGGCTTCCTGATGCTTTTGTTTCATGCGGTACATCTCCCGATCCGCCTCCCGGAACATCTCGGAGAGCTCTGCCGGGCTTTGGGGGACGCGGGCGCTGTATCCGCCGCTGGCCTGCACCAGATATTCCTTGGTGTGGAGGCGGTTGTAATTGTCCAGATATTTCTGCACTTTCTCAAGGATCTGTGCGGCGGCCTGCCCGTCGCAGTCCGGAACCAGAAGCTGGAATTCGTCTCCCCCCTGCCGGGCGCAGAGACAGGTTTCCTCCACAGAGTTTTTCAGGGCACGGGCCAGCACCCGGATGGCAAAATCTCCCTCCGGGTGGCCGTAGGCGTCGTTGATGTGCTTTAAGCCGTCCAGGTCAAACATCATGGCGCAGATTGTCTTTTTGTCTGCCACGGCCTGCTCAAAGACCGGGGCGGCAGCCCGGCCAAAGCCCTGCCGGTTCATCAGCCCGGTCAGTTCGTCCCTGGTGTAAAGGGCTTCCAGCCTGTCTGCCAAAAGTCCGAGATTCTTTTTGTCGCAGAGGCTCTTCAACATATTGTTCACATTAAAGAGCCAGGAGACGAAGGCAAAGTCATATCCAACCGTATCCCCGTCGAAGGAGAGGGCCAGGTAGCCGAAGTGCTGTCCGGCGAAGAACAGGGAGGCGTAGAGGAAGGAACTGCCGTCCTCATAGAGATAGTCCGGCAGGGTGCTGCGGCGGGGGAAGGTACATTCCGGCAGCCGTCTGCCGTCCTTGATGGCAAGCTTTAAGAGGACGGTGTCGGAGCCCTGAGGTTCCCCGGAGGGAAAGAACTCCTGCAGACGTCCCGGCATCCGATCCCAGCCGTCGTAGAGACACAAGTAGAACTGGCGGCAGTGGGGCAGTTTCTTCACAAAGTCCGCGATCAGATCCATACCCTTGTCCAGGTCGTCCACCCCCTGCAGGTTGGCGGCCATATTCATGTTCTGGATCAGTTCCGTCTCCCGGCGGACGATGGCCTTGTCCAGAAAACGGGCGTAAGCGTAGGCGTCCGGGGCGTTTACGCTGCAGCCGCAGGAGGCGCCGATGCTGGGGGAGGCGTACACATAGGTCACAGGGGGGACGGTCTCGCCCTTTGAGGCGGAGAAAAACAGTTCCACCGCCGTCTCTCCCAGCGTTTGGATGGGAAAGGTGACGGAGGTCAGCACCGGGGAGGTCTGCTGGCCGAAAGCGAGGGTGTCCAGGCCGGTCACCGCCACCTGCCCGGGGACGCGGACGCCCCGGGCCCGGAGAAAGCCGATCACATCCAGCGCCAGGGCGTCGTTATAGCAGACGATGGCCTGGGGGAGGGGGTTTTGTTCCAGCACAGCGGACAGGGCGGAGGAGATGCCCTGCTGGGTGCCGTCGCAGGTCAGGACACAGCCCTCCGCGGGCAGCCCCAGGGCAGAGAGGCCCTCCAGAAAGAAATCCCGGCGCAGGGAGCTAAAGTCTGGGTAGTTCTGGTTGCCCAGGTAGAGCATCCTGGTGTAGCCGTGCACCCTGCCCAGGTGCAGCACCAGATCCTTGACGGGGCTGTTGTTTTCTAAGGCCACCCGGGGGAAGGGGGAACTGTTCTGTTCAATGGCGATGACGGGGCCGCGAAACTGCTCCTGCAGCATCTCCTTGATCTTTTCCGCCATCTCTGTCAGAAGGTAGGTGCTGGAGGCCAGGATGACGCCGTCGCAGCGGTTGAGGTCGGGGATGTGTAAAAGACTGTACTCCCCCAGGCCGTAATCGCCTACGTCCTCCCCGTCGTTGGAGGTGAAGATCTCCACCTGATACCCGTATTCCTTTGCCCTGCGGATGATCCCGGCGCAGAGCCTGCGCTGGTAATCGCCATAGATATGTGACACGAAAACGCCTAGTCTTTTCCTGCGATACATTGTATGCCTCCCGGAAGCATTCTTTGCCTTTATTGTACGCTCCCGGATGAAAAATTGCAAGGGGAAGGGGCGGGGGAGGGGTGTGAGAGGCGCCGGGGGGCATTGGGTGGACGGCGGTAGCTTTTTTCATGATTTGGGTGTATAATGAGCGTCAGGTATGCGTTTGTGGAATCCACCGGGATTCGGAAGGAAGCAGATGAAGAAAAAGTGCAGAATCTTTAGAGCGATGAAATGGGCGGCAGTGCTGGTCTTGTCTTTCGTCACAGTGTTCTTTTTGGTGAGGGCAATCGGGCAAGCGGTCCGCAGGCAATCCCCCGCAGGAGGCATCAATGAGTCGATGTATCTTGATGTGAACGGCACAAAGCAGTGGATCAGCATTTATGGGAAAGATATCGATAATCCGGTTTTATTATATTTACACGGAGGGCCTGGCTCATCCACAAGCTATTTTGATTATGTGATCACAAGAAAATGGGCGGATGTATACACGATAGTGACCTGGGATCAGCGCAATTGCGGGAAAAGCTATGATCCGGAGCAGAATGATACTGCTTTGACAAAAGATTTGTTTTTATCGGATGGGAAAAAAGTTACGGAGTATGTGCTGGATTATCTCTCGAAAGATAAATTGACCATTTTAGGGCATTCGTGGGGAAGCATATACGGTGCAAATCTGGTGCTGGAATATCCGGAATATTATGAGTGTTTTATCGGAGCGGGCCAATTCGTCGATTGCCTGGAAAATGAACAGGCCTTCCAGCAGGAAGCGTATCTATGGGCGCAAAACGATGAGGAAATGTTGCGTCTGGTAAACCAGTTGACACCGGACAATCCTACGGCAGAACATTTTTCTGTGAAAAACACGATTATGCAAAAATATGGCTATGACAGGATGGCGAACGGTGCAGATTACAATTTGATTTCAGCGGTTATTTTTAACCCGTATTATTCCGTTGCCGACTGGATTCAATTCCTCCGCACAGAGATGAGCGCTTATCTGGATTTTTATCCTTCTGAGGAATTTGCAAGTTTTTCTCTGAAGGGTAAAGTGGACTATGAAGTACCTTTTTATAACATAAACGGCGACAAAGATTATCAGACAAATTATCAACTGGCACAGGAATATTTTGACGAAGTAAATGCGCCGTATAAACGGATGTTTCTGATGCAAAATATGACGCATGGGCTACTGGAATCTGATTCAGAAGGTTTTTCTGAGATTGTCCATCAAATTGCAGAAATAGAGCGAGAGCGTTAAATGCATCTTGTATCCGATGTTTTTTGGCGGAAAACCTGGACGGCTGCATCAAAACCTTATTCTGTGCGGCTCTCTGATCCATTCGGCAGGAGAGAGGAGGGACGGAGGATGGAGTTACGGGTGAGCTTTGACGAAGACGCTGCGAATTATGATAAATATCGGCCGGGATACCCACAGCTGCTGTTTGAAGATGTCATCTCATATTCTCAAATCAAATCGGGCAGCAGATTGGTTGAAATCGGCATTGGAACTGGGCAGGCCACCTTGCCGTTTCTTCAGTTGGGCTGTCAGGTAACCGGGATTGAGCTGGGGGAAAATCTGAGTGCATTTGTGGCGGGAAAATATAAAGAGTACAGCAATTTTCAGGTCATCAATATGGATTTTATGTCTTGTCCCGTGGAAGAAAACAGTTGCGACTTAATATACTGCGCTACTGCGTTTCACTGGCTGCCAAAGGAGGAAGCCTATCCTAAAATCATGAAAGCTTTAAAAAAGGGCGGCAGCATTGCCTTGTTTTGGAATCACCCTTTCCCCAATCGCAGGGATGATCCGGGCAATGCCGCAAGTCAAAAAGTGTACAATCACTTCAGGCCTTCCGGCAAAAAACAAAAGGAGTTTGGGGAAGCGGACTGCATGGTGATGGCGCAGGAGCTGGTACGGCATGGATTTGAAAACGTGGAGTATCGATTATACAAACGTGTGAGGACACTGGATACAGACGAATACATTCATTTATTGAATACCTACTCGGATCACAGGGCGCTCCATCCAGCGCGAAAGGAGGCCTTCGAGTCAGAAATGCGGCGGGCCGTCAACGAAGCGGGCGGTACGATCAATATTTATGATACCATAGATTTATATCTTGCAAAGAAAGAACATTGACGCTATCTGACAGGGGGTGATATCATGAGAAGCAAAAACAGGGAGGCACCGGTCTGGCAGAATCGGCGTTTGGGAGGTTTTGGGAAGCGATGATAAAGGAAAGAGGGCAAAGGACAGGGGAAACTGGAAACTGTATGGATACCATCCGATTGGTGACGCCTGCCGAGGAATATCTGGATGAGGTATGGGCTTACCGCCAGGAATGCCTGGAATCGGACAGCGGCATGGACGGCTGCGGCCCCTTGAGGCGGGCTGAAAATCCGGCGGAATGGCTGGCGGATGTAACCAGCTATATGGATCCGGCGACGGTTCCGGCGGGCAAGGTGCAGGCAACCCAGTTTCTCGCTGTCCGGGAATCGGACGGCAAGGTGGTTGCTATGATTCAGGTGCGGCATTATTTCAACGAATACCTGGAAAAATACGCAGGACACATTGGCTACTCCACACGACCCAGTGAGCGCCGGAAGGGGTATGCAAAGGAGATGCTCCGCCTGACCCTGCCCTTCTGCCGGGAGATTGGCCTGGACAAGGTGTTGATCTCCTGTGAGCCGGACAATCCGGCCAGCCGCCGCACCATCCTGGCCAACGGAGGCGTGTACGAATGTACCGTCCACGAACCGGATGAGGACATTGATCTGGAGCGGTACTGGATTGTTTTGGAGGATATTTGACTTTTGTTTTGTATGAGTAGTCGGCTGATTCTTTCAGTAAAATTTATACAAGCTGCTTTTCGCGCTCGGCAAACCATTTCTGAATCGTATCCAGCCCGACCGCGATCATATCAGCAATCTCTTCCACAGGTATGCCCTTGTCCCTGAGGCGATATGCTGTCTCGCGGGCCTTTTTCATTTCACCTGCGGAAAGGCCCGAATTATACCCCTTATTATAAACCCCTGTACTTAAATTACACACGTTTAGCACCTCCTCGCTGATTTCCCTGTTCACACTGATCCGAAATTCATTTTGTAGTGTATCCATTTTTTCTTCATAGCTGAGTTCTGTGGAAAACATTTTGCTGAGCAGCCGGATGGCGTTGTCCTCACTGGTCTCGCCCTTGCTCCCCAGCCGCAGCACCACTACTGTCATCAGGTCATAGTCCATTTTCTCCTCGTGGAAATCCCCTCTTACACATTTTTCCGTAAAAGAGTATCTGTTGATGGTATCGGATCGGAAGGAAGCCGTATCTTCACAGATCCAGATCGATACCACCTTTTTAATTTTGCCGTATTCCTGATCCTTAAATATGGTTCCACGCTGGGAAGAAATCATTCTTGCCGCATAGTAAATGCCGCGTTTCGGGATCGGATAACCAGGGGTATCGTCATTCTGAATCTCCACATTGACAAATATTTCAACCAGATCGCCGCTTGACGGTAGCACCGCAAGAAAGCGGATATCATAATAAACCGTACCATCCCTTTGGGATTTATCGGCGGTGGGGAGCCCTTCTATCCTGGCGTCCCCGCTCATGATCTCGGCGTCACTCTTTTTATTCGGATGATCTGGATGGACTGCCGCTCTTTTTATCTCTGGCTTCCCCTCGATAAACTGTTCGGCAATTTCCTGCACTGTGTATGGCGCATATTCGTCAAGTGCGCTTTTCAAAATATATGCCAGAACCGGTTTCTCCGCCACAAAATTCCGCGCCGACTCATCATACCGAAAACTGGCGTCTTCATCTGCCACCTTCATGTTCTGTGCGATCTCGCTCGGCACCGCAATGGTGGCTGTTTTTTTCTTTTCGGGAACATTTGCGCGTTCCCTCTGACCAGATGGATCCATGCTCCATCCCTCCCTGTATGAAACTGACGGAGTAACGCCTCCATCTATACCCTTATTTTATCATCAGAGCCGCCATCGTGCAACATACTTCCGCCAGAAGGCAGCATCTACACTTGACAATATTCAACAAGTGGAATAGAATATTTATATTCCACTTGTTGAATATATAATCTGTGAAAGGAGAAAGCCTCGTTATGCTTAAACATGGAATATTGGGATTACTAAACTATGGGGATATGACTGGCTACGAAATTCGAGAAGCCTTTGAAAGTTCACTTAAATTCTTTTGGCCTGCGCAAACCAGCCAGATTTATCGTGAACTTATTGTCTTAGAAAAAAATAAATGGATTGTAAAACATACTGTTGAACAATCGGGCAAACCAAATAAAAATATCTGTTCCATTACAGAAGAAGGACGAGAAGAGTTGCTGCGTTGGTTAAGGAGCCCGGATGTAAATATTGATATGCGTTCTCCAACTTTAATGAAAATTTTTTTTATGGGTGAATTGCCCATTTCAAGCAGCTTGGATTTTTTCAAACAACTTAACGATAAATACCGCATTGGCTCAAAGGCTCTCCAACAGACAGACGCTTCTATTACATCGTATCAGGAAATGATACCCGACAAAAAAAGTGCGGTATTTTGGCAAATGACAGCTGACTTTGGAAAGAGATATACACAAATGTATCTGGAATGGATCGAACACTGTATGCACCTTTTGGAAAATATGGAGGAATGAAAATGAATATCCTTTTAATCAATGGAAGCCCAAAGGGTGAACGCAGCAATACGCTTCGGCTTGCTAACGCTTTTTTGGAGGGAATTTGCTATGCCCAGAAAGAGTGCCTGCCTGAAATGGAAAGGCTTAATATTGCGCAGATGGATATTCACTCTTGCCTTGGGTGTTTTTCCTGTTGGAAAACCACTCCCGGAAAATGCTGTATTTACGATGATATGCAAATAGTTCTTGAAAAGTTATTATGGGCTGATCTCACAATTTGGAGTTTCCCATTATATTATTTCAGTTTGCCAGGCAAGCTCAAAACAGTAATAGATCGACAGCTTCCTCTCACTCTGCCTTTCATGCTCTCTAATGCAGAAAGCGGCGGTCACCCTGCAAGATATGATATGAGTGGAAAGAAAAACGTTTTAATCTCTACTTGCGGATTTTATACGGCAAAATCAAATTACGATAGCGTAACAGCACAATTTGACAGGATTTACGGCAAAGGGAACTATGCTGCCTTATTTTGTGGAGAAGGCGCACTATTCAGCGTACAAGAATTATCAAACCGTACAGAAGAATATTTGGCGGTTGTTCGACAGGCAGGGCACGAGTATGTTTCCGGCGGTATAAAAGCAGAAACAAATGCAAAACTACAGGAACTGTTATTTCCGAGAGATGTTTTCGAACACATGGCAGACGCAAGCTGGGGGATCACACAGACAGGCGAAAAGGAAGATTTTTCATTAACCTTTACCAAGCAGATGGCTGCACTTTATAATCCGGCAGCGTATCGCGGAACAGACATAATCTTTGATATGGATTATACAGACATCGGAAAGCACTATCGTATTATCCTGGGGAAAACGGAAAGCCGTGTTGTTGAAAAATTTAACGAAAAACCAGCAACGGTAATTCATACGCCTTTTTCTGTATGGCAGTCGATTGCTGCCGGAGAAATAGAAGGCTCTGACGCTTTAATGAAACATTTATATTCTGTCGAAGGCGATTTTGACTTAATGCTGAAATGGGACGAATATTTTGGACGACACCAAAACGCAGATAGAACAAAAGATCAGTCAACACCAAAAGGAAAAACAGATATGCGTTATGTTTTGATCCCCTGGATTGTATTTTGGATAGCTGCCAATATACATATTTTTTGGGGAAGTATGATCAGCATTTTTGTTTGCTGCTTATTACCTTTGCTGTTTTATAAAAACAAAAAAACAGTTTATGATGTAATTTCCGGCGCATTGGTAAGCATATTTTCAATGTTGCTGCTTATCAACTTGTCGGCTGTTACTATAATGCCATTGTCTTATTTAGCATTTGGTATGATGTGGAGCATATCTGCCTGTTTCAAAATACCTCTCTCCGCAGAATATTCTATGAATGATTATGGCGGAGAAAAAGCCTTGAAAAACCCTATGTTTATTACTACCAACCGTATCTTGACTGCTGCATGGGGTATTCTCTACTTAGTAACATCGATTTGGACATATTTTATGATGGGCACCGACGCAGGAAGTTATGTTGGAATGATAAATTTAATTCTTCCAGCAATCATGGGGATATTTACCGCATGGTTTCAAAAATGGTATCCTCGTAAAATAGCAAAAGGAAAGTAGGAAAATCATCTTGAAAGGAGGCCCGAAAATGGAGGAAAAGGTTAGGAAAGTTCCAAGTATCCGAGAGCGGTGAAAGGCGCAGATAACCAATATGAAGCAGTATCTGTCAAGTATCGCGCAGGGTTATGGTTATCGGAAGTTGCAAAGTGGGAAATAGATATGCAAGGCTGGCATAAAGCAGAAAACGAGGATCATTATCCTGTGGTGAATAAAATAGCTGTATTGTCTAAGGATACAGTCGCAGCTATGCTAAGTGACGGAACTTGCCAGATTCATAGAAATGGAGAGCTGACAGACAGTTTTAACGGTGGAGAAGCATATGCTCTTTCAGGATATGGTAAGTATGCTGCACGGTATAATGATGGAAATACGGGGGTTTACCTGTATAATGTGGAACAAAAGAATATCGAAAAAGAAATACTGCTGACAAAACAATACCAGAATGTGCCTCAGATTTTTATGAATGTGGAGAATCGTATCTTTTTGGTTGGAGATTTGGGAATTATAGAAATAGACAGGGAGAGTGAAAAGTGTGTGACCGTAGTTGCTGCGGAGCAGACAATGCTCTCAAATGCTGCATATTTTCCGCTGTGGTTTGAGGAAAAGGATGGAACGATATATATTTTATTTACGAACCGGGATCAGACGAGTGGAAGGCTTGTACAATATCAGCAGGGTGACGGAAAGGATAACTCATCACTCGTCAGCACGGATGGGCATCAGCTGACAATTTATGGGTTATATGATAATGAGCTGATCAGAACAGCGGTCAGCGAGTTTGGATTAAAACATCCGGATATAGATATTGTCTATGAGGCGGCAGAAAGCGCAGAGGGCGCGGTGACGGAAAGCGATCTGGTGCGCACTTTGAATGCGCGTATTGCAGCAGGAAATGGCCCTGACATTTTTGTTTTGGATGGTCTGCCGATGGATTCCTATGTGGATAGGGGAATTTTAGAAGATTTATCCGGGATGCTTTCTGAAACAGATGTGATTCCTAATATACAGACTGCTTATGAGAGTGGCGGAGAAATATATGCGGTTCCAGCCAGAGTCGGTTTGCCTATTATCATTGGGACACAAGATGTTATGAACAGGAGCAGCAGTTTAAGCAGCCTGGCTGATTATGCCAATCAGGCAGAACCACCCTATTTTGTGGAAGGTTCAGAATCATACGAAACAGTGATTGAAAGCTTTTTGCCTTTTTATATCAACAGCATAGTGAATGAAAACCACATTGATCAGGACAGCCTTAGGATGTTTTTGGAGGATATGAAGAAAATATCGGATTCCGTAAATGCGGTTGAGATCACGGATTTTGATTCTTCGCATTCACCCAGAAGGTTAGCATACGGGCAGGTGTCTCTGGCGGTCTGCACAATGAAGGGAATGATTGACGACGAAGCTACAGAAATGATTGCATTTGCTAAACTGAAAGGAAATTATGCGGTCTATCAGAATTTATTTGAACCGTATGGTCTTTTGGGAGTGTATAAAGCAAGCGGGCAAAAAGAACTGGCGATAGAATTTGTAAAGACAGCGCTTTCCTATGAAGTTCAGGAGACGGAATACCGGCATGGAGGATTTCCGGTAAGCCTGTCAGCTCTTGAGAAATGGAGAGACACTGACAGTGACAGAGGCGGCGCTACCGGTGATCCTGATACCGGAATACAGATAAATTATAAATGGCCGGATGCGGCATCCAGAAACAGACTGTATGAAGAAATTTTGTCGTTGAAAACTCCAGTCGTATGTGATCAGGTTGTCAGACAACGATTGGAAGTGTCTGCGGCCGCATATTTGAAAGGAGAGGTTACGCTTGAAACTGCCGTACAGGAAATCGCAAACGAAGTGGACTTATATCTTCAGGAATAATACATGGGGGTTTTGGATGCTTTTGCCGAGTATCGTTGGAGTGGCTGTTTTTCATGTCATTCCTATGGCAGAGATGTTCAAGCGGTCATTTGCAAATAACACTACAAAAGCATTTGCAGGATTCCAAAATTATATCAGCGTTATTGGTAATCCGTCTTTTCAACTGGCAGTGAAAAATACGATTTTATTTTTGGGAACCTGCATTCCTGTCTTGCTCTTTTTTTCGCTTTTGGCAGCATATTTCGTCAGTAAGAAGAAGGATGATATCAGAAAAACAGTTATGTTAATACCTATGGCGATTCCAGTAGCAAGCATTGTTTTGGTATGGAAACTTATGTTTAGCAGATATGGGCTTTTGGATAAATTAACAGGCGGTTTTGCCGGGGGCGTTGACTTCCTCAACAGTAAGTGGGCATTTGGAGTGTTGGTGATAACTTATGTATGGAGAAATATTGGATATGATGTCATATTGTGGGCGGCCGCATTCAATAGCATAGACCGATGCATTTATGAGGCAGCTGACATGGATGGTGCAGACAGATTCATGCAGTTTCGTTATATTACATGGCCGTGTATATTACCATATGGCAGCGTGATTGTTATTCTGTCGCTGCTCAATGCTTTTAAAGCTTTCCGGGAGGTGTATCTGATTGCAGGAGAATATCCTGACCAGAGCATTTATTTGATTCAGCATTTATTTAATCATTGGCTGGCAGACCTCAAATTGGAACATTTATGTGCGGCGGCTGTATTAGTCATGATTGTCGTCAGTTTGTCAGCCCTTTTATTTCAAAAAGCGTTGGACAAAGGTGTTTATTCATAAGGAAAGATGATTGTATGAGAAGAAAAAATGGACTGGCCTTTGTGGGAACATTGTTGCTTGTATGGTTCATGTTAGAACCAATCTTTATAGTCGTTGTGTGTTCTTTTATGAAAGGCGAAGAGATCAGGATTAGTTTTGGAGGAGTTTTGCAGGGGAGTACAGGGTATGCCAGTGTTCCAATCCTGCCATATTATTTTAGCGCAGGCAATTTTAAAGAATTGCTTTTACGCACTTTTGAATTTTTTGTTATGTTCTGGAATTCTGTGGGGCAGGTGATCTGTATTGTAGTGGGACAAATCGTAATCGGGGTTCCTGCTGCATGGGCTTTTGCCAAATGGAAAGTGAAATGGATCGACTATCTGTTTGGACTATATATCATCCTCATGCTGATACCTTTTCAGGTATTGATGGTTCCGGAATATTTAACACTTTATCATCTGAATATGGTAGATACGCATTTTTCCATCATATTACCTGGCGTATTTGCGGCTTTTCCGGTTTTTATCATGACACGTTTTTTGAAAGCTGTGCCGGATGAACTGTTGGAAGCCGCCAGATTGGATGGTGCAGCAGAAGCCTGTATATTCTTTCAGGTAGGATTGCCTTTGGGAAAGCAGGGAATTGGAGCTGCTGTTATTTTAAGTTTTATTGAGTATTGGAATGCCATCGAAGCCCCTATGACTTTTTTGCAGCAACGCTCAAAATGGCCGGTGTCTCTTTATTTACCCAATATTACAAAAGAAAATGCAGGAATCGCTTTAGCGGCGTCCGTTATTATTTTGATACCAACACTTCTGATTTTTGTGCTTGGGCATGACTTGATGGAAGAAGGCATAGCAAATACGGGTTTAAAGGGATAGGATAAGGGGATGCTATGAAAAAAAGGGAAAAGATTTATATATTAGCTGGGATGTTGTTTTGGGGAGTAATGACTGTCCTGACAATCCACATTTGGTATCAGAGAGAGCATAATACACCTGTGGTCAGTTTTGTATATCCCCATAAAGATTATATTACACATGAAATTATCGGAACAGGTCAGATCAGCTTTGAAGAAACAGCCCAGATTGGTTGTGTGGAGGGGCTATCCATAGATTCTTATCTTGTGGAAGAGGGAGACCGGGTAAAAAGCACAGATGCGTTATATCAATATAACGCAGCTTCACTGGAAGAAGAACTGGCAGAAAAGGAACTAAAACTGTTGGAGTATTATTTTCTTTTGTCTCAGGTTGCAAATGAAAAATACGGAGAAATATTGCGCTCCCGCATCAGTATTTTGCAAAAAGATATAGATTTGCTGAAACAGTTACATGAACAGGAGGGAAGTGTTTTTGCCAAAGCAGATGGCTGGGTTGTCAGTGTTGGGGAGGAGGCTGTAACCATTGGAATGGGGGAGATATCGGTTATAGGTGAGTTTTCCGGATATTATGACAATGTGGATAAATTACTCGGCACGGATGTGAATGTAACTGTGGGGAGTATGGTTCTGCAGGGAAAGTTGACGGAGTGCACTCAGAGAGATTCAAAATGCAGGTGTATTGTTGAAATTGAGACAATAGAACAATATGTGCCTGAAGTTACATTTTCTTTGGAATGGGGTGGGAAGTCATATCAAGCCTGTCTGCCCGCTGATGCACTGCACATGGAAAATGGGAATGCTTTGTATATGTATTGGAAGAGCGGCAGGGAATCCTGGGAAATACTTATGTAGCTGCAAAGAGAGATGTAACTTTGTTGGATAGAAATGATAGTCTTGCAGCAGCAGAGGGTAATCTCCCGGCAACGGAAAGAGTCATTGCATATAGTGATAATGAGCTTTATGATGGCTGCCCGGTGGTATTAGAAGAGTGATACATGGAACTTTGTTGTTTCGCAGAATCTTAAGCTAAAAAAAGCCCGAATATATGGGCATTTGGAAGAGATCTATGCTGGTTTTGCTCCTAAAAAATCTGGCGTTAACTACCAAAGACGGGACGGGAGGTGCCCTATTCTATATAGAGATTATACAATGAGATATAGCAAAGAACATATCTCCTTATATAAGTAGTGCTTGTTTTTATACCAATAAAATTTCAATTTTGGTAGAAATTTTGCATGAGAAAAAATGTTGACGGAAGTGCTGAACAGTGCTAATATAATTCATAGAAAAGGTGTTACCGTAAAGCAACGGTTCGCCTCAGTTGATAGTTGCAAATCAAAAAAGCAACCTAACTTTGGTCGGCGCGGTTGCTTTTTTGATGCCTTTTATTTGTTCTGGTTTGTCGGATACTGATTGTAGTGACGACGATGCTGATAACTGTCACTACCATACCGACAAGTTCCAAAATCATTCCGAACATCAATGGTACTTACCTTTCACTGTATTTTCCATATGTATCCCCTCCTTCGATACAGGAAGTTCTCAAAATGTACTCATTTTGGCAAAAGGCGAACCGCTACCCGTTTTGGTAACACCCATATATATTCTACCATAGTGACAGAGTTTTGCAAGATATGACAGCAAATAAAATCTTGCCCAAAATTGAAATTTTAAATTCCACCAGAGGATTTGAGAGTGGAATTTAAAATTTCAATTTTGGATGCTTTGATTCAGATTATTTTTCGATTTACTTATGGGGAATTTTATATTATACTTATATTGCGCTGTGCGCGATAGACGGCGCAGAAATGAGGAAATAAGATGGTCAAGGCAATCGTAGGAGCCAACTGGGGCGACGAAGGAAAGGGAAAGATCACGGACATGATGGCGCAGGAAGCGGATATTGTGGTGCGCTTCCAGGGCGGGGCCAACGCGGGCCACACCATTGTGAACAGCTACGGCAAGTTTGCGCTGCACACTCTGCCCTCCGGCGTGTTTTACCAGCATATCACCAGCGTGATCGGAAACGGCGTGGCATTGGATATCCCCAAGCTCATGCAGGAAATACAGTCCATCGTGGAGCGGGATGTGCCTGCCCCGAAGATACTGGTGTCCGACCGGGCGCAGATCGTCATGCCCTATCACATCCTGTTTGACCAATATGAGGAGGAAAGGCTGGGCGGAAAATCTTTCGGCTCCACCAAGTCCGGCATCGCTCCCTTTTATTCCGACAAATATGCCAAGATCGGCTTTCAGGTCAGCGAACTCTTTGACGAGGAGACGCTGCGGGAGAAAGTGGAGCGGGTCTGCGCGCTGAAAAACGTGCTGCTGGAGCATCTGTACCACAAGCCCCAGATCGTCCCGGAGGAGCTGCTTGAGACGCTGCACGGGTATCGGGAGATGATAGCGCCCTATGTGTGCGACGTGTCCGCCTTTTTGGATCAGGCGCTGAAAGAGGGGAAGACCGTGCTGCTGGAGGGGCAGCTTGGCACCTTAAAGGATCCCGACCACGGCATCTACCCCATGGTGACTTCTTCTTCCACCCTGGCGGCTTACGGCGCTATCGGCGCGGGGATTCCTCCCTACGAGATCCGTCAGATTGTCACGGTGTGCAAGGCATATTCCTCGGCGGTGGGCGCGGGGGCTTTTGTCTCCGAGCTGTCCGGGGAGGAGGCGGAGGAGCTGCGCCGCAGGGGCGGCGACGGCGGCGAGTACGGCGCGACCACAGGACGGCCCAGGAGAGTGGGATGGTTTGACTGCGTGGCATCTAAGTATGGCTGCAGGCTTCAGGGCACCACGGACGTGGCGTTTACGGTGCTGGATGTGCTGGGGTATCTGGAGGAGATCCCTGTCTGCGTCGGGTATGAGATCGACGGGGAAGTGACCACCGATTTCCCTGTGACCACCAGGCTGGAGAGGGCAAAGCCCGTCTTTGAGAAACTGCCCGGCTGGAACTGCCAGATCCGGGGCATCAGAAAGTACGAGGAACTGCCCCACAACTGCCGGAATTATATAGAGTTTATCGAGGAGAAGCTCGGCTATCCCATCACCATGATCAGCAACGGCCCCAGCCGGGAGGATATCATTTACAGGGAGAGCAGCTTAAAAAAGCAGGTATGATCAAAAATATTGTGTTCGACATCGGGAATGTACTGACAGATTACCGTTGGAAGGAATTTTTACAGGATAAGGGGTACGACAGGGAGATGATCGCCCGGATTGCCCGGGCCTCCGTGTCCGGCCCCTACTGGAAAGAGATAGACAGGGGCGCGTGGGATGAGGAGACGGTGATGCAGAAATTCATCAGCCTGGATCCGGCCATTGAGCGGGAGCTCAGGGAAGCCTTCGGCGATATCCACGATCTGGTGACGCCCCGGGAATACGCGATCCCCTGGATCTGTGCCCTGAAGAAAGAGGGATACGGCGTTTACTTTTTGTCCAATTTTTCCGCCAAGGCATATAAGGAGTGCGCGGACGCGCTCGCCTTTCTTCCGTATACGGACGGCGGCATCCTCTCCTTTCAGGAGAAGCTGGTCAAGCCGGATCCGGCCATCTACCGGCTGCTTTTGTCCCGCTATGGGCTGAAGGCCGCCGAGTGCGTCTTTATAGACGATCTGGAAGAGAATGTGCAGGCGTCCCGGGCAGAAGGGTTTGCAGGCATCGTGTTCCAGACAAAAGATCAGGTCGAACGGGAACTGGCCCTGCTGGGCGTAGGGTAAAAAGAAGACGCCGTCACGGTTTTTCCTCCGGGGGCTTCCCGTCTGCGATGGTGTGGCGCCCGGTGAGCTTCCCGTAGATCCAGGTGTAGACCCAGATCAGGATGGGAACCGCAACGGTGGCATAGATACAGAGCTGGAACCATTTGCCGGAGGCGGTGCGGTCGGCCAGTGCGGCGATGAGGGCGGCCAGATACAGAAGCAGAAGCAGGGCGACGCCCGCCAGGGCCACCACCTGTTTTGAAGTGATTTTCTTTTTTTCGGAAGGCTTTTTTTCGGAAGATTCCATCTGCAGTTCCCCCTGTGACGTCTTGGGACGGCTTTTTTGTTACAGACTCATCATATCATTCAGACGGACGTTTTACAACGCCGTCTTCTGAAAAAAATCCTAAAATTGTTCCCCGGAAATATTGTTTAATATGCGAATTTGTTATATACTTACATACAATAGCGCATGGCTGCGCCGTGTGCCGGGACAAAGTCCGCGGCGGAAAGCAGGAGGATGGAAATACTATGGCATTATTAGAGGAATGGAAAAAGATCGCCTATGACGAGACGGCGGGACAGGACAAGCTGAAGAAGATCTGGTCGGCCTATTTCCAGCAGGAGAAGGACATTTACGCCGAGCTGTTGAAGGAGCCGGAGCAGGTGGTGAAGGGCACGGTGAAGGAGCTGGCCGAGCGGTTCGGCGTGCCGGTGCTGACGATGACCGGTTTTTTGGACGGCATAAACGACAGCCTCAAGGAACAAAACCCCATCGAGGAGATGGAGGAGGACACGGAGGTAAACCTTGGGTTTGACAAGGAGCTGCTGTACAAAAACATGGTGGCTGCCGATGCGGACTGGCTGTACGGCCTGGAGGAATGGGACGCCATTTTTGACCAGGAGACCAGAAAGCGGCTCTACAAGGAGCAGAAATCTTCCACTACCATCGTGAAGGATGCAAAGGTTTATCCCAACGATCCCTGCCCTTGCGGAAGCGGCAAAAAATATAAAAAGTGCTGCGGAAAGAAGTAGGATGACGGACACGGCAGGGAGGGCTCTGCCGTGTCTGCGTATATAGACAGTGGAGCCAAACGCCGGTAGATCCGGCAGGAAGGAGCTGCCCAGTGAACATAGCGTCTTTTCTTCTGCCCAAGGAGGAGGTGTCCTATCTGCAGGACCGGATGACCTTAAAGCAGGGCCTGGAGCGCCTGCACCGGAGCGGTTTTTCCGCCATTCCGGTGATCGACGTGGAAGACCGGTATGTGGGGGTCATCAGCGAGGGGGATTTTCTCTGGAACGCTTTTTACTGCGATCGGAAGGTAGAGGGCACGGCAAAGCGGCTGGAGCGGACGACGGTCCGTGAGATCATCCAGTGCGGGAAGATAAAGCCGGCCTGTATTGATATGACCATGGAGAGCCTTTTAGAGCTGATCAGGCAGCAGAGTTTCGTCCCTGTGATAGACGACAGGAGCGTCTTCATCGGAATTGTCACGAGAAGCGTGATTCTGGATCACTTTATCAGGCAAACGGCCGCACCCCAGGGCGGGGCGGCGCATAGAGAGCGGCGCAGGCAGTAGGCGGCCTGGGGCAGCGCGGAGAGAAGGAGGAAACAGTGTAAAAAATAAGCTCGATAGCTTATTGTTTACACGGCAATTTGTGCTGGAGCGTCACAAATTGCCCTGATGGCAGACGCGAATTTGAGATTCGCGTCGCCCCGTCGCGAGAACGCTCCGGAATGGAGATGAATATGAAAAAACTAGAGGATTATGTACTCAGCATTCCCGATTTTCCCGAGGAGGGAATTATTTTCAGGGACGTGACCAGCGTCCTGCAGGATGCGGATGGGCTGCAGCTGGCGGTGGACACCATGCAGGAGAAGATAAAGGATTTGGACTACGACGTGGTGGCAGGGCCGGAATCCAGGGGATTCATCTTTGGAACGCCCATTGCCTACAACAACAAAAAGCCTTTTGTCCTGATCCGCAAGGCGGGAAAGCTGCCCCGGGAGACCGTTTCCATTTCCTATGATCTGGAATATGGCCAGGCCACCATCGAAATGCACAAGGACAGCATCCAGCCCGGCCAGAAGGTGCTGATCGTGGACGATCTGATCGCCACCGGCGGCACCACGGAGGCCATGATCAAGCTGATCGAGAGCCTGGGCGGCCAGGTGGTGGGCGTCGTGGTGCTGATCGAGCTTGCCGGGTTAAAGGGCAGGGAGCGCCTGAAAGACTATCGTCTGGAAGCGGCCATCAGCTATCCGGGCAAGTGATGTAAAAAGCGGGGGCGGCCTGTGACACCAAGCCAGGGCCGGCCGGACGGGCGCAATGCCCGCCGGAAGCCGACGCAAGCGGCAGAATGGGAGGATACATGGATGTCATTTTTGACGACGGCAAAATAAGTGGATCCCAGGAATTTTTAAATCCGGAAGAACTGTATCAGGAGCTGATCTCTCATGTGCGCAGATATCATCCCAGCGACGATATCTCCATGATCGAGAAGGCGTACCATGTGGCCAGCCAGGCCCACAAGGATCAGCGGCGCAAATCCGGGGAGCCCTATATCGTCCATCCTCTGAACGTGGCCATTATTCTGGCGGATCTGGAGCTGGACAAAGAGACGATCGTGGCGGGCCTTTTGCACGACGTGGTGGAGGACACCGCCATGACGGAAGAAGACCTGGTGCGGGAGTTCGGGGAGGACGTGGCCCTTCTGGTGGACGGGGTGACGAAGCTGGAGAAGATTCCCCTGTCGGAAAGCATCGAGCAGTCTGACGCCAAGCTGGAAATGCAGGCGGAAAACCTGCGCAAGATGTTTCTCGCCATGGCAAAGGACATACGCGTCATCCTCATCAAGCTGGCTGACCGGCTCCACAATATGCGCACGTTGAAATACCAGAAGCCGGAGAGCCAGCAGCGGATCGCCAGGGAGACCCTGGAGATCTACTGCCCCATCGCCCACAGGCTGGGCATCAGCAAGATCAAGACGGAGCTGGACGACCTCTCCTTAAAATATCTCCACCCGGATGTGTATTACGATCTGGTGGAGCGCATCGCCGTGCGCAAGAGCGTCCGGGAGAAATATATCCAGAGCATTGTGGACGAAGTGCGGGAGCACATCGAAAATGCGGGCATCCAGGCCAAGATCGACGGCCGGGTGAAGCATTTTTTCAGCATTTACAAAAAGATGGTCAACCAGGGCAAGACCTTAGACCAGATCTACGATCTGTTTGCGGTGCGCATCATCGTGGACACGGTGAAGGACTGCTATGCGGCGCTGGGCGTCATCCACGAGATGTATAAGCCCATACCGGGCCGTTTCAAAGACTATATCGCCATGCCGAAGGCCAATATGTACCAGTCCCTGCACACCACCCTGATCGGCAGCACGGGACAGCCCTTTGAGATCCAGATCCGCACCTTTGAGATGCACAAGGCGGCGGAATACGGTATCGCCGCCCACTGGAAATACAAGGAGGCCTCCGACGGGAAGCGGGTGGAGGGCCAGGAGGAAGAAAAGCTGGTGTGGCTGCGCCAGATCCTGGAGTGGCAGCAGGATATGTCCGACAACAGGGAGTTTATGAACCTGTTGAAAAACGATCTGGATCTGTTTGCGGACAATGTGTACTGCTTTACCCCCACCGGGGAAGTGAAAAACTTGCCCGCGGGCTCCACGCCCATCGATTTTGCTTACAGCATCCACTCGGCGGTGGGCAATAAGATGGTGGGCGCCAGGGTCAACGGCAAGCTGGTGACCATCGACTATGTGATCAAGAACGGCGACCGCATTGAGATCATCACCTCCCAGAACTCCAAGGGCCCCAGCCGGGACTGGTTAAAGATCGTCAAGAGCACCCAGGCGAAGAACAAGATCAACCAGTGGTTTAAGAACGAGCTGAAAGAGGACAACATCGTCAAGGGCAAGGAACTGATGGCGTCCTACTGCAAGCTAAAATCCATCAACCTTTCCGAACTGATGAAGCCGGAATATATGGACGCGGTCATGCGCAAGTACGGTTTCCGGGACTGGGATGCGGTGATGGCGGCTATGGGCCACGGGGCACTCAAAGAGGGCCAGCTCGTCAACAAGATGCTGGAGCTGTACGAGAGGGATCACAGGCGGCAGATGACCAACGAGGAGGTGCTAAAGAGCATCTCGGAGGCCGGGGCGGCCAACCAGGCCAGGATGCTCTCCCGAAAGAGCACGGGGGGCATTGTGGTCAAAGGGATCACGGATCTCTCCGTGCGATTTTCCAAGTGCTGCTCCCCCGTGCCCGGGGACGAGATCGTGGGCTTTGTGACCAGAGGACGCGGCATCTCCATCCATCGGACAGACTGTGTCAACATCATGAACCTGCCGGAGTTAGAGCGGGCGCGGCTGATTGACGCGGAGTGGCAGATGCCGGAGAACCAGGAGGGGAAATATGTGGCGGAGATCAATATTTTCGCCAATGACAGAAGCGGCCTGCTGGCGGACATCTCCAAGGCGCTGACAGAGAAAAACATCAATATCCTGTCCGTCAACACCCGCACCAACAAGCAGGGCATGGCCACGCTGCAGACCACCTTTGAGGTGGAGAGCCGGGAAGAATTAAACCGGGTTATCGACAGGATCCGCAGCATCGAGAGCGTGATCGACATCGAGCGGGCCACGGGATAAAGCGGGGGATCAAGACAGGAGGAAGCAAGATGGCAGACATCAAGATCGGGCGCATGGTGATCGGGGCGGCCCAGACAAACTGTTACTTTCTCTACCGGGAAGGGAGCAGGGAGGCGGTGGTGGTCGATCCGCCGGACAAGGGGGCAAACATTTACAGCGCACTGCAGAAGAACCGGCTCGACGTGGCGGGGATCCTGCTGACCCACGGGCATTTTGACCACATCTGGGGGCTGGACGCCCTGCGGGATGCGGCCAATGCCGCCGCGGAGGCAGAGGGCAGGCCCCCGGTGCAGGGATACGCCCTGGAAGCGGAGCGGGAACTGTTAAAGGATTCTTCCATGAATGTGTCTGCGGAGGCGGGGCGCCCCTGCAGCACTTATGCGGACGTCTATGTGAAGGACGGGGAGGTCATCCGCCTGGCGGGAATGGAGATCCGGGTCATCGCCACCCCGGGGCACACGGCGGGGGGCTGCTGTTACTATGTGGAGGAGGCAGGCATTCTGGTGGCGGGAGACACCCTTTTCCAGGGCTCTGTGGGCCGCACGGATTTCCCCACAGGCTCCATGGGGACGCTCATCCGGTCTATCCGGGAGAAGCTGTTTTTGCTGCCGGAGGAGACGCGGGTCTATCCCGGGCACGGGGACAGCACCACCATCGGCCAGGAAAAGCGTTACAATCCATTCTGCGCCATGGAGGATGAAAAATGACTGACAGGGCCTGTCCAGGCAAAGCCTGCGGATGGGCCCTGCCTGTGTGCAGACAGTGGATTTGGGTGGAAATCATGTTTATCGTGGACTTAAACAAAGAAAATTTTGAATACGACATACAGGCTCTGGTAAAGGCTTTTTACCCCGGGGAGCAGGTACAGGTGCTGACGCCCCAGACAAGGGAGGAGACCCGCCTTGCGCTCTCCCCCCAGGCCCGGATGAAAGTTGTGGTGTCCCAGGACGGAGCGGATCTGATTCTGGACGGCGCACCGCATCGGTACAATGGGCCCCAGGAGGGGCTGCTGCCCGGGGAATGCCCGGCAGACGGTGCGGGGGAAGGACGGGCCGCGGCGGCAGGGGCAAAAGACTTTAAGGATGGGTTTAAGCGGTTCCTCTACGAGGTGCTCAGCCGAAAGACGGGACAGGAGCTTCCCTGGGGCAACCTGACAGGCATCCGGCCAACCAAGATTGCCTACGGCCTTCTGGAGCAGGGGGAAAGCGACGACGCCATTTTGGACTATTATCGAAAGAGTCACTATGTGAGTCGGCAGAAGGCGGAGCTCTCTCTGGAGATTGCAAAGCGGGAGAGGGCCCTTCTGGAAAGGGTGCATTTCCAAAACGGCTACAGCCTGTATGTGGGAATCCCCTTCTGCCCCACCACCTGTCTGTATTGCTCCTTTCCCTCTTTTCCCATCGGCGGCTATCGGGAGTTGGTGGAAACCTATCTGGACTGCCTGATCCGGGAGATGGAGCTGACGGCCCAGGTCATGCGGGGGCATATCCTGGACAGCGTATACATCGGCGGCGGGACGCCCACCACACTGGAACCGGCGCAGCTGGAGCGGCTGCTTGTAAAGCTGCGGGAGCTGTTTGACTTTTCCACCGTCCAGGAGTTCACCGTGGAGGCGGGCCGGGCGGACAGCATCACCCGGGAGAAGCTCAAGGTCTTATACGACCACGGGGTCAGCCGGATCTCTGTCAATCCGCAGACCATGAAGCAGGAAACGCTGGATCTCATCGGCAGGCGCGCCACCGTAGAGCAGGTGGAGCAGGCCTTCTGGCTGGCCAGGGAGATCGGTTTTGACAACATCAATATGGATCTGATCCTGGGCCTGCCCGGGGAACTGGCGCAGGACGTACAGCACACCGCGGACAGGGTGGTGGAGCTGGGGCCGGACAGCCTCACGGTACATTCCCTGGCCATAAAACGGGCGTCCCGGCTGAACCGCTGGATACAGGAAAACGGCGTCTCCATGCTGTGCAATACGGACGAAACCATGGCTATCGCGGCGGAGGGCGCAAGGCGGCTGGGGCTTTTGCCCTATTACCTGTACCGCCAGAAAAATATGTCCGGCAATTTTGAGAATGTGGGCTACGCCAGGGAGGGAAAGTTCGGCCTGTACAATATCCTGATTATGGAGGAAGTGCAGACCATTCTTGCGCTGGGCGCCGGCTCGATCAGCAAGAAGGTCAGCCGCAGGGCGGCCCAGGACGGCAGCGAGAGCATCCTGATCGAACGGTGCGAGAATGTGAAAGAAGTGGCCCTCTATATCAGAAACATTGAGGAAATGCTGGAGCGGAAGCGGGGATTATTTTGCGGCTGACGCGGCAGAGGTTTGGGAGTGGCCAATAGAATGTTCAGACGATGAGTTGGAAGCGATACAAAAAGCAACAGAAGCGTTGTCAGAGGAAAATCCATATTTGTTTCTTCCATAGACAGAAGATTGTCGCATCACGAAAGAAGAAAAAGAACAACTACAAAATTTAGCATTGTCGGCATATTCGCCTAATATAAAAGACTTTACAAGCGGCCATTGTCGTTTACGATGTTGTGGACAGCTATAAGTCTCTGCTGGAAAAGGTTATGAAGTAAAACCCACACAGAACCCAATGACCATAAAAAGCACGAAGCATAAGGGGATTCCCTGGATATTTCGTGCTTTTTGTCTGTCCCAATCCAATCTGACAGATGCCGCAATCCAAATTTTGCATTAAAAACTTTCTTACGGATACTCGGCATTTCTGCGGGGCTTTTTCTGCACCGCGATATTGACAGTATCGGGGAGAGCCGCTAAGATAGAAGACATGACCGGCGGCAGGGAGCGGCGCCTGTATCTGGAAACGGACTGGCAAGAAGGGAGAGACTGGACTGATGAAAGACAGTATGGAACTGATGAGAGAGCGCCACAGCGTAAGGCAGTATCTGGACAAGAAAATCCCGGAGGACGTCCGCGGACAGCTGGGCGCGTATATAGAGGAATTAAACGAGAAAGGGAAGCTGCAGATACAGATTTTTTACGATGAGCCGGACTGTTTTCATTCCCGCATGGCGCAGTATGGGAAGTTTGAGAACGCGGTCAATTACATTGCAATGGTGGGAAAGAAAGCGGATGACCTTGAGGAGCGCTGCGGGTATTACGGGGAGCTTCTCGTCCTGAAAGCGCAGGAGCTTGGGCTGAATACCTGCTGGGTTGCATTGACCCATGGGAAAAGCAAGGTTCTGACCGCGCAGGATGAAAAGGAAGTGATCATCATTGCCCTTGGATACGGGAAAACACAGGGAAGCGCCAGAAAAAGCAAAGCGGCTTCCGATGTGAGCAATCTTTCTGCCGCTTCGCCGGAGTGGTTCAAAAAAGGCGTGGAGGCAGCGCTCCTTGCGCCGACTGCTGTCAACCAGCAGAAGTTTCAGCTTGAACTGACGGACGGCCACACTGTGACTGCAAAGACAGGGCTGTTTGGCGTCAAGCAGAAAGTGGATCTTGGCATTGTCAAATGTCATTTTGAGCTCGGAGCAGGGAAAGAAAATTTCAAGTGGGGGGTAAGAAAAACAATAGTTAAAATAATAGAAAAACAGTCTGTCTGTAACCCCGTCACTGATACTTGTATGTGGTTTCCGTTCCAGTAGATATGTAGTTTTCCCTGTTACTTTATTGATAAAGCGGGTATGGGTATATGCAATGCGGCCTATAGGCGTAAGGATATTTTCTGGCTGCGGTTCTCGCCTGTCAGTACAGATGTCTTTTCAGGCTGTCCGCCAAAGGGGGTGTATTCTTTCAGCCATCCGCAAATAAAGCTGTATGCTGCCTGGAGGAACATTTTCCAGACTTCCCCACGCACTTATCAAATATCGCAGGGTTTTCTATGATAAATATGAAAAATACTTTGAAAAGAAGCTTTCTCATATTCACAGATATTCACAGAAAATCTGGAAACAGACTGAAAACGGTCGCTGAGATATTAAACCTAGACAGTTTTAATGCAGAATCTAAGGAATATGATATGGAAAATGAACCAGATTATGTTGAAATAAAACGGAATCATTAAAGATATTGAGGAAGATGTTGAAGGATGGAGAAAAACAATATATGCTCAGGCTGTAGAGCGTGTGAGGCAATATGTCCTAAAGAGTGTATTAAAATCAATGTGTCAGGCAGGAAAGAATTTACAAAGATAATAAAGAAGGAAGAATGTATTAACTGTCATTTATGCGAGCGGGTGTGTCCGCATACAGCGCATATAGATTTAAAAGAGCCATTGAAGGGATTTAATGCATATGCGTTGAGGAGCAGTGTCATCAGAAGATCCTCGTCAGGTGGAATTGCCAGCTCGATGTATGAATATTGCATGGAAAATTCAATAACGGGCATAGGCGTGTTGTTTGATGGGAATTTTAACCTGAATTATACTGCTATAAAAAATGAAAAACAGATGCGTAAAGCGGCGGGATCGAAATATGTCTATAGTGATATGAATGGAATGCATTCTTTGGTCGCGAGCAAATTGTGCAATGGGGAAAAAATCCTGTTTATAGGACTCCCATGCCATGTTGCGGGACTATTAAATTACTGTAGATTAAAAAATGTTGATACAGAGAATTTGATTACGGTTGATCTTGTATGTCATGGAGTGGTGATGCCCATATATTTCACGGAGCATTTGCGCAAAGTAGTTGGATTACAGATGGATACAGATTTTGAGGGCAATATTTTGTTCCGGGCAAAGAGGAATCCTTATGGTTTGACTGTTACGAATAAGTCTGCGGTTATTTATGATAAATCTCGATGCGAAGACGAGTATATGAAAATGTATATCGCCGGAATGTGTGCAAAAAGCTGTTGCCAATGTAGGTTTGCCCAGATGGACAGAATTGGCGATATTACCATAAAGGATCGCAGTACGCCATGTGAGAAAAGAAAAGATTATAGGGTGGCAAATCAATCAAGCGTGCTTATTAATTCTTTAAAAGGAATGAAATTATGGGATTGCTTGCGGGAAGGAAAAATAAAAGCGGAAGAGTATGGGGTAAAAGATATTGTCAGTGAAGATGAACGATTGCAATTTCCAAGCCCGATGTTGAATAAATATGATTGGTTTGGGAAAATAGAAAAATATTTTGGACATAGTATGGCGGTTAATATTTTATGGTATCTTTCAGGCATTGTCCAAAACTGCAGAAAAAAGAAAAGGCGGTAGTACTTTGAAAAGGTATTTTATTATTACAATAGATACGGAAGGAGACAATTTGTGGGACGTGCGACCACGAAAAATGGAATAAGAGAGTTTACGACGATTATGAGATGGCGATGTCAGCGTATTCCGTTTTCTTATGGGAAATGACGAAATCTATAGGGAAAAAACAGAGATGTGTGGCTATATGATTAAAATTTTGAGAAAGAAAAATCACAAAGCAGCGGATAAAATTACCTAAATAAATTTGGAGGTTAAGATGAAAAAGAACCTATTGGGAATACTAGGTATCATAGTTGGTTTAGTGGGTGGTGTAATGATAAGTATTAAAGTTGTCGTTAAACCGACGATTGATGAATTGAAGAAAGCCAGAGAGTTGGCAAGCAAACATATGGATTTGTATATGCTTATGAATGATTGGGTATATGTAAAGCAACATGGGAAAAATTTAGCGGATTTTTTTGAACGAAATTCCTATAAAAAAATCGCCATATATGGAATGAATTATGTAGGTAAAACATTGGTTCAGGAACTGGAAGGAACAGGCATAGATGTTGTGGCTGGGATTGACAAAGCAGCCTCGGATATGGTGGGCAATGTAAAGGTATATACGCCGGATAATTTTTCGGCGGAGGTGGATGCAGTTGTGGTAACGCCAATCACTTATTTTGACGATATAGTAGATTTGATGGAAACGAAAGTAAACTGTCCGATTCTGTCCATAGAAGATGTAATTTTTGAGATGAAATGAGTGATGTGAATTATTATCTTTGGAGCAGAGGAGAACTTTTGGGCTATCCGATTGAGAAACCAGCAGTGGGGTGGAATGCTTATATCGTTGTGGCAAAAATGGCTTATTTCATGTCTGCTCATTAAGCCGCTGATACTTGCGCGTGGTAATTTTTCTCACAAAACAGCAGGAAACCCGTCAGACCTTGGTGCAAAAAACGAGCCGTGATGTGGGCAACGTTCATCACCAGAACGGACATTTCGAGCTCGGAGCAGGGAAAGAAAATTTCAAGTGGGGGTAAGGGCTGGCTGCTCAGCCCTGCAGCCCTCTTGCCTGCCGATCCATATCCTCAATCACAATGTCATAGATTTCGCCGACACTGGCGCAATATTCCAACACCTTCCAGGGCTCGTTTGTGTGGAAGTGGATTTTGATGCAAGTTTCATCCCCAACGGCCAAAAGGCAATCTCCTTTGAAATTTCTGGTGAAATATTCGCTGATGACGTCTTCGTCGAGGCCCTCGCCCTCGATCAGAAGCTGCGTGTCATATTTAAATTCCAGCATACGGTCTGCCTGCTTTCTCCCGGTTCCGGGTTTTCTCTCACTGCATCATATTGTATCAAAGTATCAACTATTTCGCAATAAGTTTCAGACGTGCCTCTTCTGCCTTCGTCATTCCGTTGTCTCACAGGGGAATAGACTTATGGCGGTCAGATAAGGGATCTCCAGGACGGTTCCGTCCTCTAACAGGATCCGGCGGGCGGACTCGTCGATTTTTTTGACCCTGCCTGTTACGGTGATATATGTGCCGCCGTGCTTTCTCTCATCCGGCTGGAAGTAGGTGAAGGAAGCCTCCGGCAGTGCGCTGCCCCCATCCTGGCCGGACAGGACCCTGCGGATCTGCTGAAGCTTCAGATCCAGAAGGGCCTTCTGGTCTTCCTCCGGCTCCGCCCATTCCTCCGTGAGCCGCCCCGTCTCCTGCAGGAGCGCCCCGTGCCCGGTCAGCGCGGCAAAGGGGGAAAACTGCGCCGCCCGGTCGGCCAGGGGCATCTGGGGATGGCTGGCGGACACATGGTGGGGCAAGTGGATGATGTCGTCATAGCGGTGGTCTTCTTTCATGCCTTGTGGCCTCCGATCTGTTTGTTCCGCTCCCGGGCCATGGCACCCTCCTGCAGGTTGACGCCCCTTAGGATGGCGTTTTTCCCGTATTTCTTTTTCACACACAGCACCGCTTCCTGGAGCTTCCGCTCCTTTGCAAGCCTGGCGTCCTCTGCCGCCTGTTTTTCTCCCAGCGCCTCATAGTCTGCAAACAGCTCCAGCTGTTCATAGGAGGGCGTCTCTTTTGCGGCGGCTTCCCCGGTCAGATGGTCGGCGGAGAGGGTGACCCGGCGGATCAGGAGGGCGGGGTTTACGATGCGGTCATACAGGGCCATGACGGCGTCGGTGATTTGTTTTGTGGAGGAGGTAAAACGGCCAAGGGAAGCGGTGCCGTGGGCCGCTTTCGGCACTTTCCTGCCGTAATGGTCGGTGGTCACTTCCCCTTGGTAGCGGTTCTGCCGTGCGGGATCCGACAGGTTTTCGATGTCGTAGCCCACGGTGAGCACGATCTGGTCGGTCACCAGCCCCTTTTCCACCAGATCCAGAACCAGCAGGTCTGTCATCTCCCAGACGATCAGCCGGGCCTTCTGGACGTCGTAAGGGCATTGGAGCACCTGGCCGGAGCAGAGGCTTTTGTTTTCCGGCTGGTAGGCCTTGATCTGCTCCAGGGTCACGGGCTCCCAGCCCCAGGCATGGTCGATCAGAAGCTCGGCGTTTATGCCGAAGAGGCGGTACAGCAAATCTTCGTTGTGGTAGTCCCTGGGGCCGCCCAGGGAACACCGGGCAATGTCGCCCATGGTGAACAGCCCGTTTTCTTCCAGCTTTTTCTGATATCCGTGCCCCACCCGCCAAAAGTCCGTCAGGGGCCTGTGGCTCCAGAGAAGGCGTCTGTAGGACATTTCGTCCAGGCTGGCGATGCGGACGCCGTTTTCGTCGGGGGGCATATGTTTTGCCACAATGTCCATAGCCACCTTGCTCAGGTACAGATTGGTGCCGATCCCGGCAGTGGCGGTAATGCCGGTGGCCTGAAAGATATCCCCCATGATTCTGGCGACCAGCGCCCTTGGCGTCGTCTGATAGACGGCCAGATATTGGGTCACGTCCAGAAACACCTCGTCGATGGAATAGACATGGATGTCTTCCGGGGCGACGTATTTTAAGTAAAGCTCATAGATGCGGGCGCTGTATTCCAGATAAAAAGCCATGCGGGGCACAGCGACGAGATAGGAGGCTTCAAGCTCCGGGTGCGCCGTCAGCTCCAGAGTATTGCTGGAGGAGCCTGTAAAGCGCCTGTGGGGCGCTTTGGTCCGTCTGCCTTCGTTGACCTCACGCATCCGCTGCACCACCTCAAAGAGCCGCGCCCTGCCGGGGATGCCGTAGGCCTTCAGGGAAGGGGATACGGCCAGGCAGATGGTCTTTTCCGTCCGGGAGGCGTCCGCCACCACCAGGTTTGTGGTCATCGGATCCAGGCGCCGCTCCACGCACTCTACGGAGGCGTAAAAGGACTTGAGATCGATGGCGATGTAACTGTGTGGATGATCCATTTTGGCCTCCTTTCGCTCTGGCTTTTCTGACGACTAAAAATATTATAACAGAAAATATGTTCGATTTCCAGAGCCAATCTGTTCCAAATGGAGATGTCGCGCAAAGATTTTTTGCTCCGTCCTGTGTTTCTGCGGGGCTTTTTTGTGCAGTTAGTGTAAAATTATAGTTGGCAAAATAAAAGGAAGAGGCCGAAACCTCTTCCCAATCACACAGTTTTTCTTTAT